>NZ_CP151997.1:2032770-2710361 GCF_038595005.1 Chryseomicrobium sp. FSL W7-1435
TCTGTGTGATAGACCGCTTGACGAACTTTTTCATTGCGCTCAATTAGCAATTTAGTGAAAGGTTTTCCTAGTTCTCGCATGGCATGATCTGAAGAATTTACAAATAACAGTCCATATCGAGCAAAGAAATGTTGAAATGCATGCAAGAAGTACTCTTTATAGGAGTTATGTTCATCCAAAAGTTCAATTAAGAAAGTCCAAAGTTCTTTTGTGTAAGGGGTTTCTGGTAGTTCATGAAATGCTTGGCTCAGTAAACCCTTCATTTCTGCTTGATCGATTTGTCGATTGGCTACCATTTCTGTTGAAAGTTGTTCCACACTAAGCGAAAGCTTGGAGACGTCTCGGTTTTTTTCAATGAAGAAGTGATTTACTTCTAAAATGTCGTGGTCTTCGCCAGCCATCCAAAAAATAGGCACAACCGGTTTTCCAGAAGTTTCAGTCATCTGCTTAGCAAGATGAATAGCGGTTACTGCTTTATGGATCGAATAAATGGGTCCCGTTAGCAGACCAGTCTGTTGACCAGCAATTGTAACAGAAGCACCTTCAGCTAATAGTTGTAGATTCTTTGTTTGTTGATTGCTTAGAGTTACAGACTTCATGCCTTCGCGAATAGTAGCAACCATCTGCTCTCTACGCTCTGCTGGATAAGACAGTTCTTCAAACCGTTTCGTCCAGTCGTTATTGTCCCAGCTATACGTAAAATACTGATCTAAGCTGGAGAAATTTGAAGTATATGTAGAATAAAAATCCGAAGCTTTTGGCTGTGGATGTGTGGTTACGTTCATAAGGACACCTCTTCTGAGTTCAATACGTATACGAGTATAGCAAAAGATTATCTCTAATTAAAACTATCCGCTTACATAAAGAGAAATAGATCGGTACAACCCTATCAGCCAACCTAAGAAATAGAGAATGGAAAGTACTAAAAAATAAATACGCCATAGGATTCGAAAAACGATACTTGGTCCCACATCGCTCTTATTTTTCCATAATACAAGGATAAAAATAATGGCAATAAACAATAAGAATAACAACAAGTTTGTAAAAGCATTGGGAACACCTAGCCAGTCAAAAAGAAGAGCGACTGCAAAAAACAAAACAATCGTAGTACTGTCAGCAGCCAGCCTAGTCCTCTTCTTCTTTCGGACTCTCGCAGCCTTTGCAACAAACCATACACTTAAAAAAACAAGAACAGGGAACAAAATTAAAATGCTAAGGACGCTCTGTATGGTTCTCACTCCTTTTAGATTGAATCAGTTGGAATAAATATGAGGTGATGGGCAAATACCTATTGGCCTTCTCTGCGCGCTCGATTAAAGGAAGTAGAATTGCTGAAGCTTCTGTTTGAGAGCCCTGCAAAACATCTTTACGCATAGAGGATGAATTTAGTCGGGTACGTTTAATTAGCTCAAATACTTCGTCTAAAGTGACGTGTTGCTCGACTTCTGGAAATGCCATATGTAACTCATCATAATGAGAGATGACCGCACGTTGCAAGTCTTGGTTAGACCACAGCTCTCCGTTCGGCACATCGACTAATGCCGTCAATGGGTTGATGAGCGTATTTAAAATCGCTTTGCGAAAGAGAATATCTTCGATTTTGTCTTCCCAAATCAAAGCAGGAGCGAGTTCATTTAAACTGTGACGAAATTTTTCATTTCCTCCAAAACGTATGGTTCCTTCTCCCATGTGCATCAGCATATCTCCCTCTAATAGAGCTCCATGATCCACACTACCATATAAAACGCGAGAACAATCAAGGGTTTGTTCCACTTGATCTTTAATTAGTCCATTTTGTAGAAATAGTATGGGACAAGTAACTGCCATCAATTGCGAGAGGATTCCATTCAAATGATAGGTCTTCGTTGCGACGATGACTAAGTTCATCTGTGCAATCAACTCCCAATCAGTCGTTAATTTGAAAGCGACTAACTGCACTTCGCCAGCAGTAGTTTGAAACAATACAGGGCCTTCTTTAGGACTTCTGACAATCAGTGTGACATCATGCCCTTTGTCTTCTAACACTTTGGCGGTTAAAAGCCCGACTGCACCCGCTCCAATTATAGCAATTTTCACATGCCCACCTCCTTTAGTGAGAAAAAAGCCTACCCCAAGGGGTAGACCATTTATACAGGAAATACAGGATGCTTACGTGGTGGCGCTGGGATATCCTTTGTTTCATAAAGAGCCAACCGATCTACCAGTTCTTGACGAAGCTGAGACGGGGCGATGATTTCATCAACAATCATTTCTGACGCCAGTTTGTAAATATCAATTTCCTTTTTATATTCTGCATGTTTCTCTTGCACATAAGCAAGTCTTTCTTTCGGATCTTCAATGGACTCGATTTTATTCGAATAGACGGCATTAACAGCTGCTTCAGGTCCCATTACAGCAATCTGCGCAGTCGGCAGTGCCAAACAGACATCTGGTTCAAAAGCAGGACCAGCCATTGCATAAAGGCCTGCTCCATACGCTTTGCGTACAACAACAGAGATTTTTGGCACAGTAGCTGAACTCATAGCCGCAATTAGTTTTGCACCATGACGGATAATCCCACCACGTTCCACTTTCGTTCCAATCATGAAGCCAGGAACATCAGCTAAGAACAACAATGGAATATGGAATGCGTCACACAAGGATATAAATTTAGCTCCTTTGTCTGCCGAATCAATAAACAATACGCCGCCTTTAACTTTTGGTTGATTAGCAATTATGCCGACCGGTTTCCCATCAATTCGCGCCAGTCCTGTAATTAGTTCAGCTGCAAAGAGTTTCTTAATTTCGAAGAAGCTGCCTTCATCAATCAACTGATCAATTGCCTCATACATATCGAATGGAGCATTTTGATTTTCAGGAATGATTTCTTCTAGAGAACGTCCAACTTTTGGATTCACTGCCTCAAGTACTGGAGGCTTCTCTAAGAAGTTTGCGGGAAAGAGCGCTAAGTATGACTTTGCCATTTCAATAGCTTGTTCTTCGCTTTCTGCTAGAACATCCCCACAACCACTCACTGTACAGTGCATGCGGGCTCCACCCATTTCTTCTAACGTCACTTTCTCTCCGATGACCTTTTCTGCCATACGTGGTGAGCCCAAATACATGGACGCATTGCCATCAACCATGACTACGATGTCACAGAATGCCGGAATATAAGCTCCCCCCGCTGCTGATGGTCCAAAGAGCAAGCAGATTTGCGGGATAAACCCTGATAATCTGACTTGATTGTGGAATATGCGACCCGCTCCACGACGATTAGGGAACATATCTAATTGGTCAGTTATTCGAGCCCCCGCTGAGTCTACTAAATAGAGTAAAGGCAAGCGATTTTTTTCAGCGACTTCTTGTATACGAATAATTTTTTCAACAGTTCGTGAACCCCATGAACCAGCCTTGACTGTCGAGTCGTTTGCCATCACACAGACCATCTGACCGCCAACTTTTCCTGTCGCTGTGACCACCCCATCTGCCGGCAAATCTCCCGCTTCTGAATTAGCGAACTTTGCATCTTCTTTATAAACCCCATCATCAAATAAAAGAGCTAAACGATCGCGCACAAATAATTTACCTTGCTCTTTCATTTTGTCATGGTATTTAGATGCACCCCCTGCAAAAATCGTTGCTACTTTTTCTTCTAGACGCTCATTGTATGGTTTTGTAACCATGCCCATCTCCCCCTAAGTTGTCTTATTCGAAAGTTACGAGAGTATCTCCTTCATTGACAAAATCGCCTTCAGCAACAAGAATTGTAGCAATTTTACCCGTTTGATCTGATTCAACCGGGATTTCCATTTTCATAGATTCAAGAACAAGTACAACATCCCCTGTTACTACTTCTTCTCCAACCGCTTTGTTTAAAGTAAATACTGTACCTGCCATTGATGAAACGAGTGTTTTCATTGTGATTCCTCCATTTTTTGTTTTCTATAAAGATCAATAACGTTCGTAGCATAAACACCCTCTTCAAAAGGTGCGTAGTTTAGGAACGACTGGAAAAAAGCTAAATTTGACTTCACGCCTTGTACATCGAGTTGCTGCAACGCCACTTTCGCGCGCTCCAGTGCTTGCTCACGACTTTCACCTGATATGATAATCTTTGCAATCATCGGATCATAATAAGGTGTCACGTTAGTGCCTTCTTCATAACCAGAATCGATTCGAATTCCTTCACCTTCCGGAAAAACAAGTTTCTCAAGTTTTCCAGGTGATGGCATGAAACGGTCCGAATCTTCTGCATAAAGTCGAAACTCAAGAGCATGACCATGGCTCTCCAAATCTTCTTGGCTTGTGATTGGAAGAGATTGACCCATAACGGTGCGTAATTGCCATTCAACTAAATCTTGACCGGTAATTAACTCTGTAATGGGATGCTCCACCTGCAACCGCGTATTCATTTCAAGAAAATAAAAGTTTTCTTGTTCGTCCATAATGAATTCGACGGTGCCCGCATTTTTATACTGAACAGCTTCAGCTGCTTTTACTGCCGCTGCATATAGCTCTTGTTTCGTTTTTTCTGACAATGCAGGTGAAGGAGCTTCTTCAATCACTTTTTGGTTTCTTCGTTGAACGGAACAATTGCGCTCATATAAGTGATACACCGAACCGTGCGCATCCCCAAAAATCTGCACTTCGATATGGCGGGCAGGATCTATAAATTTTTCAACAAATACGGCATCATTGCCAAAATAATTTTTAGCGCGCGTTTTGATACCAGTAAATTGTTGAGCGAGCGTTTGCTCGTTTTCACATTTGACCATCCCAATACCGCCTCCACCAGCAGAAGCTTTCAGCATGACTGGGTATCCTATTGCGTTTGCAAAAGCAACTGCTTCTTCTGCTGTGGATAGCCCGACTTCTGTTCCTGGAACCACCGGCACATTCGCTTGCTTCATCGTCTCACGAGAAGCAATCTTGTCACCCATCTTGTCAATCGTGTCAGCTGATGGACCGATGAAACGAATACCTGCTTTTTCGATTTCTCGAACAAATTCAGCATTCTCTGATAAAAAGCCATAGCCTGGGTGGATGGCATCCACTTGTTCTTGTTTAGCGATTTTTATAATAGCCTCTTTATTTAAATACGATTGATTGACTGGCGCAGGTCCAATCAAATGTGCAACAGTTGCCTGTTTTACAAATGGCATAGTTGCATCTGCCTCTGAATAGACAGCTACAGTCTCAATCCCCATTTTGTTGCAGGTCCGTATAATGCGGCTTGCGATTTCTCCCCGATTCGCAATTAAAATACGTTTCATAACATTTCTCCCCTTCCCCACACTTTCTAAGTCTATACGAAAGATGAAAGCGATTTCAACTATGAATTGACAAATTAATTCAAATTGTCCGCACTTTTTATTTTTTGCGGGATAAAAAACGATCGACGGCTTCATGATGGGCAGGTTGTTCCCATAGTTCAGCGCATGTTTTGGCTTCTTGCATTATGCGATCCAGTACTGCTTTTTCGCGTAGGGGAGCAGTCACTATTTTTTTATAGGCCTTCGCTACACTTGGATGATGTTGTTTCATTTTTACTAAAAAGTCTGCTAAAGCTGCCCATTTATCTCCTTCAAACACTTCTGTTGCCCAATTAAGTTTAGCTAATTCGTGCGCAGAAAGTGGCTCTGCTTCTGTTGTAAATCGAAGTAGTTGATCATAGGCCATCCCTTTCACCTGCAAGAGAGTTGTCCCTCCCCAGCCTGAAGTTATGGCTAAGCGACCTTGAACAAAACCTGCTTTAGCATCTGTATGAACGAGACGGTAATCACAAGCTGAAGCAATTTCAGCTCCTCCACCAATAGCTGTTCCATTGACTAATGCAATAATCGGTACGGGTTGTATGGCGAGTTCATAAAGAAGAGTAGCCATGCGTTCGTGAATTTCCCACGCTTGCTGTTCGGTGCGTAAGGAATGAAAGACGCTAAGGTCTCCCCCGCTACAAAACGCTCGGTTCCCTTCTCCCGTGATGACACCAAAATGAACATCGGGTTTAGCAAGTCTTTCGATAAAGAGTGCGATGCCGTCAATCACTTCATGATTGACCGCGTTATGTATTTCTGGTCTTGTAATTTGAAACTGAACGATACCGTCCAATTGAGTGATGCGAAAACTCATCCAATTTCCTCCCATAAAAAAAAGACTACCAAAGAGCCATGGTCTCTCTGGTAGTCTTTATTATACGGATAACTCTAAAAGTTATCAGTATTTATGTTCTAAAACAGTGTTGCGCAAATACTGAATTATTTGCTTACAACTTCTTTCCCTTTGTAGTGACCGCATGACTTACATACGCGGTGAGCCAATTTTGCTTCACCACAGTTAGGGCATGCAACCATACCTGGTACAGATAGTTTGAAATGCGTACGACGCTTTCTTTTTGCAGTTTTAGAAGTTCTTCTAAATGGTACAGCCATTGATGGCACCTCCTTACAGATCTAATCGTCTGTTTGATCAAAATACTTAGCTAATTCAGCAAGTCTTGGATCCGTTTTTTGTTCGCCAGCTTCCTTTTCCTTCAGCTCTTCTTCCGTTGCATAACTCCAAAAGCTTCCGCCTTCCGGCCTCCGCTCGTCTGCATCTTCTTTAAAAACTTGTAGAGGAATAGTCAAAAGAATCAATTCTTCCAAAACTGGGTCGGCGTGAATTACGTCTCCTTCAACAGGATGGACATTCTCGCTTTCTGCAGCATGCTCTGACCAATCAAACATTTCTGTTGAATCAATCGAAAATGGAAATTCAACATCTTCCCATGTCCTTGAACATGGTAAAATGAGGTGTCCTTCTAACTGAAAGTGGCAAGTTAAACTCGCTGCACCAACTGTGCAACGGGCCTTTACATGTACGGGTGATACGTGCCGAATCTCAGGATTTCGTTTCATCAGTTCAGGAAGATGAACTTCTTCGTCAATATCCATATGACTGCGACGGTATTTCGCCAATTGATGAATTGTCCATTTCATACGTTTATCACCTCAAGACAACAAAGTTGATTATATAACGTGCAGAAATAGATGTCAAGATAATTTCTTGTCACCTGTTTTCTATGCACGTATACTGATACTAGTATACGAAGGAGCGATGAAAATTGAAAGCGACAGGTGTAGTTGTGGAGCATAATCCTTTTCATAATGGACATTCTTATCATGTTCAACAAGCACTCGAAGTGACAGGTGCAGATGTAGTAATCGCCGTGATGTCAGGAAATTTCCTGCAACGTGGTGAGCCGGCTCTGGTAGATAAGTGGACGCGCGCTGAAATGTCCTTATCAAGTGGCGTGGATCTTGTCATCGAGTTACCTTACCGCTATGCTACAGCGTCTGCTAAAGAATTTGCACAGGGTGCTATCCATCTATTAGATCATTTGAAGTGTGAAACGTTTGTATTTGGAAGTGAACATGGTCGAGTAGAAGATTTTTTAACCACTCATTCGCTTATTCACTCCAATCAACAGCGCTACAATCTACAAATCAAAGAGTCGCTCTCTAGTGGCAAGAGCTACCCAATGGCTTTACAGGATGCTTTTCAAAGTCTAAATCCAGACAGTGCTAAATCCGTTGATTTGTCTCTACCAAACAATATACTTGGCTTTCATTATGTAGAAGCCGCGTATGATAAAACTATTCAACCGCTCACTATTCAACGAATCGGGGCAGGCTATCACGACTTTATCGAAGAAGGACAAGCAATCGCTAGTGCTACCGGTATTCGTCACTCATTATTTGAAACATTGACGATTCCTGGAGAACATGTTCCTGTTACTACATACCGATTGTTGCAAAATTGGAATGAAGAGTACCAACAATTTGCTAGCTGGGAGGAATTTTGGCCAACACTGCGCTATGCTATTTTGTCCAAGACGCCAGAACAGCTGAAACAACATGCAGAAGTCACTGAAGGAATTGAACATGCTATTCACAAACATGCCAAATCCTCTACTAGTTATACTCAATTTATGCACAATTTAAAATCAAAACGTTATACCTGGACTAGATTACAACGAATGGTGACACATATTTATACCGGTTTTTTAGAAACTCAACGTTCTAGAGAGATGCCGGATGCCATACGTCTTCTTGGTATGACGAAAGCTGGGCAAGCGTATTTAAATCAATATAAAAAGGACTTCTTGCTCCCACTTGTTTCTCGTTTAGCTAGCAGTGATTCTCCATTCTTGGCTCATGATAGTCGTTCTTCAGACCTTTATTACTTGGGCTTTTCATCGGCGAAGCTACACGATTTAGTTGGAACGGAACATAAAAAACTGCCTCTTAGGATTTAGGAGGCAGTTTTTCTAAATAGTCCAGTGCATCATCAATTGTTTTAACAGGTACAATTTCAATGTCTAAACCAAGCTCTTCCTTAGCGTCAAGAGCATCTTGATAATTACTTTGTAAATCTGGATTTTGTTCTAATATGTCTGCGGCAATTACATCGTCTGGCGCAAACATGAAATCCACCTCTTCGTTAGCAGCTGCGACGACTTTTAAGTCGATACCGCCAATGCGACCTACAGTGCCATCCCCCGCTATTTCACCAGTACCTGCAATACGGTAACCTTTGGTCAAATCTCCCTCAACAAGTTGATTCATGATTTCAAGCGTGAACATAAGACCTGCAGAAGGCCCACCGATTTCTTCAGACTGAAATACGACTTCTCGTTCCGTAGTAATCTCTTGATCTTGCTGATACGAAATCCCAACTGCTGGGCGATCCGGCAATTCAGGAATGCTTCCTAATGTAATGGTCACTTGTTGCTTTTCACCATCTCGGTCAATCGTTAAGTTAATAGTGTCTCCTACGTCTTTTGTTAAAATAAATTCTTGCAGTGCTGTCTCACTTACATCGGTCGACCCATCAATTGCTTGAATGCGATCACCTGGCTTTAAAATGCCATCTGCCGGGCTTTCTTTCACTACAGAATAAATAAACAATCCATTGTTTACAAGTTCATAAGGGTACCCTGTCTTATCATAGGCTACCTGTATAGCATTCAATTGCGAATTCGACATCAATTTTAACTGTCTCACTTCGTAAGCTTCATCATCTTCATCTTCTCTGCGAATTTGGTTCGCTTTCATGAGATGTTCGGGATCACGCCAAGACTGATATATATAGGTGGCGGGCGTCGCTTTTGATAATGCAATGGTTAACAAGCGCAATTCCCCTTCATCCCCACGGTCTTTTGCTTCTACCTCGACTATCGGTGACAGTTCGTATGCGCCACCTGGTTTTGAAATATAATAATCCAACGGATAAAACAAAAATAATAATGCAGCTAGAATTCCAAATGGTCCTGCCCATCTCTTCATCTGTTCTCCTCATTTCCGTTAGCTATCTAACTCTAGATGCACTCGTCTCCATTAAAAACTTGTAGGAGTTGACTCCCGTTCACCAACTCATCCAATTAAGCTGTTTGATCATGATGGTACTTGGTCTGTTTTTCCCTGTCGCTTCTTTCGAAGGTGCTACGAGTGGGCTCACCCTGTTTTTGACTGTGCTAGTACCATATCTGCTTCCATTTTTAACATTTTCCAAGCTATTCATGCACACGGTCACTCGAAAAACTACATCTCCGTCGGCTTTTTGGATGTATTGTTTGGCATCGGTAGGTGGTTATCCTAATGGCGCTTTACTCGTGAAACAGGCTTATGAGCAAGGGCGATTAAAGTCCCCCGCTTGGTTGCTTGCTGCGTTGCAATTTCCTAGCCCTATGTTTTTAATCGCTTTTGTAGGAATTGCGAGTCTTAATGATCGAATGATTGGGATAACGCTTTACTTATTGCTGCATGGTATTAATTTGAGTATATTCATCCTTTGGCTATTACGCAAAAGTTCAACACTTGAACCTGCTGTTTCCTTGCCACGTCGACCTGCTCAGTCTTTCTTCTTATCCATTTCAGAGACTTTAACAATTATTGCGGTGTCTGTTATTGTCAGCAGCTCACTCGCTGAAGTGTTGGTTCAAACCTTCGTATTGCCCGATTCATTTGCCGCCATACTTTATGGCGTATTAGAACTGTCAGCTGGTATAGAACAATTTGCCGATTTAAATGTACCTCTTTTTTATTACGGTTTGCTGATTGGATTTACAGGTATGAGTATTCATCTCCAAAATTACCTGCTATTACGAGGGTTAGGAATTTCTTTTGCCCCTTATTGGGCTACACGATTGCTAACGATGCTCGTATTGGGACTCATTCTTTACTGTCTGGCATAAAAAAATGAAGCACTCGGCTTCATCATTCTTTTGTAAATTTCTCACGCAAGGCCTTCTCTACGGGAGCTGGTACAAATTCATGGAGCTGGGCTTCATATTTTGCTACTTCTTTCACAATACTAGAGCTTAAGAAAGAATATTCATTTTTCGTCATAATGAAAAGCGTCTCAACTTGATCGTTTAGTTTTCTGTTCATGGATGTGATTTGCATTTCATATTCAAAATCTGATACTGCTCTTAGCCCGCGAATGATAGCTTGTGCATTTTCTTGCTTTGCATAATCCACTAATAATCCTGAGAACGTATCTGCTTCCACATTACCCAGATGGGCAGTGGATTGTTCGATTAAGCGCATTCGTTCTTCTACTGTAAACAAAGGGTTTTTGGAGGAATTGTTCAACACAACCACTTTAATTTTGTCAAATATCACGGATGCTCGTGTGATAATGTCTAAATGGCCATTCGTAATAGGGTCAAATGATCCTGGCACGACTGCAATTTTCATATACGTGATCTCCTTTAAATAGAGGTAGTCTGTTCAAAAAATGAGATAGCCAGGCTACCATAAACTTCTTTCCGGTAACAGGTCGCTAATGGAATAAGATGTTCTATATCTTGTTTTCTGTCGTGCTCACATACTACAATTCCATCTTTAGCTATTAATCCTTTTTCAAATAGGGCGTTAGCTAATCCATACAATTGCACTTGTGCATAAGGGGGATCAAAAAACACTAAATCAAAACTTTTCTGTTCTTGCACCATGCGCTCGATTGCATATTTTGCATCTATCTTATAAAGTTCTGCCTGGTCAGAGAATCGGGTCTTATCGATATTTTCTTTTATGACTTGAACAGCCTTGCCATTCTTCTCGACAAACAAGGCGTGTGAAGCACCGCGACTTAAAGCTTCTAATCCGAGACCGCCTGATCCTGCAAACAGGTCTAAAACGTGTTCTCCGTCAAAATAAGGCCCTAAAATATTAAAAAGTGACTCTTTCACTTTATCAGTAGTTGGACGTGTAGCCTCACCCGGTAAAGCTTTTAATGGAATACTTTTGCGTGTTCCCGAGACGATTCGCATCATCTCCCCCCTTTCCAATTGGTGCGATATTTAGTAAATTAACATAAGTAGCTTAAACAAGAAAGGACGTTACACTATGATTCAACGCTTTATTGAGCTTGGTGAAGGATACGGAGATGTATTCGAACTATGTGAACTAGCACGTACTAACAAACACCGTATTCACCATGCCTTCATTTTACACGGAACGAAAAATGACAAAAAAAGTGTCTCCTTGGCACTGGCATTAAAACCAGCTGGAGACGTTCCTTTTATACCCATTTATTGTTGCAGAGAAGGGATCCCGCACCAACTTCCGAAAACAGGCAGGCAGCTTGCATTTGAACAAACGATGGCTGATTTGGATATTGTTCCTGTGACGCTTGAGGTGAAGCATTCAAGTGAATTTGGTTCAGTAGAGCATTACTACCAGTCGCTAATCGCCATTATGCGGTTGAATCACTTGCTACCACCATTATCATAGGCCGATTTTGTAATCGTATTCTTTTGCTTTATCAGGCTTTGAGTTCTCGTACTCAGTTTTAATAGAAGGACGTTCTGAAGGCATTAATTTTTTAACAAACGGTAATTTTAAAAGTTTAGTAGTGACAGTATCTATGTCTTCTTGATTAGTGTAAAGAACCACATATTTTAATTTACGAGAAATGTAGTAAACATGGCCATATTTCCGTAAGGTTTTCGCATGTTTTAAATGGTTGACATAAACAATCAGACCTTGTCTTTGAATCATTCCCATTCCTCGCTTTCGGTAGTTGCAGATTTGGTGTATTCATAGTAAGTTAAGTCTACCACAGCAGGGAAAATCTGAAAACTGAATCTAATTGGAGGCTACCCGCATGACACGTAAACGAACGATTGCTTTATTTGTCGCAGCCGCAGCAGGGACTGCTTGGGCTGGATCTAAAGCACTTTCAAATCCCCAGCCACGTGCAATAAAGAAAGTTCTATCAACTGAAGCAACCTGCATACTCGCTCATCGCGGAGGATCCAATCTGGCTCCTGAATCCACACTCTTGGCTTTTGAAAAAGCGGCTGAATTAGGAGTCCACGGGTTTGAGATTGATTTGCGTATGACGAAGGACGAACACATCATTGTATTTCACGATGATACAGTTGACCGCACTAGTGGACAAACCGGCAGCATAAGCCAAATGTCTCTTCAAGAAGTGCAAGCAATTGACTTTAGTGAACGCTTTGAAAAACGTGACCTCTTAACTGATGAGGAATTGAAAAAAGCTAAAATTATTACATTACAAGAATTATTAGAACGTTATCCGTTTCTCTATATCAATATGGACATGAAGGATTCACCCTCCTCTTATGAAGGATCGTTAATGCCTTCTAGACTTTGGAGGATTTTAGATGAAGCAAATGCTTTAGACCGTGTGGTCGTTACTAGCTTTTATGATGAGCAAATCGATCGCTTCAACTTGTATGCACAGAACAGAGTTGCCTTAGGGGCTGGAGAAAAAGAAGTTCGAAAAGCTTATGCCGCTTATACTAGTCAGTTTAAACATCTCTATCATCCAAAAGCTGACGTCTTTCAACTCCCTGTAAATCATAAATCGATTCGTCTAGATACTCGTGGTTTCATACAATTTCTACATTCACTCAATATCAAAGTACATTATTGGACGATTGATGACCCACAACAAATGATACAACTGATTGCTAAAGGGGCAGATGGAATTGTCACAGATAGCCCCGATCTAGCCGTTGAACTCACAGAATTTGGCACAAAATAAAAAGCCCCCGAAGGAGCTTTTAAGCAGAACACGCACAGCCAGAGCCAGTGCCGCATCCTGTACTACAAGAACCTGTCGCACTCTGGAAAAAGGGATTGCTGACAGGTACTTTTATATCATGAGATACAGCGTGCGCAAGTAATAAGCTAAGTTCATCTAATAAATCTTGCACATCATTTTCAGCTGCCTTTAACTCCGTCACTTGCGGAATCAGGTCCATCTCACGCTTTTTGACGCGAATCTTAGTATTAATCGATTTATAGTCCGGATGGTACTTCCCGAATCGCTGGACTTCTTCATACGTCTCTTTCAGACGTGAAAATTCATGGACTACTCTTGCTACTTCAGGTGTCGAGTAGACATCCTGGTAGGCTTTATGATAGGCTGCAACGATTTCAGAAGTCATGATGAACTCATTCAGTTCATCGACATGATCTAAGATGTCGCTCCAGTCAGATGTCATCTGCATGATGATCCCTCCCATTTCATCATACCAAACTTTAGTAAAGGGGCAAACTATCTTGCAATCCACTGAAACCATTCAAAGCTTTTACGAACAAGCTTCAGAAACTGAACAACACCTATTAACCTCGTTCGTCCAAGGTCTTAAGGATAAACGACAAGGACTTTACACAACTTACATAAATGCAGCCTTTCAGTTTGATATCTCATTCCCTGAAGATACGTGTCGTGTCGAAATGCCCGTTACCCCTTTGACCGTCAACTCATTTGGCATGCCACATGGCGGTATACTAGCAACTCTGATTGACAACGCGATGGGCTTCCTTGTCAATAAAGAGCTACGTCCCGTTGGTAAAGGTGCCGTTACTACAAATTTAACGATTCATTACACGAAGGCAACAACTGATGCTCATGTTTACAGTATTGCTTCCTACTTGCACAAAGGCCGTCAAACGCTTGTGCTTGAAGGATCGGTTTATGATACACAAGGCACGCGAATAGCTTATGCAACAGGCTCTTTCTTTGTTATTGATTTACCCACTCCTCAATAACAGAGCGATCAGTGTAAGGAATCTTAACTTCTCTATACTCAATGAAGGGTTCATTGCCTTTACCAGCAATGATAACGATATCTCCTTGTTTACTAGTAGTAAGTGCGTACCAAATTGCGGCTCGTCTGTCTGCCAGGATGAGCGCGCTTGGTGCGCCTTTTTTAATGTCCAACAGTGGCTGTAAACTGTCTTCAAATCGTGGATTGTCCATTGTGATGATAACCCGGTTGCACTGGATTTCTGCTATTTGCCCTATTACTTCCCTTTTCGCGCGATCTCTATCTCCCCCACAGCCAATAATTAAAGTTTTACTCCCTTGGAATGAATCCACTAATTTTTGTAAAGCATCAGGCGTGTGAGCAAAATCAATCACTACCCTTACGTCTCCTATAGTAATTACTTCATAGCGACCTGGCGGAGAGGTTAGCTTTTTTTTCGTGTAGCTGAGTCGCAAAAATTCACAACAACTGACAGCTGTTGCTTCGTTTAATTTGTGCAAATCTGAAGTTGGTAATACAACAAGAGAATTTTTAGATTTTAGGCCCTGTAAATAAGCAGGTTTTGTGACCACGCAGCAGCTAGCCAATTGGACAATTTGTTGCTTCACGTCTAAGTAATGGTTGAATGAACCATGGTAGTCCAGGTGATCATGTGACACTTCATGGGCAACTATACAACTAAACGGAATATTGTTTAGCCGCCCCTCAACAAACCCAATCGAGGAAGCCTCTAACAAAATAATTTCACATCCTGATGCAACAGCTAATTTTGCAGCTTTTATTAATTCTAGTAGTGGCAATGTTGTATTTGAGCTAAAGGCCTCTTTAACTTTTTCGCCTTTAATGCGAACTCCTAACGTCCCAATTGTAGCTACAGCATAATGATCGGAAAGAAGTTGCTCTAAGTAATAGACAGTAGTTGTTTTGCCGTTAGTTCCCGTTACCCCTACCCAGTGATTAATCGAACGGCAACTAGAGAAGAAGTAACGTGTGTAATTTTCAATAACTAGTTGGGCATCAGTCACTTGTAACAAGAAGAGCGAAGAATTTTGAAAAGCTAGTTGAACTCCACAACTGGGTTTCGAGGAAAAATAGTGGGCATTTCTTTCATTAATTAAGATGGCATCTGCTTGATGTTTGGAGTGATCCGACAACGTTTCTAGACTATATGGGATTTCCGCAATGCTTGGCTTCCAATAGACAGAATCAATTACTAATGAAACAATCATCTTCCACTTCCTTACACAGATTAAGTGTTGATACATACAGTAATTTAGTACGTGCACTACTATATGTCAGGAGGTGAAGGAATGGGAAAGCACATACCGTTGTCATCCACAAATACGGAGGATGGGCAATGCAAACGGAAGAATCTAGACAACAGGTTTTAGCAAAAATTAAAATGGCTGTTGATAGTGGCCATCACATAGTAGTCATTGTTTCGGCAATGGGTCGAAAAGGTGACCCCTATGCAACTGACACACTTCTTTCCCTCGCACCTTGGGAAGCGAGTTCAGCAGAACTTGAGTTAGTAAAGTGCAGTGGTGAATTCATATCAGCCTCCCTACTGACAGCTCTCATCAAAACTAACGGAATTTCTTGCAATCTGCTTTATGGAACAAATGCTGGATTGGTTGGTGACAGCTTGCTACACCCTTCTCAAATGAAACATTGTGAAGAAAGTGTTCAGACATATTCTGTAACAGTAGTGCCAGGGTTTCATTATGTTACAAAAGAAGCTTATTTCACTACATTTGAACGAGGTGGGAGTGATTTTACTGCGTTATTATTTGCTCATTATTTTCAGTGCGAAGCAATTTTTTTCAAAGATGTGGAGGGTGCCTATTTTCCACCTGAATCTTCTTGCGTCGCAAAAAGTCTAACTCATCAACAACTCTGTGAACTTGAAGTCATCCAACAAAGAGCCGCCCAATTTGCCGCGAAACATAAAATACCGCTAACCATTCAGTCTTATTTGACTGAAGGCAGCGGTACACTTATTCGGGATCTTCCTCAGCAAGCTCAATAAAGTTTTGAGTATAAAATTGTGCAAATATACCCACACCTAAGTGTGTGTAAGAAGGTTCTAAAATGGTCTCCCTGTGCTCTTTTGAATTCATCCAACCATTAGCAGCCTCTATTGGATCACGGTATAGCGCAGCACTATTTCCACCTGCTTTTTCATAGGGAATGGAAAACTCTTTCAGCTTATCCTCGTACTTAGAGAGCTCAAACTCCTCTTGCATCACTGTCTCACTCTTAGCCAGTTCTTCACTGTAACTCCGAGCAATCTGGGCAAGAGCCGGGTAAGGCTTCAACGGTTCCAAGTCATGGCGCATTCTATACAAATTCGTCAAATCAATTAATTCTCGTTCCGCTGCACGGTCGACAGCATTTTGAATCGTCGAGGTTGGGTACGTCATCTCGATCATTTCACCCTCATAGTACGTATCGTAAGCTCTGTGCATTAAAAGAACTTCAGGTGTAATAAATCTTACGCCCTCTAGCTCGTTGTCGAATGTATCAATATACAACTGGGCGAATAAACCTTCATATTGAACCAAGATTCGGCGTTGTGTATCGGAAGGACTCAATGACAGGACATAGGTGCTGTCATTTAACTCCAGTCCGATTTCAGGAAGCACTAATGTGAACCTATAAATCTCTTCGAGTGATTGCCCCACCTTATAAGGATTGACCTGTGCATCTTCTCCGGCAGCATATACTTGATTAATGATGCCATCTTCTACACCCACCATTTGATAACTAATCACATCATGTTTATAAATATGCCATTCATAATTATACAAAGAAGGTTCGATTCGAAGTGGATCACCATAAGCCTTTCGCCATTCTTCAATTGGTTTCCCTACAAAAGTCGAGACTCCTTCTTTCGGTCGCGAAAAAACATTGTAATCAGGAGTTGAGTCTGTCAAATTCTCTTGAGGCAATACTTGTCCTGTTTGTCTTTCTTCTGTTAAAAGCTCATTTTCTTGAACCGGTTGATCAAATAAGACGAAAGCAAAGACAACTATAACTGCTGCTATAAATAACTTCGCTAAATTGTTCATCTGCTCTCCTCCCTTTTCATTTTAGTATAGCAGTGAGCGCTGTTCTGACACAATGTTGTCATTGCATCAGATCATATTTTCCTATACTATTAAGTAGAAGAAATAGGGTGAAAACCTAAAGGAGGGTGTTCCATGTATTTTGAAAATACTGGTCTAGAGAATTTAGTAGTGGATTTGAACCTACTGGATGACATTATGAACAAACATGGAATGGTTCGTGCTGGTGCATGGGACTATGAGCGTGCTACGTATGACAAGAAGTTTGTAATTCGTGAGGGCACATATTACCTTCGCGTGTTTACGTATACAACGGATGGAGATGTCGGTGCACACGATGCGATGATGACTCTAATGAAGCCGGTTGTTGGAAAGCACTACTATCCACACGGTGTTGAATACGGAGAAGATGAAGTGTTCCCAAAACACTTACTAAAATCATGTGAACAAACGCTTGCAGCTATCCGTGCTGACTTACAAGCATTTGAGATTCGCGCATAATTTGAAAGGAGTAGAGGTCACTCTACTCTTTTTTCTTACCTACTTCTAAAGGAGCGCATGCAGTGAAAGTGAAACGAATCGATCGTACACTAGTACGAAATATTATTTTACTAACTATCTTAGCTATTCTCGCACTTGTCATTTTGCCGGTCTCGGTACCTATCATTTTGGCATTACTTGTTGCCATTTTTGTTGAACCACTTGTACATTTTTCACAAAATCGCTTTAAGTTGAGCCGCAAAACTTCCGTAATAGTGAATTACACACTAACGTTCGGATTGTTTATCCTCTTATTTTACTTTATGATTACTTCATTAATTTCACGCATTATCGAATGGTCAAAAGCCTTCCCATCCTATCTAAATGATTTAGGCGGCATTTGGATCAATATTCAAAATAAATTATTTGATATGACAGCTGGACTACCACTAGAAGTCGTAGAATCTATTCAACAAGAAGTTGATTCCACACTTACAAGTTTGCAACAATCGCTCCTTGCCATAGTGAACTATGAAAATATTACGGCTTTACTTACTGAAATTCCAAATCTACTTGTTAGCTTCATTGTATTTTTAATTGCCTTATTCTTATTCATGCTCGACCTCCCTGCGTTACGCGGAAAATTTTTCAGTTATTTCTCCAATGAAACGGCAGATAAAGTACTCTTTATGTACTCTGGAATCAAACGTGTTATTTTTGGCTTTATGAAAGCGCAGGTTCTTGTCAGCTTTATTATTTTACTTGTTAGTTTGATTGGGCTCTACATTATTATTCCAGAATATGCTTTAGTAATGTCTATCTTCATTTGGATCATTGATGTCATTCCTATTTTAGGCTCTATCATTGTCCTTGCTCCATGGGCCATTGGTGCATTTGCTATGGGAAACATTGCTCTAGGTACTAAACTCTCCATACTAGCAGTTATCTTACTGATTATTCGACGTTCAGTTGAACCAAAAGTGATGGGTGCACAGATGGGCTTGTCCCCTCTAGCCGTGTTGATTGCGATGTTTATTGGAGCTAAATTATTTGGCTTGGTAGGCTTTATCGTAGGCCCATTGGTCGTTATCATTTTCACGACAGCTAAAGAAGCTGGCATTATTAAATTAGATTTCAAACTATAGTAAAAGCCTTTCCGATCAAAGTGATCGGAAAGGCTTTTTATTAATTCCCTAATATTGCTTTAAAAAGTGAAGTCGTTTCTCCACCCGTATAGAATACGTAAAGAAGACAATAGACAGCGACTCCTGTAATAGCTACAAAAAACCAGACTACTGATGTAATTGGTCCCCATTTGCGATGTTTTTCGATGTTGTTTTTGAGACCTAAGTAAAGTGTGGTAAGACCAAACACAGCACCTGTAGTCGCCAAAATAATATGGAAGATTAAAAATAGCGTGTAATAAATTTTGATATCGTCTGGTCCACCAAATGCTGTGTTTCCAACAAAAAGTGTGCGCGATACGTAAATAATAAAGAATGTTAATGCGGATGCAGCAGCAGCTAGCATCGTTTTTTTATGTGCTTCAATTTTTCTTTGCTTGATCAAGTACCAGCCAATTGCGACTAGTATAGCACTGAGTACAATAAAAAATGTACTGATTGTTGGCAATAAGGGTAGCGTCATTCCAATTCTCCTTTAAGTCTTTATACTCTCGTTTGAAGATCGCGAATAGCTTGTTCTGTAATTTCATCTGCTCGGTCTTGCTCATTACGGTACCAAGCAAAAAATACACTCGATAACAATACAGCATAAATGAGCTCTTGGATAATTTTCATAATGATTCCGCCAAGCTGTTGATCTTCATGAGCTGACATGCTTGTAAATAATTCTGGTCCAGATAAAGATAATTGGGAAAGAGTCGATGCTGGAACACAAAGCTCCATCGCTTTTTGCCAAGCATCTGCATCTGTATAAGTAGCATACATCGGGTCACTTGCAAAAATGATAAGCGCACAAGCGGGTGTAATTAATACGGCACTTCCTATAATAAATCCAATTTTTTTGAGCCCATGTAGCGTTTTTTGATTTTTCGTCACATCGACCACAGACCACCACATAAAGATGGCAGATAAGAATAACGCGAATGTCACTACGGTGTGTAAAATTTCATTCATTTTGATTTGATCAAAAATTAATGGAATGTGGTAGAAAGAAAAGAATGCACTAAATACAACTAGCGCTAGCAATGGCTTTGTTACAAAATTAAAGGGTTTTGCAAAAAGCGGTTTGCTGAGAAGCGTCTCCCAAATCCACCATGGAATCCCTTTCATCAGGAGAATCGGAATTAATAGTAACAGTATAGCCATTTGTGCCATATGTACCGAGAATAAAATATGACCTATCAAGTCAACAGGTGATCCTTTGACGATGTACAGAAGTAGCATACTCCCTACAAAGTATGAACGTTCTGAAGATGTTACTGGCTCAGACACAGCAAAGCGATGACGTCCTGGTCCGGTGATATAGAAATAGCCCGCTGTGAGTAGAGCTAGAATAACAAATAGATAGGGACTCCAGTTTGCGACAAAACCGAATTCTGAAATTGACAAGGTATCTCACCTCTCCTTATGCAGTCACTACTTGTATTATAGCCCCGAAATGCGTTCACATCAATGAACAGGGAGTGAACATTCTTATTAGATGTGGAGCCGACTGGTCAGAAATTGTGCGAAATGACAGCGGAGCCCGTGAAGCGTGTTTTGCTTCATGGGATGCGATGGCTTTTTGCGGGATTTCTAGGAGGCGCAACTCGATTTCATTCGAAGTCGAAACCCGATAACCCGAGATGTGGAGAACTCCACTCTAGAACTTTTAATGTCGTCAATCTCTGACGCTACGGTAGTGAGTTCCAGGGGGAGCATACCGGAGCCTCCTCTTGGCATACGAGAAGCTTGCACTTCTCGCAGCCGAGGAGACTCACGACGCGCCCTCGGAAAGCAGCCCCTCCACTCAACTCTAGTCTTGGAAGAATCTGTACCTGTCACCCAATCAAATGAAGTGAAATAAATAAATCCCAGCAGTTCCCAAAAGGTACCTGTCCCCCAAACAATTCCAACACATTTTATAAATATGTATATAATAACGCAAAAATCAGCTGTCAATTTGCATGATGAATGAATAGTCATGAATGTCAGAATAGTGTTTGGGACAGGTACCTATAAAGATAGATATGGGACAGGTACCTATAAATAAAAAAAGACCCCCAAACCGGGGGCCTTTCTCACTTACCACCAAACAATCGTTAAGAATGTGATGACAAATGTAAAGCCGAACAATGCGCCACTGTATAAGAAGAACGCAGCCATGTTATGGCCTTTATCACTCATATGCATGAAATAATAAAGTTGAAGGACTACTTGTACTGCTGCAAGAAGCAAGATGATAGGTGCTACATAGAATGCAGACATGCCTGCAGCTACTGTTGCAAAAGCGATAAATGTTAAGAAAATCATAATCGCAAAAGTAACGACTTGCATTTGCATGTGATGTGAACGTTTGCGACGCGCGTATTCATATTGTGTCTTGTTTTTCGCTACAACAACATGTGTATCGTGACCCATCTTAACCCATCACTCCCATCAAGTAAACTACTGTGAAGATGAATACCCACACAACATCAATGAAGTGCCAGTATAGTGAAGCTGTGTAATACTTCTGCGCATTGTATACAGACAATCCGCGTTTTGCATTACGTAGCATAAGAAGGATGATCCATCCTAAACCAATCACTACGTGAAGACCGTGTGTTCCAACTAATGTAAAGAATGCAGAAGAGAAAGCACTCTGTGAGAAGTAGAAACCAATGTGTACATAGTGATAGAACTCGTAGATCTCAAGAGCCAAGAATCCTAGACCTAGTAATACAGTGATTGCCATCCATGTTTGCATACCACGGAAATTAAAGTTCTTCATGTGGTACATTGCGTAAACAGATGTTAAAGAAGATGTTAAAAGTAACATCGTCATAAGGAATACAAGAGGTAATCCTTCACTAAACAAAGACTGTGTCGTGAATGTCATACCTTCTGGACCTTTATCTTTCAACGCTAAATATGTTGCGAATAAAGATGCGAAGAGAACAGTCTCTCCACCAAGGAATAACCAGAAACCTAAGAACTTATTTTTACCTTCAAGATTAGCCGTTTCCGGATGTTCCGGCCACGTTTGTGGGGTATATTTAATTTCTTCAGCCATTAGTATTTACCCCCTTTGTCATCCATTAAATCTTCTTTATGGATATGATATCCGTGGTCATCTTTCCATGAACGGACACCCATAGAGATAAGTGTGATGGCTAGACCGATTACTAGTACCGGAACAGCCCACGTTTTTTCACCGTTGTAAAGTGCACCAAATGATGCGATGAACAGACCAAGTGACATTACAAATGGAATGAATGAGTTGTTTGGCATGTGAATATCGCTAAGTGGTTCAGCGTATGTCATACCTTCTTTATTTCCTTCTTGTTTCTCGATCCAGAATGTATCTAGACCACGAACAAGTGGTGTACGTTTGAAGTTGTAGAATGGTACTGGTTGTGGAATCGCCCACTCAAGTGTGCGTCCATCTTCCCAAGGATCCGTTCCAGCCGGTTTGTTTTGAACAACAGTTTTCACGATGTTCACCACTAACACGATAACTCCAAGTGCCATGAATACGGCACCACCAGAACTGATTGCGTTGAATGCGTCCCAACCTTGGTCTCCTACGAATGTGAATACACGACGTGGCATACCCATTAATCCTAAGAAGTGTTGGATAAAGAATGTTGCATGGAAACCGAAGAAGAATAACCAGAATGTGATTTTTCCAAGTTTCTCATCTAACATTTGGTTGAACATTAACGGCCAGTACAAGTGCAGACCCGCTAAGATTGCTAGTACTACCCCACCTACGATTACGTAGTGGAAGTGAGCTACGATGAAGTATGAATCGTGTAATTGGTAATCAAGTGGTGCAGCTGCCTGCATGATCCCTGTTACCCCACCTGCTACGAATGAAGGAATAAATCCTAAAGCGTAAAGCATTGGTGTTGTGACTTTGATGCTACCGCCCCAAATTGTGAGGAGCCAGTTAAAGATTTTCACACCAGTTGGTACCGCAATTGCCATGGTCGCTACAGCGAAGATTGCGTTTGCTGTTGGCCCAAGACCTACTGTGAACATGTGGTGAGCCCATACCATGAATCCTAAGAAACCGATAAGAACTGTTGCAAATACCATCGCTGAGTAACCGAATAAACGTTTACGTGAGAAGATGACAAAGATTTCAGAGAAAATACCGAATGCCGGTAAAATCAGGATGTATACCTCAGGGTGACCGAAGATCCAGAATAAGTGCTCCCAGATAATTGTGTTTCCACCCATTGTATGATCAAAGAAGTTCGCACCGAACATACGGTCAAAGATCAAGAAGAAAAGACCGATTGTAAGTGGTGGGAATGCGAATAAAATAAGTGCAGATGCGACAAACGTTGTCCACGTGAATAGTGGCATACGCATATATGTCATACCAGGTGCACGCATGTTAATGATTGTTACTAGGAAGTTAATCCCGGCAATATACGTACCGGCCCCAGAGATCTGAAGTCCAAGTGCGTAGAAGTCAATACCATTTCCAGGTGAGTAAAGCGAGAGCGATGCATACGATGTCCATCCAGCATCTGGCGCTCCTCCCATGAACCAAGATAGGTTAAGGAAAATTCCTCCGAAGAAGAACAACCAGAAACCAAGTGAGTTTAAGAATGGGAATGCAACGTCACGTGCTCCAATTTGAAGTGGAACTACGGCATTCATATATCCAAATAATATCGGCATGGCGGCAAGGAAAATCATTGTCGTACCATGCATAGTAAGGATTTCATTGTATAGACCGGCACTTAAGAAGTCGTTACCCGGTACAGCTAACTGGATACGAATCAGCATTGCCTCGATACCACCGACAATGAAGAAGAATCCACCTGATGCTAAATAAAGGATGGCAATTTTCTTATGGTCAACTGTTGTAAGCCAGTCCCATAATACGGAGCCAAAGCCTTTTTTCTGTGCGATTGCGCTCACAGTTCCTACCTCCTTCGACTATTGCTTATTTTCTACTGATAAGCCCATTAAATACGCAGCTAAAGCATCTAACTCTTCATCTGATAAGTTAGGGTACTCAGGCATATTGTTTCCTGGCTTGTATTCTTGTGGATTCTTGATCCAGTCTTTTAAGTTTTCTTCCGTGTAATCTAAGTAACCAGCTACTCGGTTACGATCGCCAAATGTCGCCACGTTTGGACCTTGTCCTTGTGCAACAGCTCCGCCAACTGCAGATACTGCGTGACATCCGATACAACCGTTTTGAACGAATAACTCTTCACCTTGAACTGCTAGATCAGATTCAGGTGCAGATGGTTCTTCATTCGCAGCTGCTACCCACGCGTCGAAATCTTCGCGGCTAACAGATTTTACTTTAAAGTCCATTAGTGCGTGAGACGGACCACATAGCTCAGCACATTTTCCGTAGAAAACGCCATCTTTTAAGCCTTCAGATTCTTTATCAAACTCTAAATAAAATTTGTTGATGTTTTCAACGTTTGTATCCAATTTACCACCGATGGATGGAATCCAGAACGAGTGTTTCACGTCTGCTGCCATCAAATTGAAGTAAACGCGTTCTCCAGTAGGAACGACTAACTCCTGTGAAGTGACGATTCCTAAGTCTGGATATTCAAATTCCCACCAGTAAAGGTGTGCATTTACGTTTACAGTCAATGCTGTTTTATTACCTTCTTCGTCTACTTCTTCCATTCCAGCTACTTCAGCTTGTGTATATGTATAATACACAGTCGGAACTGCTAAAATAACGAGTAAGATGATTGGAATAACTGTCCAAAGAATCTCAAGTTTTGTATTTCCTTCTACTTGTTCAGGGATTGTATCTTCCCCAACTTTAGAGCGTCTGAATTTCATGAGTGCCAGTACATAGATAACAACAACGACAATAATTACGAAGGTCATAATTGCAGTAGAAAGAATCAACAAGTTAAATTGTTCAGAGGCTACTGGACCTCGTGGAGTCAAAGTTGAAATTTGCTCTTGGCCACAGGCAGCTAGGAAAAACATAAGCGCCGCTAGCATTGAAAAGAGTCGCCATTTTTTTAGCCCTTTCATCATCGCTAAATCAAACCCCACTTTCATAGTTGTAATGTTCTTCGCTTACGGATGTGCTCTACATGGTTCTTATTAGATAAAGATTGCAAAGATCACAATCGATACGAATAAGATCGTCATGTAGTTTAGGGAATAAACAAACATTTTTGTTGCCCACTTTAAATCATCTTGCGTACGATAGCCTTTTAGAGCAAGCCATAGCCATCCAAGATTGAGAGCTGTTGCAAGGATTAAAAACCCTGTTCCTAATGAACTTAGTAAGAAAGGAACTGGTAACAATGCAAGTACCCAAATTAAAATGGAGCGCTTTGTGCGTTTAAAGCCTTTTACTACTGGTAACATTGGAATGTCAGCTGCTCGGTATTCTTCTGTTCGCTTCATAGCAAGTGCATAGAAGTGCGGTGGTTGCCAGATGAACATAATTAAGAATAATGCCCAAGCTTCCCAGCCAATCACAGGTTCAATTGCCGCCCACCCGATTAATGGTGGAATAGCTCCTGAAATACTTCCTACAACTGTATTGCTGACATGTTTCCGTTTTGACCACATAGAGTAGAGCACGACATAACTAATGATGCCGGCAAGTCCCCAAACACCAGCAGATGTAGATGCCATAAATAACAATATTTCGCCTACAACGAGCAAAGTCAGAGCAATCGTCAGAACCAACGAACTTGAAAAACGACCTGTTACTGTTGGACGCTTGCGTGTTCTCTTCATAATTGGATCAATATCTTGGTCAATCCAGTTATTCATCGCTGCCGAACCAGCAATTATGAGTGCAGATCCTCCAATTGTCAGCAGTACTAGATCAAATTCCTGTATAAAGCTACGTCCCGTCAATTGAAAAGCCAACCACATACCTGTAAATGCAGTAATCAAATTGGAATTCACAATGCCAATTTTAATAAGTGCTAAAAAATCTTGCATCCACGTTGTCGATTCGACAGTCGGCTCAGACGTTGTAGCTAATGTCGTACTGTTCGACATGTTGCGCCTCCTTTCATTCATGTAAGCATAATCTGCTACTCTTAACTATAACTAAAAACCGTATGAATTTCTAGCGTGTTCCGAGAATTTCACAAATCTATGGCCTACATCGTCATTTTGTCATAACATCTTAATAGTAATGGATTTCTGTTGTCGAGTTGTGAAAAGGAAGGTACGAATTTATGAACAAAGTGTGAAATAACAATAGAGACAGGACATGGTTCTCTTTTGTTCGTTGTTTTTTAGTGCTATTTTCGCTATTATCAAAGAGCAGATAAGGTATAGAAATGAAGGTGAAGCAGTGAAAATACATCCAGTCTTAAAAATTCTTGCCGTCCTCTCCACTCTTGGTATGCTCATGATCTTGCTCGGTGGTGCGTTAGTAACCAAAACCGAAAGTGGTCTTGGCTGTGGACGCAATTGGCCAGATTGTAACGGAAATTTAATACCAAAAGAAATTACAGCCGAAGTTTTAATTGAATTTTCTCACCGTGCTGTCACACTTGGTGTCAGCGTATTGATTTTAGCTCTTGCTATTTGGTCATGGCGGAAAATCGGTCACGTACGTGAAACAAAGTTTTTAGCGTTCATCTCCGTATTTTTCTTAGTTCTTCAAGCACTCATAGGTGCTGCACAGGTTTTATGGGGTCAAGGAGACTTCATCCTTGCATTGCATTTCGGAATTTCTCTAATTTCGTTTGCTTCAGTGTTCTTATTGACCTTATTAGTATTCGAAGTAGATAAAAAGTTCCACAGTAATCAACTTGTAATTGATCGCAAACTACGCTTCCACACAATTGGTGTCACGCTCTATTCCTATATTGTTATTTACACAGGGGCTCTAGTCCGACATACAGAATCTAGTTTGATTTGTCGTGATTGGCCACTCTGTCGAAACGATGAATTCGCATTACCGAGCAACATGTATGAATGGGTACAAATGGGACACCGCGCGGCAGCTGCACTAATTTTCATCTGGTTGCTCTATATCATGATTTATGTCATTAAAAACTATAAATCACAGAAGGTCCTTTATTATGGTTGGATCATCGCATTTACATTAGTAGCCTTGCAAGCAACGACAGGCATGTTATCTGTGTTAACTCGCTTAAACTTGTATGTTGCTTTGATGCACTCACTATTTATTACGTTACTCTTTGGATTGCTTTGTTACATGATACTTCTGGTATCTAGAAGCCGTGCCAATTACAAACGGGATTAAGTAAAGTCTGTTCGCTTCGTGCGAGCAGATTTTTTTGTTTTCGATAAATTTGTTTGCTCGCTCTGTGAGGCACCCAGAGATAATCTGTAGAGAAGAGGGCGGGACAAAATTCAGTAATAGACACAAAAATCAGCAAATTCTCTAGAATTGACCCTAGAGAACTTGCTGATTTATTTTAGTCCCAATCTCTTTTTTTACTTGTAGTTCAAAGGTTTTGATTAGGCCTTTTCGATTTCAATCAATAGATCTCCTGGTGAGATTGCTTCTCCTGCCACCACGTGAATCTCCTGAATCGTCCCGTTGAAAGGTGCTTGAACAGTCGTTTCCATTTTCATTGCTTCAGTGATAAGCAAATGCTCACCACGTTTAACTTTACTGCCCTTAGCTATAGCAACCTTTAAAACAGTCCCCGGCATCGTAGCACCAATGTGCTGTTCATTGCCCGTTTCTATTTTCCGTTTTGCTACATGACTGACCTCCACATTAACATCTTGAATGTAAATTTCGCGTGGTTGACCGTTTAGCTCAAAGTAAATGGTGCGTTGACCTTCTAAGTTAGCATCACTAATGGAAACAAGTTTAACCATTAGCGTCTTCCCTTTTTCAATCTCCACTTCAATTTCCTCGCCTAGCTTCATTCCGTAAAGGAATGTTGGCGTGTCTAAAACGGACACATTCCCAAATTGATCGACCGTCGTGCGGTATTCTTCAAACACTTTAGGGTAGAGAAGATGCGCTAAAACTTCATGGCTGCTCACTGGACGGCCTAGTTTGGTAAATAGCTCTTCACGTACCTGTTCAAAGTTTGCAGGCTCTAGAAGCTCTCCTGGACGTACTGTGATCGGTTTACGATCCTTTAAGATCACTAATTGCAATTCTTCAGGGAAACCGCCATACGGTTGGCCGATATACCCCTCAAAGAATTCGATGACAGAATCCGGGAAATCCAGCGACTGACCTTTTGTTAAAACTGTATACTCATCTAAATCGTTTTGAACCATAAATAGCGCCATGTCTCCCACAACTTTTGAGGATGGAGTAACTTTTACAACATCACCAAACAATAAGTTCACTCGAGAATACATGTCTTTTACTTCTTCCCAACGTTCACCTAGACCTACAGCCTTTGCTTGTTGCTGTAAGTTGCTGTACTGACCGCCTGGCATTTCATGAACATAGATTTCAGAATGCGGACTCTTCATACCACTTTCAAAATCACTGTAGTATTTACGAACTTCTTCCCAATACTGTGACAATAACTCCAGCTCTTGAACATCTGTGCGAATGGTACGTCCAGTGCCTGTTAATGCATAAGAAAGGGAGCTTGCTGAGGGTTGAGAAGTTAAGCCACTCATAGAACCAAGAGCAGTATCTACGATGTCCACACCCGCTTCAATAGCACGTGCGTATTGGAATACACCATTTCCGCTTGTGTCATGTGTGTGCAAGTGAATCGGTAAATCTGTTGTATCTTTCAGCTCACTAATTAAACGGTACGCTGCTTCAGGTTTTAATAGCCCCGCCATATCCTTAATTGCAAGAATATGTGCGCCAGCCGCTTCTAATTCTTTAGCCATGTCTTTGTAATACTGAACTGTGTATTTTTGACGGCTATCATCTAAAATATCTCCCGTATAACAAATAGCTGCTTCTGCGATCTTCCCAGATTGGCGAGTCGCATCGATTGCCACTTCCATTCCTTTGATCCAGTTTAAGCTATCAAAAATACGGAACACATCAATCCCAGCATCAGCTGATTTTTGGACGAATTCACGAATCACATTATCGGGATAGTTTTTGTACCCAACTGCGTTAGCACCACGTAATAACATCTGGAACATAACATTCGGAATTTTTTCACGCAGCGTTAACAAGCGCTCCCATGGATCTTCTTTTAAGAAACGGTACGCTACATCGAATGTTGCGCCGCCCCACATCTCCAGAGAAAAAGCATCTTTCATGCCGTGGGCTGTTTGGTTAGCAATTTGATACATATCATACGAACGAACTCGTGTAGCAAGTAAAGATTGATGGGCATCTCGGAATGTAGTGTCTGTAATCAAAACATCTTTCTGTTCTTTGATCCATTTGACCACAGCCTCGGCGCCTTGCTCGTCTAGCAATTGCTTCGTACCTGACAGAGATTTTACATCGAATTTTTCAGTAGATTGTGGTGGTAAATGGAACACAGGTTTAGGCTTGCGTTCGATGCCCGGGAATCCGTTCACACTGATATTTCCGATATAGGATAATAGTTTTGTTCCACGGTCTTGACGTGATGGGAACAAGAATAATTCAGGTGTTGTGTCGATAAAACTCGTATCAAATTTCCCTAAAATAAAGTTTGGATGCTTCACTACATTTTCAAGGAAAGGAATATTGGTCTTAATTCCGCGAATACGGAATTCTTGTAAGTTACGGTCCATCTTTGCTGCTGCTTCTTTAAAAGTCATACCCCATGTGGATACCTTTACAAGAAGAGAATCATAGTAAGGCGTGATAACTGCGCCTTGGAAGCCGTTACCTGCATCAAGACGGACACCAAATCCACCACCAGAGCGATAGACCATTAATTTACCCGTATCTGGCATAAATTGATTCAGTGGATCTTCAGTCGTTACGCGCGATTGAATCGCAAAACCAAACAATGGAATTTTATCTTGTTCGGGAATTCCCATCTCTTCACTTGAGAGACTGAGACCTTGCGCAATTTTGATTTGAGCGTGCACGATATCTACACCCGTAATCATTTCTGTGATGGTGTGCTCTACCTGAATGCGAGGGTTTACTTCAATAAAGTAAAAGTCTTGATCTGTCACTAAAAACTCAACAGTCCCTGCATTGATATAGCCAACGTTATTCATTAACTTGACAGCTGATTCACAAATTTCTTCTCGAAGTTTTTTACTCAGTGCGTTTGAAGGTGCAATCTCAACTACTTTTTGATGACGTCGTTGAATCGAACAATCTCGTTCATACAAATGAATCAAGTTGCCGTGCTTATCTCCTAAAATCTGAACTTCAATATGTTTTGGCTTGTCAACAAACTTCTCTACATACACTTCATCGGAACCAAATGCCGCTTTCGCTTCTGATTTGGCCCGATCAAAGGCTTCTTGTAAATCTTCTTTTGTTGGCACTACACGCATCCCTCGGCCACCCCCGCCAAGCGATGCTTTAATCATGAGTGGATAGCCATATGTATTACCGAATGCCTCTAATTCTTCTAGAGAGCTGACTGGACCATCACTTCCTGGAATAACAGGAATACCTGCGGCAATTGCTTGATCACGAGCTTTTACTTTGTCACCAAACATATCGAGGTGCTTTGATGTCGGCCCTATGAAGATAATGCCTTCTTCTTCACAACGTTTGGCAAACTCTAAGTTCTCAGACAAGAATCCGTAGCCCGGGTGAATCGCGTCTACGCCTGCATCTTTAGCAATTTCAATAATATTCTCGATGTCTAAATACGCATCGATTGGTTTTTTTCCATCTCCCACCAGATACGATTCATCTGATTTGAAGCGATGAAATGAGCCGTTGTCCTCGCGAGAATAGATAGCCACTGTTCGAATTCCTAGCTCTGTACATGCTCGGAATACCCGTATTGCTATTTCTCCTCGGTTTGCTACTAAAATTTTGTTAATTTTACTCACGTTCATCGCCACCCTTTGCATCAATTTTTAGATTTTTCGTATCGTGCGAACATCGATACATTGACTAAAATACCAAGTGCTGCTGAAAATAAAATTAAAGCGGTACCTCCATAAGAGATAAAAGGTAGGGGTACACCTGTTAAAGGAATAATTCCTAACATACCACCTAAATTAACGAATGTTTGGAATCCAAAAATAGAAGCAATTCCAGCCGCTATCATTCGGCCATGGGGATCTTTACCTGTCAAAGCAATGGAAAGCCCTTTAAATACTAAGAAAAAGATTCCTAGTAAGACAATACCCACTCCAATAATACCAAGTTCTTCGGCAATGACTGCCATGATGAAATCAGTATGGGGTTCAGGTAAATAGCCATATTTTTGATTGGAGTTTCCAAGCCCAAGACCTGTGAGTCCCCCTGAACCAATTGCTAGATAACCATTTACAATTTGATAGCCAAATGAATCTTCATAGGCAAATGGATTGAAAAAAGCTTCTAGTCGACCTAATCTTCTTGGTGTAATTATGGACTCTCTAAAAAAGTATAGCAAAATACCAATTATCAGAAAAGCGCCAAAAATGAGACCTAGTAATTTTGAGAACACTTGGACGCGAACTCCACTAGCTACAATGACTGTAATACATACAAATGTAATGATCATGGAGTTACCCACGTCAGTCTCTAACATGATAGAGGCAACGGCTGCTGCCATGATAATAATCGGTGGATAAATTGAATTAGTTAAATCATTCAACGTCCCTTTTTGAATTTTCTTAGCAAATAAACCAGAAAAATAAAGAACGAGAACAATTTTTGCGACTTCAGATGGCTGCAGATTGATTGGGCCTAGATACAGCCAACTTTGCGATCCTGCTGCTCCCCCACTCCCGATAAAGTGAACTAATAGAAGTAGCACGAACATCACGCTGACCATTAACATCATCATGTATTTGTTTTTGAAATGCTTATAGGGAAACAAAGACATTAGAAAGAACACAGGGATGGCTAAAAATAAATTGAACTTTTGTTGCTGATAGAAATAGTCAGGTGCCCAGTCGTACTTCTCTACTGCCCAATAAAATGAAGAACTATAGATCATGACTAAGCCAAAAATACATAGGATTAGGTACGCAAATACAATTGAAAAATCTGTGTAGTTCAAATAACGTTTAAAATAAGTTTTCACATCAGTTCACCTTGCTCTTGTTAGTAGTTGTGTTAGTGGTGAGGAATTCTATGTAGTAAAAAAACTCAAACACTGGCTGTTTGAGTTCATTTACGATCGGTATATGTTTCGTGTAGCAGCGACATCTCTTTTTCAAGAGAAGCCAAAATCTCTTTACCTTCTTCACGCTGAATAAGCCCAAGTCTCACAGCAAACTCAATCTCACGTGAGAGACCGAACATTTGTGTATCTAATACCTCTTCGTAAAGAGGACATTGTGGCATCGTCAAATTGTCCAGTTGTACTTTAATTAGCTGAGCAATTTTTTCAGCATCGGTTTTCAGTAGCGACAGCGCCTTGTCCCGATACGACTGCTCTATTTGTATATCCATATGAGGACGCCCCCATCTAAAAATTCTAGTTTAACTTATTAAAGTGTATCTTTCTAGCTGTAAAATTGCAAGCAGAGTTGTAGGGATAACAAGGAAAAATACTTTGTTCCATTGCTCATTCACGGTATACTAGCAACAGATAAGACATGGAGGGAAAAGAAAATGGATATGATTATTCCTGTAAAAGGTGCTGTGAAGTTTCCAATCACAATTGATCCTACAGTGTGGATCTTTGACGACCGCAAAGTAGATATAGACGAATACTTTAGTGGTCATTTTCAAGAAGTTAATCAAGAAGCTGAATATACAGACGTTACCTCTAAGCAATGGTCGCGCGAAATTACGGAGGGTTCCGTGTTTCCTCCTACATTAAAATCCGAAAAAAAATACGAGCGTACTAAACTCTTAACGAATTCCTATGCAATTCCACTAGAATCATTTATTTTGAACGCTGAGCCAGCAGCTACTGCAACAACGTTAGTAGTAGAATCAACAACTGGTGATAAACGTTACCCATTGAACACACTTTCCACATTGCTTGTTCAATTTAGTAAAGAAGGAAAACCACTAAAAGAAGATGGGCCTGTCTACATTTTACACAAAGATGGCAGTAATATTGAAGCACCACTTACTCATGTCAGTTCCTTTCGGGTAGAATGATATGCGAGTAAAATGTGTAATCTGCGACCGCATTGACCGTTTAGAAGATGATTTACCATTAGCAAAAAAACTTCGTAATCGATTTATTACGACTTATATGTGTCCGGAATGTTCCGATCGCATCAAAAAAAATACAGAAGCTCGTTTAGCAACTGGTAACTTCCGCTTCTATAGAAGTTCTCATCCTGCTGAAGATGAATTTTAAAAAAATACCCTCTGAGACTACTGTCTCAGAGGGTATTTTCAAGCTGTTGTGCCTCGTTTTTCAAGACGCATACGAACTTTATAGATGATTAAAATTAAAGCAGCCACCATTAGTCCTTCGACTATTGGTAGGAAGAATGCCAGGAATGTGAGTACCAAGCATCCAATAAATAGAAACAAATAAATCACTATATTTTGGCGAAGTGGTAACCTCTTGGCAAACCCTAGTTTATAAACAAGAACTGACAAAGCAAAGATGATGAAAAACAAAACATACCCTGCCACATCAAAGTTTGGCATTTGCTCGTAAATGAACCGGGAAATTGCAGACATCCTACCAAAAACCATTTCTTGTCCATCCACTTAGAGTCTCTCCCTTCTAGGATTGCTCTGCGTATTTATTCTTCTTAGCCATACGCTCACGCTCATTTTTATCAAGTACTTTTTTACGCAAACGAATTGATTGAGGTGTGATTTCACAGTACTCATCATCGTTCAAGTATTCAAGAGCTTCTTCAAGCGTCATGATACGTGGTTTTTTGCGAGTAGTTGTTGCTTCTTTATTTGCTGAACGGATGTTATTAGCAGCTTTCACTTTCGTGATGTTAACTGTTAAGTCATTATCACGCGTGTGCTCTCCTACAATCATTCCTTCATAGATATCAGTACCTGGCTCAACGAAAATTGTTCCACGGTCCTCAACACCTAAAATTCCGTATTCAGAGGCTTTACCTGTCTCCATTGAAACAAGAACACCTTTAGAACGTCCACCAACACGGCCTTGTGCCATTGGTTGGTAGCTATCGAATGTATGGTTGATGATTCCGTAACCACGAGTAAGTGTTAAGAAATCTGTCGTGTATCCAATCAAACCACGAGCTGGAACCATGAAGATTAAACGTACTTGGCCAGAACCGTTATTGATCATATCAAGCATTTCACCTTTACGCTCACCCATTGATTCAATGATCGAACCAGTGTGCTCTTCAGGGATGTCAATTTGTACACGTTCAACAGGCTCCATACGAACACCATCGATTAAGCGAACGATAACTTCAGGTTTTGAAACTTGAATTTCAAAGCCCTCACGACGCATGTTTTCAATCAAGATGGATAAGTGAAGCTCTCCACGACCTGATACTACCCAAGCATCCGGTGAATCAGTTTCTTCAACACGTAGAGAAACATCTGTCTCTAATTGTGCAAGAAGACGCTCTTCGATTTTACGCGCTGTAACCCATTTCCCTTCGCGACCTGCGAATGGACTGTTGTTTACTAAGAACGTCATTTGAAGAGTTGGCTCATCAATACGAAGAATTGGCAGCGCCTCAGGATGTTCAATCGGACAAACTGTTTCTCCAACGTTAATGTCTTCCATACCAGAAACCGCAATCAGATCTCCTGCTTTAGCTTCTTGAATTTCAATACGTTTTAGTCCCATAAATCCGAACATTTTAGTCACACGGAAGTTTTTCACTGTTCCATCAAGCTTCATTAGTGAAACCTGTTGGCCAACTGTCATTGTTCCACGGAACACACGCCCGATACCGATACGTCCTACGTAGTCATTATAATCAAGAAGGGCTACTTGGAATTGTAAACCTTCCTCACTGTTATCTACTGGTGCTGGAATTTTTTCAATGATTGCATCATAAATAACCTGCATGTTTTCATCTTGATCAGCTGGATCGGATGATAAACTTGCTGTTCCGTTCATTCCGGAAGCAAAGATTACAGGGAATTCTAACTGGTCATCATTTGCATCAAGTTCAATGAATAATTCTAAAACTTCATCTACTACTTCTTCTGGACGAGCAAAATCACGGTCAATTTTATTAACAACTACGATTGGCTGTAAGTTTTGTTCTAATGCTTTTTTCAGTACGAAACGAGTTTGTGGCATACAACCTTCGTATGCATCAACAATAAGAAGAACACCATCTACCATTTTCATGATACGTTCTACTTCACCACCGAAATCGGCGTGACCAGGCGTGTCCAAAATATTAATTTTCGTGTCTTTGTACTGGATTGCTGTGTTTTTTGCGAGAATCGTGATTCCACGCTCTCTTTCAATGTCATTCGAGTCCATTGCACGTTCATCAACATGTTCATTCGAACGGAACGTACCTGATTGTTTCAACATTTGGTCTACTAACGTTGTTTTACCATGGTCAACGTGAGCAATAATAGCGATATTACGTAAATCTTGACGAGTATTAGTCATTTTTCCACTCCATATTCTTTTTTCGAGTCCATAACTGTGATATTATAGCACGGATAGCTCAAAATTACACCTTTGAGTTTTTTCCCATGAGGAGGAACCGTGATATGAAAAATTTAAAATGGATTTTTGTACTGTATTCTTTGCTTGCCATCGCTGCAATGGCGTCTATCGGAGTGGCCGTTTCCTACCGAAGTGTACCTTTTGTATTACTTGCGATTTTTGCACTGATCGTCATAATGGGATTTGGCTTTAAAAAGAAAAAAGAGTACCGAGAAAAAGGATTACTCGACTAATTTAGCTTTTATACACAAAAAACAGTAGATTCTCTTTTTCTTAAGGGAGAATCTACTGTTTTTTCTTTACGTTGTTTGAGGCGTCAGGTAATAAGTAATTATTTCATCAAATAATGCGGGATTCGCAATAATAAAAGGCTGATTTTTCAGTAGATCAAAAGGTCCTCCACCAAGTGTGCCACAAATTGCTCCCACTTCCTCAGCGATTACCATTCCTCCAGCAACATCCCAAGCAGATAAGCGCATCGAGAAATATGCGTCCAAGCGACCCGTTACGACATAGCTAATTTCAAGTGCCGCCGAACCATAAGATCGAGTCCCTCGCACTCGCTTTACTAGCTCAGCAACTTTTGTGTGATCGATATGTCGGTTAGGGGCTACCCAAGATGCATTCACACCAATTAAGCTATCTTCAAATTGTGTAGTAGCCAATTTAGGCAGCTGTTTTCCATTCTGAAAAGCACCTTGTCCTTTTGTAGCGGAAATCATTTCGCCGGTCATTACTTGATAAATATACCCAAGTTCTCCAATGCCCTCTTTATAAATCCCTACCGTTATACAAAAATTACGTTGTTGATTGATAAAATTGGTTGTCCCATCAATAGGGTCGACAATCCAAACATAACCATCCCAATCAGTAATAGTGTCTCCAAATCCTTCTTCCCCTAATAATCGATGTGTAGGAAAGTGTTGATTTACTTGAGATACAAAAAATTGTTCCGTTTCCATATCAATATTTGTAACAAGATCTGAAGGAGAACTTTTTTCAGTAATGGTCATCTGAGTATGTAGGGATGCCTTAATACGTTCGCCCGCTTGTTTAATAATGCTTTGTGCGACTTCATCAATTTGCACTAAGTTCATGAGCTCTCCACCTCCTGTAAGTTATTTTAGTGTAACAAAAAAAGCACCCTCTGGCATCAATGTTGCAGCGGGGTGCTTTATCTATAAGAACTTATCATCTACGTCATAATCTCCTTTAATTCATTAGTGATTTCAAATAGTCGGTGCTTTACGCCTTCTATCTCTATCTCGTCTTGACGCTCCATAGCATCGTGTAATGAAACTAGGAAATAATCAAGCTCTAACTCCAGCAACTGTTTACGTTGTTTGTCCATCTCATCTTTTCGCACAATATGAATGACTTGGCGCATCGGAAGTCCCCCTTTTTCGTTTGAAATACTTGTTACAAGATTTTTACCCGATTGTCATTTAAACTAAACCTAGAGGAAAGGAGTTTTTTCATGAGTTATTGGACACAAAAAGATTTTGACGTATTTAAAAAAGAAGGATTAGAAGCTCGCATGCAAGGCCTGGAAACTCAGATCCGTCCTAAGTTTCATGAACTAGGTGCACAGTTTTCAGATGAATTAGCAGCTAAGCTTGGCCATGAGATGTTTCCCCATGTGGCTAAACACGCTAGACGCACTGTTAACCCTCCTAAAGATAGTTGGGTGGCATTCGCTCCCTATAAAAGAGGCTATAAAGCGCTTCCTCATTTCCAGATTGGTTTATGGGAAAGTCATGTATTTATAATTCTTGCTGTCATTTATGAAGCACCTACCAAAACAGCCATTGCCGATAAGTTAGGAAAGAAGATGTCGTTAATCACTTCCCTCCCTAAAGATTATGTGATTTCGGGAAATCATATGAAACCCGATGCTGAAGCTATCACGAAATCTACAACGGCTCATTATTTGCAACGATTAGCAACAATCAAAAAAGGGGAGCTGGTCATCGGACGACATTTGTCAGTTGATGAAGCAGCTACCCTTTCGAAAGAACAATTCTATACGTATGTAACAGATACATTCGATGAATTACTTCCTTTATATCAAAAAATGACAGAACTAAACTAAGTAGCTTAAGCTACTTAGTTTTTTTAGTTAAGCGAATGCGTTCTTGCCCTTCCTTTGCCGCTTTCACAACCGGGTAAGCAGAATAGCCGCTTGCCTCTTCAAACTCTCTAAACGAAGTCTTTTCCTCAGCTATGGAGCGAACCACTTCTTTAAACTTCTTGTAATGCGTCATCACTTTGTCACGCGTAATACCTTTTTCGTAAGCTTCTTCGATAGCCTGATAAAATTCGACTACTGCCACCATTTCTTCCGTTGTCCAATCAAAAGACAATGGGTAACTGTATTCATTTGCCATTAGTTGCACCATCTTTCTTTCACTTCATTCATTTCTTGGTCAAATCGAGTCAGCAATTGTTTCACACTCGGAATATCGTTGATTAGTCCGACCGCTTGTCCAGCCCATCCAAAGCCTTCCTCCTGTAAACCTTCATAAATGAATTTCTTATTTGCTTCACCACTAATTAAATCTTTCAACGCTTCGTAAGTAGGTGTTACTTCTTCGATTTCAAGAATTTTTGTTGTCCAGTCTGATTTTAACGCACGAGCTGGGGCTCCGATAGAACGTTTGATGACTACCGTGTCTTGTTCACCCGCAGCTATAATGGCTTGTTTATAGGCAGTTGAAGCATGCACGCATTCAGTAGTTGCAATAAAGCGCGTCCCCATCTCAACCCCTTCTGCTCCTAACGCAAGAGCGGCCATAATTCCGTACCCATCTGCAATGCCCCCTGATGCAATGACTGGGATCTTTAAAGACTGGGAAACTTTTCGAATTAAGATTTGAGTGGCTACGTCATCACGACCAAGATGACCTCCCCCTTCTTGTCCTACTACCATAACAGCATCGGCACCTAACTCTTGCGCTTTTACGGCTTGGCGCACTGCTGCTACAAGCACCAATTTTTTGATCGATGTTCCTTCGAGTAAGGTGAATAAAGGCGCTGGGTTCCCACCTGTCATACTTATGACTGGAACTGCTTCTTCCACAGCTACCTGCACCATATGTTCGAATGGTCTACCATGTTGCCCAATAGCATAATTGACTCCAAAAGGTTGATCTGTCAGTTCTCGCACACGTCGAATCTCTGAACGTAGTTCTTCAGTTCCTGGCAAACTCATCGCAGTGATTTGACCAAGTCCCCCTGCGTTTGAAACAGCTGCACATAAGTCAGAATACGCTAAATAGGCAAGACCCCCTTGTACAATCGGTTTCTCGATACCTAATAGTTCTGTTATTCGTGTTTTCATAAAATCCCCTCCCCCTCTCAGTCTATCAAGTTTTTTCTTTATTTAGTAGCAGGGAAATGCTATACTTCACTTGTTTTCTATTTCAACAATAAAGGTGGTTAGCACGTTGTCACAATTAGAAACTCCCTTGTTCGATGCCCTTCTCAAGCACCGTAACAGGCATCCGATTCAATTCCACATTCCAGGACACAAAAAAGGTCAAGGAATTGATCCGGCATTTCGAGAGTTCGTTGGCGATAATGTATTGTCGATCGATTTAATTAATATTGCTCCTTTGGATGATCTTCATTCGCCAAAAGGCGCTATCAAAAAAGCGCAGCATCTTGCCGCAGAAGCGTTTGGAGCAGACGCTACATTCTTTTCTGTACAAGGTACAAGCGGCGCTATCATGACTATGATTTTGACGATTTGTGGACCAGGAGACAAACTGTTGGTTCCTCGAAATGTTCATAAATCCATCATGTCTGCCATCGTCTTTGCTGGGGCTATCCCGGTCTTCATTCACCCAGAAGTCGATACAGAGCTTGGAATCTCTCATGGTATTTCAGCAGAATCAGTAGAGAGAGCGTTAGATGCGCATCCAGACGCTAGTGGCCTTTTAGTTATCAACCCAACTTATTTCGGATTTGCTGCCGACTTGAAGCGAATCGTCGATTTAGCTCACAGCCGCAATATCCCAGTGGTCGTCGATGAAGCTCATGGCGTCCACATACATTTTCATGACAAATTACCGATTTCAGCTATGGCAGCAGGAGCTGATATGGCAGCCACTTCAGTGCATAAATTAGGTGGCTCTATGACGCAGACTTCGGTGTTAAATGTACGAGAAGGTCTAGTTTCAGCAAAACGCGTTCAATCCATCCTATCTATGTTAACGACGACATCTACATCTTATCCACTTTTAGCTTCTTTAGATACGGCTCGTCGCCAACTAGCCATCCACGGATACGATTTGATTGATAGCGCAATTCGCATCTCAAAGGACGCCCGCAAACGAATTAACGCCATCCCGCATTTGTATTGCGCAGGAGTTGAAAAACTAACGACTTCGGCAACCTATGACATGGACCCTACAAAAATTCTTATCAGCGTAAAAGATTTAGGAATCACGGGTTACGAGGCAGAGGTGTGGTTACGTGAGAAAGCAAATATTGAAGTTGAACTTTCTGACCTTTACAACATTCTGTGTCTCCTCACGTTAGGTGATACTAAAAAAGAAGTGAATTTGTTACTCAATGCTCTGACTAGAATGTCAGCAGCTTTTGAATCTGACGCAGCTATCAAAGAAACAGAGGTCACATTGCCTGCCATCCCTGCTCTTGCGATGTCACCACGAGATGCTTTTTATGCTAAAACAGAAATTATTCCTTTAGCGGAAGCAACTGGTCGTATCTCAGCTGAGTTTGTGATGGTTTATCCACCGGGTATTCCCATCTTTATTCCAGGCGAAATTATCGCGCAAGATAATATTGATTATATTTATATGAATATGGAAGCAGGTCTACCTGTTCAAGGGCCAGAAGATGATACTCTTGAAACGATTCATGTGATTAAAGAAACAAAAGCTATTTATTAATAAGGCTGCGACAAAATAAAATCAGTAAGTTCTCTAAGGTGAAAACCCAGAGAATTTACTGATTTTTTGTGTCTATTAAGTCTATTATTATATTTGTCCTATGCGATTTATTGTGGAATTTGAATTTCTTTGGGATCAATAAAGCCGTAGCCTTTTTCTTTGAGACCCAGTACAATCTCTTCTAAAGCGCCTGCTGTCCATTCTCGGTCATGCATTAAAAGATTCGCACCATTCGTTAAATAGGGCGTGTTAACCATTATATCAGCCAATGCTGAAGCGTCTTGGTATTGCGCTTCCCAATCGTATCCGTAGGTCCAATTCATCAACAGCATACCTTCTGAAGCCACGAGTTCTTTACTGAAATCGGTATTGACCCCAAATGGTGCACGGAAGAATTGAGGTTTTTCACCAATAGCTTCTTCTATAGTCGTATTAATTGTCATAATTTCTTGCTGTTGTTGTTCTTCCGAGCTGTCACGCAGGTTTGCATGTGTTTCAGTATGATTGCCAATAGCAAACCCCATGTCATAGATTTTGCGTAAAGTTTCTTTTTCTTCATCAGTATCAATAAAGTGTCCGTTCACAAAAAATATTGCTGGAACTTCTAGTGCAAGCAATGTCTCGGCCATCTCTAAGCTATATGTATCAGGTGCATCATCAATCGTCAGTAAAACTGCTTGTTCAGGAGCATCTGCAATCGGCACGAGCGTCCAATTTGCTTCATTCAACTCATACTTTGGCTCACTTGTTACTTCTTCTACCTCTTCAACCTCTTCTTCCACTTCTTCAGGTTGTTCAGGCTCTTCTACTTGCTCTTGTGCTTGATCATTTGTCTCTTCAGGTTGATTAGCTTCTTGATCCGCACATGCAGAAAGTACAAGGCTCAGCGATAGTAATGCAATCAGGTGTTTATTCAATGGTGTCTCCTCCTCTATAGGTGCAAGTATAGCATTCTATATCCATTTTTCCACATAGAAAAAGTCCTGCCGCATGCGGCAGGACCTGTTTATTTATTTACTTAGGATGTGGATTGGGTGACCCATCACAACTTCTGCAGCTTCCATTGAAATCTCACCAAGTGTTGGGTGAGCATGAATTGTCATAGCGATGTCTTCCACCGTCATGCCTGCTTCAATTGCTAGACCAAGTTCAGCGATCATATCTGACGCGCCTTGACCTACGATTTGTGCACCAATTAATAATCCATCTTCTTTACGAGAAACAAGCTTCACAAAGCCCTCTGTAGCATCAAGTGCAAGGGCACGTCCGTTTGCGCCGAATGGGAATTTCCCAGCGTTCACTTCATAGCCTTCAGCTTTTGCTTGTTCTTCAGAAAGACCAACTGTTGCTAGTTCTGGATCTGTGAAACATACAGCTGGGATAGCTAAGTAATCAACTACTGATTTTTCACCAGCAATTGCTTCAGCAGCCACTTTACCTTCATAAGAAGCTTTGTGAGCTAACTGAGGTCCTGCTACGATATCACCGATTGCATAGATGTTCTCTACGCTTGTACGGCACTGCTCATCAACCTCGATCAAACCACGCTCACCGAATTTGATACCGATTTCTTCTAAACCGATTTCATCCGTGTTCGGGCGACGTCCAACTGTTACTAATGCATAGTCAGCTTCAATTGTTTTTTCTTCTCCGCCAACTTCATACGTTACAGTAACGCCAGTTTCAGTTTCTTCAACACCCTTAGCAGATGCCTTAACCGCAACTTCTACACCTTTTTTCTTAAGTGCTTTTTTCACGATTTGTGTCATTTGTTTTTCAAAACCAGCTAAGATGTCATTTCCACCTTCAATGATTGTTACTTCAGAACCTAGGTTAGCATAAGCTGTACCTAATTCAGTACCGATGTACCCGCCACCGATAACGACCAATTTTGCAGGCACTTCGTTAAGAGCTAGAGCTCCTGTTGAGTTGATAACGCGTTTAGAATATTTAAAAGTTGGAATCTCTACTGGACGAGAACCAGTAGCAATGATTGCGTTTTTGAATTTGTATGTCTGAGCGCTATCTTCTTTCATGATACGTACAGTGTTCGCATCAACGAAATAAGCTTCTCCATCAACCACTTCAACGCCATTTCCTTTTAAAAGACCAGATACGCCGCCAGTTAATTTCTTAACAACGCTGTTTTTAAATTCTTGCGCTTTAGCGAAGTCAATAGTTACGTCAGATGCTGTAATACCCATGTTGTCTGAGTGTTTCGCTTGTTCAAAACGGTGACCTACAGAGATCAACGCTTTTGAAGGAATACATCCAACATTTAGACAAACGCCACCAATATGTTCTTTTTCAACTACTGTAACTTTTTGTCCTGTTTGTGCTGCGCGAATTGCGGCAACATAACCACCAGGGCCTGATCCAACGACCAGTGTATCTACTTCGATTGGAAAATCTCCTACTACCATAGTTTTACGCCTCCATTAATAGATGTTCTGGGTTACCCAGTAATCGTTTGATGTGATTCAACGCATGTTGGGCAGTTGCACCATCCACCATACGGTGATCAAAGCTCAATGATAATGCTAACACAGGTGCTGCTACAATTTCACCATTTTTAATGACAGGCTTCTCAGAAATTCGACCAATTCCTAAAATAGCTACTTCTGGATGATTGATTACTGGTGTAAACCATTGACCTCCAGCTGATCCGATATTTGTGATCGAGCATGAAGCACCTTTCATATCTTGTGGGCTTAATTTGCCATCACGTGCTTTAGTTGCCAATGTGTTGATTTCGTCTGAAATCGCGAACATCGATTTGCGGTCTGCATTTTTAATTACTGGAACAAGTAGACCCTTTTCAGTGTCTGCTGCAATTCCAATATTGTAATAGTGCTTGTGAACGATTTCTTGTGCATCGTCGTCATAAGAAACGTTTAGTGCTGGGAATTCACGAAGCGTGCTTACCAAAGCTTTTACCACATATGGTAGGTACGTCAACTTAATTTCTTTCTCAGCCGCGATTTCTTTAAATTTCTTGCGGTGAGCAACTAATTCTGTAACGTCTACTTCATCCATAAGCGTTACGTGAGGAGCTGTGTGTTTCGAGTGAACCATCGCTTTTGCAATTGCTTTTCGAATACCTGAAATCTTTTCACGAGTTTCAGGGAACTCTCCTTCAGTAGCTTGAGGAGTAGATTTTTTCGGCGCTTCTTGAGATTTTGACTCTGTTGCCTCTTGTTGTGGCACAGCTGCTTCTTCTGCTGCTGAAGACGTTTGATCTCCATTCATGAAGCTTTCAATATCTTCTTTCATGATACGTCCGTTTTTCCCACTACCAGTCACTTCAGCAATCTCAACACTGTTGTCGCGCGCAAACTTGCGGACTGAAGGCATAGCAATAATGCGCTCTGATCCTTTAGGTTTTTCCTTTTGTTCTGCTGGTTCTGGTTGCTCTTTCGTCACTTCTTCTTTTTCTTCTTTAGAAGGAGCAGTTTCTTTTTTCTCAACGTCTTGACCTGCTTCAGCTGTAGCTTGAACTTGTTCTTCTGTTTTAGAAGCCTCTTTTTTCGCAGGAGCGTCTTCTTTGTCGTCCCCTTTAAATTTAAGGTCTTCATAGCCAGGAGCATCGATTCGAACTAAAACATCTCCAACGACTGCTACAGTTCCTTCTTCTACTAAAACTTCTTCCACTTTCCCTTTAACAGGTGAAGGGATTTCAACGACTGCTTTATCGTTCTGCACTTCGCACAGAATGTCGTCTTCATTTATTTCATCGCCAGCTTTTACGAACCACTTGACGATTTCTCCTTCATGGATACCTTCTCCAATGTCTGGTAATCGAAATTCAAATGCCACTATGCGTCACCCTTTCTAATTAAAATTCAAGTACTTTTTTAGCAGTTGCTAATACATCTTTATAGTTTGGAAGCCAAACTGTTTCGGCTTGTGAGAATGGGAATACAGTGTCAGGTGCAGTAACACGTAATACTGGTGCATCCAGGCTTAAAATTGCACGCTCAGTAATTTCTGCTACAACATTCGCTGCAATACCTGCTTGTTTTTGTGCTTCTTGAACGACCATAGCACGTCCAGTTTTCTCAACTGAAGCAATGATAGTTTCGATATCTAATGGCTGCACTGTACGTAAGTCAATAACTTCAGCAGATTTACCATCTTTCTCTAGCTCATCAGCTGCTTTTAGTGCTTCATGTACCATTGCACCATAAGAGATGATTGTAATATCAGTTCCTTCGCGTTTTACATCCGCTTTGCCAAGTGGAATTGTGTAAGACTCTTCTGGTACTTCACCACGGAACGAACGATATAATTTCATGTGCTCTAAGAAAATAACAGGATCATTATCACGAATAGAAGCAATTAGTAATCCTTTTGCGTCGTAAGGTGTTGATGGAATGACAACTTTCACACCAGGTGTTGATGTCATAAGTAGTTCCAGGCTATCTGCGTGCATTTCAGGTGTATGAACGCCTCCACCAAATGGAGAACGAATCGTTACTGGTGCATGGAAGCTTCCACCTGTGCGGAAACGCATACGCGCTAATTGCCCACTGATAGAATCCATAACTTCAAATACAAAACCAAAGAACTGAATCTCTGGAACCGGACGGAAGCCAGTCAAAGATAAACCGACTGCTAATCCACCAATACCTGATTCTGCAAGGGGTGTATCAAAAACGCGATCTACACCGAATTCTTTTTGGAGGCCTTCAGTTGCACGGAACACTCCACCATTTACGCCAACGTCTTCACCAAATACAAGAACGTTTTCGTCATCTTTTAATTCACAGCGTAATGCGTCTGTGATTGCTTGGATCATGGTCATTTGTGCCATTGTTTACTTCGACTCCTTTTCTGTGTAGTACGCTTTTTGCTCATCAAGATTATAAGGGTTTTCATCGTACATAATATCGATTAAATCAGTAACTTTTTGTTTTGGTGCAGCATCTGCTTTTTTCACAGCTTCTTTAATCTCTTCTTTTGCACGTTCAATGACTTCATTTTCTTTTTCTTCTGTCCATAACCCTTTGTTTGTTAGGAATGCACGGAAACGAATAAGTGGATCACGTTTTTCCCACTCAGAGTCTGTCTCAGAAGTACGGTAACGCGTTGGGTCATCCCCTGCCATTGTATGTGGACCATAACGGTAACATAATGCCTCAATGAAAGTTGGACCTTCTCCAGCAACCGCACGTTCGCGGGCTTGCTTTGTCACTGCATAGACTGCAAGTGCATCCATACCATCAACTAGAATCGATGGAACTCCAGCTGCGATACCTTTTTGAGCAATTGTTTTTGCTGCTGTTTGAAGTGAGCGTGGTGTAGAGATCGCAAATTGGTTATTTTGTACAAAGAAGATTGCAGGTACTTTATAAGCGCCAGCAAAGTTAAGTCCTTCGTAGAAATCACCTTGAGAAGATCCACCATCACCTGTGTATGTTACAGCTACAGCTTTTTGACCTTTTTTCTGGAAGCCCATTGCAACTCCAGCTGCTTGAATATACTGTGCTCCAATAATAATTTGTGGTGGGAATACATTTACGCCCTCAGGAATCTGGTTCCCCATAAAGTGGCCACGGCTAAATAAAAATGCTTGATAAAGTGGTAGACCATGCCATACAATTTGCGGCACGTCGCGATAACCTGGCAAAATGAAATCTTCTTTTTCAAGCGCAAACTGAGAAGCTAATTGAGAAGCTTCTTGACCAGCAGTTGGTGCGTAAAAACCAAGACGACCTTGACGATTCAGTGAAATGGAGCGTTGATCTAAAATTCGCGTATAGACCATACGAGACATCAATTCTACGAACTGATCGTCTGTTAGTTCTGGCATTAGATCCTCGTTTACTACATTTCCTTCTTCATCTAGCACTTGCACCAATTCAAATTTTTCTTCGATTTCATGAAGTACGTTCACTGCATCGAAATGATTGTTTTTACTTTCCGACATAAAACAACTCTCCTTTTATTCTGTATTAAAATAAAGTCACCTTCGAGTAATACACGTCAGTATCATTTTTAAGTATAACTGACCGAAATAGCATGGTCAATCGTTTGAGATGCCATCTGATTGTTCGAAAAAATATATTTATTCACTTCTGTACTAGTTCAAAATTACAATCTGTATTATATCAGTTTAGTGTTCAATCAATATCTGTATAACACAAAAGCAGCCCCTAATAGAGCTGCTCTAATTTCTTGCTATTTTACTATTCCTCTTGCTGCAACGTCTCAAACACTTCGTCTGTTACACGATTGAATTCTTCTGTTTGTTCATTCATTTCTGTCACAAGCTGTTGGACCTGATCATTCTGGGCATTCACCTGTTGAACAAGTTCACGAATAGTTTCAATTGAAACTTCTTCACCGAGCATTTCATCATACATAGTTTCTTGCAGAGTAAGTAACGATTCGTAATTAGTGTATAAGTTTTCATATGTAGCATAACGAGCGTCGTATGCCGCATCGATTTGGTCGATTAGCGCCTGCACGTCTTGATCAACTTCCAATTCACTAAAATCACTAGCCGCCAAAGCACTGTCCATTGACTCTTTCTCAGTAGCTACTAATTCTTTTCGTTCATTTAGGGAAGCTTTCATTTCATCGATTTTTGTCGTCAGTTCTTCAGTTTGTTCCTGTTCTAATGAAAGAACTTCTTCAAACAATGTATACTCTTTCTGTTCGGCTGCATTCATATCGTCTTGCACAGAACGATAGTCTTCTTCTGCTGTATGCATCTGTTGCAACACTTCAGAGATTTGTTGTTCAGAGGAATCTCCAAACGTGCACCCAGACAGTAGCAATGTACTGACTGAAACAATACCTATCCATTTTTTCATTTTTACGACCTCCCAGTACTCCCCCCAACTATACCCATTAAAACAATCGTTTTCAATAAGAATATTGGCTTAGAATTTGATATACTCTACGTTAGAAAGGATTGATTTGATGATTACACTGACAGATATTATACGAGATGGTCATCCAACGCTTCGTAAAAAAGCAGATGAGCTCCACTTCCCACTTTCTGAGCAACAACTTCAACTGGCATCTGACTTAGTGACTTATGTAAAGATGAGTCAGGATCCAGTTCTTGCTGAAGAACACAATCTTCGACCAGGCATAGGACTTGCTGCTCCACAGGTAAATCATTCTGTGCGTATGTTTGCCCTGCATCTTACAGAAAACGATGAATTACTAAGTCGTATTTTTATAAATCCAAAAATTAAAAGTCATTCCGTCGAGAAAACATACATCACAACTGGTGAAGGGTGTCTCTCTGTTGATGAAGATATTGAAGGTCTTGTTCCGCGTTATGCACGCATCTCGATCTCAGCCTTCGACGAGACGGGTAAAGAATTTTCTATGCGCTTAAAAGGATTAAAAGGAATAGCGTTTCAACATGAGATGGATCATTTAAATGGAATTATGTTTTATGATCATATTAATCAAGAGAACCCTTATGCTTCCGTTCCAAATTCAATACCTTACGAAAGGCATAGCGCAAAGGAAAACCTTGAAAGTTAAATAGTTTGACTTTTCAGAATAAATACTTTACTATATTGTGATTTTCGCTTATACTTACTTATAAGGAGTGAGTATAATGTTGAAACGTTTACGAAAAAAAATGCTCAAACGTCTCGGCGAAATTCTCGGCAAAAAAACTGTAGCGTAGACTTTACCCCTCTAAATATTTTTTAGAGGGGTTTTCTTTATTTTCCTATGTGCACATGCTAAGATAAAGAGAATTGCAATGAATCTGAACGTGAAAAAGGAGAAGAAAAAAATGATTTACAAAGTATTGTATCAAGAAAACCCTACACAGGTACCCGTCCGCGAAAACACAAAGTGCATTTATATCGAGGCTGACTCAGAACGTGAAGTTCGTAAAAAATTGAGTAAACGCCCTATGATGATTGAATTCGTCCAATTGCTAGAAGGTGCGCACCTTGCGTACGAACAAGCTAGCGAAAACTATAAGGTTGAACAATAAGACTTATGAAATTTGTTCGGAATGATCAAACAGCTGTTTTCGCACTAGGCGGACTAGGTGAAATCGGTAAAAATACGTACGCAGTACAATTTCAAGATGAAATAATTGTAATTGATGCAGGAATTAAGTTTCCTGAAGACGATTTACTAGGAATTGATTATGTCATTCCAGATTATACGTATCTTGTTCGAAACCAAGATAAAATTAAAGGATTGTTTATCACGCATGGTCATGAAGATCATATTGGTGGTATCCCCTACTTATTAAAGAAAGTAAACATGCCTGTCTACGGTGGTAAACTTGCGTTAGGTCTACTTCGCAAAAAACTTGAAGAGCATGGCATTTTACGTCAAACAAAAATGACCGAAATCTCTGAAGATGACGTTATTAAGTTCAGAAAAACATCTATATCTTTCTATACAACAACACACAGTATTCCAGATGCGTATGGTCTTGTTGTTAAAACACCTTCAGGCAATATTGTACATACAGGTGATTTCAAATTTGACTTTACACCTGTAGGTGAGCCTGCAAACTTAACAAAAATGGCTGAAATCGGTAAAGAAGGCGTTCTCTGCTTACTTTCCGATTCGACAAATGCCGAAATTCCAAACTTCACGATGTCTGAACGTAAAGTTGGCGAAAGCATGGACAGTATTTTCCGCAAGGTTGATACTCGAATCATCTTCGCTACATTTGCATCCAACATACATCGACTTCAACAAGTTACCGATGCTGCTGTTCGTTATGGTCGTAAAATAGCTGTATTCGGAAGAAGCATGGACAATGCAATTACGATCGGTCGTGAACTAGGCTATATTACAGCGCCTAAAGAAACATTTATCGACACGAATGCATTGAATCGCTTGCCAGCAAATGAAGTATTGATTTTGTGTACGGGTTCTCAAGGAGAGCCAATGGCTGCTCTTTCTCGAATTGCCAATGGTACACACCGTCAAATCCAGATCCAACCAGGTGACACTGTTATCTTCTCGTCTTCTCCGATTCCAGGAAACCGAGCAAGTGTTAACCGTACGATCAATTTACTTTACCGAGCTGGAGCAGAAGTGATTCACGGCTCATTAAATAATATTCATACTTCTGGACACGGTTCACAAGAAGAGCAGAAGTTAATGCTTCGTCTTATGAAACCAAAATTCTTTATGCCAATTCACGGGGAATACCGCATGTTGAAATTGCACAGTGAATTAGCTGTGGACTGTGATATCCCTAAAGAAAACACGTTTATCATGGAGAACGGAGATGTCCTAGCCCTGACTGCAGATGATGCAACAGTTGCAGGCCGTGTGCCTTCAGGTGATGTTTACATCGATGGTAGCGGTATTGGCGATATTGGTAATATTGTTCTTCGCGATCGACGCGTACTTTCTGAGGAAGGTTTAGTCATAGTCGTGTTAACAGTAGACTTAAAGAAGAAGCGCATCGTTTCTGGTCCTGATTTGATTTCTCGAGGATTTGTCTACATGAGAGAATCCGGCATGATGATCAATGAAGCGCAACAAATGTTAAATCGCCACTTAAGAGGCCTGACGAAAGACAATCCTGAAGGATGGGATGACTTAAAGTCAGAAGTCATTAATGTTCTTGGTCCTCATCTTTATGATAAGACTAAGCGTAAACCAATGATCTTACCTGTAATTATGGAAGTGTAAGAATCTTAATTCAGACTACAACTCAACACAAATAAAAACAGTGGATTCTCTAGAATATTCCAGAGACTCCACTGTTTTTTGATTAGGTTAAGTTTTAGTTGAACACTTTCTTTTCGAATCGATTGATGTCGACATCTGCTCCAATAATAATCAAAATATCATTCGCTTGAAGTTTTTCATCAGCTTGAGGAGATACAAGAATAGATCTTCCTCTCTTAATGGCCACGATATTGATGCCATATTTTGCACGAATATCTAAATCGATAAGTGAATTGCCGGCCAACTTCGAGTTTACGATTAACTCCATAATAGAATGTTCATCGGAAAGCTCTAAGTAATCCAGTACGTTATTGGACAGAATGTTATTTGCAATTCGAATTCCCATATCCCGCTCAGGATGGACAACATTATCTGCGCCTAATTTCAGTAAAACTTTTTCATGATAGTCATTTTGCGCTTTTACTGTAATGCGTTTGACACCTAGTTCTTTTAACATTAGGGTCGTCAAAATACTAGATTGTATGTTATCTCCGATAGCTACAATGACATGCTCAAAGTTACGAATACCTAAAGACTTCAATACAGCCTCATCTGTCGTGTCTGCCACTACTGCTTGGGTAGCAACAGGTGCGAATTCATCTACCTTCTCACTTTCAATGTCTATCGCCATAACATCTGCACCCTGCTCAATCAATTCTTTTACAATACTTCCTCCGAATCGACCAAGTCCGATGACTACAAATTCTTTCTTCATAGTATTACCCACTTCCCTTTCGACCACTATTTCCATCATACATCAAAAACTTTCGTTATCGAGAGAAACTTATGATAAAATTAACACTAATCTTTGTCAATTTGGAGGTAACGCCGTGTCGAACGCACCGATCATTCGTTTTGAAAACGTCAGTAAATCTTACGGATCGAACGAACCAGTTTTACATAATATAAATTTTGAGCTTGAACGAGGGAAATTTTATACACTTCTTGGACCTTCTGGCTGTGGTAAGACGACCATTTTGCGTTTGATTGCAGGCTTCATTCAGCCGACATCAGGCAACATTCATTTAAATGAAAAAATCATTAATGATGTACCTGCTAATAATCGACAGGTCAATACAGTTTTCCAAGATTACGCCTTGTTCCCGCATTTGAATGTCTTTGAGAACATCGCGTTTGGTCTTCGCATCAAAAAGCTAAAGTCTGCTGAAGTAGACCGCAAAGTGAAGGAAGCACTAAAATTCGTGAATCTAGAAGGCTATGAAACACGTGAAATTGAGGAGATGTCTGGAGGGCAACGCCAGCGTGTCGCAATTGCGCGAGCTATTGTCAATGACCCGGAAATTATTTTATTAGATGAGCCTTTATCTGCGCTTGATTTAAAATTAAGAACTGAAATGCAATATGAATTGCGTGAACTTCAACAACGTCTAGGCAAAACGTTCATTTTTGTAACTCATGATCAAGAAGAAGCGTTGGCAATGTCAGATGAGATTTTTGTTATGAGTCATGGACAAATCGTTCAAAGTGGAACACCACTTGATATTTATGACGAACCAATCAACCGATTTGTTGCAGACTTTATTGGAGAATCTAATATAGTTGAAGGAATCATGATTGCGGATTACCGTGTGCAAATCGGAACAAAAGAGTTTGAATGTGTAGACAGAGGTCTTTCATCGGGTGAAAAAGTAGATATCGTAATTCGTCCTGAGGATTTAGAAATCAAGGGAATTGATCAAGGAAAAATGAATGTTCGAGTAGATACTCAATTATTCCGCGGTGTTCATTACGAGCTTTCCACTTACGATCAAGATGGCAATGAATGGTTAGTTCACTCCACTCGCAAAGCAGAGGTCGGTTCAACTATCGGATTAGACTTTGACCCAGAAGCGATTCATATCATGCGATTGAACGAATCTGAAGAAGAATTCGATCGCCGCTTAGAATCGTACGAGGTTACTGCCAATGGAAACTAAGTCACGAACATTTTTGATGGTTCCTTATTATTTATGGATGGTGCTATTTGTTGTAGCACCTATTCTGTTAGTAGGGTATTACTCATTTTTCGATATTCAAGGTAATTTCACCTTTGAAAATTATCAAAATTTCTTTACCGGCACTTATCTGTCGTTAACACTTAGTTCGTTTTGGTATGCCTCTTTAATTACAGTCTTTACTTTGTTGATTGCTTACCCAACAGCTTATTGGATTACCAAGACAAAACAAAAACAGCTTTGGCTGCTTTTAATTATTATCCCTTCTTGGATTAACCTACTATTAAAAACATATGCTTTTATCGGAATCTTTGGGATGAACGGTTCAATCAACAACTTTTTATCGTTCCTCGGACTCGAACGCCAACAAATTCTTTATACTGATTTTAGTTTTATATTCGTTTCTGTTTATATTTTTATTCCCTTCATGATCTTACCGATTTTTAATGCACTTGATAAATTAAATCCTGCACTACTCGACGCTTCACGAGATTTAGGGGCGAGCCAATGGATCACTTTCCGAAAAATCATTTGGCCACTTGCACTCGGAGGTGTAAAGGCGGGTATTCAAGCCACTTTCATCCCTGCCCTCTCGCTCTTCATGATTACAAGATTGATTGCAGGTAATAAAGTTATCACACTGGGTACTGCCATTGAGCAACAATTCTTAGTGACTCAAAACTGGGGAATGGGCTCGACCATTGCTGTCTTCTTGATCGTATTCATGGTCATCATCATGATTATTACTGGAGACCGTGAGAAAGGAGTGAATCAGCGTGGGAACTACTAGTAAATTAGCAAAAGTCTACTTGGCATTCGTTTTTATCATTTTATATGCACCAATTTTTTATCTAATTTTCTATTCATTTAATAGTGCAGGAAACATGTCGAATTTTGAAGGCTTTACTTGGGAGCATTATGCAGCAGTTTTCCAAGATACACGATTGCTTAGCATAGTGTTAAATACAATTATTGTAGCCCTATTATCGGCGCTGATCTCAACTGCAATTGGAGTACTTGGTGCAGTAGGTATCGTTTATATTACAAATAAACGCTTACGTCAGTCTCTTTTATCTTTAAACAATGTACTCATTGTCAGCCCTGACGTAATTATTGGTGCTTCTTTCTTAATATTATTTACTATGATTGGTGTTCGTCTAGGGTTTGCTTCCGTGCTAATATCTCATATTGCTTTTAGTGTACCGATTGTAGTCATCATGGTGCTTCCAAAACTTCAAGAGATGAGTTCTACTCTAGTAGACGCTGCTCGTGATTTAGGCGCCACTCGTCGCGATGTATTTACTCGCGTAATCATTCCTTATATTCGTCCAGGAATTTTTGCTGGGTTCTTCCTTGCACTGACTTATTCACTCGATGACTTTGCGGTTACTTTTTTCGTTACAGGAAATGGTTTTGCAACACTTTCTGTTGAAATTTACTCCATGGCTCGAGCTGGTATTACTTTAACTATTAATGCACTCTCAGGATTACTATTTATCGTTACTCTAATTCTTGTATTAGGGTACTACTTTGTAGTGAACCGGGCGAAAACACCATTCCAAGCGGGGGTGCCAAAATGAAATCATTGGTTAGAATAACCGTGTTAATACTTGCTACAGTTGCAGTGCTGTTTTATCTCAATACACAACTGAATGACTCTTCTGGCCGTGCAAGCTCCGACACTATTTCAGTATTTAACTGGGGAGAATATATCGATCCAGAACTTATTACTCAATTTGAAGAAGAGACTGGGATTCGTGTCATTTATGAGACATTCGATTCCAATGAGGCCATGCTGACAAAGATCCAACAGGGTGGTACTCGTTATGACATTGCAATGCCTTCTGAATATATGATAGAGAAGATGAAGGAAGAAGATTTACTCATCCCTATCGATCAATCAAAAATTCCAAATTTAGAAAATATCGATCCTTACTTTTTAGATTTACCTTTTGATCCCGGTAATCAATATTCTATTCCGTACTTTTGGGGCACAGTTGGAATTGCTTTTAATCCCACTCTTTTAGATGGTCAAACTTTTGAGAGTTGGAGTGATCTTTGGTCACCCGAACTTGAACAAGAAGTTATTTTAGTCGATGGAGCACGTGAAGTGATGGGAATGGGTCTAAACACATTAGGCTATTCTCTTAACTCTACAGATGATGAAGAACTGCGCGCTGCAACGGATCGATTAATGGAACTTGGCCCAAATGTAAAGGCCATCATTGGTGATGAGATTGTTGAAACGATGCGCAGAGATGAAGCTGCCATTGCACTTGTTTGGTCTGGTCAAGCGGCAGATATCATGTATGTAAATGAAGATATCGATTACAGTGTTCCTCAAGAAGGATCGAATCTGTGGTTTGACAACATGATCATTCCTAAAACTGCTGGTAACGTGGAAGGTGCTCATAAGTTCATTAACTTTATGCTAGATGCTGAAATAGCAGCCCAAAATGCAGACTATGTAGGCTATTCAACTCCTAACTTACTTGCGCTTGATTTAATGGACCCTGAGGTCACAGGTGATGTTCGTTTTTATCCTACAGAAGAGATGCGTGAAGAACTTGAAGTATACACGGATCTTGGACCTGAAATGCTCGGTAAATACAATGAATATTTCTTAGAATTTAAAATGAGTATGAATCGAAACTAACTAATCAACAAGGCGTGGCCAAAACTTTAATAAGAAGATTCTCTTGAGTTTATTCTAGAGAATCTTCTTATTTTTTTGGATTCCATTTCGAGTCTCGAAATTTTTGATATTGTTGGCTCTATGCTATAATTTATCAAGCGTATACTCAGAAGAAAGCAGGAATTGTATGAAAAAAAATAACCCTTTTATTATATATCTCTTAATGTTCAACATGTTTATCATTATGGCTGGTATTGGCCTTATCGTGCCGATTATGCCGAAATACTTAGAGACATTTGGAGCGGCTGGACAAGCTCTCGGCCTTATCATTGCCGCATTTGCGTTTGCGCAATTTGTATTTTCTCCTATCGCAGGAGACCTTTCAGACAAATACGGAAGAAAAAAATTAATTGTCATTGGACTTGCATTATTTGGGATTTCACAACTATGGTTTGGTACCGCTACCCAAGAGTGGATGTTATATGCTGCACGCTTCATAAGCGGTATTGGCGGGGCATTTTTAATCCCTCCTACTATGGCATTTGTTGCTGATATTACCTCCTATGAAGACCGCGGTAAAGGAATGGGCTATATCGGTGCCGCCATGTCACTAGGCTTTATGATTGGCCCAGGTATTGGGGGCTTGTTCTCTGCAATTAGTTTAAACTTCCCCTTCTACGTATCTGGAGCCACCGCATTTGTAGCAATGGTGTTCTCAATCTTTGTGCTGCCGGATATTCGCAATAAAGAAGTGGCTGAACCGAATAAAGCAAGGGAAAATATTGTTCAACAAATGAAACGATCTTTCCATACACCTTACTTTGTAATGCTCCTGATTATTTTCATTTTCTCGTTTGGAATCTCGAACTTTCAAGCAACCTTTGCTCTTTATATGAATTATAAATTTAGTTTCACTCCCGAACAAATTGCGATTGTCTTGACTGCAGGAGGGTTTGTTGGCGTTGTCATACAAATGTTCCTAATTGAAAAGCTGTTCAAACATTTTGGAGAAATGGCAATAATCTTGAGCAGTTTAGCATTTGCTGCTGTAACATTGTTTGGTATGCTGTTCGTTAACCAATTCTTCAGTATCTTATTAGTAGCAACTTTATTCTCAATAGCAGTTACACTCATTCGTCCAGCAGTAAATACCGTGGTGTCGAAGTTAGCTGGACAAGAACAAGGTTTTGCAGCAGGTATGAATAATGCCTATATGAGTCTAGGAAACATGGTAGGCCCTGCTCTTGCTGGGATTCTATTTGACATCAACTTCAATCTACCATTTACAGTTGGTGCAGTCGTCCTCTTAGGTACTTTCTTTTTAACCTTCGGCTGGATGAAGAAAAAAGACATCAATTTACAAGAAACACAAACAGAGCAAGGTGCCCTTTAAAGGGTACCTTGCTCTGTTTCTTCTGTTGCCATCTTCACAAAGCTGGCTACTTGAGGTAATTCAAAAGCAGCATCATAACCAATCAACCAAGTATCGCGAGTCAATTCGAACGCTGGGTCTTCGTGAATTAAAGGTATCTTGTTTATTTGATCATAGTCGGAAAGTGTAATGGAAGGAAGAATTGCATAACCGAGCCCATTAAGCGCCATCTGCTTGCATGTTTCGATTTGATCGACAACTATTTGTTGCTTTGGAGTCATTGAAAAATTTTTCTGCCACCATTGTTGAATCTCTTGGTAATAGCTAGAGTCACTCTTAAATTGAATAAAGGGTTTATTGGACCGTTTCACTTGTTCAAGAGACGTCATTTCTTGGTCTACTAAATACAATGTGTCTCGAAACAAATGAATTTTCTTCCCTTTCCATTCAGTTTGCCCTCTCACAATGCCAATTTGTGCTTCCCCATCCACTAAAGAACGAACAATCTCTGAACTCCAACCAGTGTGTAAAGAAATTTTTGCTTCAGGATAGCTGTTTACATACTTTTTCAACACTGTTGGCAACCAATTTTGCCCCACAATGGATGCGCAGGCTATTTTCAAAGTGCCATGAACTTTGGAAGAGAGCAGTTGCACTTTTTCTAAAGCTAATTCCCTTTTTTGAATAACATCTTGGCTCAGTTCAAGCACGATTTCTCCCGAAGGAGTTGGCAATAACCCTTTTTGAGAACGTATAAATAATTGGGTACCCCATTCTTTTTCGATATTTTGTAAGCGTTGAGATAACGCCGGCTGAGTCAGGAACAACTTCTCAGCAGCCCGTCTCATATTTTGTTCTTTTGATAAGATCACAACGATTTCATAATCAGAGTACATCATTCATCTCTCCCCACAGATAAAAAGACCCTTGCTTAGAAGGGTCTCAATTTAATCAAGTGACAAATAGAGTTGTTTTTTTAATTGTTTCATAACTACACGACGCGTCATAATCCCAAGAAACGTATCTTCATCGCCTACAACACATACATAGGGATGGTTGATCAGTAAATCTAATGCGCGTTGGAACGTATCACGTTCATTTATCTTCACAAAATCACGAGTCATAACTTCATCAACTTTAATGGAATCTAATCTTTCATATTCTATCCGGTCTAAGCCTAATATTTCATCTGTAATTTGTTGTACACTGATCATGCCATGCATTCGATACCGCATATCCAAAACGGGAATCGATGAGTAACCAGTCTTCGTTAAGACTAGTAGAGCATGCTCTGTATTATTGCCAAGTTGCACATGAGCAACTTTCTCAGATGGAATAATGAACTCTTTGATCGGGAGCTTAAGAAAATCTCTTGAGCTAACTGATAGCATTTCTATCTACTCCTTTTTTCTGCTCTTTCATCATATCACAGAAAAAAATGGAATACTAAAATTTAGTCAAAACGGATGACTATTTAACCATTGTCCACCATCTAACGTAACAATCTCTCCATTCATATAAGCTGCTTTATCTGAGACGATAAACGAAGCTAATTCTGCAATTTCTTCTGGCTTGCCAAGACGCCCTAGAGGAACAGAGCGAAGCGTTCTTTCCGCAGCTTCTTGAGATTCCCATAATTTATCGGCTCCTCCTGTTCGCTCAATAGGACCTGGTGCGATACCGTTTACTCGAATACCATACTTACTACCCCATTCCACAGCCAGAGTCCTTGTAAGCGACATGACACCTGCTTTAGCCGCTGCTGAATGTGCAACTCCAGCACCTGCACCCCAAGCGTATGTGGCCAGCATATTAAGAATCGATCCTTTTTTGCCATTTTCAATCCAATAGTTCCCAACAGCAGTTGAACAATAGAACGTTCCATTAAGCACTATATCAATTACAGCTTTCCAGCCATTCGGACTCAGGTTTTCAGCAGCCACTAAGAAGTTACCTGCTGCATTGTTTACAAGAACATCTACCGTTCCAAAACGCTCTACAGTAAAATCCACCATTGCTTTTGCATGCTCAGGGTCCCGTACATCCATTTGAAAGATGTCAATATCTCCGCTTTTTAAAAACTCTTCTTTCACTGCCTGTAGTTTTTCTAAGTCTCTTCCCGTAATGACAACTTGGTTGCCTTCTTTTATAAATTTTTCAGCCATGTATTTTCCCATACCTGATGATCCACCTGTAATAATAACCGTTTTGCCCATACAATCCCCTCCAAATTGAATGAATATTCACTCATAATAGTACAGGACATTGCCGTTTGTTTCCACACTTTTCTGCTATACTTAAGGAGGAGGTGAATTCGATGACTATTTCTAAACAAAAACAAACCCAATTAGCTCAAGCTCTTTACACTGTTAATCGGCACGTAAAGACGGCACAAGATAAAAAACCTTTATACCAATTAAAAAAAGATACATTAATTAAGTTGATTGAACTTGGCTATGCCAAAAAAACAGGACTTCATTTTTCAGAAAATCCTACTCGAAGCAAACAACATTCGACTACATTGGTTGAATTTGATTCCTATCTTTTTCATCTACCTTCAAGCCCAGAGGATAAAAAATTACCTCACTTAGGAAAACTTGACTTTGATTATTCTAACCCTGCTTCAAAAATGAGTCTGCAGCATGCAAAAAAAGAATTAGAGAGCTTTCTCGGCCTACAAGTTGTTAGCCCACAAGTTAAAAAGAAGACAGTACCTGCTTTTTATACCTCACTATCAACCACACCCTCTCCTTCAGAATATAGAAGAGCTCAAAAAAACCCATTTAAAAACTAGTGAAGCTTGAAAAAAATAATCAGTAGCTTCTCTTGAAAAAATTCAAGAGAAGCTACTGATTTAATTTACCACTGCTTTTTATAATGACGAATGAGCGCCTGAGTGCCCTCATCTTCAAATCCTTCAGTTATAAGATCATCATACAAAGACTTTACACGTGTCAAACCGGGTAACTTGATACCCATGCGTTCTGCTTCACTTAAGGCAATACCCATATCTTTCACAAAGTGCTTAATGTAAAACCCAGGTTGATAATCTTCCGCTATCATTTTTGGTCCAAGGTTTGATAACGACCAAGATCCTGCAGCTCCCTGCGTGATCGATTCCAATACTTTATTTAAATCTAATCCAGCTTTTTTCCCATAAGTAAGCGATTCACAAACAGCGATCATTGTAGAAGCAATAGCTATTTGATTACACATCTTTGTATGTTGTCCGGCGCCAGGTGCACCGTGATAGACAATATTCTTGCCGAATAATGTGAAAAGTGATTGCAATGATTCGACCGTCTTTTCATCTCCGCCAATCATAATGGAAAGCACACCTTGTTGTGCGCCGATATCGCCACCTGATACAGGGGCATCAATCACTTGAAAACCTAATTTCTGACCTTGCTCCGCTAAATTGCGAGCAAGTTCAGGTGTAGAAGTCGTTAAATCTATAAATGTTTTGGCACTCGTGGATTCAAACAAACCTTGATCACCTGTATACACTTGATCTACATCTTGAGGATAACCTACCATTGTGAATACAACTTCAGCTTGGTGAGCTACTTCAGCTGGCGATCCATACCAAGATGCCCCTAATTCAATCAGTTCTGCCGCTTTTTCTTTCGTACGTGTAAAGATATGTAATGTATGTCCTGCGTTTAATAGATGCTTGCAAATGCTTGCACCCATCACACCAGTTCCAATAAAACCAATTTGCATAATAATCCCCTTTCTATTTGCTTTCTCTGTTCTATTATACACGACAAAAAAAGAGAACCATTCAATAAATTGAATGATTCTAAAAAGGGGGAAATGAGAATGTTGCTGTGTTCTATATTAGTATTGCCATTTGTCACAAGTCATAAACCTATTTTTTAGTATTATTTTTAAATTCTTTATAGTATTGATTAATGAGCTGATCCAGCTCTTCACTTAGGCGAATGGTCGATTCATCAGACAGACCCTTTTCAGATGCACATTGTATCATATCTTGTCTGATTTGCTCCATTCGAGTGAGTAATGCGTTTGTCATTGTGCACCTCCCATCCACTTTTTAACAGTGTACACTATCTTTATACTTCACTTCAATCATGTTCTTGCAGTCGGGCTCCAAACATATTTCACTGAACCACCAGGATAAGCTGTTCCAATGAAATGTTTAAAATCCTCCCTTTTCATCAGTTGTTCACGCACTTCTAGAAACTCTTGTTTAGTGAGTAGTATTTCCTTCAATTCTCCTGCTTTTAATTGTTCAAATTGTTTCATTCTATACCTCTTGTCTTATTTTTATAGTTTTCCCTTTACGAAGCTCACGGTTTAAGGCAAACTGTGAATATAGAGAAGGGGGTCATTTCGTTGAAAATAGCTGAAATTGGAAATATTATAGAATTTAAAGATGGTTTACAAGGTGTTGTTGAAAAAGTAAACGAAAATTCAGTAATTGTAGATTTAACTATCATGGAAAATTTTGATGAACTTGAGATGGAAGAAAAAACAGTTATCAATCACAAGCGCTATAAAATAATACAAGGCTCTGAAGAATCAGATCAAGAACCAAATGTAGATGAAGAATTAGAGCAAGAATCAGATCAAAATCAAGAGCAATAAACCGCCTGACCATTTGGTTTTGCGGTTTTCTTTCTTAGTTCATTTTGGAAAGGAGCTTTGAATTGCAATCATTACAATTTTATAAGTTTTTAACAATTCTTGCTATAGCTTTTGGATTCTTTTTTTTCACATTTCAAGATAAAGAAACATTTTGGTACTTTTATTCATTCACCATCTTATTTTTGATGGGTGTCTCCTTACTATACGCAAAAGTTGAAGATGAAGTCCAAACTCTTGAATATTTATTGCTTGGTGTTGGGTATGGTACAATCACTTACTTTTTATTCGCAGCAAGTTATTGGATTTTAGACAGTATACCATTTTTATCAGTCCGTGAAATCCACCAATTTTTGGAGCAGTTTGGTCCTAATACAATCTGGCATTTCATGCTGCTATTTTTCATCATTGCGCCAGCAGAAGAATTTTTTTGGCGAGGTTTTGTCCAACAATACTTAAAAAACTATTTACCAACTTTTTATGCTGTTGTTGCAGCTTCTATACTATTTTCAATTTCTCTGTTAGTCGGTGGTTTTGTTTATGGAGCAATTGCAGGGTTTATCGTGGGTTTACTTTGGGGCCTTTTATACGAATGGAAAAAAAGTATGCCTCTGCTCATCGTTACACACATAACAGCATTAATTCTTTTATTCTTGATTCTACCAATCCTATGAAACATTTATCAGATGCATCCGTCTACTACATAAAGGAGTGAACGCTATGAAGTATTGGAAACATCTTACGGCACTAACGGCACTTATAGTCCTATTAGCAGCTTGTGGCTCCACAACTAATGAGGAAGCTGAACCAGTACCTACAGAGGAAACAGCTGGTGAAGAAAGCACTTCCCCTGAGGAACAACAAACTGAAGAAACTGACGAAGAAGCAACTGAAGAAGCTACCGAAGAAACGTCAGAAGAGACAACAGCAATCGGAGAGCGTGTTGAAAGTGATAACCAACCTTTTTCACTAGAACTTATGGATGGCTATTCTTTAACGGCTGAAGAACCAAATCGAGATGTTATTTACTTCGATGCAAATGATGCCGTCTTTATGCGTGTAGAAACGTTTAGCAAAGATGAAGCAGATCGAGGACAAACCATCGAGACATTACAACAGACCATTCAAGCATCAGATGCGGAAGGTTCTTTGATGGAGATCGCAACACCAGCGAAACTTCCAAATGTAGATATGCCAATAGGCTATGAAATGATGATTGAGTCAGGTAAGGTTACTGGTTATGTATTTGAAACTGAACTTCATTTAGTTCGAGCAACTATCTATGATAGTGCGGAAGATATGAAAACAGGGGATTATCTACAAATGCTTTCTACTTTCCAGACTCATGAGTAACCTTTTAGGAGACTTGGACAAAATAAAGTATAAGAACTAAGCTAGTTAGAAGTTGAGCGGAAATCAAAGCAAATAAAATCAGCAGATTCTCTAGAATTCACCCTAGAGAATTTGCTGATTTAATTTTGTCTTAAATTTTTTAGTTCCATCATTAGTTCTCAAACAGATAAATTTTTAATTGATAGCCCTAATCTTTTCAGTAACACTGTTAACGTTTCTTTTTCCTCACTAGAGAGTACATTTAACAATTCTACTAATTGAAGTTCATGCTTTGGAAATAATTCGTCCATGAAAGAGCGTCCTTCTGCTGAAATTTCAGCATAGGTGACACGACGGTCTTCGTCACTAGCTATTCGTATGATTAACCCTCTTCGTTCTAGTTTATCGACCACATAAGTTATTGAACCACTTGCCAGTAGAATTTTGCTGCCGATTTTTTGTAAAGCCTGTCTTCCTTTATGATACAAAAGCTCTAATACAGCAAATTCAGTAGGGTTTAAGCCATTATCCTGAAAAAACTGATTTGTTGCCTCATGCAATACTTTATGAGACCTGGAAAGTACTATAAACAATTTTAATGCCTCTAAACGTTCCTTTTCAGACACCATAGTTGTCCCACCTATCTCTATTACGCTGTCTCCAATTATAGTGCCTAGTACATAAGTTGTCAAAACGTGTTTGCTAAAAGGATAGGGAAATAGAAGTAGAAACTGGCACCCCCAGCCAAGTTATTGGACACCTCAACTCTTCCCTTCATATCTTCCATCACACGAGCTGCGTGTGCAAGGCCAAGACCTGTACCTGACTCTTTTGTCGTATAGAAAACTTGAAAGTATTGTTCAAGATTAGTTAAATCGACTCCGGTCCCTTCATCATGAATACTAATTTCAATTTCATTATCACGGGAATCTACAACAACTGTAATGGTCCCTCAGTCTTGCATGGCTTCTATTGCATTCTTAATACTATTAATTAAAAGCTGCTTCATTGTGATAGGATCCGCATAAATCTTTTCTACACTTGTACGGTGAATCCGTTTCAACTCAACTCCATATAACAACGCTTGAGGACTCATAAAATCCACGACATCCATGACTAGCTGCTGAAGATTTATTGTCTCCAGAGTATATTGTTTCGGTTTGGACAGCATCAAAAATTCATTCAATATCTTATCGATGCGGTCTATTTCCTGCTGTATGACTTGCAAATATTTGGTCCCTCTATCATTTGTTTCAGATAGCATTAACTGTGTGAAACCTTTTAAAGATGTCATGGGATTGCGAATCTCATGAGCAATGCTAGCAGCTAATTCTCCTAAATTTGTTAGAGATTCTGCTTGAGCGAGTTTTTGTTGAAGCGATAATTTTTCAGTACAATCTGCCAGTTGGATAAAATATTTGTTTTCTTCTGTAATTTTATGAATGTGAACTGTAAGATACTTGCACAAACCTCCTCCTGAACTTAATGAAGTGTCTAGTTCATGATACCCTTTTTCAGTTAACCCCTTTTTAATTGAAAAAATATCAGCCGGTGTTATTGTTAAGATATTTATGAGCTCTGTAAAGGACTGATTGATCAGCTGATTTTGTGATAGACCTAATTGAATAGCGGCTTGTTGATTCAACTCCTCAATTCTTCTAAACTCGTTGATTATAATGATTCCTGAAGTAAATTTATCAAACATATACTCATACTTCTTCTTATAATATTTCTCAATAATCACCGACTTTTCCCCTTCCAACCCAATTTAACAACTAATTCTGATTATTCCATATTATCACACTAATGTGCATGGGTATTTAAGCCTATATTGTCGACAAGTTTAGCCTGTTAGAATATATATGGTGAAAGGAAGATTCCATGAAGACATTATTAGCGACATTAAATGCAAAATATATTCATACTAATTTGGCAATTCGTCATCTAAAAGCGTATTGTGAAAATCAATTTTCAGTTGATCTTAAGGAATTTACAATCAAGGATCCTATCCTCTCTATTGTCAGTGAAATTTATCAACAAAAACCTTCTATTCTGGGGTTCAGTTGTTATATCTGGAATATCGAAGAGACCTTAAAAGTTGTGGCCATGTATAAGACGATTTCTCCAGAGACAGTCATTGTTTTAGGTGGTCCAGAAGTTTCTTACGATACTGATTACTGGTTAAAAAACCATAGAGAAATCGACTATATTATTATAGGTGAAGGCGAAGAGTCATTCCGCCAATTTCTTGAATTTCAGTCGGGTAGTCGTGATTTCAAAGACGTAGCAGGAATCGCTTACTTAAAAGAGGATTCTTACAAACTTCATATGTTACCGGCTAAACTTGATTTGAGACAATCACCTTCACCCTACCGTGACCCATCAGACATCCCTCACTTAGCAAAACGTGTCACTTATGTAGAAACGAGCAGAGGTTGTCCATTTTCTTGTCAGTTCTGCCTCTCTTCCATCGAAGTGGGTGTGCGCTATTTTGCACGAGAGCATGTCAAAGAGGATATTCGTTACTTGATGGCGAATGGTGCAAAAGTCATTAAATTTGTAGACCGCACTTTTAATATCTCACGCAGCTATGCTATGGAGATGTTCGAATTTTTAATTCAAGAGCATAGACCGGGTGTTGTCTTCCAATTCGAGATAACTGCTGATATTATGCGTCCTGAAGTAATTCAATACCTGAATGATAACGCGCCAAAAGGATTGTTTCGATTTGAAATTGGTGTGCAATCTACGAATGATCACACGAATGATTTAGTTAAGAGACGACAAAACTTTGAAAAATTGACGCGCACCGTCACGATGGTACGCGATGGCGGAAAAATTGATCAACATTTAGACTTGATTGCCGGCCTTCCTGATGAAGATTACAATTCATTCCGTAAAACATTCAACGATGTGTTCGCTCTGCGACCCGAGGAGCTTCAATTGGGCTTTTTGAAGCTTTTACGCGGAACTGGCTTACGTATAGACTCAGCTATCTATGGCTACCAATATGTCGATCAGGCACCTTATGAAATTGTCGGAAATAATGTACTGTCATTCAATGAAATCATCAAAATCAAACAAGTCGAAGATATATTAGAGAAATATTGGAACAGCCAAAAATTCCAACGAACAATTGAGTATTTAGTCACAGCAGTGTTTGATACGCCTTTTGATTTCTTTCAACAGTTTGGCTCTTACTGGGAAAGTCACAACTGGTCACGCATTGGACACCAGTTTGATGATTTATTCAAACGTCTAAATGCTTTTCTACTTTCAGTAGACAAAATGGATGACCATGTCCTGACAAATATGAAGTTAGATTTTCTTGCCCATCAAAAATTCATCCCTCGACAAGTGTGGTGGAAAGAGACGCTATCACCTGAGTCCCGTTCGAAGATTTTGCATGCAGTAATTGCTCAACGTGAAAGCTACAACTATTTGGTAGAACAACAACTCCATGAACGAGAACTTTTTAAACAAGCATTTGTTACAGAGCTCGTTGTAGACGGTACGTTAACACCCATTGTTTATTTCTTTGGGCAAAATCATCATTGGTTCACACTTCAACCACACGAAATAAACTAGGAAAAAATTAATAGAACTCAACATACGCAAAAATCAGCAAATTCTCTGGAATTCTAGAGAACTTGCTGATTTTAATTTTGTCTTAACCTCTTTTTTAACCAATAATTACGCGTTCTTTTGGATAGTGGAATTTAGTTGTGTTCGATTTACCACCAAGCGTGAACAAGAATGAAATAATTCCTACCCTACCTATAAACATGAGTAACATGATAGTAAATTTCCCAACAGTGGATAAGTCATCCGTAACTCCCAAGGACATCCCGCAGGTTCCGAAAGCACTTGTGATTTCAAAAATTAATGCGGTGATAGGAATTGTAGGCTCCGTCACTGTTAATAAAATAGTAGCAAAAATCACCATCATTGCTGCAAGTAAGATGACAGCATAAGAGCGAAACACGTCAATTAGATGAATCTCTCGACCAAAGATTTGAATTTGGTTTTTCCCTCGTGAAAAGTTAATTAGAAATAGCAACGCAATTGCAAATGTCGTAGTTCGTATTCCTCCACCCACTGAACTGGGTGAAGCACCGATAAACATTAGAAAAGACATGAAAAAGTTTGTTCCTTGATCAAACAATTCTATATTCATTGTGGTGAGGCCACCCGAGCGTGATGATACAGAGTGGAACAACGCCCCAAATATAGCATCATGCCAAACCATGTAGCGGAAGGTATTAAAGTATTCCAGAATAAATATCCCGATGGCACCAATTACAAGTAGGGCTGCATATGTAGCAGTTGTAATCTTTGTAAAAAGTGAAAAACGGAACGTTTTGTTTTTATTTGATAAGAACTCTTTAACCTCGATCAATACAGGGAATCCAATCGCTCCCATGATAATTAATAACATGTGTATCGATTGAACAAAATAATCGCCTCTAAATGACTGCAAAGAATCTCCATTGATATCAAAACCACCATTGGTTGTGGCAGAGATTGTCGAGAATATGCCATTTAAAATGGCGAAACGGGGACTTTCATAAAATTGCATAAAATATAGAGATAAAATTGTTGCCCCGACAAGTTGAATAAGTAACAAAATTTTAACAATCTCACGAATTAGTTTTACAACACCAGATAGGTTGGGTTGATTGTGATCAATCATAATGAGTTGACGTTCACGTAATCCAATCTTTTTCCCGGCCAGTAGCCAAATGAATGTACCAATCGACATGATACCAATTCCACCGAGTTGCAGAATCATCATAATTATTACGTAACCAAAGACTGTGAACGTATCGGCAATATTGACAGGTGTTAGACCCGTTACACTGACAGCACTAACTGCCACAAAAATAGTATCAATAAATGAAAGAGACGCATCTTGTTCTTTCACTCCTGGTAGTGACAACAAACCTACTGAAATAGCTATCGCTATAAAATAATAAGACACGATAATTTGCGCAGGTGTAAAACTTTTCGTTGAAGGTAGTGGTACTTGCTTCATAATCGTGGCTCCTTCTTCTTGATACCCTTTAGTATAGAAAACTCCACAAAAAAAAGATAGGATTTCTCCTATCTTTTCTATAAATTTTCGTCAGCAGTTTTGCGATTTTGTCGAACGCCTAATAAATAGCCGCCAACTGCAATAACTAACAGTACACTCCAGAACACTAATTTCCATTCAGTAGAGTGCGGGAAATGTTCGTCTAAAATTCCGACATCTTCATGTGAAAGAGTTAACACAAGTAACTTCACACCTACCCAACCTACGATTAAAAAGGCTGCTGTTTCAAGTGAAGGATATTTTGCTAAAAGTTTAACAAACTTGTGTGCCGCAAAACGCATGATGATTAATCCAACAACCCCACCAAAGAACATAACAGCGAACTGACCACCATTGATTCCACCGATTTCGACGTTTCCAACTTCAGGTAACGTAACAGCAATCGCAACCGCTGCTAGCATTGAATCGATTGCAAATGCGATGTCTGCCAGTTCTACCTTTAGAACTGTCATCCAGAATCCAGAACCTTTTGTTTCAGGACGGTGTGTATCCGCTAACTGTTCTTTATGTTTTCTCTGATCCCAAATATGTTTTATGGAGATAAACAATAAATAAGCTGCTCCGATTGCTTGTACCTGCCAAATGTTTACTAAGAAAGTAATTAAGAACAGGGCCGCAAAGCGGAAGATGAAAGCACCCATAAGTCCGTAAAATAAAGCTTTTTTCTGTTGCTCTCTTGGTAAGTGTTTTACCATAACTGCCATAACTACTGCATTATCTGCGGCAAGAAGCCCTTCTAAAATGATTAGTACGAGTAATACCCAACCATATTCTAATAATACTGCTTCCAACTTGTTCACTCCTCTAATTTTTTCAACAAAAAAGACCTATGCCTAATAAAAGGCAAAGGTCTTGCTAAGCAGATGCGATCTACCAATCATAACCGATGGCTGAGCCACAAGATGACGACTATGAAATAGGGCTATACCCTAAAGCTACTCCCCTTTGACAAAGAGTCAAGGTCTATTCTGTTATGAAAACAGTATACCACATCGCTAATTTGTGTAAATTTTTTTTAAATTGTTTGAGAAGTTTTTTTACGAGTCTCTTGGTCCAGCAGACTATAGATGATTGGCACGATATATAGTGTGAAGAAAGTACTCGATGTCAAACCACCAATTACAGCAATTGCCATCGGTTGGTTGATTTCCGTTCCTTCTCCAATACCCAATGCAAGTGGTACCAATCCTAGAATCGTCGTCAATGCCGTCATAAGAATTGGACGAATCCGATCTTTGGAACTAGACACTATGGCATCATAAGAATTCATGCCTTCTGCTTTTCTAGTGTTTATAGTATCTACCAACACGATACCGTTATTCACCACAATTCCCACGAGTATCAGCACCCCGATTACTGCTGGAATACTTAATGGTGTTGAAGTGATGAATAAACCAATTCCAATCCCAATGATGATCAGTGGAACTGTGAATAAGATGACGAAAGGATATTTAAAAGATTCAAATTGAGCTGCCATAACAAGGTACACTAGAACAACGGCTAAGATGACGGCTAAAATCATATCAGCTGCCGCATCTTCCAATAGTTCGCGGTCACCACCAAAGGTTACTTCTACAGCCTCTGAAAGTTCAGCATCTGCAATGATTTCGTCAATTCGCGTCGACATATCGCCTAGTGTTTGGCTAGACTCATAAGTTAACTCCACTGTCACTGCTTGTTGCTGATCGACTTGTCGAATAGATACTGGAGAAGCAACGGTTGAAATTTCAGCAACATCTTCAAGTGCCACAAATTCACCAGAAGGTGCGCGTAAATTAAAGTTTGCCAGCTCACCTGCTGATTCATAGGTATCCATAGGGTATTGAACGAAAACGCTATATACCTCATCTTGTTCAGTTACCAATTGAGTTGCAAACACACCACGAGTAGCGTCCGTAACTGTCTGTGCGATTTGAGCAGGAACAAATCCATAATCCAGCGCTTGTTGACGGTCAATCGTTATGACTACCTCGTCTACTGTGTCTGAAAAATCACTGGATACTTCTGTTACATACTCTGCTTCTCGAATACTCGATTCAACTTTCTCTACTGCTTGTTCCAATTCTTGATTATCTGATGACGTCATGGTGAATGTTAACGAATTTGGTGTGGAACCTGCAGCTGTTTGCAGCGCAAATTCGACTTCCGCACGTTCTCCAATCGTTTCTTCCACGGTTGGTTTTACATCGTCAACGAATTCAAAGATTGAACGTTCACGTTGATCAAGGTCGACTAATTTCACGTAAATTTCAGCTTCATTTTGAGAACCTGACCCTTGCGATTGACCCTGTTGAGTGCTACCAATCAAGGATGTATAAACTTCTACATCTTCTTGGTCTTTAAAAATTGTTTCCATTTCTGAGACGACCTCTTCTGTTCCATCTACTGACGCGCCATTTGGTAATTCGACTCGAACAGTAACAAATCCTTCATCCGTTGCTGGTAAGAACTCTGTACCTACTCGAAGAAGTCCTACTACTGACACACCAATTAATACGGTTGTCATCACTAGCAATAAAATACGGTGACCAAGTGCCCATTTAATAGAACGCTCATAATTGCTATAGGCACGAGAACGACGTCTTTTTGCTTCACTGTTTCCTTTTGGTTTTTTTAACAACAAGCTCGCTGCCATTGGAATAATGGTTAAAGCTACTACTAATGATGCAAAGAGACTAAAGGATATTGTCAATGCAAACTCTGTGAACAATTGGCCTATTAGACCAGATAAGAAGATAACTGGAACGAATACAGCTATTGTTGTTAAAGTAGAAGCTGTAATCGCTCCCGCCATTTCCTTCGTACCAACTAATGCTGCCTCTTTGCGATCTTTCCCTAGACCCATATGTCTTTCGATATTTTCGATGACTACAATGGAATTATCGACCAACATACCAATCCCTAATGCAAGAGCACCTAGAGTCATGATATTTAGTGAAAATCCTGTGAAGTACATAAGCACAAAAGTAACAACAACTGAGTACGGGATGGCAGCTCCGACAATGATTGGACTGCGTATGCCTCGTAAGAATACAAACAAGATAATCATGGCAAACAATGCACCAAACAGTAAGGATTGCCCTATATTGTTTATGGCAAGTTTGACATAGTCTCCTTGGTCAAAGAGAATGTTTGCTTCCACATTTTCATACTTTTCTTGACTTAAAAGATCATCTACATTTTCTTGAAAGTTAGTGGATACGCTTGCTGTGTTAGCACTTGACTCTTGGAACACAGAAACTAGTATCGCAGGTTCGTCGTTAGCTCTAGTAATTGTGCCTTGAGAGCGTTCGCCTACTCGAACATCCGCCACATCAGCCACTGTTACCGAGTCACCTGTTAGAGGATTCACTGTGATAGCAAGTCCCGCAACATCCTCTGCAGAAGTCACGCTGGATACTACTCGAGTCGTTAGTTTTTGATTATCTTCGGTTTCGATTGGTTCCCCTGGTAGAGAAACATTTGAAGCCTGAATTGCTTGAACAACGTCTGACAGTGCAAGTCCTTGTTCCTCGAGAACTTCAGGATCTGTATCCACAATGATGTCTTCAATCATTGTTCCTGAAATACTGACACTGGCAACGCCATCTGTACGAAGCAATTGCTGCTCGATTTCATCGGCTAACTCTGCAATATTTTCTTCACCTGTTGAATTGATGGCAAGTTGAATAATCGGAAATTGAGCGGGATCAAATTTTAAAAACCGTGGTTGTTGGGCACCTTCAGGTAAGGGAATCAAATCGATTCGTTGAAGTATGTCTAATTGGACGTCATCAATATTTGTGGCCCAATCAAATTGTAGTAGTATAAAATTAGCGCCTTCTTGAGACGTACTGCTGACGGATTCAATCCCTGGCAGTGTACTGAACTGAGATTCCAAAGGCTTGGTGAGCTTCTCATTTACTTCAATTGGGGAAGCTCCTGAGTAATTGGTTACCACTACACCGATTGGGGGATTTAGATTAGGAATGAGTGTTACCGGTATTTTTGTTAAAGACACTCCTCCCAAGATGAGAATGACCAGCATGGTAACAATCGTAAAGACTGGTCTTCGAATTGAAAATCTACTTAAATTCATGAGGTGAACTCCTTCCACGTGCATTACTTTAATCATAGTTTTATATGACGAATATTACAAACTGCAATACTTGCGTCACACAAAAAAGCGAACAACTTTGACATAAGTTGTTCGCAATTGATTAAAGCAAATTATACAGTTTAATATGTTCGTATTTATCTTGGAACCAACGCATAGCAAAATCATTTTCAAATAAGAATACATACCGGTCAAAGCGGTCTCGCACTAACATACTGCGTGGCCCTGTCATCGACTCTTTTACTTCCTCTTCGTTCTCAATCCAGCGCGCAACTTTCGAACCGATTGGCTCCATTCTTACTTCAACATTGTATTCATTCTTCATGCGGTGTTCAAAGACCTCAAACTGCAGTTGACCTACTGCGCCTAGAATGACGTCCTCTGTATGCAATGTTTTGTAATACTGAATAGCCCCTTCTTGAACAAGTTGAAGGATCCCTTTGTGGAAATGTTTAGATTTCATAACATTCTTAGCCGTTACTTTCATAAACAATTCAGGTGTAAATTGAGGAAGTTTTTCAAATTCAAAAGCTTTCTTCCCGCCAACTACCGTATCCCCAATTTGATAATTACCCACGTCGTACAAACCAATAATATCTCCAGCAACTGCTGATTCCACTGTTTCGCGATCATCCGCTAAGAATTGCGTCGACGAGCTGACTTTAAAGGATTTTCCTGTACGAGCAAGAGTAACCGTCATTCCTCGATTAAACTCACCAGAAACAATACGCACAAAGGCAATGCGATCACGGTGAGCAGGATTCATATTGGCTTGAATTTTAAAGATGAACCCTGAAAACTCTTCATTTGCAGGTTCTACAAGTTCACCTTCTCCAGTCAATCGCGGTTGTGGTTTAGGCGCAAAATCTAAATAAGTTTCTAAAAATGTTTGCACACCAAAGTTTGTCAATGCACTTCCGAAAAACACAGGTGTTAACTCACCGCGTTTAACTCGCTCTTCATCAAAGTCGTTTCCGGCCTCCGCTAACAGTTGAATATCTTCCATCGCTTGTTTGTAATACGAAGTTTCTTTCATAGAATGGTCTTGAATAAGTTCTCCATCTTCATCCACTTCCATGAAACGCTGGTCTTCTTCTGTACGGAATTGTTCGATACGATTATTGTAGCGATCGTAAATACCTAAGAACTCTTTCCCCATACCAATTGGCCAGTTCATCGCATAAGAATCAATCTCAAGAACTTCCTCAATTTCTTCCATTAGAGCTAGAGGCTCTTTGCCTTGTCGATCAAGTTTGTTGATGAATGTGAAAATTGGAATACCACGCATTCGACAAACTTTAAATAGTTTTAACGTCTGGGCCTCAATTCCTTTAGCTGCATCCACTATCATGACTGCACTATCTACTGCCATCAATGTACGGTACGTGTCCTCAGAGAAATCTTGGTGACCAGGTGTATCTAGAATATTGATTCGGTTAGAACGGTAATCAAATTGCATAACAGAAGATGTTACAGAGATCCCACGTTGTTTTTCAATCTCCATCCAGTCAGAAGTGGCAAATTTACCCGACTTCTTCCCTTTTACTGTCCCTGCATCTCGAATGGCACCACCAAAGTAGAGCAGTTTTTCAGTCATCGTTGTTTTACCAGCATCTGGGTGAGAGATGATTGCAAATGTCCGTCTTCTTAATATTTCTTCTTTTGTATTCATTATATATTCTCCTTCATTTTTGCCTATCTAATCATACGTATTTTTAGTGCAGATGGCAAGTTATACTAATGGAGACTGGATATAACAGTGCAATAAACGGTACGTAGCTTCTAATGATTTTTCATGCGTTCTTTCGTAAGCGTGTGATGATTCAATACCTGCTCCACACAAGGCATGTTTAACATCAATTCCAGCAGACACTGCAGCAGAAGCGTCGGAAGCGTAGAACGGATAAATATCGACCTTATACGGAATAGAGTGATCTTTAGCTAGTTGAATCAAATGGGAAGTCAATTCATAGTGATAGGGCCCTGAACTGTCCTTTGCACAAATAGATGCCGTAAACTCATCAGATGCTTGCCCATCTCCTAAAGCTCCCATATCAACAGCTAAATACTCGCTTACATGTTCAGGGATCGATGAATTTCCACCATAGCCGATTTCTTCATTGGTAGAAATATAAAAATAAGTATCAACAGGAAGCGTTTCCTTGCCAGATTTACATTCTTCCAACAGCGTCAATAAGAGCGCTACACTTGCTTTATCATCTAGGTGGCGAGATTTAACGAAACCACTGCTAGTATGTTCAAAACGTGGATCGAAGCTCACAAAGTCGCCTACCTCGATTCCACTAGCTGCTGTCTCTTTGCGGGAAGTGACTACTTCATCTAAACGTACTTCAATATTATCGTCAGAACGATCTGTCTGGCCAGATTTTGCATAGACATGGACCGAGGATTGGTGCATCAAAATCGTACCTCGGTACGTTTTACCAGAGCGAGTGAAAATGGTACACGTTTCATTCTCTACTGCGTTCCAATTAAAGCCGCCTACTTTTGACAGTTTCAATCGGCCATCAGCCTTGATCTCTCTCACCATAGCTCCTAGTGTATCCACGTGAGCCGTCACTAAACGTGCTTGGTCTGAACGAGCACCGTGCACTTTAACAATGACAGCCCCTTTGTTAGTTTTATGAACATCGTAGCCTAAATCAGTTATGTATGTTTCAATCCAGTTTACAATGTCCTTAGTGAATCCTGTGGGACTTGGTATGGATACAAGTTGCTCCAATAAAGTTATTACCTTTTTCATAGATATACCCCCATTTCTTCCTCTTTTATCATACCAGAATGTATAGTCAACATGAATGTTTCCTGCTACACTTCTTGTATAGATACTAGCGGCAATCACTATTCGTTTGTCCGGAGGGGGTACAAATGGATAAACAAAGATATCTTCAAATTCGTCTTCGCTATTTTTCAAGTCTGATCAGTGTATTTGTCATCATTCATCTCGTATTTGCCACATTACATACTCAGGTCCATTCAGACTATTTCTATGTTTACTCGGTTATTTATTTGGTGTTTTTAGGGTACTTGATCAGAGCTAAAACAGTATCATCATGGTCACCTTATTTATTCATCGTTACATTAAATGTCTACATCATGCTGGAATATACGACTGAGATGAGTTATTCCTATGTCATTTTTCTAGCCTACCCAATTTTCATTGCAACCTATTTTCAGCTACTCCCGGTCATCTTTCTCGTCATCGGCTTGACGTATGTTGAATTATTTTTTATTTTTTCTCAACTTTCCTCCGGATTTTCTAACCAGCTTTCCAGACATGATGTGGAGTTGGTATTATTCTTCTTTTTCATGCTTCTAAGCACAACCATCTTGTACATGTGGGTGGAAAAGAAAATTTTGCAATCCATCAATTCTCAAAACGCTTTAATGAAAAATCAGCTATTAAGTCAAGAAGGCTATTTTCGATTGTTTTTTGATACCGCCAAAGATGGGATTGCTGTGTTCGATTTGTCCAATAAATTAATTGACCTCAATCCTGCCTTCGAAGAATTATATGGCTACGCAAGACATGAGGTTTTAGGTAAAGAGATCTTCTTTGTAGCTCCCGAACTGGAAAGCCAAGCGCGAGAAAGAGTGGATCAAATACAAAAAGGCAATGTTTTTCATTTTGAGTCTCAAGATATGAGAAAAGACGGTAAACTGATTGATGTTCTATTAACGCTCTCCCCTATCCATGATAAAAAAGGAAGCATTATTGCGATGTCGTTAATTTCTCGTGACATCAGTTTTCAAAAAGAAACAGAAAAATTAAGGTTACAAACAGAAAGACTTCAACTTGCAGGAGAAATTGCAGCGGGAGTTGCACATGAAATACGCAATCCTATGACCGTGATTTCAGGATTCATACAAATGATGAACAAAAACGAGACTTCTTCCTCTTACCGGTATACAAAACTGATTGAAGGGGAAATTAAGAGAATCGACTACATTATTAGTGAATTTTTACAGCTATCAAAGCCTTCGCCATCACTTCATGAAAAGTTTTACCTACGCTCCGTATTAAATGATGTGTTGCGATTGTTCGAGCCTCAATTGCAAAGTTCTCGCATCACATTGCACCATAAATGGAATGCACATGATATGTGGTTACAAGGAGATGAGGCACATGTTAAACAAGTCTTCATCAATATTATTAAAAATGCGGTAGAGGCCAGTGAGGACACAGGAGACATTCACATTTATAGCTATTCCAAGAATCACGAAGATTATATTGTGGTTGTGCGTGATACAGGTACAGGTATGACCGAGGAAGTTATTGAAAACCTGTACAATCCTTTCTTTACTACAAAAGCTGAAGGAACAGGACTGGGTATGTTGATTACTCAAAAAATCATGGCCGATGTCAATGGAAAAATTGAAGTGGACTCTGAAGAAGGCAATGGAACAACTTTCTTTTTACATTTTAAAAAAGTGACACCTCCGGGTGAAAGCAATTGACGAAGAGGAGGCTCACGACGCGCCCACGGAACGCAGCCCCGGAACGGAACTCAATATATAGGAAAAATCAGCAAATTCTCTGGAATTCACCCTAGAGAACTTGCTGATTTATTTTTGTTCCAATCTCTTTGTTTTGTGTTGCTTACGTTACTACAACGTTATACTACCTTATTTCCAAATAAAATTTTTTCACTATTTTAGTACGGAACGAACTAATTTTACTTTTGATTTATACGGCGGATAAAGTAGATTGATTGGTAGTTTGGTACTCTTTTTTAAGATTGATTTCTGATGAGTAAATTGGTCAAAGCTGGCACGTCCATGGTAAGAGCCCATACCAGAAGTACCAACACCACCGAACGGTAGACTGACACTACCAACATGGGAAATCGTATCATTTATACAGCCCCCACCGAATGGGAAGGACTCTACAAAATAATCTTGTGCACGCTCGTGCTCACTAAAGAAATAAGCAGCAAGCGGTTTTGGTAATTTACGAATATCATAGATAGCGCGGCTTAAATCCGTGTATGTCAGAATCGGTAATAGAGGTCCAAACAATTCATCTTCCATCAGTGGATGATCAAAATTCTCTACTTCAAATAAGGAAGGTTCAATGTACAGGTCTTCTCGATCGGTTTGGCCACCGTGTACTAAACTATCTTCTGACTTAGTTAGCAAGTCATGCAATCGGTCAAACTGTTTATGATTCACTATGCGACTAAAATCAGGACTTGTTTGAGCATCTTCTCCATAAAAAGTAGCAATAGTCTCTTTCAGTTTGGCAATGAATGGTTCTTTCACACTCTCATGCACCACTAAATAATCTGGCGCCACACAAGTTTGGCCCGAGTTCATAAATTTACCCCAAACGATTCTCTTTGCTGCTACGTCAAGATTGGCTGTATGGTCAATAATTGCTGGTGATTTACCTCCGAGTTCCAAAACTACTGGTGTTAATCGCTCAGCTGCAGCTTTCATGACGACTTTCCCTACTTGCACACTGCCCGTGAAGAAAATCAAATCAAACGGTGCGTGAATCAACGTGGATGTTTCTTCTTTTTCTCCCTCAACTACACGGATGTAATCTGCAGAGAACGTATCTTCAATTAACGTGCGTACCACTTTTGTGACATGAGGAGTGGCTTCAGAAGGTTTGACGACTGCCGCATTACCTCCCACGATAGCACCTATTAAAGGCTCCATCACTAATTGGAAAGGGTAATTGAAAGGTGCGATAATCAGACAGCTACCATAAGGTTCATGAATCAAATAACTTTTAGCTGGTTGTAAAACTGTTGGTGTTTTTACACTTTGCGGCTTCATCCAATCTGCTAAGTTCTTTTTCATGTAAGAGATTGATTCATAGATAATCCCTATTTCTGTTGTAAACGCCTCAAATTCACTTTTTCGAAGATCTTGATGGAGAGCTTCTAAAATTTCTGGTTCAAACTTTTTGATAGCTTGCCGCAATAATTCTAGTTGTTCTAATCGAAATTCTAAAGACTTCGTCTCACCTGCGTAAACTTTATACTGTTGTTCTTTAATCCAACTTTCCACTTGCTGTTCAGTGAAATTCATCGAATTCCTCCCATCTACTCTAGTTACAAGTATACGAGGAAACGTTTTTTGAGACAATGAATCAGCATTCACCTCTAGGTCTTTCTTCTTATTTTTAAATTTTAAGTGTTTAATTAGCAAAAAATATGGGTAATTTTCAGACAACTACATATACCATTAACAAGAGAGAAAAAATAAGTGAGGAGGAATAATGATGAATGAAACAAGAAATTGGTGGGAAGAAGTGTTTACAGGTCCTATTTCACTCGGATTAAACAAAGAAAAGATGGCTGAATTAGAAGAAGAACAGTTCATTTACTTTGCTGCTACTCAAGAACAAGAGGAAATTCCAAGACACTCTTAGGGTGTCTTTTCTTTTTTTATGTATGCTATTCTAAAGCAGGTGATAAGATGAAAAAAATTAATTGGATTATTTACCTCCTCCTGTTTGCTAGTTTAGCTGGCTGCACGTGGCTAGAGCCTTCCGGTGAACAACAAGAGGTAGAACTGGTTGAGGTAGTCGATGGCGATACGATTCGTATAAACTGGCAAGGGAAAGAAGAAAACGTTCGCTATTTACTAGTTGATACGCCAGAGACCAATCATCCTCGATTAGGAAAACAACCATTCGGTGAAGAAGCGAAAGAATTAAATCGACAATTGTTAGAAGGCAAAGAATTAACTATTGAAGTTGATATTGGAGATCAATACGATGATTATGGCCGTTTACTAGCGTATGTTTATGCAGATGGTGAGCGTGTCCAAGATCAATTGATTTCAGCTGGACTAGCACGAGTGGCTTATGTCTACCCTCCGAATACTCGCTATTTGACTGAGTTAGAGGAGCTTCAAAAACAGGCACAGCAGCAAACGATTGGAATATGGGAATATGACTATTATGTAACAGACCGTGGCTTTGATGCTTCTTCTTATGAGCAACAAGGATCTGATTGTTTGATTAAAGGTAATATTAATCGTTCGGGTGAAAAGATTTATCACGTCCCTTTAGGCCGCTATTATTCTCAAACGAATCCAGAAGAATGGTTTTGTTCAGAACGCCAAGCAAAAGATTCTGGTTTCCGAAAATCAATGGATTAAAAAAGCCTCCCATTTGGGAGACTTTTTTAAGTTGTAGCCCCTTCAATTTTCGTCTCAGGTGCTGTCTCTTCAGGTGAAATATCGTGGAATGTTTCATTTTGCTCTTCTAGATCACGCGTACGGTGAGCGATTCGAGATGCCGCACTAGCTGCAACACTCGCTGCTAAATCATCTAAGAAAGTATGCACTTGTTCTCCAGCTTTTGTGTCCAACTGTGAGATGATGCCAATTTTATTTTTATCCAGATGACCAAATGTTGTTACGGCGATACTTCCATAAGTGAATACTGAGCCCAGGGCAATTGTTTCATCCACGACGAATAGACCTTCATCACTTTCAACAATCGATTGAAGTGGCTCTGATAACATTTTCTTTTCAGCCAATTCATCCAGTTCAATTCCGACTAAAATGGCGTGCTGCATCTCACGCTTTTTCAAGACAGATTTTACTGATTCTTCACAGTGCTCCATTGTCAATCCTTCGTTGTAAGGGAGTTGCATCTCATAAACAATTTTGGCGATATCCTCAATAGTGACACCCCTGCGTAGCAATGCCTCTTTTGTTGCTTTGTAGACGGTATCCGAGTGGACACGAGTTCTTGTAGTATTTGAATCCATAATTCAACCTCCTAGTTATCCCTACATTATACTATTTTGAAGTCATTTGATACAATTTGAATACTACGTAAGATTGGAGTGACACGATGAATAGAGGAAAAATTGAAGAACGCACTTTTTATAGTGACGCTTTACAAGAAGATATGACGTTGCTTATTTATTTACCAGCAACATACTCTCCCTTATATAAATACTCTTTATTGATCGCTTCAGATGGAAAAGATTACTTCCAACTCGGGCGTATTTCTAGAGTAGCTGATGAATTATTAGCTGAAGAAGAAATTGAAAATCTGATCATAGTAGGGATTCCCTATGAAAACGTCAAAGTTAGAAGAACGAACTATCATCCCAATGGTGACAACAACAAAGCTTACATGCGATTCCTTGCTCAAGAACTAGTTCCTTACTTAGACGCAGAATTCCCGACCTATCAAATAGGGATGGGCAGAGGGCTAATTGGCGATTCTTTAGCTGCCACAGTTTCACTGATGACTGCATGTGCTTACCCCCATACATTTGGTAAGGTCATCCTACACTCACCTTACGTGAATGAAACTGTCTTAGAAACTGTAAAGAATACTGGCAACACTCACTTTACTGTAGACCATATCATTGGGCTAGATGAAAAGGCAGTTCCTACTGGAGATGGCGTTGACAAAGATTTCTTACAAGACAATCGAGAGCTTTCAGAACTATTTGAAGCGCAAAAATTTAGCTACCGGTATGAAGAACAACCGGGTGGCCATACTTGGAAAACGTGGCAAAAAGATATGAAGCGTGCTTTGCAGATGAATTACACGAAATAAACGAATTTTTGGTATACTAAGAAAAGAACGTAGAAGATATGGAGGGATCGTATATGAAATTTGGTATCGTTGCATTTCCATCAAAAGCAGTTCAAGATTTTGCGAACTCATATCGTAAGCGATATGACCCACATTATGCGCTTATCACGCCACATATGACCTTGAAAGGTGTATTTCAAGCGGATGATGAAGAGATTAAATCAATTGCTTTAAAAGTAGAGAAAGTTGCGTCTGCTCAGAAGCCGTTTCAACTTAAAACTACAGGAATCAGTTCGTTTGCCCCTGTAACAAACGCAATCTATTTTAAAGTAGACCCTTCCGACGAATTAGTATCCTTGCATAAGAATTTGGCAGATGTCGATTATCAAGACTCTGAGCAATATGCATTCGTCCCACATATTACAATCGCTCAAAAATTAACTTCTAGTGAACATGACGATATTTATCCTCAATTGAAAATGATTGGTGCATCTTTCGAAGAAACTATTGATCGTATTCACTTACTTTATCAACTTGACGATGGTTCTTGGACGGTACACGAAACATTCCGTTTAACTGGAGAGTAAGTAGATGGTAATTGCCTTAAAGGTCCAAACCTCACAACATTACCAAGATGCACTTCATATTCGCCGTACGGTATTTATTGAAGAACAAGGTGTTCCTGCTCATCTTGAAATCGATGAATTTGAGGACTCTGCTATTCATTTCGTGGCTTATGAAGAGGATCAGCCAATCGGGGCTGGTCGTTTTAGAGAGTATGAAGCGGGTATCGCTAAAGTTGAACGTATTTGCGTGCTCCCCAACTTCCGAGGAAAAAATGTTGGGAATGCTTTAATGGATGAAATTGAATCCAGTGCAAAACTGCAAGGTTATGTGTCTCTCAAACTAAATTCACAAAGCACGGCCATTCCGTTTTACGAAAAAAGAGGTTACCTTATTTCTTCCCCTGAATTTATGGATGCTGGAATTCCACATCGTGCGATGACAAAAGAAATCAAATAAAAAGCGAGGCGCCTGAGGCGCTTCGCTTTTTATTTGAGCATTTGTTCAATGTGATCAATCGTTAATCCATTTCCGCCTTGTAAAATTGATTGCGTCAGCTGGTCTTCTGTCTGCTGTGAAATTGGTTTACCCGTCATTCGTCCCACTTTGCGAATCACTTTTCGAACATGACGTTCATCAGAAAAATCAGCGGCTGATACAGCGTGGACAATATCAATGATTTGTTCCATGGACATGCCTGTTCTTGCCTCAATTAATCTCCACAATTTTGTATTCATGTTGCCCTCCTCCTACTCAGCTTATGCTGAGATGGAAAAGGTGTTTAGGTCACTCATAATGATTTGACCGTTTTTGAAAAACAATGGCTCCAATCATGCCGAATAAGATAGCTGCACTGATTCCAGCACTCGTTACCTGAAACATTCCGGTTAACACACCGATATAGCCATTTTCTTCTGCTGCAGTGAGCGCACCGTGAACTAGAGCATTTCCAAAGGATGTTATAGGAACTGTAGCACCTGCACCTGCAAAATCAATCAAGGGCTCGTACAAACCTAATCCATCAAGAATGGCCCCAGAAACGACAAGAGTTGTCAGCATATGGGCTGGCGTCATTTTCGCTACATCCAGTAATAGCTGACCAATAACACAAATGCATCCCCCCACTAAAAAGGCCCATAAAAAAGTCATGGTGCCGCCCTCCATTCCATTGCATGTGCAATTACAGGGATTGTCTTTCCTTGTTGAAATGTTAAGGGAGATAGTAATGCCCCTGTTGCAACCAAGAGCACACGCTTCCACTTCCCCTTCTGTAATTGCTCCAGTACATGACTATAATAAACGGCTGCGCTACACCCTGCACCACTGCCTCCAGCGTTTGCAAACGTGGCATTGCCATAAAATAATGCTCCTGCATCTTGCAAATTTGCCGAAGTGTCAGCAATCAACTTCGTTAAAATGGCAACTCCGTATCTTCCCAAATCCCCTGTCATGATGACATCGTAATCTGCATAACAAGAGTTAGTTGCCTCCAAATGGCGCAAAATCGTATCATACGCTGCAGGTGCCATTGCCGATCCCATATCGTAAGGATTAGTGAGCCCAAAATCTAAAATTTTCCCGATTGTTGCATGTGTGACATGCACTCCAGTGGATCCGGGTTGCAGTATTGCCACGACTCCAGCCGAAACTGTCCATTGTGCGGTGGCAGGCTTTTGGGCACCGTATTCAATAGGGTAACGAAACTGTCGTTCTACCGCAGCGTGGAAGCTACCTGTCCCTACAGCAACAGCTTGATTAGTTTTTTCAATGACTAATGCCGCTAAACAAGTAGCCTGAACAACAGTTGCACACGCTGAAAATACGGGTAACACAGGTAACGAAAACTTGAGGCCTGAAAAGACTGTTGGTGTCATCTGATTAATCAAATCTCCACCAATGTACATACTCAACTCATTTTCCGTTAACTGTGCTTTTTTTAATGCATAGCGCATCGATTTTTCAATCAATAAACTATGTAAATCTTCATAGGAAACCGATGAATTGTTTTCTTCATGGAAGAACTCATCAAATAATTTATAAAAGACACTCTGTTTTTCCATCGGTCCCGCCGTTACTCCTGTACCTGCAATTTGAATTGGTGTTGAAAATGTAAATGTCGCTACCATTCTATCCACCCCAAAGTAACCAAAGTTGTTTTAATTACACCGATAATAAATGCTGAAAAAACTCCAAACGCAATCACGGAACCCGCAAGTTTAAACATATTTGCAGCAGTTCCTAGAACGTACCCTTCCGTACGGTGTTCAATTGCAGCTGAGATCATGGCGTTACCAAATCCTGTGACGGGAACCGCTGAACCAGCCCCTGCAAATTGCCCGAGTTTTTTATAATACCCGAACCCCGTTGCGAGCATTGAAAAAAATACTAGCGTAGCAACTACTGGATCCCCCGCCTCCTTTTCAGAGAATCCGAACCACTTCATATAGAGTAGCTGAAGTAATTGACCCACGACACAGATCAATCCACCCACTAAAAATGCTTTAAAAACATTCAGTAAATAAGGCGGTTTTGGAATGGTATCATCTACTAATTGTTGATAGTTCTGCACACTCATCTCTCCTTTTTACCATCATGCTACCCTTGCCAGTTTTTTATACAAACTGTAACTCTGGAATTTTTAAAATTGCCCTTACCGTTTTGAACATGGCGCATATGTTAGCACAAAGGAGGTGAGAAAATGAGTTGTTCAAATTGTTCAGAAGGTGTTGGCGGTTCTCATTCAGGACATTGCGTTTGTGAAGTAGTACGTGAAATTAAACGTATTCAAGATGCTGCTACATCCAATGATTGTAATCCTTGTTCTTACAACTGTTTCTTAGAACCATTAGGTGGTTTAGTTAGCCCATCAAGAAACCAAGCAGATACGCGTGTATTCACTTTATTAACAAAAGACGGAAAACCATTTTTCTCGACTTTTGTCGATGAAGACACACCAGATTGCGATTGTGTATCCATCTATTTCCGCGTCAATGATTTTGTTGACCACTGTTGCGTTACCTTGACTGTATTAAAACCTTTGAATTCACAGCGACAAGAAGTAGATTTACTCAATGAATATGGAACTGACATCAACTTGCGTAAACTTTGTAAAGTACGCAATTTTGAATTGACAGGTACTTGTATCACAGTTGATTTACACTGTTTCTGCGGCATTGCCTGCGTAGCTGATGTATTCTTAGACGTCTGTAACTAATCAACGAAAAAGGCACTCCACAATTTTGTGGAAGTGCCTTTTATAATGCTGATAAAAAAGTGGTTGCTAAGCCTAGATAAATTAAAATACTGATAATATCATTGATCGTTGTTATGAAAGGGCCTGAAGCAACAGCAGGATCTATTTTCATACGGTGAATCAATAAGGGAATAAATGAACCTGCAATGGTTGCTACAAGAATGGAAGAAGTAATTGCGACGCCAACTAAAAGTCCAATGACTAACTGGCCTTTCCAGAAATAAACGAGAAAGACGACAACAACGCCACTGATTACCCCAGTGATTAGACCGGTCCCTGCTTCTCGGTATAAAAGTTTTAACTTAGATTGTTCTTCAATGTCCCCTGTTGCAATTCCTCGAACCGCAACAGCTAGTGCTTGTGTTCCACTGTTACCAGCCATTCCAGCAATTAAAGGAATGAACACTGCTAGTAAAGCTACTTGATCAAGTGTATGTTCAAATACGCCAATAATATTTGCCGTGAACATACCAAGGAATAATAAAATTAGCAACCAAGGCAAACGTTTCTTTGCAGCTTGGAGTGGATTTTTATCAAAAGTATACATGTCAGAAACTGCGGCAAGCTTTGAATAATCATCAGAAGCTTCTTCATCCAAAACGTCAATAATATCATCGACCGTAATGATACCTAACAGAAAACCACGGTGATCGACTACTGGTAGCGCTAGAAAATCGTAATCTTTTATCATACGTGCAACTTCTTCTTGATCTTCTGTCACAGGAACACTTACAACACGTTCATTCGTAATATCGCGAATGAGTGTATCTTCATCTGAGATAATCAAATCTCGTAACGAAATGACCCCAGTTAAAAAGTTGTCGTCATCTACAACAAACAAATAGTAGATTGTTTCAGCATCAGGAGCTTCTTTACGAAGAATAGCCATTGCCGAACGGACAGTTGAGGATTCAGGAATCGCGACATACTCAGTTGTCATGATGGAACCTGCCGTGTACTCATCATAGTGTAACAAGTCCTTAATTTCTTGCGCAGATTCTTCATTCATCATGCTCAAATAGCTAACAACTTGTTCTTTATCTATTTCGTTTAGTACATCGACTGCGTTATCGGCATACATATGGGACAACATGTCTGCCGCATAGGCCGGTTCCATTTCTTCAAGGAGCTCTTGGTATTCATCATCATCAAAATTATTGGCTTCAAAAATTTCTGCTACTTCTTCAGGTGATAAAAAATGAAAAATCTTTTTACGCACGCTAGGATCCACTTTATCGAAAAAGACAGATTGATCATACGGATGCAAGTCCATAAATTCAGCGCGGAATAAGTCTAATTGATTTTCTTCAAGAAAGTTTGTTAATCGAACCTGTTGCAAATACAGGTCTTTTGATTCTTCACTCATGGAGTTTGCCCCCTTTCCACTAAAGCTTGCATATCCTCGGGCAAAGGATGTTCAATCACACGTTCATCCCCATAAAAAGGATGCACGAATGATAACGAATACGCATGTAAAGCGTGTCTAGAGATATGAAATTTATGTCCTCCATATAATTCATCTCCTGCTAAAGGACAACCAATATGAGACATATGTACACGAATTTGATGGGTCCTACCAGTCCACAACCGAAGTTCAACATACTGGTAAAGAGATTCTGCTAGTGCCCAGCTGTTGATAACTGCATAGCTTGTCTTAGCGTATTTCCCATCTTCCGAGATACAGCGTTTTATAATGGAGTGATCCTCTCGTCCAATTGGTGCTACAATTTCTCCATTATCAGTTGGCAAAGTTCCTTCAACAATTGCACGATATACTTTTCGAATGCCATTTCGTTGCATCTGCTCACTCAGTAAATGGTGTGCATGACGATGTTTGGCAATAAGAACGAGCCCCGATGTCTCTCTATCTAGTCTCGTTACCATGTGAACAGTTGTGGGATAGTTCATTCGTTCATAATAGCCTGCAATACGATTAGCCAAGGAATCATGTGAGTGATCCTTTGAAGGTATGGAAGCAAGTCCCTCAGGCTTATTCACAACTAGGATATGGTCATCTTCATAGACATTCACCAATTCATGATGGATAGGTACTAATCCTTCACTACGCTGTTCTTCTGGGAAAATAATTTCTATGCTATCCCCTGATGCCACTTGTTTGCGTACCGTTTCCTCTTGACCATTTACTAGAAGCTGTCCTCCAGTAAATTTAATATCCGTCAACGCTCGTTTGGATATGCCTTGTCCTCTGATCACTTCACGGAGCAATGCTTCTTGTCCTTCATAAATAAATTTGAAGGAAAATCTAGTCTTCATGGTCGGAATCGATGAAAGAATCATGAACTCTTTTCCAGAATGGGAAGGGACGGAATCTTGCAAAGCGTACTTTTTCTTCTGCCACTCGGTAACTAATGGAAGAAACACCTTTGTGCAATAGCTGGAGATGATCCACTGTAACCATAAAATCAACAGCCTTCACAGGTTTTAAAGTACATGTATGATGTTTTGGTAAGACAAGGGGTGATCCTACCGTTCGAAACACACGGTTGTTAATTGAGGCAATTTCCGATAACTGGATTGCTTCTAGTGAAGGATGCACAATTGCTCCACCCAAGGCTTTATTGTACGCCGTTGAGCCTGAAGGAGTCGACATACACAGTCCATCACCCCTGAACGTCTCAAAATGCATATCATTTAAAAATACATCCATCACAAGTGTGACATCTGGCGATTTTACGGTCGATTCATTCAGCGCTAAATAAGTGGCTGGATCTTCACTCGATTGATAATCTACTGTAACTTCCAAAAGCGGATATTCGATAAACTTAAATTCTTCTTTGGCAATACTAATGACAAGTTTTTCAATTTCATTCGGCTTCCAGTCAGCATAAAATCCAAGGTGCCCTGTATGGAGACCAACGAAAGCAACTTTAGAAGAACTATTGCGGTATTTATGAAACGCATGCAATAGCGTCCCATCCCCGCCAATGGACAGGACAATATCGGGATGCTCTTCATCGTAAGCAAGTTCAAAGCTTTGCAAATAGCGCATTGCCGTATCTCGTAATTCGTTTGATAACGCATCGCCTCTTGATTGAATGGCAAACTTCATTCGGTCTCCTCCTTTTTATGATCTTTCCATCCTGGTGTAGACTGTTCTTTAAATTCTGTGAAGTAGACTTGCGCTTCTTGAATTTCATTACGGATTAAGGACATTTCTTCGTCTAATCGAAAAGCTGCTTCTGCAGCGGACTGAAGACGCGTTTTAATATTTTCAGGAAAGTCACCTTTGTATTTATAGTTTAATGAATGCTCAATCGATGCCCAGAAATTCATAGCCAATGTACGAATTTGAATTTCAGCCAGGATTTTTTGCTCCCCCAGAATCGTTTGGACAGGATATTCTACAATGAGATGATACGATCTATACCCACTTTGTTTTTTATTTGAAATGTAATCTCTCTCTTCCACAACGCGCATGTCGTGTCGTTTACGAATGAGTTCGACTACGGTCTCAATGTCGTCCACAAACTGGCACATTAAGCGTACTCCTGCTATATCAGGAATTTCAGCTGCTAGCTGCTCTGAAGGTACAAAAGGTATACGTTTCTCAAGAGTTTTATCATATATACTCGCTAAAGGCTTTAAACGACCTGTCACAAACTCAATGGGAGAAGTGGCATTATGCACAGTGAAATCTGCTCGTATCCCCTTCAACTTAATTTTCAACTCATTTACTGCCTGTTTATATGGATCTAAAAATTGCTCCCACTGTCCCACTTGTTACACCCGCCTTTCTTACTCAGCCGCTTGATAAAATTGGTGAAACGTTTTCTCTGTTTGCTCTACAAATTGATTTCCATAATTATCATTGCCTTCAATAGAATGAAGTAACGCTATTAACTCATCACTAAATTGAACAAGCTCAATCGTGTGCGTTCCATCCGTCAGAAAAACAGGGGCTGGAGCACCAGCAATCAGACTTAGTGACCCCCAATCTTTTTGATCAAAATGCAGATAGCTATAGTGATCACCAGCTTCAATTAAATAGACAAAGCTTCCTCTATCAGTATCGGTGATCATCCGACCACTTCCGGAAAAAGTAGAATCAAGTTGGCTAGCCGTTACAGTCCATCGTGATTCTTCATGTATAACTGCTAAGACATCCAGTGTTTGCATTTGGAACACCCTTTCACACTTACTATAGGCTTATTTTAGCATACTCTATGAAACAAGCGGTATAATGGAAAGAAGAGGTGAGCGAATGGAAATCCATAACGAAATTGAATTCAAATCAATGCTAACTAAAGAGGAATACGAGCGCCTTCTTCCCCTCTATACCTTTAAAACCTATACACAAATCAATGACTACTTAGACACCGAAAACGGTGATTTTGCTAAAAACAAGCAGGGATGTCGAATTCGTATCAAAAACGATAGCTATGAGGTCACTGTGAAGACGCCCATTTCTGAACTAGAAACTAAGGAACAGAACTGGCCACTGACTGCTAGCGAGTACGAACGGTTTCTAGATTCTCGTGATCTGTCATTTATTGATGGCATGTTTGATCAACCACTACAATCAATTGGCACAATAAAAACCATTCGAAGCGAAGCCGACTACGGAACTGGCGTACTTATGATGGATCATTCCATTTTTAATACTAGTGAAGACTTTGAAATAGAGTTTGAAGTGAAGGATGCAAAGATCGGCCAACAAGAATTCTTAGACTTCTTAACAACCAATCACCTGCCCTACCGTCTAGCGAAAAAGAAATTAGTCAGGATGAGAGAAGATAGCAAATAATAACCTTTTTATTCCAGCAGTGTCTATCATTTGAGAAAAAATCATCAGGTTGATAGAATAGACAAATAGCAATTCAAAAGGAGTTTCATCGATGACTAATAAACCGATACTTCCCTATGACCAAATTGGGGCTGAAAAATTGTCTCAACTAATTGATGTATTTTATGGATATGTCGGTCAACACCCATTATTGAAACCCATCTTCCCTGACGATTTAACTGAAACAGCTCGCAAACAAAAACAATTCATGACGCAATATTTAGGTGGCCCCGATTTATACACGAATGAACATGGACATCCAATGATGCGCATGCGCCACAATCCTTTTCCAATCACTCCAGAACGCGCTGAAGCATGGTTGCAATGTATGGAAAAAGCTATGGATGAAGTAGGACTTACTGGTCCTTTCCGCGATCAATATTACAAACGACTCGTTTTGACTGCTCATCATATGATTAATACACCAAGTGATAAGGAGGATGTGCTGTGACAAAATCCCAGCCAGATTTCGAGCATACGGCTACAAGTTGTATACAACGTCCGCTTGAAATTTATGCATTTCTCGATCCTTTGTGCCCAGATTCGTGGCGATTCCAAATGACCGTAAAGCGACTGCAAATTGATTACGGTCATTATTTCACGCTTCGTGTAATTTTAAGTACAAGCCTTGCTAATTTAAACAACGGCGGTGCGTGCTCCGCTCCTATTGGTGCAGATCAAACCATAATGGAAATCGAGCATCCTGTTCTTCCTAGCATTGCTGTAAAAGCTGCAGAATTCCAAGGAAAGCGAGTTGCTAATCGATTTTTATCTAATTTACAAGAAGCTTATTTTGTTTACAGACAAAATGTTAACTCACTAACGACACTTAAAGGAATCGCTCAAGATTCAGCTATTGATGTAAAAGAATTCCTTCAAGATATTCGGTCTTCTGAATGTGCAAAGTCTTTTCAAAGTGATTTATCGATTTCTTGTGAAATGGAAATTGACCAGTTCCCATCCATTGTAGTTTTTAATGAAAATATCGAAGATGAAGGTATTAAAATAGCTGGCACTTATTCTTACGAAATTTATGAACATATCTTATCCGAACTCGTTGGAGTGGCAGTTGAAAAACAAGCTCCTCCTGAAGTTGAAGATTTATTGGATCAATTTACTTCTCTCTCTTCAAAAGAGATTGCTATGTATTATAATATGCATGAAAAACAAGTAGAGTATGAAATGAAGAAGAAGTACTTACAACGCGAAGTAGACCGTGTAGTGGTCGGTGGTATTACGAAGTGGAAATCAATGAAATAAGAAAAAGACCTTGTTCAATCTACCGTTGACAAGGTCTTTTTTCTACTTACAAAGGGGATGGGAGAAATGTTCACGTTAAACAAAGGGGTGTATGTTTTATGTGAATTATTTCACATCCTTAATTTATCACGGATGTCCGTACATTTCAATTGATGAGGACACTAATTCACAATATCGTCAAAATGAAAACCCTTTCTTTGCAGAAAGGGCCATCTCTTACTGTTGTGCAAGTAATTTTTCTAATTCATTTAGCTTTTCTTCAAATACCTGACAAGCTTCTTCAATCGGTTTTGCACTAGTCATATCGACTCCAGCAGCTTTCAACACTTCTATAGGATAATCAGAAGATCCCGCTTTTAGGAAGTGATTGATATATCGATCAACAGCCGGTTGACCTTCTTCAAGAATTTGTTTGCTAAGTGCAGTTGCAGCACTCAGACCCGTCGCATATTGGTAGACGTAATAGTTATAGTAGAAATGAGGAATTCTAGCCCACTCTAAACCAATCTCCTCGTCTACCACCATATCTTCCCCAAAATACTTCTTGTTCAGAGCATAATACTCTTCCGTAAGCTTCTCAGCTGTCAGTGGAACACCTTGTTGATCCAATTCATGAATCAAATGTTCAAATTCAGCAAACATCGTTTGACGGAAAATGGTACCTCTAAATCCTTCAAGCCAATGATTCAATAAATAAATCTTCTTTTTTGGATCATCAATTGTTCGGATTAGGTGATCATTTAATAGCGCTTCATTAGTTGTAGAAGCTACTTCTGCAACGAAAATTGAGTAATCTCCGTATACAAATGGCTGTGTCTTGCGAGAATAATAACTATGCATACTGTGCCCAAACTCATGAGCTAGTGTAAAGAGATTATTCACGTTATCTTGCCAGTTCATCAAGATATAAGGATTAGTTCCGTATGCACCTGATGAATAGGCACCTGATCGCTTACCTTTCGTCTCTTCTACATCTACCCAGCGGTCTTCAAGACCCTTTTCCACGATAGATACATATTCATCGCCAAGTGGTGCAAAGCTCTCCACCATCGTTTTAGCGGCTTCTTCATAGCTATACTCCATATCAACTTCTTTTACTAATGGTGCGAACAAATCATACATATGCAGTTGGTCTACACCCAGTACTTGTTTGCGAAGTTTAACATAACGATGGAGTAAATGAACATTGTCATTGATTGTTGATACTAGATTATCATACACTGCTTCAGGAATGTGATTGCTAGATACTGCAGCAGCACGTGCATTCGGGTAGTTACGAATTAACGCTTGCACATTATCCCCTTTAATATTTCCTGACAGGATAGAAGCGAACGTATTTTTAAATTTGCCGTAAGTTCCGTACATTGCCTTAAAAGCATCTTCTCGAACACGACGATCTTTGCTTTCTAAGAACCTGATATAGCGTCCCTGCGTAAGTTGAACCTCTTCCCCATTTTCATCTTTGATAGTTGGGAACTCAAGATCAGCATTGTTTAATTTACCGAATGTATTTGCTGATGCAGCAGAAACTTCCGCAAATTTTGAAACAAGCTCTTCTTGCTCTTTAGAAAGCACATGAGGTCGCTGTTTAGCAATTTCATTTAAAAGCTGTTGATAAAGACGTAATCCTTCGTGTTCCGCTAAATAGGCCTCTACTTTTTCATCCGATAACTCTAATAATTCTGGAACAAAGTAGGATAGCGCAGTGGATGCTTTAACATAAAGTGATTTGCTGCGACTTTCCATAGCTTGATATGTGTTATTGGCTGTGTCTTCGTCATGACGCATGTGTGCGTACGTAAAAAGAATATTTAATCGCATTGATAGTTCATCTCGGTAAGACAGTGCCTCATATAATTGATCAGCACCAGTAGCAAGAGTCCCTTGGAAGCTAGTTGCTTTTTCAGCTAAAGTTTCGATTTCTTTTAATTCTTGTTCCCATGCTTCATTCGTTGCGAAGACATCTTCTAATTTCCATGTTTTTTCGACTGGCACGTCTTTGCGTGACAGAATAGTTGAATTTGACATCCGTTTCCCTCCTCAGCATACTTTCTTATTTTCTCAATCTTTCGAAGGTTTTGCAAGTATGTGAAAACGATACCATTTTTCAATATACGGAGTAGTATTTTTAATCAAATGAAAGGGCCGATTGGGTAGTCGATTCAGCTGAAGAAATTGCTGATAGTTGCGAATGGCTAGCCAGTTTTCAGCAGTATCTAAATTGGCATTTGGAAAACTAAAGAGAAAGTTGGAGATGATTTCTTCTACCGATAAGGAGGAAAGAGCAGAATAGTGAGTGAGGTGATAATTTACTAATTTAAATTGCCAAATAAAATCATTTCCTAATGTATGGGGGCTCAGACTAGGTAACCCTATATAATACGGCAGAGTGATTTCTGATTTACGCCATTTTTTTACTAACATATGAAAAATTCGATCTTCTGGCCGATAATATTGAAAGAGATAGCGACGTTGCTTTAAATGATGATGATTGAACGCTTGGATAACCTCTGCTTCTTCCAGGCAGGTAACCTTAGGTTGTGATAATAATTGAGATGGGTGATTGACGACAAGGCGATGAATTTCCACTAAATAATAATGGCCTGCAAGTGCATAATGAATAATGAAGATAGTAAGCTTCTTTAAAGTTGGATTTAAAAAAGTTAATGTTCTTTTTCCATTGTGATGAGTAAAGATACACATCTCTAGAAATAAAGATAACTTCGTAATGATAATTCGTCCAGAGTTAAGAGGCAAAAAGCTCTCATGGACAAGCCATCTACACGAATAACCAAGTGTTGAATAGCCTGCAGTGCGTTCAATAATTTCAGACGGTTTTAGTTGTGAGCACTGAAACTCATACACAATTTTGATAGGTTTGTAAAATAGGAGGAAAACGTATGATAAAGTAGCCATTTTCCATTCATGTGGTCAAGCGATTCTTTCGGGGATAAGGATGAAGCCTTACAAGAAGTGGTATGGTGGGAAAAGTGTGTAGCTTTGTGATCTCCTCTTTTTAATAAAAGGGGTTGTTCACAATCAGGACAGTGATAACCGTGTTTCTTTAATTTACTTACTTGATCATACGAAAGATCAACTAAGCTAATCCAATGACCTTCTGTGGTATAAGCGCTAAACATGGATCATCTCCTTTTAATTCTCCAGTCATTCTCACTTTACCATATTAGTTTACTTTAGAAAGAAAAAAACCCTCAGAAAAGAGGGTTAGAAGTGCATTGCTAATTGTTTGAATACATCTTGGTCCATTACAGTAATTCCGTATTCCTCCAACATATGAACGGTAGTAGTAGAAACCGATCCATATTCAGAAAGAATACTTTCCACGTTTAATCGATAGTCTTCCACAAAATCGCCCTCTTCAAAAGAGAGTGAAATATAGTAATGGTTTTCGTAGTGGAAAAGTTTTGATTGCAGCAACTCATCTTGCATTTTTCTACCTAAAGGAATAAGATCCTCGAAGTCTGCGAATCGATAAACAAGATTTTTAGTACCTTGTTGTTCCAATTCATCTAGAAATTCTTCTTGGTCAAACAAATTTTCAGATTCTCCAATTAACTTTGCAAGTGGTGCCGGATAGTCGACTGGTTTACCATCTTGAGAAACTTCTGGCTTAGTCACTACCACTTCAATACCTTTATCCACTGCGTGTACTTGAATCCATAATGGGCCGTCAAAATCAAAAGGATTGATTTCTTCAACTTCGTCCATCATTTCCCAGAAAAGTTGTTCACTCTTTTCTCTACTAAACCAAATTTCATCTGGGTTGAATCCACGTTCTTCAATGTCGATGTATGAAATGTAAATTTTCAAAGTAGTGTCATTAATGCGCTCGTAATTCATTCTACACATCTCCTCTCTGGTTCAACCACTTCAATCAAATTGTTGTTATCTCTATTGTATGATGAATACATGGGAATTGAAAGTGTTCAGACTCCACGATTGAAACTTCATGAAGGTACAAAGAAGGAGCTGATCGGCAAGCAATCAACTCCTTACAATTTAAACTAGTTAACCATACGCTGAGCTTCAAGTAATTGATAAGCACGAACCTTACGTGGAAGGAATCGTCTAATTTCATCTTCATTATAGCCAACCTGTAAGCGCTTCTCATCAATAATGATAGGTCTACGCAATAAACCAGGATGATCTTTAATAAGTTCATACAGTCTTTGTAGTGGAAGACTGTCTAAATCTACGTTTAATTTTTGGAAGATTTTCGAACGAGTTGAAATGATCTCATCAGTACCATCTTCTGTCATTCGTAGAATTTCTTTAATTTCAGCTATAGTTAATGGCTCGGAGAAAATATTGCGTTCTGTATATGGAATTTCATGTTCCTCCAACCAGGCTTTTGCTTTACGGCAAGATGTACAGCTTGGAGAAGTATAGAGGGTCACCATCATCTGATTACACGCCCTTTCAGAAATTTTATCAGTGTGTTATATCTTTTAAATTAGAATCACTATAATTTAAAACTATAGGATTAGTATACATCAATTTTCTTTGATTTTAAACCCTATTTTTCAAATTAATTTTCTATGTAGCTTGTATCATGCGAATTTGCATGTTTCTACTACATGTATACCCTTTTTATGGCTAAAGTAAACGTGAAAACGAAAATTCGGATTAGAAAATAATTCTCATTTATAGAGTTTTCATTGAAAATTGCTGTTCTATACTAAGTAGTACGTTTGAATAACACAAAAGGTTGCATTTATTTTAAAAAAACAATTAAAAACAAAAATAAAATCAGCATCTTCTCTTAGTTAATCTCAAGAGAAAATACTGAATTAGATGTATATTGAGCTCCGCTCCACTCAATTTGCCATCCTTACTATCTATTAAGGAGTGTAATCAACATTTTGGGTATAAGAGTTTCCTGCATTCCACAATAAAAACTCATCGATTCCCGCTTCGTTAAGCGCACGAATTTGATCCTCGACTTCTTGTTTCCCGTATACTTTGTAATTTCCTGCACCTAGATAAGAAGCTGTGAAATCTTGCAGCCAAGGACGTGAAGTTGGTGCTTCCTCTAATTTTTCTAAAGTTGCATTTTCAGCCTTTGCATATTCTTGAACAAGTTTATAAGGTTCAAGGTCTGGTTTAGCAATACCGAAATAAGATGTCCAATGACTTGGGTAGATCATTGAAGAGATAACATCAACGTTTTCAGAGATTTTCGAAAAATTCTGTCCAATACCAGGTGCTTCAGGTAATGTAGCCGCATAACCAAAGATATCTACAGAAACTTCAACATCGTATGGTTTTAATTGTTCTCTTGCATATGCTACAAAATCCGTTACAGCTTGAACTCGGCTTTGTACATCATCCAATTCAGTATTCTCATACTCTCCTTTAGAGTATGTAAGTGTCTCAGATCTATTTTCGAATCCTTCAGGGAATCGTACGTAATCAAATTGGATTTCTTTGTAACCCATTTTAGCTGCTTCAATAGCAATTTCTACATTGTAATCCCATACTTCTTTTAGGAATGGATTCACGAATGCCTCACCACGTCTATTTTTCCAAACAGATGAACCCTCTTGGAACGACCACTCTGGCTTACGTTCTGCAAGTTCTGTATCTTTAAAGACAACTACCCTAGCAATCGGGTAGATTTGAGTTTCTTCCATCGTTTCTAGAACACTTCTCATATCTTTAACGAATGGCTGACCAATCTCATATTCAGCTAAAGGACTATCATCTGTAGGAACGTATGTTAGATTTCCGAAGTCATCCTTCACATCAATAACCATTGCGTTCAACTCGGTAGATTCAATAAGGTCCACTAAAGTTGAAAAACGTTCTCCTCCAGCTGAATGCCCTGTCACATAAATCCCACGAACTGCATCAGGATACTCAAATGTTAAACCTGAAGAAAATCGAAATAGGGATGAAGTTGTTAAGATTTCTTCATCGATACTAGTGAATGCCATTTCTTTTCCTGTGAAATCTGGTCTTTCCTCCCCTTCTGCAGCGGCAGTTGAAGAAACTACTAAACTTGCAGATAATGCGAGGCCAGTGGCTAGTAATAAAGAACGGTAACGTTTCATATGTACATCTTCCTCTCTATGTTAAGTGTACCAATTGTTGTACTATGTGAAAAGACTGAATATATGGGGTGAAAGTCCTGAAAATATTGCATGAGACATAATAGTGAGTTATACTTTTTTCAAATGTACATGCAATGATGAAGAAGAGTACTCGAGAATACTGAACCTAAGAGAGGCTGTGGGTGGTGCAAACAGTCGTTCAGGCTCGACGAATGGACTTCAGAGCAGATAGGCAAACACTTTGCCAATTCCGGTTCAGCCCCGTTATCAGCCCAGAAGTGACTAAAGTATGAACTTTAGTAATTTGGGTGGTACCGCGGATTAAAGCATCATTCGTCCCTATTTAGGGAGAGTGATGCTTTTTTATTATGTATAAGGGAGAGATAGATGATGAAACGAATTTTTTCAGGCGTTCAGCCAACAGGTACGGTGACGTTAGGGAACTATATTGGAGCTTTTCGTCAGTTTGTAGAATTACAAGAAACGTACGATTGTATTTTTTGTGTAGTCGATCAGCATGCCATAACCGTTCAACAAGACCCTAAGGAGCTCCGTAGCAATATTCGCTCTCTAGCGGCCCTCTACTTGGCAGTAGGACTTGATCCCAATAAAGTCACGTTGTTCATTCAATCAGAGGTTCCAGCGCATGCTCAGGCCGGATGGATCATGCAATGCATTTCAAGTATTGGCGAATTAGAACGAATGACACAGTTTAAAGACAAATCAGCTGGCAAAGAAGCGGTTTCTGCCTCTTTACTAACTTATCCACCGCTCATGGCTGCTGATATCCTTCTTTACAAAACAGATATAGTACCTGTTGGAGATGATCAAAAGCAACATATCGAGCTTACGCGTGATTTGGCAGATCGATTTAACAAACGTTATAAAAAAGTATTGAAGCTTCCTGAGATCCAATTACCAAAGCATGGGGCACGTATCAAGTCTCTTCAAGAGCCCACTCGAAAAATGAGCAAGTCGGATGAAAATCAAAAAGCGACAATACGCCTCTTAGATACACCAAAACAAATTGAAAAAAAGATTAAAAGTGCTGTGACCGACTCTGAAGGTAAAGTTTACTATGACTTAGAAAACAAGCCCGGAGTATCAAATCTTTTAGCGATTGAAGCCTCTCTTTCTGGAAAGTCTATTGATGCTGTCGTCGAAAAATATAAGGACAAGCAATATGGAGACTTTAAAGCTGGAGTCGCTGAAGTTGTGATTAATCACTTACTTCCAATTCAAGAACGCTACAATGAGCTGATTCACTCTGAGGAATTAGATGCCATTCTTGATCTTGGAGCTGAAAAAGCGAACAAATTAGCAATGGCTACTCTTTTGGAGATGGAGAATGCCATGGGGTTAGGACGCAAGCGAGGGTAATCATACAAATAATTAGCACACAAAGCAGCTTGAATTCGATAGAGTTTAGTACCATGTCAAGGACAAGCTGCTTTTCCCATCCTATCGTTGTATAGTTGGAGAGCAAAACTAAATTGGCAGTTAAAAAGATTGCTAAAAAATAGCTGCTAACAAAAAGAGCGAACCACATAAAAAGCCCCTTCCCTTTACATCTATAATTAGCGTATGAAAAAAAGCCCCCTTACAGACGAATCTGTAAGGGGTCTTGTGTGAATTACTTCACTGGAGCGTCAGCAGTCAACTCAACATCGATGTAATCGAAGTCAGTGTCATAACCGAAGTCCCAGTTTTTAACACGGTTGTTTACAGGCATTAACTCATAACGGAACTGCATTGGGATAACTGCAGATACTTCCGCCATGTACTCTTGCCAAGCACGGAATTGCTCTCCGCGGTATTCAGCGTCAAGTGCCTCTTCAGAATCGATAGCTTGTAACAAGCCTTCTAATTCTTCAGAAGAGTAACGGCTGAAGTTGTAAACAGCTGTTTCAGAATATAATCCTGATGGAGATGGGTTAGTACCTGTACCCCATGCACCCATGAAGATATCGATTTCTGGATCGTCAGCTTGTACTTTGTCGTAGAATGTGTTGAACTCGATTAAACGACCAGTTGCAAGTTGAACATCAAGACCAACTTCCTGCCAGTTTTGTAGGTAGTAGTTGATTACTTGCTCTTGAGTCTCGTCACCAGACATAGCTGCTAACATGATTTCAAGTTTTTCACCGTTTGGATCTTCACGAAGGCCATCGCCATCCGCATCTACATAACCAGCGTCATCAAGGATTTGCATAGCCATTTCTGGATCATAGTTAAATCCTTCAATTGATGGATCATGGAATGAAGCAAATACTGGTGGAATTAGAGAATTCGCACGCTCACGTAGGCCGAAGTAGAATACTTCAGAAACTTGCTCGATATCTAATGCGTAACCCATAGCTTTACGAAGCTCAGCGTTACCCATTTTTGAACCTTCAACATCTGTTTCAACTAAGTTTGTATCATAGTTGTATTTACCAAGTTTGAAACCAAGGTAAGAGTAGTACAATTCTTGGCGACCAAGAAGAGTAATGTTTTCTAGGTCTTTAACGTTTTCGTATGCACTTGTTGGGAATGATAAAGCGATATCGTATTCACCAGTTTCAATTGATTTCGCAGCTGAAGCTGTTGGTACTGTTTCGATGACTACGCCATCAAGTTTCGCTTGACCTTTCCAGTAGTTTTCGTTACGTACTAGTGATACAGACTCACCAGGAACGATACGATCGAATTTGAATGCACCAAGTGTAACTGGGTTAACACGAACTGCTTCAGACTCTAAAAGCTCAGCAACAGGAATGTCACCTAAGATGTGGCTTGGCTCAGCAGAAGACCAAAGGCCATCTCCACCTGAGTAGATTGCTGGAGAAATTTTATTGAATTGAATTTGAACTGTTTTCTCGTCTACAATTGTAATACCAGAGATAGTATCAGATTCACCTGCATTGTACTCAACTGCACCTACGATGTTTTGGAAATCAGCATCGTAACGTACTCCAGTGTAGTCTGGGTGACCGATGATTAGGTAAGGTTGTACGATGTCTTCAGCTTTTAAAGGCTCGCCATCAGACCATTTTACGTCACCATTGATAGTGATTGTAGCTGTTTTAGCTTCGCCATCTACTTCTAAAGAAGCGATACCGTCGTTAGTTAATAAGAAGTCACCGTCAGTTTCGAAGATGATGTTACTTGCGAAAGCCATGATTTCATCATCATATGCATCTTCGTAAAGTACGTAAGAGAAAATACCTTGGAAAGGAGAATCATTTACTAGAGCTGCTTGAAGAGTTCCGCCTTCGATAGCGTCACCTTCATTTTCTACAACTAGTGGGAATAATTCTTCAGTAGATTCAGCACCCTCTTCACCAGCGCCTTCTTCTTCATCAGTACCGTCTGTCTCGCCTTCTGAAGTACCAGTCTCTTCTTCAGCCGGTGTTGCTTCTTCGTTATTACATGCTGCTAAGAACAACATGAATGCCATCAGCAACGCCAATAAAGCTAAAAGCTTCTTGTTCATTCGTTTTCCTCCTTTTTATACTCTCTTTTTATATCAAACGTTGAACGTTTAATATTATCCTAAGCGCTGACGCGCATCTGCCGAACGGCGAATTGCCTGTCCAACATAGTTGATTGCCAACATTAATAATAAAATTAATAATGAGGCTGGTAACCAGTTCCACCATGCATTTTCAAGAATAAATGGATCATTTGCATAAGCAACGAGCGTTCCAAGAGATGGTGTTGATGGTGGCAACCCAAACCCAAGGTACGATAATCCTGTTTCCAGACCGACGTTTCCTGCGAAGTTTAACGTTAACTCAACAATTAGGATAGATGATAAGTTAGGCATCATTTCTTTGAAAATGATGACAGCATCACTAGTTCCCATTGTTTTCGACGCATTGATATAATCTCTGCGACTTTCTGATAGCGCCTTACTTCGAACGAGACGTGCTGTTCCTACCCATAAGAATACACTCATGATCAGAACGAAAGTTACTACTGTATATTTTGGAATAATGGAAATGAATACGATAATGATCATCAAAGATGGAATCGTGATAAAGAAATCAATGATTCGCATAAAGATGTTATCAATCCAGCCACCGAAATAGCCTGTAATTAATCCAATAGCCACACCAACAAAACCTGTTAGTAATGTGACGGAGATAGCGATTGTAATCGAGTTACGTGCACCGATGATAAGCTGGCCGAAAATATCCCGCCCACCTTTATCAGCACCTAACCAATATTCACTACCTGGAGGTGCCATTTGATCGCGTAAACTAATACGCATCAGTTGAGTTTGATCAATCAAAAATGACCAAATGTAAATGGTTGTAATCAAGACTATCAAGAAAATCAATGATGTCATTGCTAATTTATCTTTAGAAAACTCACGCCAGATAACTTGGAATCCAGTTGGTGGCGCGGCTGCAGGTGCTTTTTTCTCTACATCTATTGTTTGTTTTTCAGCCATTTCTCGAATCCTCCTTTTCCATTATGTTTATCAATCTATCCGGATGCGTGGGTCAACAATACTCATGATGATATCGGATAGTAGACTTCCCAATAATGTTAAGAATCCGAAAAGTAGTACTAATGCTGTGATTACACTATAATCGCGACCGTTGATTGCTTGTACAAACAATTGCCCCATCCCTTGGTAACCAAAGATTGTTTCAATAAAGATCGAACCACCTAATAAGTTGGTGATTGTAAATCCTAGGAATGCTGCGATTGGAAGTAATGAGTTACGGAAAATATGTTTTGAATAAACTTTATTATTAGGAATACCTTTTGCTCGTGCTGTACGCACATAGTCCATTGTTTTTGAATCAATAATTTCTGTACGAAGATATTGAATAACACCTGTCGTTCCAAGTACTGCAAATACTAATGAAGGCAGTAATAAGTGATAAATCTTACTCCAAACATAAGCTAGAGTCCCTGGCTCAGCACCAATACTCACGGTACCACTAGTAGGGAACCAACCAAGTTCATATCCGAAGAAGAATACAGAAATCAAACCAAGAACGAATGTTGGAATTGCATAAACGATAAAGCTATAGAATACGATTGATTTGTCAAGGATCGTATCTTGGTAACGTCCTGCTAGTACACCTAATGGAATAGCTAGTAAATAAAGTAATCCTACACTGACTAGTGATAACCAGAAAGTATTAAGTGCACGTTGGCCAATCAAGTCACTTACAGGTTGGTTAAATGTATACGATCGACCAAAATCTCCTTGGAAGGCATTTCCCATCCAGTTAAGGTATTGGATATACCATGGGTCATAAAAACCTGCCGCTATTCTTAATTGCTCAATACGAGCTGGATCCGTTTCAGGTGTAATCAATCCAGTGAAAGGATCTCCTGGCATGAACTTCGCCATGATAAAGATTAGTAAGCTAAGCACAAATAATTGAGGAATCATGACGAGAACTCGTCGAACAACCGTCTTCCACATAATTAGTTGCCCCCCTGTTCTGATGCTGTCATCGCTACTTGGTGCGTGCCAGAGATTGGGCGTAAATCGAATACTCGACCATTTTCATCGAAATATTCTTTGTTTCCTGATTGATAGTTTGCTTCTACACGTTGACGTTCAATTTTGCGTTCGACACGTGTTGAAGGCTCAATATTAGGAATAGCGGATAATAAACGTTTTGTATATATATGTTCAGGTGTGTGATAGATTTCATCACGTGAACCTGTTTCAACAAAACGGCCTTTGTACATAATATTGATTTCATCACACATATGTTTTACAACACCAAGGTCATGAGAAATGAATAGGTATGTTAAGCCTAACTCTTGTTGAATATCTTTCATGAAGTTCAGTACCTGTGCTTGAACAGAAAGATCAAGTGCTGATACTGGTTCATCTGCAATAATTAGTTTTGGATTCGTAGCAATCGCACGGGCAATACCAATACGTTGTTTTTGTCCGCCAGAGAATTCGTGTGGGTATTTCAACTTCACGTCTTCAGGCATTCCGACAATCGCAAGCAATTCATTGATGCGGCGACGTTCTTCATCTGGAGTTAACTTCATGAAATTACGTAACGGTTCCGCTAAAATCTCTGAAACTCGTTTACGTGGGTTTAGACTTGAGTGTGCATCTTGGAAAATCATTTGAATGTCACGGTTATAAGCTGAGTTACGTTGTCTACGTGCATTCGTTACATCTTTACCTTCGTAAATGATTTTTCCTGATGTGATTTTCTCTAGGCCGATAATTGATTTACCAGTTGTCGATTTACCACAACCTGATTCTCCTACTAAGCCATAAGTTTTCCCTTGTTCAAATTCCATGTTGATGCCGTCAACAGCAAGTACATGGTCTTGAATTGTATTAAAGAATCCTCCACGAATCGGGTAATGCACGCGAAGGTCTTGAATTTGCATGAAACTCATTCCACGATACCTCCCATTTCTTCTTCACTCTGGAAGTAAAAATGTTTCCAGCAGGTACATCTTACGAAGTGACCTGGTGCGATTTCATGAAGCTTTGGATCTGCTTCATGCGCTTCTGCAGCAATCCATGGGATACGTGGTGCAAAGCGACAGCCTTCACGCGGCAAGTTGATAAGAGATGGTACAAGACCTTGGATAACTTGCAAGCGCTCTGCATTGCTGTGTGCTTGTGGTATTGAATTTAATAGAGAACGTGTATAAGGATGTTTTGGGTTATTGAATAATTCATTAACTGGTGCTTCTTCAATTACTTGACCGGCATACATTACAGCTACGCGGTGAGCAACTTCTGCCACAACGCCTAAATCGTGTGTTATTAGAATAATGCCAGCGCCAGTTTCTTTTTGAAGTTCAATTAACAAATCCAAAATTTGTGCCTGAATTGTTACATCAAGTGCTGTAGTTGGCTCATCCGCAATTATGATAGATGGCTTACACGCAATTGCAATGGCGATGATGACACGTTGACGCATACCACCAGAAAGTTGGTGAGGGAACTGTTTTGCTGTACGAGTTGGATTAGGAATCCCAACCTGTGCAAGAAGTTCAAGTACACGTGCTTTACGTTGATCTTTGCTCAAATCTGTATGATAGATTAAGCTTTCTTCAATTTGATCGCCAATTCTCATTAACGGATTTAGTGCAGAAAGCGGATCTTGGAAAATCATACCGATGTCATTACCACGAACATTGTTCATTTTGTCATCTGTAAGTGCTGCTAAGTTCATATCTTTAAATTTAATTTCGCCAATCACACGGGTTTTATTTGAGTTGTGCAGACCGATGATGGAAGTAGCAAGAGTACTCTTCCCACAACCTGACTCTCCTACAATTGCAAGGATTTCATTTTTACGTAATGTAAGAGAAACTCCATCCACTGCATTGTAATATGTATCCTTGATACTGAAGCCCGTATGTAAATCTGAGATGGTTAATAATTCTGCTGCGTTATTCAACCTACTGCTCCTCTCAAGTTCCACTAAGATGTATTTGCTAAGATGATGTTTCAAAGTTTCTATTTTTCAGTTAATTGTTCACCTAGATGTAAATTCTATTACAGAATTATTACAGTGACAATAAGTTTTTTGGCTCATTTCACAATTTTCATCATTCTTTAAATTTAGAAAACTTTGTAAACCTTAGGGACACAAGGGATTCAACCAAAAGCAATATTAGGAAATTTTTTTTAAGAAATGAGTAATGATTCAGTGCCTATGTGTCTATTGACTCACCTAAGTAATTTAGCGCTACAACGCGCTAAAGGGTTTAAATAAAAAAAACTACTGATAGAGATTATCAGTAGTTTTTATTATTTCGCAATATGATTAATATTTTTTGAGAACTAAACTCGCATTGTGACCACCAAATCCTAATGAATTTGAAATGGCTGCTTCAATAGATTTTCTTCTAGCTTTATTTGGAATATAATCTAAATCACACTGAGGATCTGGAGTATTCAAGTTAATTGTTGGAGGTAAAATTCCCTCTTTTAAAGCTAAAGCTGTAAAAATAGCTTCTACTCCACCTGCTGCTCCAAGTAAATGACCCGTCATTGATTTAGTGGAACTAATTGCTAGCTCTTTAGCATAGTCTCCAAAAACGCTTTTTATAGCTTGTGTTTCAAAAAGGTCGTTGTAAGGTGTACTAGTTCCATGTGCATTGATGTAACCAATTTCTCCAACTTCAATAGATGCATCATTAATGGCTTGCAACATGGAACGAGCTGCTCCCTCCCCTTCAGGTGCTGGTGCAGTAATATGGTGCGCATCTCCAGTAGATCCGTAGCCGGCTACTTCAGCGTAAATCTTTGCTCCACGAGCCAAAGCATGCTCAAGTTCTTCTAATATGACAATACCTGCCCCTTCTCCAATAACAAAGCCATCGCGATTGGCATCAAACGGACGCGAAGCTGTTGTAGGATCTGGATTCGTAGTGAGAGCAGTGTTTGCACAGAAGCCTGCCACAGCCATGTTAGTAATGGGTGCTTCTGCTCCTCCAGAGATCATAATATCAGCGTCTCCACGTTGAATTACTTTAAAGGCATCTCCAATAGAATTTGTTCCTGAAGCGCAAGCTGTCACTGAGCAAGAGTTAATCCCTTTAGCTCCAAAATAGATAGACACTTGGCCTGAAGCCATATCAGGAATCATCATTGGCACAAAGAAAGGACTCACACGACGTACACCTTTATCTAAAAACGTTCGAAACTGATTTTCATACGTCTCCATTCCACCAATACCTGAACCAATCCAGACACCAGTCCGTAAACTTGTCTTTTCATCTAATTCAAGATTTGCATCTTTCATCGCTTCAATTGAGGCTGCTAAAGCAAATTGAGTAAAGCGGTCCATTTTTCTAGCTTCTTTTTTCTCAACAAACTCTTCTATAGAAAAGTCTTTTACTTCTGCAGCGACTTTTGCAGGAAATTGAGTACTATCTAATCGAGTAAGTGGACCTACTCCTGATTTACCTGCAATAATGCCTTCCCAAGTCTCAGTAGCTGTGTTGCCTAATGGTGTAACAGCCCCTATTCCAGTAATTACTACTCTTCTATTCACACTATGTCCCTCATTTCAAATTATTTTCCCCAACGTAACGCGATTGCACCCCATGTTAAACCACCACCGAAGCCTACCATGACAAGTAAGTCTCCATCTTTCACTTTGCCCTGCTGCAACTCATAGTCTAGTGACAAGGGGATTGAAGCTGCGGAAGTGTTGCCATACATGTGAATCGTCTTGGACATTTTCTCTTCCGGCAGTTGTAATCTTTCTCGAGCTGCTTCCATAATACGAATATTCGCTTGGTGAGGTATTAAAAAATCTACATCTTCTTTCGTGAGACCTGCTTTCTTCAAAACATTTACAGCAGATTCCCCCATTTGGCGGACAGCAAATTTGAAAACTTCACGTCCGTTCATTTGCAGATGTGCCCCCTGTTGGGAAAGATATTTCCCACCGCTTCCGTCTGATCCAAGCTCAAATGAAAGTATCCCTCTACCTTCAGCTACCGGTCCTAAAACGACTGCACCTGCACCGTCACCGAAGAGTACAGCTGTTGTGCGATCTTCCCAATCAATAATCTTTGAGAGTTTTTCAACCCCAATTACTAATACATGCTTATAGACTTCTGTTTGAACAAACTGAGATCCAGTAATTACCGCATACATGAATCCTGCACAAGCAGCTGATACGTCCATCGAAGCCGCTTTAGTTGCACCTAACCGATGCTGAAGAGCATTTGCGACCGTTGGAAACGGCTGATCAGGAGTTACCGTAGCGACCAAAATTAAATCAATTTCTTGTGCGTCAATTTGTGCATTTTCAAGAGCACGTAAAGCTGCCATATAGGCTAGATCCGATGTAGCTTCTGAATCATCTGCTAAATGGCGGGCTTCAATTCCTGTGCGTGATTTAATCCACTCATCTGACGTGTCCATTCGCTGAGCCAAGTCATCGTTAGTGACCCGATTTTCTGGAACGTATGAGCCGATTCCCCATATGCCTACACTCATTAATCTCACCCTCATTTCCTTATAGCTATTATTAGCACCTGGTCATAATCATAACCAAATCGTGAACATTTATCAACACTATAAGATTGAGTGGGAAGTTTTTTAGGTTTTTCATACACCTCATAAGCTATCTATGATATGATTCAAGAAGAAAATTGACTGAGGTGACGACAATGCAATATGTAACGGTTTTAATTTGGTCGCTAATTTTAGTGACAATGTTAAATTACGTCGTAAGTGCTGTAATTAATGTTGATTTCGTTCTAATGAACGGATTTATTATGGGTGTCGTAATGGCTGTAGCCATCATCGTAATCGATGCAATTTTACCGAAAATCCCTAAAAATGCTCATCATTAATTCCATGAACCGGCTTAGAATTTGAAAAAAGTTGGAGCAAAATTAAATCAGCAGGTTCTCTAGGTTGAATACTAGAGAACCTGCTGATTTTATTTGTAATGAGTTCCGCTCTCCGTGGGTGCTTCGTATTTAGCCAGAAACAACAAGCTCATTGTCTACAATGGTCAATTCAAGAGTTGATCCAGGGCCAACATCCCCTTTAATTAGCTGCTTAGCAACTTGTGTTTCAATGTGACGCTGAATGTAGCGCTTTAAAGGTCGGGCACCAAATGCCGCATCTACACCTCTATCGACAATCCATTGATAAACGGATGGATCCACCTGCAATGACACATCCTGTTTTCCGAGTTTAACTGCCAACTCATTCATATATTTTTCTGCAATTTGAATAAATTGATTTTTCCCCAATGAATGGAACATGACAATGTCATCCATTCTATTTAATAACTCTGGTTTGAACTGTTGGCGAAGTGCTTGCATAACTAGTTGTTCTTTATGTTCTGAAATCTCGGATTCTGACTCTATTAAATAAGAAGATCCGATATTAGAAGTTAAAATCACAATGGTATTTGAAAAATTAACGGCTCTACCTTGGCTATCTGTGATGCGCCCATCATCTAAAAGTTGTAATAAAATATTGGCTACATCCGGATGTGCTTTCTCGATTTCATCTAAAAGTACTACAGAATAAGGATTTCTCCGGACCGCTTCAGTTAACTGACCCCCTTCTTCATATCCAATATAACCGGGTGGTGCGCCAACTAATCTTGAGACACTATGCTTTTCCATATATTCCGACATATCAATTCGAATAAAATGTTGCTCAGAATCAAACAGTTGGGCTGCTAATGTTTTAGCAAGCTCGGTCTTCCCGACACCCGTCGGTCCTAAGAATAAGAAGGATCCGATTGGTTTATGTGGATCTTTAATACCCGCTCGTGCCCGCAGAACGGCTTCTGAAACTAGTTGAATTGCTTTGTCTTGTCCAATAACGCGCTGTGCAAGAGTGGCTTCTAATTGAAGCAACTTTTCACGCTCCCCTTCCACAAGCTTTGTAACCGGAATACCCGTCCACCGGGCTACAATCGATGCAATCTCCTCTTCCGTTACTTCTTCACGTAGAATGCGCTCTTCTGATTGATTTTCCTGCTCAATCGTAGCCAGTTCTTTTTCTGCTAAAGGAATTTTTCCATGTCGAAGTTCCGCAGCTTTAGCTAAATCGTATGCCGCTTCAGATTCTTCAAGTTCTCTACGTAATTTATCAAGGGCTTCACGTTTTTCTTGAACTACTTTGAGTGAGGCTTTTTCCTGCTCCCACTGGGTACTCATGGCACTAGAAGACTGCTGTAAAGCTGTTAATTCTTGTCGAAGCTGTTGTAATCGTTTTTGACTGGCGGCATCTTTTTCTTTCAGTAATGCTTGTTCTTCAATTTGAAGCTGCATAATTTTACGTGTGACTTCGTCTAATTCTTGCGGCATAGAATCAATTTCTGTACGAATCATCGCACACGCCTCATCTACAAGGTCGATTGCTTTGTCTGGCATGAAACGTTCCGTGATATACCGGTTTGACAGTTCGGCAGCAGCTACGATGGCTCGGTCATGAATTCTAACACCATGATGCAATTCAAAACGTTCTTTTAGTCCACGTAAGATAGAAATCGCATCTTCAACAGTCGGTTCTTTCACAAGAACTTGTTGAAAACGGCGTTCTAACGCAGGATCTTTTTCAATATACATTCGGTATTCATCTAAAGTAGTTGCCCCAATACAGTGCAGTTCTCCACGAGCAAGCATTGGTTTTAGCATGTTGCCCGCATCCATAGCTCCGTCTGCTTTACCAGCCCCCACAATGGTATGAAGCTCATCAATAAATAAAATAATAGATCCTTCACTATCTTTCACTTGTTTAAGTACCGCTTTCAAACGTTCTTCAAATTCACCACGATATTTTGCTCCGGCAATAAGGGCTGACATATCTAATTCATAAATTTCTTTTTCCTTAAGCCCTTCTGGCACATCTTTTTTTACAATGCGCTGAGCAAGTCCCTCTACTATCGCCGTCTTACCCACACCAGGTTCACCAATTAGTACGGGATTATTTTTTGTTTTGCGTGAAAGAATCCGAATCACGTTGCGAATTTCTTGGTCTCTTCCAATGACAGGATCCATTTTTCCTTCTTTTGCATAACTCACAAGGTTTCGTCCATATTGTTCGAGAGGTGGTCTAGTATCATCTGCGGGCATTTGGGTGAATTGCATTTTAATTCCTCCTCGAGAAGTTTGACCTTCTTTGACTAATTAAATTATACTAAGTATTTTATTAGGTTGTAAAGCAATTTGATTATAAAAAAAAGACCCGACAACGTGTCGAGTCCTATCTATTATCGAATTCCTAATGCGATTTTAGCGTAACGTGACATGTGATCACGTGACCAAGGTGGATTAAATGTAATGTTAACATCTGTTTCCTTGACCTCTGGCAACTGACCAAGAGCTGTCTTGACCTGATCTACAATCATTGGTCCCATTGGGCATCCAATTGACGTAAGAGTCATTGTAACGATTGCAACACCTTCATCCGTAAGATCCACATCGTATACAAGACCTAAATTGACAATGTCAATTCCAAGTTCAGGGTCGATAACCTCTTCTAGAGCGCTCATCATACTATCTTTCATATCTTGATCCATAATGATTCCCACCTTTCCACTACTAGTAGTGTAACAAATGCCCCCTTGAATTGCCACTATCCCTTCCCTTTGACGCTCTAGTGCTATAGGAGTAAACTAGATATAAGGGAGAGGTGAAAGAATGGAAAAACATTTAATCGTACTTGACTTGGATGGTACCTTATTAACGGATGAAAAAGTGATTTCTCCACGCACTAAAGAAACACTACTAAAAGCAAAAGAAGCGGGTCATGAAATCATGATTGCCACTGGCAGACCTTATCGCGCTACTGGCATGTATTATAAAGAACTTAGATTGACAACTCCGATTGTCAACTTTAATGGTGCCTTCGTGCATCACCCAACCTCTCGTGATTGGAAAACAATTCATGAACCAATCAAATTAAGTGTAGTCAAAGAAGTGGTTAATGCTGTTGAGAACTTTGAAATAAAGAATTTACTTGCCGAAGTTTTAGATGATGTCTATCTTCACCAGCACGATGAAAAAATCATGGATGCATTTGCCTGGGGAGACCCTAAGTTCACAACTGGAGATTTACGAAACTATTTGAAGCATGATCCAACAAGCATGCTCATTCATGCAGAAGAACATCATGTCGAGGCAATCCGTAGCCATTTACGTGAAGTCCATGCAGAGGTTATTGATCATCGCCGTTGGGGTGCACCTTGGCACGTTATTGAAATTGTCAAAAGCGGTTTGAATAAAGCAGTTGGAATACAACCTGTGGCAGACTATTTAAACATCCCTAAAAGCCGAATCATTGCCTTCGGAGATGAAGACAATGACTTAGAAATGATTGATTATGCAGGGACTGGTGTAGCAATGGGGAATGCCATTTCACCACTTAAAAATATCGCCAATGAAATTATCGGCACAAATAATGAAGACGGCATCGGTATTTATTTAGAAGAACGCTTGAAATTAAAACTACATGTATAGGAGGGAACCTATGAAAATCTATGCGGATAGCGCGACGGACTTACCATTAAGTTATTTCCAGCAGGCGGATGTGGAACTTTTTCCACTTCGCGTACATATTGAAGGCAACGATTACGAAGATATCATCGGTATTCAAGCCAAAGAAGTTTACGATAAAATTCGTGAGGGTCATCAACCTAAAACGTCTCAAGTCTCACCCGAAACCTTCTTAAAGGAATTTGAGAAACTTGCTAAGAATGGTGAACAAGGAATTTATGTTGCCTTTTCTTCTGCTTTATCGGGCACTTATAACACTGCAGTGATGATGCGGGATCAAGTGGTAGAATCGTATCCTGATTTTCAATTTGTAATTATTGATTCGAAAGCAGCGTCTCTTGGCTACGGCATGTTGGTCAAAAAAGCTGTGGAACTTCGCACGCAAGGTTTGACTGTGGCTGAGCTTGAGACGAGATTATATGATATCGCCCCTCATATTGAACATTACTTCACAGTTGAAGATTTGGATTATATGGCACGTGGTGGCCGCGTATCCAAAACAAGCGCTTTTGTTGGCGGGCTATTGAACATCAAGCCTGTTCTTCATGTGGAAGAAGGAAAACTGATTCCAATCGAAAAAATTCGTGGTCGTAAAAAAGTTATCAAGCGGTTGGTTGAACTTGTGGGTCAGACTGGTTTTGAACTAGAAAAACAAACTGTCCATATTTCACATGGAGATGATGAAGCTGCGGCTTTAGAATTGCGAGCTTTATTAGAAGAAGCTTATGGTATTCAAAATTTTGAAATTCAAATGATCGGTTCCGCAATTGGAGCTCATGTTGGACCTGGTGCTCTCTCTGTCTTTTTCTATTCTTAGATGTGGAGAACGTCACTCTAGAAAGTCCGAGGAAATCAGGCGTGCCAAGTGAGGCGCTCTTGGCCTCGGTTGGTGCGACTGATTTTGGAGCGTGTTTCTGACGTTCGCAACTTGATTATTCTTAGATGTGGAGGACGTCACTCTAGAAACTCCGAGGAAATCAGGCGTGCCAAGTGAGGCGCTCTTGGCCTCGGTTGGTGCGACTGATTTTGGAGCGTGTTTCTGACGTTCGCAACTTGATTATTCTTAGATGTGGAGGACGTCACTCTAGAAACTCCGAGGAAATCAGGCGTGCCAAGTGAGGCGCTCTTGGCCTCGGTTGGTGCGACTGATTTTGGAGCGTGTTTCTGACGTTCGCAACTTGATTATTCTTAGATGTGGAGAACGTCACTCTAGAAAGTCCGAGGAAATCAGGCGTGCCAAGTGAGGCGCTCTTGGCCTCGGTTGGTGCGACTGATTTTGGAGCGTGTTTCTGACGTTCGCAACTTGATTATTCTTAGATGTGGAGAACGTCACTCTAGAAAGTCCGAGGAAATCAGGCGTGCCAAGTGAGGCGCTCTTGGCCTCGGTTGGTGCGACTGATTTTGGAGCGTCTTTCTGACGTTCGCAACTTGATTATTCTTAGATGTGGAGAACGTCACTCTAGAAAGTCCGAGGAAATCAGGCGTGCCAAGTGAGGCGCTCTTGGCCTCGGTTGGTGCGACTGATTTTGGAGCGTCTTTCTGACGTTCGCAACTTGATTACATCAGGTTATAAGAACGACGCGCCCACGGAACGCAGCCCCGAAACGGAGCTCAACATACAGGAAAAATCAGCAAGTTCTCTGGAATTCACCTTAGAGAACTTGCTGATTTTAATTTTGTCCCAACCTCTATTATGCATTTATCACTCAGCTAAAGCTTTTTTCTTTTGTTTCCCTTTTCTCCAAACAAGGTAGATGAAGCCTAAAAACAGAGCATACGCTATCAGCATCGCTACAATATAAGCTGTATTTAACCCTGCATTTTCTTTCACATGGTAAAGTTCCACTAATTCACGGTCAATTGTCATGTTATACATGCCATTGTCATTTTGACGAACCACATCTCGACCAAACAAACCTCGTAACTCTTTGTCCACCCCTACAATCTCTTCAGATGCCGTAAAGGTTTTCGTTTCACTGGAGTTATTTATCACGACGATAAACGATTCATTTTCTGTAGAACGCTTGAACACTAAGTAGCCATCTTCATTTTGCAGAAGTTCAAAATCTCCAGTTTGCAGCGCTTCTGATTGATTACGAACAGTTTGCAGGTCTTCTGCAAATAACATAATATCCTCGTCTACACGGAAGTTCATAATCTGATGACTTGTCTCACTGCTATCTCCGTTCATCGCAATTTCGGTTCCGTAAGTCATCACTGGTACTCCTGGAAGAGTTAAAAGAGCTCCAAGCGCCACTTTAATACGTGTAGGTGGAAACATATTTTCCATGGTACTGAAGTGTGTAAACCGCTCAGTGGCTAATGTATCTAACGCTAGCACATCCTTTTCCGTTAGAGTCGTCAGGACATCCATCGGTTGATCAACAGTCTTAAATGCTTGCTGAAAGGCTTCTACAGTGCTATTACTGAAAGTTGCATCCAACTGTAAATCTGTCTCCTGCAAACTGATCACATCTCGCTGATCGGTATTAATTGCTTCAACAAATGCACTAAGTTCCTGCGTGGCTGTTTCAGGTAAGCCGGTTAATTTGACTCCATCGATAGCATATTGTTCCACGAACGCTTGCATTTCCTCAAACTGTTGAGGGGTTGCATCGTTCACAGGAAGGTCTATCATCACCTTTAAATCTTTTGCGTGCAATTCTTCTACTAAATCCACAAATTCTTGTTCTGTACCAAACCGCGGTTCGATACTAGAATAGGCAACTATAGCACTTCCATCATACTTGTCGGTTTCAAAAATGGGACCAACAGATATGTAAGTAAAGCCCATGTCTTGTATGTGGCTGAGTCGATCACGAATACCTAAAAAGTCTCCACCAGCAAATGCTTGTGGATCTTGTGTGTTGACGTCGACATCATTGTTGGAAGTTTGATTAAAATAGCGATCTACATAGAGGTCATAAATGCTCTCATCTTGCATAGAAGCGAATGCTGGTGCTGGTATGCTTAGAAGCAGAGCAAAGAGCAATATAAAGGGTAAGCGGTTCATTAAAGTAATTCCTCCTTCGTCCTCTTTTATTGTACCAGAGACTCAGCAACTAACACTGCGTGCAAATCTGAAGATTATGTGACCAAAGAAAAGCTGCCTGACGAGTGTCAGACAGCTTGGGTTTTATGCTAGGAAGTTGATTCCCATTGGCAGTTTAAAGCCTAGGAACAAGGCAATGAATAAGAATACAAGCATTAAGACAACGAACAAAGTCGATGGTTTGCCTTTCTTCTTTTTCACTAACGCCATTTCCATCATACCGATTACTAGAATACCTGCTATGAATTTCAAGCCGTAAAGCATTCCTTGGCCAAAGTCCATACCTTTAATGAACAACGCGACGCCTGTCAAAATAATTAATAAGTAATCCACACGTAAAATCATGTGAATGATTTTTGTGTTTTTTGCTGACGCTGGCATTAAGTAAGCAATGAAAAATAATGCAATACCCAATACCCAGGTAGTGATGTGTAAATGTGGTGATGCTAAAAAGTCCATGTTGTTCCTCCTCGTTACTCGATGTGTGTTACTAATGTACCAATACCTTCAATCGATACTTTTACAGTATCTCCTGAAGTTAAAAACTTCGGTGGTTCGAATCCTTTGCCGACGCCAGCTGGTGTACCCGTTAAAATGATATCTCCCGGTTCTAGTTCTACAACAGCACTCACTTTAGCAATAATTTGCTCAATTGAGTATACCATATCAGACGTTTTCCCATTTTGACGAATTTCATCATTTACTTTTGTAACAATAGTCAATTCGTGAGGATTTGCTAGTTCATCTTTTGTTACTACGTAAGGTCCGAGCGGGGAACTCCCTGCTAAACTTTTACCTAAGAAAAACTGCTGATGATTTTTCTGCATGTCCCTCGCAGTAATATCGTTACCGATTGTATAACCAAACACGGCATCAAGTGCCATACGTTCAGGAATGTTTTTTCCACCTTTGCCAATGACAATTGCCAGCTCACCCTCATAATCGAGCTGTTGAGTCAATTCACTATGAACTGAAACAGTCGCTTCATCTCCCACTATTGCTGTAGGCGATTTTGTAAATACGACAAAATCAACAGCCTCTCCACCCATCTCCTTTGCATGATCTGCATAATTCTTACCGATGGCAAAGATATTTTTAGGCGTGCGTGGAATTGGAGCTAACCACTCAATATCCGTAAACTGGTGCTTGAATGTCTCTGCTTCTGGATGATTCTCGGCTTCTATTACAAGTTTGCGAAGCTGTTCTACAAAATCCATTCCTTTTGCAGTACCTTCAGCAAGCGTTGCTGGAAAATCAACAAATGTTTGAAGCTCCTCATTGATTTTTTGAACATCCCAAACCGCCTCTTGCTTTTTCACTTTTGGACCGAATCTTTCTAGTTGTTGGTGTCGATACGATAATAATTTCATAGGTCAGCTCCTTTTCCCTTTAACTATAGTCTATTATATTCATCGGACAATTTCATCTATTTGTTGCGTGGATACGTCAAAGTTCGCCAAAGCACTTCTACCGGCCCTTGTTTGGCCTTAGATAACCACAATTCTGCAAAGATAAGGCAAATGGCATAAATCCCAATTCCAATCCAAGTTCCTGCAGTTACATCTACCTTCCCATAAAAGCCTAGTCCATAGGAATAGAAAAATGTTGTGGCTAAAACAGACATTAAAAGATAGATAGATAACGACATTCGGCCTGCTTTTTCAAATGGCCTTAATCCAATAAATCCTGAAAATTTTGCCGCTAAAGATAGAAAGACAAGTCCATACCCGATAGCTTGAATCGGTCCACCAAAGGTATCTTGCACTGTCGCCGTCAAGATATTCCCTTCTAACGCATAAGGAATCCACTTTGTAAGTGTTCCAACGGCTATTAAAAGAATACCTGCGAGTAAAGTTTTACTGAAAGAGTTACGTATTCGTTTTATAAGATTTGCCTTTGCAGCTGCTGCTCCCAACATCATTAACGGAAGAATAGAGAACAACATCCACAGCAAAAATAGACCACCTTGATTCATATAGTTCCAGTCCGCTAGGCGCTGTGTTAGCACCTCACCAAAACTTCCCGACCCATACGCTATAATTGAAGATTCGATACCCTGCACTGAAGAATACATGGCAGCACTGTCTGGATCAAATCTTTTAACTGCCGCCAGTAAAAGAGTGATAGCAGCATTTGGAATCAGATAGAATACCAGTGCTAAACTAAATAGCCACTTGGCAGAAAGGCGCAATAAAAATAGGAGCACAAAACCTGAAGCTGCATAGGTGATTAATATATCGCCCGCCCATAAGAATAAAACATGTAAAATTCCTATGAGCAATAACACTGCCATTCGTTTCATCCCAAATGTTAAAAACTTTTCTTCAATACGCAAAAATTGAGTAGCAAGACCAAACCCAAACAACATAGCAAATAACGGATAGAAGCTACCTTGCACCCATATGTCTATCATCTGGTACATGAATTTATCTTGAGGCAACTGGTACCAATTAAAAGGATCAAAATAAATATAGGGAGAGTGAAAAAACAACATATTGACGAGTAAAATACCTAATAATGAAAACCCTCGGAGCTGATCTATTTCTTGAAATCGCTCGGAATTTGATAAGGGGTGTAGTTGCAAGACTGCTCATTCCTCCTACATTTTTATTGTTTGATGATAAGGAACGCTATAGATGAGCCTGGAAGCCAGCTTGATAGCAAGAATTTCTTCCAGAGCTTGCGCATAAAGGTTCATTTGCACTGCATAGCGTTCTTTTAATTTGGCAAAAGCTTGTTCAGGCTCTTTGCGATAAGCACTTAGAGCGTCTGTTTTAAAATCTAGTAAATGCCATTGTCCAGATTGATCCTCGAAGAACAAATCAATGACACCTTGTACAATTTGGTAGTCTCCCCTTTCGTCTTTCATCGCAAAAGTAAAGGGTTGCTCTCTATAAATTTGTTTAGCAGCATCTAACTCTTCTTTCAGTGAACTCTTAAGAAATGCTTCGATATGCTGAAGATCAATGAGAGTTTTTTCATTAGTTGTAATGATTTCACGCTCAACAAGAGTATTCAGATAGGCATCAACGTTGAAAGATTTATCTAAAGGGAGATGTTGGAAGACACTATGGTACACTGTCCCTCTCGTTGTTGCTGAAAAACTCTTTTCCTGATTCATGAATGACGGGATCTCCCATTCATCATCACTAACTTGCAGAGTGGAAACAGCAAAGTAATCCTCTTCACTCGCTTCATAGGTTTGTAACCTTTTTAACTCCGACACTGTTTGTTTAGCTGTTTTTTTAATAGCTAGTTCATAAGCGTAAGTTGCGTCAAACTGCTCCTTGAGCTGATGATTCGTTTGACTGGTGATTGTATCGGAAGAGTTTTCTTCTCCTGTGAAATCCTGTTCCTCCATCTCGCTCGCCATCGTGTGAAGTTCAAAAGACCAATTACCAGGCAACGGTTTGAGGCTAGACGTTTGGATGCCCACAAGTTGTTGAAAATCGGGCAATCGTAGCCAAGCAGGGCCTAGCCACTCCCAGTAACTATTTGCGTTACTGCGAATGAATGGTGGAACTGGTTCATCTGATTGAGCAAACCCGACGGATACCCATTTGTCGATTGCGCTGTCCACGGATGTAACGGAAAGAGTCATAAACAATTTTTCACGAGCTCGTGTCATGGCCACGTACAAGATACGCATTTCCTCTGACTTAGCTTCTAATAATTTTCGTTCTTTTAAAGCGATAAATGGTAAAGAGTGATAGGCAATGCGCAGCTCTGGATCAATGGCTTTTACAGCGATCCCATCGTGTTGATCAAATAAATAATTCTCTTTGAAGTCCATTTGATTAAATCCACGTGCCATTCCTGGTAAAAAAACAAACGGGAATTCAAGTCCCTTAGAAGCATGAATCGTTAAAATACGAACGACGTTTTCCCTGTCACTAATAGCACGAGCTTCTCCCACGTCGTCTCCTCGATTGCGAATGCGCTCAATAAAACGTAGGAATCGAAATACTCCTCTATAGGAAGTCTGCTCAAACTGCTCAGCTTGATCCAACAGCATATGCAGATTAGATTGTCGTTGGCTCCCCGCTGGCATGGTCGCTACTTGTTCGAGCAAATAAGTGTCTTGATAAATGGACCATATAATATCAACTAAAGGTCCTGACTGGCTCTTCTTTTGCCATGCCTGATGAAGCACTAAAAATTGCTGAATTTTTGATTGCATCTTACTACTTAAAGAAGCTTGTGCATGGCTATTTTGAAGCAAATCATAAAAAGGACATTTTTTATCCACAGCACGTAACTGCGCCAACTCTTCGTCCGTCATTCCAATCATGGGAGACCTGAGTACAGCAACGAGAGGAATATCTTGATAAGGATTATCGATAATTTTCAACAACTCTAACATCCATTGAATTTCTATCGCTTCATAAAAGCCCGTTTTGGTTTCAACATGAAAAGGAATTTTATACTGTTTAAAGACTTCAATAAACTCTGGAGTCCATGTCATAGAGCGCATGAGAATAACACAATCTCGGTATTGTGCTTTTCTTGTTGCTTTTGTCCAAGGATCATACACTTCTTTTTCCGTGTCGATTAACTCTTTGATTTTCCTAGCTGTCCACTCAGCTTCTGCACGAGCCTTTGTAAGTTCTTCTTCTTGTTCTGCACCCTTTTGGAAAATATGAACTTCTATCGGCTGTAGGACATCATTATAAGGTGCTCCCTGCTTTAGTGAAGCCTCCTCGTCATAGGTAATTTCCCCAACATCTTTCCCCATGATTTGTTCAAAAATATAGTTAATGCCGTCTACCACTTCTTTTCTACTGCGGAAGTTGGCATTTAAATCAATAGCAGTACCTGAAGTCGTAGTTGCTTTAAATCGTTCATATTTATTTAGAAATAGCATAGGTTCTGCTAAACGAAAGCGATAGATAGACTGTTTGACGTCTCCTACCATGAACATGTTACCATCAGCTTCTCCCCCACTCTTAACAAGTTGAATGATGCCTTCTTGTAACAAATTAATGTCTTGGTATTCGTCTACTAACACTTCTTTGAACTTTCTACGATAACTGAGTGCGACTTCTGATGGTTGATGACGATCCGGTTGCACTAAAATGGCATAGGCCTTATGTTCAAGGTCTGAGAAATCCAGCAAACTTCGTTGCGATTTTTTCTCCTCGTAACGAGCCGCGAATTCCTCAACACGATTTACCAGAGTTTGAATAACAGGATGCATCATTCGAATTTCATCTAGTAAACGTTCCGGTCTCCTAGCAAAATAGTCATCCTTGATTGCCGTAATATCTGCTTTATATTGGTTTCGGATAGATTGCAATTGCTGCTTTAAGTCTTCATCGTAATCGCCGCGAACAGCTTTAGCTGTTGCCCATTTGAATTGACTAAAAAAAGCATATAGGTCATCCCAAGTAGCTGTTTGAACTTTCTCTTCAGCGACATGTAAAATATCTTCATCCACTAATGCGGTAGTTACGAGAGCTTCTAAACCACTACTACTTTCAGCTAATGATTTTAGTAGTGTATTTTGAGCTCGCGCTGTTTGAACACGATATAAAATCGCTTGCTTAACACCCACTGTATACGGAAGATCATCTACAGTCATGTCCTCTTGAAGAGAATATGCCTCCACAATAGCTTCGAGCCATTCATGTGGGTTGGGATGAACGCGTGCATAGTGATACAACTGCCGTATGAGATGCTCGAGGGCTTGATCAGAGCGATCGGAAGAAAAGGAATCTGCCAGTCGGTACATCGCGTCCTGGTCTGCTTCATACGCTTCTTCAATGATCTCTTCCAATGCATCTTCTTGAAGTAGAGCCGATTCATTTTCATTGGCCAGTCGAAAACCAGGGTCAATATCGAGTAAATAACCATATTGTCGAATGATTTGCAGACAAAACGAGTGGAGGGTAGAGATATTCGCTTTATTTAACAGGTGCAACTGTTGGCGTAAATGTTTAGACTCAGGATTTAACTGGATAGCTTTTTCAATCGCTTCTGCAAGTCGGTGACGCATCTCGGCTGCTGCTGCATTAGTGAATGTAACAACTAACAGTTCATCTACACCTATGGGTTGGTGCTGATCCGTGATCCTTTCAATCAAACGACGAATCAAGACGGCAGTTTTACCAGATCCCGCAGCAGCTGAAACCAATATGTCTGCATCTCTTTCCCAAATTGCTTGCCACTGTGCAGCCGTCCACGTTTCTGAAGTAGGCATAATTGGTATCATTCTTGGTCCACCTCTTTATTGATTTTTTCAACAATCGCTGCTGGCTTTTCAACGGCAAGCTTCCGAATTGGTTGACGAGTATCTTGTGGGTCAAATTGACATACGCTTCGATAAGCACAAAAATCGCACGGCATTTTGTCACGTAATTTGTAGGGTAACACTCTTGCATCTCCTGCAAGCATTCCCCCGCCAGCTTGGCGATGGCGTTTGCGTACAAAGGCGCCTGTTTTTTTAAGTTCTTCAGATGAAAGTATTTTAGATGTTACTCCAAAAGAGCCGTCTTTTTTCACATGAACAGGGACGATATCCGAGTGCCCAGTTAATTCATTGTCCATGGCTTCAAGAACATCCCATTCAGATGTGACAAGTCCCTCCATTTTATACGACTTGAACTGCAGCTCTTCAATTTTTTGCTGCGACAATTCTTCAGCTGTTTGCTGAGTAGGTTCGTGAAGGTGGACGTACAATACACCGCCTGGTTCGGCAGGTTCTTCAAGCCATTGCTGTGAATAATGCGTTGCCACATCCAGATACGTCAATAATTGTAGGGATAATCCATGATAAACTTCATTAAGATCTAACGCTTTTTTAGAAGATTTATAATCAATGACGCGTATATAATTTCGATCTTGTATTTTTGCCACATCGACTCGGTCGATTCGACCTCTCAGTTCCATCCTTCCATTGTTTGAAAGTGGTAGCTCAAGGGGCGGCAATTGTTCTCCTAAACCAAATCCTACTTCAATGGCGATGGGATGAAATTTAGATCGAGCTGAATGTTGACGAAGTGCATTCATTGTAGAAGCGACGATTCGAGTCAGCTTTTTCGTAATATAGTGATAGCGATTGGTACTAAGTAGTAACTGATTAAAAAAGAGAGGAACGATGTGAGCAATCGCTGTAGCACTCAACTCATTACACTGTTTCCGAGAAAGTTCATTCCACTGAATTTTGTGTTCTGTCGTATAGTCGGAAATCCATTTTAACGCTGCATGGAATAAATCACCCATTGCTGGTGCTTCGAGTTTGAATACATCCCTTCCTCTCAATTCAAGCCCATAGGTGGCAAATTGTTTAAAAGGACAGCTGTAATACGTTTCAACACGAGACACACTCCCTTTAATGACCGAAGAATAAATTCCTTCAGCAGCTAGTCGAGAAATTTTCTCCGTTCCCGGTTGTTTTGTTAACGGCTTTTCAACATGATCTACCACGGACTGCCAATAAGGATCTTGTTTCAAATACGATTCTACATCCTGCCAATAACTTGAGAGCGGTTGATCGAGCTCTTGCTCTGCATATCTTTTTAAAGCATAGCCTGTTAATGCTATACGTGGATGATTGATATACTTAGGTGCATCTCCGTAGAAATCTCGCTCGGAAACTTGCTCGGTCAAATGACTCGTAAACAAGCTTTGCAGGCGTTTAATGTAAGTAGAAGGAAGCAATGGTTTGCCATCAAGACCCGCTAAAGAGTAACTAACATAGACAGCTTCACTTGCTGTCGTTAGCACTTTATAAAGTACATAATTTTCTTCTCTTAATCGTTCTTTCGTAGAGGGGGCAAGCTCTAAACCTGCTTGTTGCAGAAAAGCCCTGTCCTCATCCGTTAACAACCCCTCATGGTCTACTCGCTTTGGAAACGTGCCATCGTTGACTCCTAACACAAAGAGAGCTTTGATGCCTAAGTATCTTGCTGTGTCAGCCTGCCCTACAACTATTTGATCAAGTGATGGCGGTATTTTTGAGAAGGATAATTGATCCAAGCCTTCTTCCAAAATGGCTGCTGCATCGTCTATTGTTAGGGATTGGTTACGGAACATCAATTCAAATTGCTCTAGAACATGTACCCACTCTTTCCAAACTTGTCGATGCTCTACAGCCTCTTCTTGTAGAGAAGCCATCTCAGCTTGTTGCTGCCAATACGCTAACTTTTGTGGAACACGGGCTGCTGACATAAATGAAAAGATGCTTTGTGCGACTTGTTCAGCCGTAATAGCCTGCTGTAATTGTTCTACAAAGGGATCAAGTAAATGCAAGATTTGATCTCTTGTGGCCTTTTGTTCCGCCTCGAGTGCTTTCTCTTCATCTGTCTGTGTGCCTTTAAAAAATTCCATTCCCCGAATGCGCTTTACACGCCACCAGCTATCTGTTCTCCAGCGATCTCCTCTAATCCCACGCTCTAACACAAAATTCTCCAATCGATGCATACGATTTTGCCAAAGAGAAGAAGCTTCATTTACTGGGAAAAACAAGCCCGTTTTGATGGCACGGAACATCGATTCATACGAATAATTGGTTCTATGAATCTCAAATAAAGCTTTGCTCAATTCAATCAAAGGATGGTCGAGCATTGGACGTTTTTCATTACTAAAGTGTGGAATGTTTAATTGAGCAAATATAGTAGTTAGCAACTTTTCATATTGAGTAGGGTCGCGATGGACGACTGCAATTTCTTTAAACCGATAGCCTTTTTTAAACACTAATTCTCGAATCTGGTTTGCCACAAAGTTAACTTCTACTCGGGGATTTGTAGCTCCTACAATTCGTATCCCTTGAGCCTCTTCGGATATAGAGGGGCGTAGTTGGTCAAATTGTTGTTCGATGTGACGCAGTGCGGGTGCTTGTAAGCGCAATTGTTGCGTCAAGTGAAGTGAAGGCACTATTTCCACAGCATTTTGAATAGCTACCTCTTCTAGCTTAAGCAATGTAGTGGCAGGTGCATGAAACAAACTGTCTTCATCAAACGCTTCATTTCTGTCCATTAATGGCAAAGCAATATGTACATGTTTTGCATGAATCATAAGTTGCTCTAAAATCGCTCTTTCGATCGGTGTGAAGGCTGTAAAAGAATCGATATAAATTTCACTCTCAGCAATCAAAGAAGAATGCGGTATTTGCTCGACTAATAGACGAAGGTGACCTTCACCGTCAATGTATTGTGTCCCTAAGCGACTTTCGAGCTCTGTTGAAATGGTTAACAGATCTTGTGCTTTTTGTTGAAGTGGGATGGGGGCATTCTCTTCTTGAAGCATTTGCAAACTCTTTTCAAAAGAAGCTGCAGTAAGGTTGTAACGGCTGATCTCTTTTAACAAGGACTCCATCTGATCCGTAAATCCTTTTTTTGTCGCAGCTCGATTAAATAATAGGAACTGGTCTTTTTGTTCTCTCAATAAACTGCGTATTAACATCCGATAGCCAACGCCGTTTACCTCTTCACGTGTAATACCACCTGTTTCTTGTAAAACGCGCCATGCTAACCGCTTAAAAGTTGTCACCTGACTTCTAATCAATCCACTCTGCTGTTGATGTCGTGCCAAGTGCCATTCTGCTGTAAATGACATTTGGTCCGGTACCAAGTAAAACAAAGGGTCTCCAAGCGGCTGTTGTTTTGTTCGAGTAATCATTTCATCCATAATGGCTGTGGTCTTTCCGCTACCTGTTCGCCCAGTGATCCAGCGTAATGCCATGTTGCGTCCCTCCCCTGTACCAAATAAAAAAACCTTTGTTTCTATTGTAGCAAAGAAACAAAGGTTCTAATAATGAATGGCTGAGAAATGCTGAAAAGGATAATAGATAAATTTCACTTCTCCAATTATCTGTTGTGTTGTAAAAGTTCCTAAATCTCGACTGTCTAAACTGCGTTCTCGATTATCGCCTAATACAAAATAGCGATCCTCTTCAAGTTCTATCGTCATATCTTCTAAATTAGAGTCTTGCTCGTATATATAGGGCTCCTCTAGTACGACAGAATTGACAAAGATTTGATTAGCACGAAATTCTATTCTGTCGCCTGGTACGCCTATAACCCGTTTCACAATGTCTTTTTGATCGGAATACTGAACTATCACTAAGTCTCCTGGCTCAATAGATGAGATTAATGAAACCACAACCTGATCTCCAGAATGTAACGTAGGCAACATAGAGTCTCCATCAATCTGATAGGTCGTCACAATAAAAGAGCGCACTAAAAGAATAACCGTTGCACCAATTAGTAACGCAATTGCCCATTCTTTCAGGTCATCTTCCCACTCTTTCATGCTGAGCATCACTCGCTCTCTGCTTTGCTATTTCTCTAAAGTCAGACTCCACTTTTTTATCGAGTCGACGTTCAAAATATTTTCCTACAGCCCACAACAAAACAATGACAGCCGCTACGATTGCTGTACGTATAGGCTCTGTAACCAGTGCACGAATATCAGCACCAATAAAGCTTATGATAAAAATCATAATAAATTTACCGAGGATTACAGCAGTTAAATAGGTGGACTTTCGAATATTCGACAGTCCTGCTACTAAATTGACGATAGCAGATGGAGTAAAAGGAAAACATAGTAGAAGGAACAGTGGACCAAATCCATTGCGCTCTACCCAATGGATTAATCGAGAAATCCTTTTATGACGGGTAAGAAACTTGATAATGCGAGCACGGCCAAACTTTCGAACCACTAAGAAAACGATATAAGCGCCTAGAACAGATCCAACCCAAGATAATAAAAATCCTAAGAACAGGCCATATGCCGTCACATTTGCAACGATAAAAACGACAAGCGGTAAAAATGGAAGAAACGCTTCAAGCATCGGCAGTAGAATGCCCACAAATGGCCCGAACGTTTTATATGTACTCATGATTTCTTCTAATGTTTCAAGAGTGAAAAATTGTCCCATAGTACGTGTCACCTTCTTTATACTAGTATTACCGTTTGTACGATTTACAAAACGTCTCCTCCTAAAAATGAGTTTGAAAAAACGACGCGGTCACTTAGACAGCGTCGTTTCGTCTTGTGAAGTTTGTTTTTTCATCATGCGCGTGGCGTACCAGAAACCAACGGTCATAGATGCTGCATCGACTATGTAGTGAAGCCATTCTCGAGTGTACCCTGCTATTACCGACGCTGTAAACAAAGCAATCGTTATGGCAAGTGCGACCCATTGATTAAAGGTTACCCTTGTAAATAGCACGACTAAAGCACCTGGGACAAAAATTGCTAAGATTAACTGCGTAGCTTGACTCAATTCATTCATAGCGTCTCCCTAGCAATCATCAGACCTAAACGATGATGATCATGTCGGAATATGACATGTTGTTTCAAGCGAAGTTCATTGTTGTGATCCAAAACTTCTAATCGACAATGAGCTGCATTAATTTGAATGGCTTCATAGAGTTCCTGTTCATTAGCGACACGTTGACCGTTCACTTTCATGATTCTCTCACCAATACGTAGCCCCATTTTCTCTGCCGGGGATCCGCTTAAAACTCCTGCGATTTGAATCCCTTCAGAAATGGGAGCTACTGCATAGTGACCCGTGTTTTGCTTGCGCCAATTCGCACTATCGAGATACAGGCGTCCTGCAAAGGCTACTACCATAGCAATCACTCCAATTACAGGAACCACTATGCCGAGTAGCGATACTGCTGCGATGGTGCTACCAAGAAGAATAAACTCACGAGCTCGTCTCGGAACAGTAATAAATGGATACTCTTTTTTCGAAAGTTGTTGGAACCCTGTTATAAAAGGAAACGCTACAAGCGCAAAAGAAGTTTCACCAAAATGAATAAGTGGCCAAATGGAATTGAACTCACCGAACCAATCTCCAGGAATCAAGAATAGAAATGGCAGCAGCCAGACACGTTTCGTCTTGTATTGAACGGCTGTGCCTCCACGTTCTGTTCGGATTAATTGAGGTGAAACGATATCTAAACCTTGTTTTTTTACAAGCAGTCCTTCAGCAATAAGTAGCAGCCCTATTAAAAGTGCTAACGGCCAAATAGTGTTTACTGAAAACTCTGTAGCAGAAATCGTTAACGGACCTAAATAAATTGTATACGATAATTGATGAAGAACTGCCCATAATCCTACAGCAGTAGGTATGAGATAGGCGCTCGACAGTGCTTGAAATTGAAAAACAATAAGTGCAATTAGCGCTACTGCTGCTAAGAGCACTAAAAACTCTGGATAAATTACTACACCAATTAAAATAAGTACACAAGAAATAATTAGTGAGTAAAGCCAAGAGTGTTTAAAGATTGAGCTAACTTCTCCCCAACCATAGTGTAATCGCGTTCGAAAATCTTTACGTTCTTTCTTGACCCGAAAATATCCTGTAGCGATTGCTGCTGCGATTGCTAAGTAGAAAACTGGATGAACAAAGAATTGTCCGATATTCCATAGTACTTCAATGATTCGTTGCTGATCCATAGTACCCCTCCCAGCGGTTACTTTCTATTTTAGCAAAGCAACTCATAGAAAAGTATACTTTTATTGAGAATGTGAAAAGTAATCAAGCGCTAGTTGAATGGCTTCATCATTGTCTTCTTGCTTTAACCAGGATTTATAGCGTTCCCTTAAGTGGATGACAAAGGCAGAATCCACTTGGCCCGTCTGCGGTAAGTTCATATGGTGCTGGAAAGATAGGATGGGATTTGTATTAGAACCTTGTGAACTATCACTTGAAAAACCGACAAGTGCTAATATTTTATAAAAATTTTGCCATTCGGTTTCTGTGACTGGTACCTGCTTTAAATCTGAGAGCGCCGGCTGTTTCGTTTCAATTATTGGAGCAACTCCAGTGCCTTGAATCCATTTCTTTCTTGGCGTTAACCATTTTTTTGTGGAGAGTTTCAGGGAGCTTTCATTTTTGAAAGTAAATGTTTCTTGTACTGTTCCTTTACCAAATGTTGTTCTGCCAACTGAAATAGCTCTTTCAGACTCTAAAAGCGCAGCTAACATCACTTCACTAGCTGACGCAGAATGACTGTCTTGAAGCACCACAACAGGTCCTGTATAGACCGCTTCTCTCTCACTCTTCATCCACTCCAATTCACCCTTCGCATTTTCCATCCATAGAAGTGGAATTCCGGGTCCAAGTAAATCCTCCAATATAGGCACTACACTGCCGAGGTAGCCTCCTGGATTTCCACGGACATCAATAATCAAGCCTTCAATACCTTTCTTCTCGAACAGTTGCAAAGCTTGCTGCCACTCCTCTGCAGTCCCTTCCCCGAAAACAGATAAAGAAATATACCCATAGCTCTGATCTTTTGATTCCAGAGTGGAAGCAGTTAAAGTATGTTGAGGCAATTTTCTTCTTTCAAGTTGAATATCATGTAGTTGTTGATCCACTTTAGACAATACTTTTAAGGTCACTGTAGTGCCCTCTTTCCCTGACAATTGATGAACCAACTGTTCGACGGATAATCCTTTCACTGCTACTTGATTCACAGCCACTAGTTCATCGCCTGGCTGTAAATTTTCTTCGGCAGCACTGGTTCCTGGTACCACCTCAGCGATAATAAACCGTTCTCCTTGCTGCATGATGTGGAAACCAATGCCAACACGTTCCTTCGCTAAACGACTTCGTTGGAGTATGGATTCTTCCGCTGTAAAGAAACTGCTGTATGGATCATGCTGTGCTTCTACCATACCTTTTAATGCACCTGTGGTCAGTTGTTTGTCAGACACGTTATAGATACTATGTCGCTTTATCAGTTGGCGTACTTCTTTCAATAAATCATTTGAATCCGCTACAGCGGGCTGCTGATTTGTGGTATCACAAGCTGTGATAAGCAGAACTACAAGTAAACTAAGTAAAAGCAGTCTTCTACGCAAAAAATCCTCCTTCGTCGCACTATACGAAAGGAGGATGCGCTTTATTCATTTATGGTGTGGAGCTAATTAATTGTTCCATCATTGCTTCATCCATTGGTCCCACTATTTTATGTTGAACGACGCCTTCTGTTGTTAAAATATAGCTTGTAGGAATGGTAATCGCTTCATACGTATCCCCAATGTCCCCATTTTCATCAAGTGGAATTGTGAAAGTAAGATCATAATCTTCTACAAACTGTTGAATCTTGTCCAGACCACTATCTTTATCCGTTAAATTTACAGCGAGTATCGCCACATCATCAGCATATGCCTCGTGAAAGTTTTGCATATGAGGCATTTCTGCCTTACAAGGAGGACACCATGTAGCCCAGAAGTTCAGTATAACTTTTTTTCCTTGATAATCACTTAAGCGAACTTCTTCGCCCTCTAATGTAGTCAGAGTGAAATCTGGGGCTTGATCTCCTTTTTGTATCGAGGAAGCAGCACTGGTTGCAAGGTCCGTACCAAGCTGTTCATTGTTGAGAGAATCCACAGTGTCTGCGTTTTCTGTAGCAAATGAATACGTGGCAATCCCTATCAATGTAGCTAATCCAATTAAAGCAATCCATTTTTTCATGTTATAGTTTCCACCTTTTTTGTACGAATGTAACGCCAGCTATATACCATCACTAATACGCTCAGTAGCCAGACTGTATACGTCTGTAATACCCCTAGGGGTTGGAAAAATGAACTAAAAAAAAGAATTGAGTACGCACTTAATAGCTTCCAACTCGAATAGTTCCCCTTGCTAGACCAAGTCAACACTAGCGTGATTACAGTACAGGCTAAGATAAATAGTTCTACATTTGCTGTATTGGTATTGAGTAAGACCATAAAAAATAAATAAAAACTTATGAAATAGCTTGGAAGTTGATAGATAGGAAAAGTAGAGTTTTTTTCACGTTTAGTAAAAGAAAACAGCGTATATAAAGCGGCAATAGTTCCAAGAATCACACCAATATACCCTCCGTTGAAATAAAGAATACTTAAAGGCTGATCGAGAACTGTTTCAAAATCCGTTAAAATCACACTAAACTTCCAAACCAAGATGAACGAAATACTGGCATCTATGAACTGACTAGCCACTTTTTTATTATGTTGAAGTAGTAGAGTTAAGCCTACTGCTACTATAGACAGTAAACTAGCAATCCAGGTTGCAGGCATTGTTAATGAAAATATAATAAACCAATTTGTGACTGGCAAAAACATCTACCCCCAATTCCTCTTAATCCTAAAGAAAAAAGCAGTTCACGTAAAGTGAACTGCTCGTTTATCACATTGGAATATAGCGTAATGGGTTAACCGAATTTGCTTCCATACCATTCCAGCCACCAACGTGAATTTCAAAGTGCAAGTGAGGACCTGTTGAGTTCCCTGTATTACCTAAAGTTGCGATTTGTTGCCCTTTAGCTACGGATTGTCCAACAGATACACCAATTGAATTTAAGTGGGCATATAAACTTGTATATGTTTGTCCATCGATATTATGTGTAACCATTACTACATTTCCATACGTACTAAATGGAGCAGCGTAACTCACAACACCTGCTGCCGCAGAAACGATTGGCGTACCAATACTATTCGCAAAATCGACACCATAATGCATCTTACCTGTTCCGTGAATTGGGTGAATACGGTAGCCATAACCTGAAGTCAAGCGACCATTAGTAGGCTTAGTCCAAGCGCCAGCTGTTACAGTAGGGGCTGCTACCGCTGGAGCTGCTGCTGGAGTAGAACTAGCTCCGCCACTTGATGAGTTAGAGCTAGCATTTCGAGCTGCTGCTGCTTCACGGGCTGCTGCCGCTTCACGATCCTTACGTTGTTGTTCTTCTTTACGACGTTTCTCTTCTGCTTGTTGACGAGCAATTTCAGCAATTCGCTGCTGTTCTGCTACAATTTTGTTCTTTGTTTCTGCACTTAAATTAGCAATCTCTTCATAGTCAGATTCCATCGCTTGTTGTTCAGTTTTTAATTTGTTCTGTTCAGCTTCAAGCTGATCCAGTAAATCACTCATCTGAGCTCTCTGACCATCAAGTGATTCTTTAAGTTGTAAAAGTTCAGCTTTTTGATTTTCTTGTTGTTGTAACTTTTGTTCAACTAAAGCTTTGTCGTCCTCAAGTTGCTTTTTATCAGCCGCTTGATCACGAATAATTTGGCGATCAGCTTCCATTAAAGTGTTAACTGCTGAGAAGCGATCAATAAAATCGACGAAAGAACTAGCACCTAGTAATACGTCAATGTAGTTTACAGACCCACCACTCAATTGAACTGCGCGAATACGGTCACGAAGAAGCTCGTCTCGTTCTGCAATTTTGAACTCAAGTTCTTCAATTGATACTCGTAAATCTGCAATTTCTTGTTGCGTGACGTCAATCTCAGCTAATACGCCTTCAATTTCTGCCTCAGTAGCAACGATTTCATCACTTAACTTTTGAACTTTTGCTTCAATAGATTCAATTTCAGAGGCTTTTTGTTGAATTTCCCCTTTTTTCTGATCAATAGAAGTATCTAACTCATTTTTCTTTTGCTCAAGTTCTTGTTGTTGTTCTTTTAATTCATCTAAGTTAGCTGCGGAAACCGTTCCGCTTGTCATTAATAGGGTTGCTGCTGTAATCCATGTAGCCATTTTCACTTTCCGTGACATTGTAGACATGCGTTCATTTTCCCCTTTCATTCACCGGTACGTTATCTTTATACTTTCAAGAATTTTCGGACGGACATAAAACTTCCCCATACTCCGATCACTACACCCATCATCAGTAACAATCCATTCACTTGAAGTAGAAATGGCATTGGTTGTAACAGGGCGAAAAGTTGATCTTGAAGAAGTCTAGGTTGCAATTCATTGTAAATGGAATAATAAGCTGCTGTCACAATTGAAATCGGCAAGATGGCACCCATAATACCTAACCACATACCCTCAAAAATAAATGGGATACGGATGAACCAATTTGTTGCTCCTACGAGTTTCATAATTTCAATATCTCGACGTCTAGCAACAATTGTAATGCGTATCGTGTTTGAGATTAAAAACATTGCTGTAAACAACAATCCCAGAATCAGCACTAGTCCTGCATTGCGACTAACATCTAATATTGGAAATAATTTCTTTAATGTTTCTTCTCCCGTACTAACACGATTGACTTGATCCAGTCTCTCAACACGCTCCGCAACAGCTATGGTTTCCGTAGGTGTAGTCGCTTTTACGTAAAACGCATTATGTAATGGATTATCTTGTTCAAATAATTGAAGATCCCCACCAAAATTTTGAGCCAGTTTCAATAATTCATCTTCCTTAGAAGAGTAAACCGTTTCTTCAACACCTAAGGTTTCTTCAATTTGGGTCTGTAACTGAGTGATTTGTTGCTCATCAGCTGTCAGTTCCACAAATACTTTCATTTCTACATCATTTTCAATGTCATCTGCTACTTTGTTAAGGTTCATCATAATGGCAACGAAAACACCGACTAGCAATAGTGTCACGGTTACAGCACTCACTGAAGCGAATGTCATCCAACCATTTCGTGCAATACTTCGGAAACTCTCCTTAATATGACGACCGAACGTTCTAAATTTCATAACCGTAGTCTCCTTCTGCTTCATCTCGGGCAATCATTCCGCCTTCAACTGCAATGACACGGTGTTTTAATGTGTTTACAATTTCTTTGTTGTGGGTAGCCATAATAATGGTCGTCCCCCGAGAATTGATTTCTTGGAAAATATTCATAATTTCCCATGATGTATCTGGATCTAAGTTTCCTGTCGGCTCATCCGCGATGACAAGCTTTGGCTTATTGACGATGGAACGAGCAATTGAAATTCGTTGCTGCTCTCCACCTGATAATTCAGTGGGGAACATACGAGCTTTATGCTTTAGTCCTACCAAATCAAGCACTTCCATTACACGCTTGCGGATAACTTTTGGACTTTCTTCTATAACTTCTAATGCGTAAGCAACGTTTTCGTAGACATTCATGCGAGGGAGTAGTTTAAAGTCTTGGAATACAACACCAATTTGACGTCGTAATAAGGGAACTTTCTTTGACTTTATTTTTGCTAGATTGATGCCATTTATAATAATGTCACCACTCGTAGGCTTTTCCTCTCGGTACATCATTTTGATAAAAGTAGATTTTCCCGCGCCACTCGGTCCAACTACATAAACAAATTCACCTTGTTTAATGTCTACTGTTATCCCGTTCGCTGCCACGATACCGTTTGGATACTTCTTATAGACATCTTTCATTTGAATCATATTTTAACCACCTATATTGTTTACTTCATTTAGCGCAACAAATCCATTATAACATCGTTGAATTTTTTTAATGTTACAAGTATATTTCATTTTCATAAAAACAAATTGACTTGTCAGAAGTTTTATCTATCAGAATTAGCTTGAAAGATAAAAAAATCAGTAGGTTCTCTGGAATAAAATTCCAGAGAACCTACTGATTATAGTTTGCGATGAGTTCCGTTCCGGGTTTGCTTTCCGATGGAGCGTCGTAAGTCTCCTCGTCGCATACGCTCCTGCGGGGCCTCACGTAACGCTCTTGATCCCACTGGAGTCAGCCCCTCGACTCCACTCAATTTCAATTTAAAAATTTTGAAAACATTTTTTTATCAGCTTTAAGGAATAGTTATTTCATTTCTGCTAACCACGCTGCTACAGCTTCGGCTTCTTCTCCTTGAATAATTCCACCTGGCATAGCGCCTTTACCCTCTAAAATAACTGACAAGATTTCTTCTTCACTTAAACGTGAGCCAACATCGTTCAATGCTGGGAAGTTTCCTTGGCCTTCAAGATTGTTTCCGTGGCAACTGATACATTTTTGATTGACAACTGCTTCTGCATCTACAGTTGCAACATCGCCTGAGTCAACTGGAGCTGATTCTTCAGTTGAATCTCCCCCACATGCAGCTAGCAATAGCATTGAAGTGATTGAAACTCCAAGTAGTATTTTTTTCATAAGAACACTCCTTCTGTTGTTTATTACAGTATACCTAAGTTATTATCTTTTAAAACCTTCACCCAATACCTCATAAGCATCAGAAACTATGACAAAAGCTTTGGGGTCAACTGTCCTCACAACTTGTTTTAGTCTAGTAAATTCGGTTTGGTAAACAACAACCATCAAAATTGGTCGCGGTTCTTCGGTATAGCCACCGATGCCAGACAACTTGGTAACTCCTCGATTCACTTGTTGATAAATTGCTTCTTTCATTGCTTGTTCTTCGGAAGTAATGATATGCACCATTTTGGACTGACTCAAGCCCAGCTGAATGATATCGATTGTTTTCGTAGTTGTAAAAAGACCTATTAGTGCATACAATGCACGCTCTATATCGAAGACAATCGCTGCTGAGAGAACAATAAGGCCATCAATTAACAATACACTCGTGCCTAATGAGAGACCTGTGTATTTTGTGATAATCTGAGCGGCTAAATCCGTTCCACCAGTAGAGGCGTTCCCTCTGAACACCAGTCCTAACCCTGTACCAACTGCAATACCTCCGAACAAAGCTCCAAGTAAAGGATTCAGTGTCCAAGGCTCCCAGTCAGATGTCAGTAGAACAACTGCTGGAAGCGTAATTGTTCCTACAAAGGACTTCACGCCAAAATTTCTCCCTAAAATAATAACTCCGGCAATAAACAAGGGAATATTAAAAGCATATTGCACTAATCCTGGCTGCCAGCCGAGTAGTGTATACAAGATTGTACTAATCCCACTTACTCCACCTGAAGCAATCTGATTCGGTAACAAGAAAACGTTGAATCCAACTGCCACTATCGCTGCTCCAATAACTATGAAGATATAATCACGAATTTCTCGTGCAACAGGTGTTTGTTCTTTTCTTGGTTTTCTTTCTCTCATAGTATGACCCTCTTCGCCTAAAAAATGAAAATCCGGCTCTGCTAATTCAACTCTACTGTAATATCTCTACTAAAAATCCACTATGGTTGAGTATACCATAGTGGATTTGCGTGTAGTTATAGGATTTTAGATCGTAAGTAGGCGTGAATAAAGTTGTCTAATTCTCCGTCTACCACTGCATGTACATTTCCACTTTCTTCATTTGTCCGATGATCTTTGACCATTGAATAAGGGTGGAATACGTAGGATCGAATTTGTGAACCCCAGCCGATTTCTTTTTGCTCACCACGAATGGCTGCTAATTCAGCTTCTTGTTCTTCAATCCGCAATTGATAGAGTTTAGATTTCAACATTTTCATGGCATGCTCACGATTTTTAATCTGTGAACGTTCTGTTTGGCAAGTTACCACTGTATTTGTTGGTAAATGCGTAATACGAACAGCTGAGTCAGTCGTGTTAATATGCTGACCACCTGCACCACTAGCGCGGTACGTATCAACTTTTAAATCTTCTGTGCGGATGTCAATTTCGATTTCTTCATTAAACTCTGGCATCACATCGACAGATACAAAAGAAGTGTGGCGACGACCTGAAGAGTCGAAAGGTGAAATGCGGACAAGACGATGTACGCCTTTTTCTGCTTTTAAGTAACCATATGCATTGTGTCCCTTAATGAGCAAGGTTACCGACTTGATACCCGCCTCATCTCCTGGTAAATAATCGAGTGTTTCTACTTTAAAACCTCTTTTATCTGCCCATCGCTGATACATACGAAGCAGCATAGATCCCCAATCCTGAGACTCTGTACCACCAGCCCCGGGATGTAGTTCTAAAATTGCATTGTTTTTGTCGTGCTCTTCACTTAACAACATTTGGAGGTCAAAGTTCTCAAGCGCGCGTCGGTGACTTTTCAAACTTTTTTCAAGATCTAAATGCAGTTCATCATCTGGCTCTTCTTTTAAAAGTTCTACCGTCATTTCTAGATTTTCTTGTTCGTCTTCAAGTGTTCTGTATTGATCCACAATTGCTTTTAAGCCATTCAATTCATTGATGGTTTTCTGTGCAGTTTGGGCATCATCCCAAAAATCAGGGAATGTCATGACTTCATCTAACTCTTGAATACGTGCCTCTTTGTTTTCTAAGTCAAAGAGACCCCCTAAAGTCTTGGATCTTTTGTGTAGAGCGTTCTAGCTCTGCACGTGCTGCTGATAATTCAATCATAATTGTTCCTCCACTAGTTAGCTCACTGCCCCGTGACAGTTTTTGTATTTTTTACCGCTTCCACATGGACATGGTTCATTGCGTCCCACTTCTGCATCTCTTTTGACAGGTTGTTTCTTAACCGGTTTACCTTCTTCTTTTGGATTAACGGCTTGTCCTTTAGCTACTTCTTCACGCTCAAGATTTTGTTGGATTTCTGACTTCATAGCATATTTTGCTACATCTTCTGATACAGAAGCGACCATTGCTTCGAACATCGCAAACCCTTCATTTTGGTATTCACGAAGCGGATCATTTTGCCCATAGGCACGTAAATGAATCCCTTGTCGCAACTGGTCCATCGCATCAATATGATCAATCCATTTTGTATCGATAGAACGCAACAGAATAACTTTTTCAAACTCGCGCATACGGTCTTCTGTAAAGCGCTCTTCTTTAGCATCATATTCTTTTAAGATAGTTTCTTTCAATTCAGCACGGATTTCTTCACGTTCTTTGTTTTCAAAATGCAATTGCTCTTCAGAGTTTTCCGGTAGCAAGTTTGCATGAATGTAATCCGTCATTGCTTTTAAGTTCCACTCTGACTTTTGATCAGCTGTTGTATGCACATCGACAGTGCGATCGATTGTTTCGTTAATCATGGTCTCTACTAAAGCACGCATGTTATCTGTATCTAAAACTTCATTGCGCTCTTTGTAGATGATTTCACGCTGTTGACGTAATACATCATCATATTGGAGTAGACGCTTACGTGCATCAAAGTTATTACCTTCTACTCGTTTTTGGGCAGACTCAACAGCTCTTGAAACCATCTTAGACTGAATTGGCTGAGTATCATCTAAGCCTAGTCGTGTCATCATCGATTTCATGTTATCAGAACCGAAGCGACGCATTAACTCATCCTCTAATGACAAGTAGAATTGGGTTACACCAGGATCTCCCTGACGTCCTGAACGACCACGTAACTGATTATCGATACGTCTAGATTCATGACGCTCCGTACCAATTACGGCTAAACCACCAATAGCTAGTACACCTTCACCTAACTTGATATCTGTACCACGCCCCGCCATGTTAGTAGCGATTGTGACCGCACCTTTTTTACCTGCATCGGCAATAATTTGCGCTTCACTTTCATGGTTCTTAGCATTTAAAATATTGTGAGGAATTTTGTGTTTTGTTAATAGAGACGAAATGATTTCTGATGTCTCGATGGCAACTGTACCAATCAATACTGGCTGGCCTTTTTGGTGTTTCTCTGCAATGTCTGCAGCAGCCGCTTCAAACTTACCAGTCGTCGACGCATAGATTAAGTCAGGACGATCATCACGAACAATCGGTTTATTTGTAGGAATCACGATTACATCCATATTGTAGATGTTACGGAACTCTTCTTCTTCCGTTTTAGCTGTTCCTGTCATACCCGAGAGCTTTTCATACATTCTAAAGAAGTTTTGGAAAGTAATTGTCGCCATTGTCATGGATTCATTTTGGACATCCAATCCCTCTTTTGCTTCTATTGCCTGGTGAAGACCATCTGAATAACGACGACCTTTCATTAATCGACCTGTGAACGAATCGACAATGACAACATCGTCATCTTGAACCACATAATCAACATCTTTATGCATTGAAACATGTGCTTTCAAAGATTGATTCACAGCGTGGTTTAAGCGAACATGCGTTAAATCAAACAAGTTGTCAATGCCAAATGATTTTTCGACTTTTTCAACACCTGTATCTGTCAATACAACACCTTTAGTTGATTCATCATAGCTATAGTCTTCTTCGTTGCGAAGTAAGCGAACAACTGCATTTGCTTGTTTGTAAAGTAAAGCGGCTTTTGAAGCTTGTCCAGAAATGATCAATGGCGTTCGTGCTTCATCGATCAAAATTGAATCCACTTCATCGATAACTGCGTAATTAAGTGGACGTTGCACTTTTTCTTCTTTATAAAGAACCATGTTATCACGCAAGTAATCGAAGCCTAATTCGTTATTTGTTGAATACGTGATATCGGCTAAATAAGCATCGCGTTTTTCAGCTTTCGTTAATGCATTGGTGTTTAAGCCAACTGATAACCCTAAAAAGTTATAGAGTTTTCCCATTTGTTCTGCATCACGACTTGCCAGGTATTCATTTACTGTGACTACATGGACTCCTTTACCTGATAGTGCATTCAAATAGACGGACATGGTAGACGTCAATGTCTTCCCTTCCCCTGTTTTCATTTCAGAGATGTTTCCATCGTTCAAAGCGGCTGCACCCATAATCTGTACACGGTATGGGTATTCATTCAATACTCGTTTCGCTGCTTCACGTACTACAGCAAATGCTTCAGGTAATAGTTTGTCTAGCGTCTCTCCTGCAGAATATCGTCCTTGTAATTCAGTAGTCTTTGATTTAAGTTGTTCGTCAGATAAAGACTCCATTTGAGAAGCTAATGCTTCAACTGAATCGGCTATTTTCTCGAGCTTTTTTATTTCACGTTTATTTGGATCGAATACTTTATTTAATACACCTAACATGAAGGTCACTTCCTATTTCAGACTTATCTTTCATTTTACCACTGTTTGAAAAGTTACATCAAGCGAAGGTATCGAAAAGTATATAGAAAAAGCTCCTGTCAGTTGACAGGAGCCATATTTATTAGTTTGTTTCGATTAAGCCATACTTCCCATCTTTACGTTTGTAAACGATGTTTGTCCCATTAGACTCTGCATCAGTGAAGATGAAGAAATTGTGACCAAGCATATCCATTTGTAGGATTGCTTCATCTTGATCCATTGGCTTTAAATCAAATGTTTTTGTACGTACGATTGTGTAGTCTTCTTCCGTCCCTTCAGGCTCTGGTGCAGACTCTGTAGCTGCAAAGTAGCTACCTACCCCTTCACGTTCACGGAATTTACGATTTACTTTTGTTTTATGTTTACGAATTTGACGCTCTAATTTATCAACAATTAAATCCACAGCTGCATACATGTCTGTATGGCGCTCCTCTGCACGCAGAGTTAGATTCTTCATTGGGATTGTTACTTCCACTTTTGTTTGTTTGTCGTTGTAAACCTTTAAGTTTACATTCGCTGTGGAATTAAGTTCTTCATTAAAGTAGCGATCAATTTTTTCGATTTTTGTTTCCACATATTCTCGAATTGCAGGAGTTACCTCGATATTTTCTCCACGGATGTTAAAGTTTAGCATGAAAACTCCTCCTTTATAATTGCTATACTACTTATTTCGACATCATCTTTGAGAACTCCTTCTTTCTAAGCAAAGATTCTAAAAAGATGACTTGTGAAGATTGTACACGTTCCACAAAGAATTATCCAATAATTCTGTGGTTTTCAGGCAATTAATTATATGGAGAAAAAAAGACCACCTTACAAGGCGGCCTGTCTAGCGTTGTTTTTTTCATAGGCGACGATTTGTTCTTCGTATAGATAGGTCAGCGAAATCTCGTCCCAACCATTCACCAACATTTTCTTTTGATAAGGATCTATGTCGAACGGATAAATCGCACCATCTTCCCCTAAAATTTCTTGATTAGGCAAATCCACCACTACTCGATAAGCTGCTTTGTGTAAAATTTCTTCTACTTGAGCTACAGGTAATCGTATAGGGAGAATGCCATTTTTCATACAGTTGTTGTAGAAGATATCTGCAAAACTTGGTGCAATGACTACTCGAAAACCATAATCTCCAATCGCCCATGGGGCATGTTCTCGTGACGACCCACAGCCAAAGTTTTCATGCGCCACCAAGATTTTAGAACCTGAATAAAGTGGCTGATTTAAGACAAAATCAGGCTGCTCCGAACCATCTTCTTGAAATCTCCAATGATAAAATAAATACTTTCCAAACCCTGTACGTTCAATACGTTTTAAAAACTCTTTTGAAATGATTTGATCGGTATCGACATTTTTCTTGTCTAAAGGGGTGACGATACTTTTGACAACTTGAATCGGCTCCATATACGTCTCCTCCTTCTAAGCAAAGACTTTCTCGTATTTTCGTACATCTGTCAGGCGGCCCTCAAGTGCAGCTGCTGCAGCCATTGCCGGACTCATTAAGTGGGTACGGGAACCCGTTCCTTGACGCCCCTCAAAATTGCGATTGCTTGTTGAAGCACATCGTTCTCCTGCAGGAACTGTATCATCATTCATGGCAAGGCACATGGAGCATCCAGACTCTCGCCATTCAAAACCTGCCTGTTTAAACACAACATCTAATCCCAAGGCTTCTGCTTGTCGTTTCGTGGATTGAGACCCAGGTACAATTAACGCGCGCACGCCTTTTGCCACCTGTTTACCAGCCACTACTTTTGCTGCTTGCTGAAGATCACTAAGGCGCGCATTCGTGCAAGATCCAATAAAGACATGTTGGATAGGAATGTCTTGCAGAGATTGCCCTTGTTCTAAGCCCATATAGTGAAGGGCTTGCTTAAGAGCCGAACGATCAGATTGAGTTGCATAGTCGTCTGCATATGGGACCTGTTGGGATATGCCCCTACCCATCGCTGGATTTGTGCCCCACGTCACGTAAGGTTCGATTTCAGATGCATTGATTTCACAAACACTATCGTAGGTTGCACCTTCATCAGTTGCTAGAGCTAACCAACTTTGCGCTAATTCATCAAAGTTTTCTTGAGCTACATGACGACGACCTCGCAAGTACTCAATAGTTGTATGATCAGGTGAAACAAGTCCTGCACGCGCTCCTGCTTCAATTGACATATTGCAAATCGTCATACGTTCTTCCATTGAAAGATTGTGAATAGCATCTCCCGTATACTCAATGATATGGCCAGTCCCCATATCGATTCCAAACTTAGCAATAATCGCTAGAATGACATCTTTAGCTGTGACTCCAAATCCTAATTCTCCAGTGACTCGGACTTCCATTGTCTTTGGTTGTGCTTGCCAGAGCGTTTGAGTAGATAATACATGCTCTACTTCGCTCGTTCCAATACCAAATGCTAAAGCACCGAAAGCGCCATGTGTAGACGTATGAGAATCCCCACAAACAATCGTTTTTCCTGGTTGTGTAAGACCCAACTCCGGACCAATAATATGGACAATGCCTTGGTCAGGGTGATCCATATCGGCCAGTGGGATACCAAATTCTAAGCAGTTTTTTTCAAGAGTCGTCATTTGTTTTTTGGCAATTTCATCTTTTACAACTGCTCTATTTAAAGTAGGAACGTTATGATCCATCGTTGCAAAACAGAGATCCGGTCTCCTAACCTTCCGATTGGCTATTCGCAGTCCTTCAAAAGCTTGTGGGGAGGTCACTTCATGTAGCAAATGAAGATCAATGTAGAGTAAATCTGGTTTTCCTTGTTCTCGAACGACTACATGCTGCTCCCAAATTTTCTCGATAATGGTCTTTGCCATGTCATTTCCCTCCTGATTAACCTGAAATATAGGAAAAACAAATACTCTCTGCTACTGACTCGCCATCTAATTCTTCAATGACTTTAGCCGTCCATTGCGACGTGGATAAGAACCTATTTGTTGAAAGGTCTGCCGTGAAATAACCATCCTGTAAGACACGCTCCACTGCATCTTCAATCGCTTTTGCTTCAGCTTTCAAGCCAAATGAATGTTCTAACAGCATGGCTGCTGATAAGATAGCTCCTGCTGGATTTGCTAGTTCTTTCCCGGCAATATCGGGTGCTGATCCATGAATTGGCTCATAAACGCCAAATGAATCCTCTCTTACACTTGCAGAAGGCAACATGCCTAGAGAGCCTGTGATCATAGAAGCTTCATCACTTAAAATATCTCCAAATAAGTTTTCTGTAACGATAACATCAAATGAGGATGGTTCTTTGATCAATTGCATAGCCGCTGCATCGACCAGAATATGGTCAACTGCTACATCTGGATAGCCGACCTTCACTTCTTCTACTATTTCTCTCCACAATTTACTAGAAGCTAATACATTTGCCTTATCAACTGAGGTTAATTTGCCATTTCTAGATCTTGCTAATTGGAAAGCAGCAATTACGATGCGTTCAATTTCTTTTCTGGTATAGACGAGTGTATCCACTGCCGCATCTGCCGTTTTTTTTCGAGGTTCAGAAAAATAAAGGCCACCTGTTAATTCACGGACGATCACAAAGTCCGTCCCCATAATGCGGTTTTGCTTTAATGGCGAGACCTCTGCTAACGCTTCATAAGCTTTAACGGGACGCAAATTAGCATAAAGATTGAAGTGTTTCCGTAAAGCCAGTAACCCTTTTTCAGGACGTTGTTCAGCGGCAACACTATCCCATTGCGGACCACCTACTGAACCTAAAAGAACAGCATCTGCTTGTTGGCAAGCAGCGACAGTAGCATCTGGCAATGGTTCACCAACCTGATCAACTGCTGCTCCACCGATAAGGGCATATTGGAATTCAAATTCATGCTGGAAGCGTTTTGCGATTGTTTTTAACACCTCAACTGCCGCTTGTGTCACTTCCGGACCGATTCCATCTCCAGGCAATACTGTAATTTTCTTTTTCATTGCAATCCCTCCTCGAATTAGACAGTAGCAAGCGTTCTCTGTTTTTGTAAGTGACGATTAATAGCATTTAAATAGGCTTTAGCACTTGCCTCTAAAACATCTTGTGACGCATTTCGACCAATCGTTTCTTGATCCTCAAAACGAACTTTAACGACTGCTTCACCAAGTGCATCTCGACCTTTTGAAACAGAAGTGACTCGATAATCCAGAATACGAACTGTGCCTTGAATGACACGTTCCAATGTCGTAAAGATTGCTTCGACTGATCCAGAACCGGTGTCAGAGACGGTTACTACTTCTCCAGCTGGTGTTGTAACACGAACTGTGGCAGTTGGAATATTGGCAGTACCGTATTGAACTTGGACACTGTTCAATTGATAAACTGGAACATCTTCAGCCGTTATTTGTTGGTCTGTCAAAAGAACAAATAAATCTTCCTCTGTAATCTCTTTTTTACGATCAGCAAGTTCTTTAAATGACACAAATGCCGCTGCATATTTATCATCCGTCAACTCAAAGCCCATCTCTTTTGCTCTAGAAATAAAGGCATGACGACCTGAATGTTTGCCAAGCACTAATTCCGTGACCGCTTCCCCAATCATGGCCGGAGTAATAATTTCATACGTTTGTGGATTTTTCAACATGCCATCTTGGTGAATACCTGATTCATGGGCAAAGGCATTTTTCCCTACAACCGCTTTATTCGGTTGAATGATGACTCCTGTTAACTGACTTACTAGCTGACTAGTTCGCTTAGTTTCTTTTAAAACAATTCCACTCTCCGTTTTGTAGTAGTCTCCTCGAATTTGTAGAGCTACGGCAATTTCTTCAAGCGCTGCATTCCCTGCCCGCTCTCCAATTCCGTTAATCGTTCCCTCAATTTGAGTAGCGCCATTTTCAATCGCTGCCAATGAATTTGCTACGGCCAGCCCCAGGTCATCGTGACAGTGTGCAGACAATTTTACCGTTTCAATGCCGGGAACGGTTTCTTGTAAATACTTAAACAGTGCACCGTATTCAGTCGGTGTAGCATAACCGACTGTATCCGGTATATTAATTGTCGTAGCACCAGCTTTGATAACCTCTGTTATAATCCTAGCCAAAAACTCTTTATTGGACCGCGTTGCATCTTCTGCGGACCATTGCACGAGTGGGAAGTACTTGCGGGCAAGTTTGACCGATTGCACGGCAATTTCGACTACCTGATCAGGTGTTTTCTTCAATTTATATTCCATATGAATCGGTGAAGTGGCAATAAAGGTGTGAAGATGGGGTTGCGCACCGTATTTTAATGCTTCATAGGAAGTAATAATGTCAGATTCTATTGCCCGTGCAAGGCCAGTTACTGTCGTATTTTGAACAGTTTTTGCGATTTGTTTTACAGCTTCAAAATCACCTTGAGAGGATGCAGGAAAACCTGCTTCAATAACTGCGACTCCGTAACGTTCAAGTTGCCGTGCAATTTCTATTTTCTCTGCTGTATTTAAATTGATACCTGCAGACTGTTCACCATCCCGCAATGTTGTGTCAAAAATATCAATTTTGCCCACTAGTCACCACTTCCTTCTGAGGTTGTTGAGAAGCCTGGACAAACGGCATCATTTTGCGTAGTTTAGCGCCAACTTCTTCAATCTGGTGCGTTGTTTCACTCTCTTTAATCCGTGTATAGTTCGGACGGTTTTGTTCATTTTCTTGAATCCATTCTCTTGCAAACTTTCCTTCTTGAATATCTGTTAGGATATCTTTCATACGTTGTTTCGTGTCTCCATCTACTACACGTGGGCCTGACACGAAATCTCCCCATTCAGCTGTATCTGAGATTGAGTAACGCATCCCTGTCATACCGCCCTCATACATCAAATCGACAATCAATTTCAGCTCATGCATCGTTTCAAAATAAGCAAGTTCAGGCTGGTAACCTGCTTCTACAAGTGTTTCAAAACCAGCTTTTACTAGAGCTGTTAGACCACCACACAACACTGCTTGTTCTCCAAATAGATCTGTTTCGGTTTCCTCTTTAAATGTTGTTTCCAGAACCCCAGCTCGTGCACTACCAATTCCCTTGGCATAAGCTAGAGCAAGCTCAGTAGCATGACCCGATGCATCTTGGTGGATAGCTACTAGTGCAGGAACTCCAGCCCCCGCTTCGTACGTTCGTCGTACCAGATGGCCTGGTCCTTTAGGAGCCACTAAAAATACATCGACATCATTCGGAGCAACAATTTGATCAAAATGGACGTTGAAGCCGTGAGCAAATACTAGCGATTTTCCAGCACTTAAATGTGGAGCGATTTCTGCTTCATACACCGCTTTTTGACGTTCATCAGGAAGTAACACCATGATCAGATCTGCTTGTTGAGCAGCCTGTTCTACAGTTGTAACTTGAAGGCCATCTTGCGCCGCCTGATCAAAAGATTTACCTGCTCTTACACCCACTACAACATCAAAGCCACTTTCATGTAGATTGCGTGCGTGAGCATGTCCTTGTGAGCCGTACCCGATTACAGCAATTTTCTTATCTTGAAGCACCTGTTCGTTGATATCTCCGTTATAGTACATTTTTGTCATGTTAGTTCCTCCTAATAGGTTAGTAGTTTCACTGGCACTTGAACTTTCTGGTGTTCGCGAGCAAAAGCAGTAACGCCAGTTCTTGTTAATTCTTTGATTCCATAAGGTTTTACTAAATCTACAAATGCATCAATCTTTTCAGGATTTCCTGTTAATTGATAGGTCACGACAAGCTTTCCTGCATCAATTATTTGAGCTCGAAATGGTTCGATTAATGTAGCAAGTTCTAGCCGTTTAGTAGCTGGTGCTTGTACCTTAATGAGTGCGAGTTCACGAATGACTAATGATTGATCCGTTAAATCTTGAACCTTTAACACATCTACTTGTTTTTGGAGTTGTTTAAGTAGCTGTTCTAATTTTTGAGCGTCTTCAACATGTACAACGAAGGTCATTTTTGAAATGGTAGGTTGTTCCGTATGCCCTACCGTCATACTCTCGATGTTGAATTGCCGTTTCATCATGAGACCAGTTACACGATTTAAAACACCACTTTGATTGGTGACTGTGACAGTAATGATACGTTTCACGATGGCTTCACCCCCACCATTTCATGTAAGGCTTTTCCTGGCGCAACCATTGGCGTGACGGGCTCTTGCTGTTCGATTCGACAGTCAATCAATACGGGTTCATTTGATAGCAAAAGTTCCGGCAGTTGCAGTCTCGCTTGCTCTAAAGTATCAATTCGCACTCCTTGAATATCGTAAGCTGCGGCCAGTTTTACAAAGTCTGGCTGCACTGGCATCAACGACTGTGAATAGCGCTCCTCATAAAAAGCTTTTTGCCACTGGCGAACCATCCCTAGACTTTGATTGTTCAAAATTAGGATTTTTACTGGTATTCTCCTTTCCTGTAAAAGAGAGAGCTCTTGCATAGTCATTTGAAATCCAGCATCCCCTACTACGGCAACAACTCGTTCTTCTGGAAACGCCAATTGGGCACCAATTGCCGCTGGAAAACCAAAGCCCATTGTTCCGAGACCACCCGATGTGATCCATTTATGCGGGTTTTTAAAGCCATAATATTGAGCTGTCCACATTTGATGTTGGCCTACATCCGTGGAGACAATGGCATTTCCCTGAGTAACTTCTTGTAAAATTTCAAGTACTTGTTGAGCCTTCAGCCCATCCTTTTTATAGTGAAGCGGGAATTCTCTCCGGTTTGTCGCTAGTTCCTCAAGCCAAGGAGAAGTGTTTTGCGACTTGTACGTATATCCGTTCAGATTTGTCAGGGCTGCTTTTGCATCTCCTACGATCGGGATAGCTGTTGCGACGTTCTTCCCGATTTCTGCTGGGTCAACGTCTACGTGAGCCACAAGTGCATGAGGTGCAAATTGCTGTAAGTTTCCTGTTAGTCGGTCATCAAAGCGTGCCCCAATATTAATCAATAGATCGCACTCTTGAATCGCCATATTAGCAGTGAACGTTCCATGCATTCCTGCCATCCCTAGATAGTTTGGATGCTCTGAATGAATGGCACCTAAACCTAATAATGTGGAAACTGCCGGAATCCCTGTCAATTCCATAAAGGCTGCTAATTGTTCAGTGCCTTTTGCTGCAAGAACGCCAGCACCGATCAGGAGTAACGGCTTGTTTGCTTGATGAATGGCTTCAACCAATTTTTGAATTTGTAAAAAATTCGGTTCTGTTGTTGGTTGATAACCAGGAAGTGCAATAGGCTTGATAGACCAATCTAATCGTTCTGTAGAACCCGCTGCCAAGTTTTTAGGAATATCAATTAACACAGGACCTTGTCTACCTGTTGTTGCTATGTGAAAGGCTTCTCGAACAATTCGTGGTAAATCCTTAGCATCTTTAACTTGGTAATTGTGCTTCGTGATCGGTTGAGTGATACCAATAATATCGGCTTCTTGAAAGGCATCCGTTCCAATAACGGTGGTGGCCACCTGACCGGTGAAAACAATCAAAGGCAAGGAATCCATCATCGCGTCGGCGATACCTGTAACTAAGTTAGTAGCACCCGGACCTGATGTCGCAATGACTACACCAGGTTTGCCAGTGACTCTTGCATATCCTTCTGCTGCATGAATAGCGCCTTGCTCGTGTCTGGCCAAAACATGGGGAATCGGATTTCGATGAAGTGCATCGTAAATAGGAAGTACAGCTCCTCCTGGATAACCGAAAATCATCTCGACCTGCTGTTCTTGAAGTAATTCAATCAGCACATCTGCTCCGGATAAAGGACTATTTTCAACTACTTGCTGTAACTCAGTTTGCATAACCATTGGTATCACTCCTTTTCTGGGTACAAAAAAAGCCCTATGCAAAAGAACATAGAAGTTCCTTGCATAGGGATGAATTTCACTTCATGGTACCACCCTACTTTACAGCTCTCGCTGCCTCGTGTGCCGATTCGGCAAATGTGATAACGGACATAACCGGAAGGACTTACTGATCAAAGACGTTCATCCTTCGCTCAGAGGGGATGTCGAGATAAGGGGCTATACCGGTTTGCACCACCACCGGCTCTCTGAAATAGTCCTCACTTATTCTTTAACCTCATCAACGCTTTATATTTTCATGACGCCACCTGTACTTGCAGATGTTACAAGCTTTGAGTAGCGTGCTAAATAACCTTTTTTAATTTTCGGTTCAAACTCAGGCAATTGATTCGCCCGTTTTTGTAACACTCGTTCGTCCACATCGTGATGTATCGAACGATTCGGTAAGTCAATGACAATAGTGTCGCCATCTTCTACTAAAGCTATTGGTCCACCCTCAGCAGCTTCTGGTGAAATATGGCCAATCGAGATGCCACGGGAAGCGCCGGAGAAACGCCCATCTGTAATCAACGCTACTTTTGTGCCAAGTCCTCGACCTTGAATAGCTGACGTCGGCCCAAGCATTTCTGGCATTCCAGGGCCACCTTTTGGACCTTCATAGCGGATCACGACAACGTGCCCTTCTTGAACACGTCCGTCATCAATAGCTTGCTGGGCATCTTCTTGAGAATTGAAGACGATTGCTTTGCCTGTAAAGGTCTGAATCGATGGATCAACGGCTCCTACTTTAATGACGCCACCGTCTGGAGCTAAATTCCCGAATAATACGGACAACCCACCAACCGGACTATATGGATTATCTTTTGGTCTAATGACGGCAGGATTCAAAATTTTGGCTTCCTTGACGTTCTCTAAAACTGATTTCCCTGTGATTGTCAATCGGTTGCCGTGTATGCCGCCAGGAATTTCACATAGCTCCTTGATGATAGCTGACAACCCACCAGCTAAGTGAACATCGTGCATCGAGTAATCACTTGCCGGCATGATTTTTGCAAGATAAGGTATACGTTTTGCTACTTCATTTATTTGTTCCATTTGATAAGGAATTTCTGCTTCATGAGCAATCGCGAGCGTATGTAAAACTGTATTAGTGGAACCACCCATCGCCATATCGAGCGCAAATGCATCATCGATTGCCTCTTTCGTGATCAAATCTCGTGGTTTCACATCGTCTTCAATCATACGTAGCAAATGGCCAACTGCTTCTTTAATCAAACGGTGCCTTTCATTAGAAGTTGCTACAATTGTTGCGTTCCCTGGCGGCGTCACTCCTAAAATCTCCATTAAAGAGTTCATAGAATTGGCTGTAAACATTCCCGAACACGAACCACAAGTTGGACAGGCATTCTGTTCAATATCCAGTAACTCTTGTTCAGTCATTTTGCCAGATTTGAATGCCCCGACTCCTTCAAATACAGATGTTAGGGATAAGGGTTTACCGTCTGCTGACTCCCCTGCCTCCATTGGTCCACCTGTTACAAATACAGAAGGCACGTTCGTGCGAACTGCAGCCATCAACATTCCAGGCGTTATCTTGTCACAATTCGGAATGTAAAACACCCCATCAAACCAATGCGCATTGATCACTGTTTCAGCTGAATCGGCAATCAATTCACGACTTGGTAAGGAATATCTCATACCAATATGTCCCATAGCAATCCCATCATCGACACCAATTGTATTAAATTCGAATGGAACACCACCGGCATCCCAAATTGCTTGTTTGACAATTTCCGCGAATTTATTCAAATGCTTATGCCCAGGAATAATATCTATATAAGAATTACAAACGCCAATGAAAGGCTTTTGTAGATCTTTTGTTTTAACACCGGTCGCATAAAGTAAACTGCGATGTGGAGCTCTATCAATTCCTTTTTTTATCATGTCACTTCGCATTTTCATCACCATCTTTTTTGTAATATCCTGCAATATGAAATATATTGCAATAAGCATACAATCCGCAAAGTGCCGTGTCAACGCTATTTTTATAAATTATCAGTCTTTTATGAAAGTTGTGACATTATGCAATCGCTTACAATGCCGATAGCACTGAGTTTCATTATTTCTAAACTTTTTTTGATAACGTCTCGGCTAAGCAGACGCCATGAACCTCTCTCACACCATTCTCCTTTAAAAGAAGGGCAGCTTGATGCAATGTCATTCCCGTTGTGTAAATATCATCAACAAGAACAATACGTGAAGGAATTTTTTCGGTACCTGTCCACGAAAAGGGATTAGATGAATGGAGACGTTGATAAAGTGTGCGTTGAGACTGCTTTATTGGAGTTGTTTTTTCAAGTAAATGTACTATATGTTGGGGAACTAGCAGAGCTTCTACAGGTGAAAATGTTTTATCATTCTCGCTCCCATTAAATATTGGCACAGGGACACACGGATAAAAGTGTCGAAAATGGCCTGAAAAAACTTGGTGTAAAGCGTAATCACCTAACTTTTTATAGCGATGAAAATACTGTTTCATCCACTCGTCATAGATGAACATGCAGGTTAGAGAGTCCAATGCGTTTTCAAAGGGTGTCTGGTAAAAATAACTTCGTTCGGAGTTTCCGTTCGTGGGAATAAATTTTTCTCGACACTCCCTACAAATTACATCTCCTTTACCAAAAACTAATTGATTCCAAGTTCTCGTAGTAAACGGTGTCGAACAAAGTAAACAGATCATAGCTGGTTCAGCTCCTCAATTGTCCGTTTCGCTTGAATCATGTCATCCGTAATCCCGCGGTGAAAAAACACAACATCTCCAGTTGGAAATTCAGAAGATCTACCTGCACGGCCTGCGATTTGAATGAGTGCCTGCTTAGTAAAAATAGGCTGTTCTGAACCAATTACGCCAATTTGTAAGTTAGGAATGGTGATGCCCCTTTCCAGAATAGTCGTCGTTAAAAGACAGTTAATTTCACCATCCCTCAGCTGTTGCACATATTCTTTGCGTAATGGATGCTCTGAGTGAACCCGTTCACTATTTCCCGGGAAATCGCTCAACATACGAACTGTGGGAAAAAACAGCAAATATGGTCGATTTGACACTTCATTTTCATGCATCCATAGTTCGATGGCTTTTGGTATTGTCCCCTGATTTAATTGTCGTTGGTAGCGAAGTATTTTGGTGAAACGTGGGACTGGTAAAGGATAGCCATGAAAACGTCTGGCAATCAAAGTTTCACGATCGACGGTTAGTGACCGGTTTGGAGTAGCAGAGATATAGTGGATAACTCCAGTGGGTTTTAATGCGCGTTTTACGGCTCGTACCAAAGATTTATTTGCACTATAAGGAAAGGCATCTGCTTCATCAATAATTACAGTGTCAAACGCTTGAAAATAGCGGTAAAGTTGATGCGTTGTCGCGAGTGTAATTGTTCCTAGACCTATCGGCTTTTCTGACCCACCGTATAAAACGTCTATCCGACAATTTGCAAATGCCTGCTGAAACCTAGGAGCCAATTCTAGAATGACATCCGTCCTCGGACAAGCGACAGCAATACGATGTCCCTTTGTTAACAAGGTCTCGATTGCACCAAACATGATTTCTGTTTTACCGGCTCCACATACTGCATTGACAAGGTGACTTTTATTCACTTCTATGCTTTCAACCCATTCGTTTACGGCTTGTTGTTGTAAGTGTGAATAGTTTCCTCGCCAAACAAATGACGGGGTTTCAGATAGAGGAGAAATCTCTCCTAGCCAGAAAAGTAATTCTGTACAGCTAGAGATCTTCCCCATTTGAATGCAGTTTCTACAGTAAGTACAATGTTTGTGACACTTTAAGCAGTAATGAGCAGCAAAATGATGTAGGTCTGAAGTTTGGCAACGATTGCACTGAAATTTTTTAGTGAAAGATTTAGTATATAGGGAGTTCCTTTGTCGACTAATGCCGGGGAGTAGTTGTAGAAGGTTTTGTTGAATAAGAGTAGAGATTGTAGTTTGTGGAAGTTGAATAGCATGTCTCTCATGGATTTTGCCTTGAAGTTGTTGGTGAACGTTCATGTTTTCCTCCTTTACGCCAAAAGAAGGTCCTCTCTCTCGTTTATCATAGCCACCGTGCACAAAAAAATCCAGTCACAAGATGACTGGATTTTGAACTGATATAGTTATTCATTTTAATTAATCTCTGATGAAGTAAACGCTTGTGACAACCCAGTTGCCTTCCTCTTTAGCAAACACAGTGACTTGTCTACCTGTACTGGTTGCTTTACCACCTGTGGAATTTTGCTCTAGATCTATAGTTATCGATGAAAAAACTTGAGCTTCTTGCTCATTGTAGTCAATAATCGTTACGTCTTCTGCTGAACGCGCCGTGTCGTACTGTTCAAATGTATCTTTTACAAATTGGAGTTCCGTCTCATAACTAAAGCCTTTAGGTTCTTTAGAAATTACAGACATATAGGAATCTATGTCCTCATTGTTGAAGGATTCAATATACGTGGAAAAAGCTGCGAGAATAGCTTCCTGTTCTGATACAGGAACATTGGCTGCTTCCTCAATCTTGCCACCATCCATTTCAAATCCAACTTCTGCAACTTCTTCTGACTCTTTGTTTTCACTTGCAGCATGGGTCTCTACCTGACTAGAACCTTGGGGCACTAAATCGCTTGCAGAGCCAGTGTTGATGCTCTCTTCAGATGAGGAGCAAGCAGCTAATACTACTAAAGAAATTATAGTTATGATACCTAATAGAATTCGTCTCAAATTTCATTCCTCCTGCTAGACGTATTTTGTCATAGTTTGTTGTAAGAATCAAACAGAAAATCCTACTGACAAAAAACTGTCACTTTTCACATTTTTCGTTCTCTAGTCCTGACGTGAGGGAGATCAAAAAGTTGCATAAGAAAAAGCACCTCTGTTATAGAGATGCTTAAGTCATTTATCGAACTTCTACCCAACCATTTTTGATAGCTGTGACAACGGCTTGCGTACGATCGTTTACATTCATTTTTTGAAGAATGCTGGATACATGGTTTTTGACTGTTTTTTCTGAGATGAAAAGTGTCTCACCAATAGTACGGTTACTTTGTCCATCTGTTAGAAGTTGAAGTACTTCACACTCACGCTTCGTTAATAGATGGAAGGGACGTCGAATATCCGTTTGATGGAAGTTCCCTTTATTTTCACGCTCACTTAAGCGTTTAAATTCATTGACTAAGTTTTTTGTTACTTTCGGGTGCAAGTAGTTTCCACCCTTGTCGACTACTTTGATTCCTTGGACAATAGCATTTGCGTCCATTTCCTTTAACATGTAGCCTGAAGCACCTGTCTTTAATGCTGTCGACACGAATGATTCATCATCATGAATAGATAGCATAATTACTTTTGCTTCCGGATATTGAGCAATCAGTTCTCCTGTTGCCTCGATACCGCTTTTATTTGGCATATTAATATCCATTAAGATAATGTCGGGGCGGTAATTTTCATAAAGACGAACTGCATCTGTACCATCGTCGCCTTCTGCTACTACCTCAAAAGTTTCTTCAAAGTCTAAAATTCGTTTTACTCCCTCGCGGAATAATTGGTGATCATCTATAATTATAATTTTCGTCATATGAATATCCTCCTATACAAACGATACGGTTATCATTCTTATTCCTCATTTTCTTCAAAGGTAAACGTTTTTCCTGCTTTTGCAGCTTCTTTTACAAAAGATTATGTTTACAAGTATAATGAGACGATCTAATTCATTCAATTGTTCCCCTATCCAACTTTCTGCACAAGTTAAATAAGTGAATGATTTTATAGTTACCTGATAAACCTGTCCTTTATCTAGTTTTCAACTCCTAGTTGGAAGGTGCATACCTGTATCTCAAGTTACTCTATTTCAAGACCTGACAGAAACCATTATAGCACTAATTTCCCAAGTGGATATTAAAATTATGTTACAGAACGATTTCATTTTACCGAAGGAGTAGGCAATGAATACAAATTATTATACAATCAAAAAGCCGTCCGTTTCAGAAACCATTATTCAAAAATCACGATTTATCTGCCATTTAAAACGGACAGATTCTGAACAACAAGCACAAGAATTTATTAATGAGGTTCGTTCCCAGCACAAATCAGCTAACCATAATTGTTTTGCCTACGTCATTGGGGAAAATAACGCTATTCAAAAAGCAGCTGATGATGGGGAACCTAGTGGCACGGCAGGCGTTCCTATGCTAGAAGTATTAAAAAAACAAGATCTCAGAAATGTGACAGCAGTAGTCACACGGTATTTTGGTGGCATCAAACTTGGTGGTGGTGGATTGATTCGAGCGTACGGCAGCTCAGTATCAGATGCATTGCGTCAAGTTGGCATCGTCCATCGAGTCCGCCATTGTCTTTATAAAGTAGGAATCGACTACCACCTGCTAGGGAAAGTAGAGAATGAATTGCGTCAAAATGTTTATATTCTCGATGAAATCAGGTATACAGATAAAGTAGAACTAATGGTATATGTAAATGAAACAGATACCACCACATTTGAACAATGGATCATTTCATTGACAAGTGCCACAGCTTCTATAGATAAAGGAGCTGTCTCTTTTATTGAAACTGATGTATAAACTTAAAATTTACTACATGTCACGGATAGATAATTGAAGGGCTAGAATCTTCAGGAGGCGTTTGAAATGATTACGAGAAGTACTAGAAAGAAATCAAAAAAGAAAACTATTTTATACTCTTTGCTCATTCTTGCAGGTGCCTTTGCTATATTATCAGCCAGTTATGGTGTTTATCTGACCAAGCGTGCAGAAGTTGCAGCAGATCGCAGCTATCAAGCACTTGAAAACAGGAAAAACGGTTCACAGCTACGCGATGAAGATGTTGAACCTCTTACGGATAACGTATCTATCTTATTTGTGGGAATTGACGACAGTGAACAACGTGGATTCGGTGACGAGTCAAGCCGATCCGATGCGCTAATGGTTGCCACTTTAAATAATGAATCAAAAACAATCAAATTAGTGAGCATTCCACGAGATTCTAAAGTCTACATCCCAGAAGTCGGTTACGACGACAAAATTACACATGCGCATGCTTATGGTGGGACTGCTGTTGCGATTGAAACAGTTGAAGAGTTATTCGATATCCCGATTGATTATTATGTAAAAATGAATTTCAATGCTTTCATCGATACAGTCGATGCTCTTGGCGGCGTTACTGTTGATGTACCTTATGATCATCTTGAACTGGACGAAAATGATCAGTTTACGGTTGAGTTAAAAGAAGGTCGTCAACTTCTAGATGGTCGTGAAACATTGGCATTAGCAAGAACTCGAAAATTAGACAATGATATCGAGCGCGGAAAACGCCAACAAATGATTTTAGAAGCAATTATCCAAAAAGCAGCCTCTGCCTCTTCCTTCACAAAGTATGGCGATGTGATTGATGCAGTCGGAAACAACATGAAGACAGATTTAACCTTTGATGAGATGAAGTCATTTTTTGACTATTTGTCTAAAGGAAAACCGCAAGTGGAAACATTAACGTTAGCCGGTTTAGATGATATGTCAACAGGTACCTACTATTGGCAGCTTGATGAACAAGCGCTTGAAGAGACCAAAAATACGTTGCAACGACATTTAGATCTTAAGCCAGGTTCTTCAGAGTATGCAGCAGATTCTTCTGCTGAATAAATACTTATTAGTGGTTGGAACAAACATAAATCAGCAAATTCTTTGGATTGTATTCTAAAGAATTTGCTGATTTTAATTTACGATGAGTTCCTGGTTAATAGAGTTACATAAAAAGGTTTGTTCTAGCCTCTTTTACTATGAAGTGACAGTCAATTTTGAAAGTGGTACGCTAAAGTTGGAGGGGATGAAATGGATACATTATTGTTTGAACAAAAAGACCACGTGGCGGTTGTAACATTAAATCGACCTGATGCGATGAACGCATTTAATTATGATTTGCTAGCTGAATTAGGACAAGTTGTTGATGCTTTACGCATTAATCCTGATGTTCGCCTGGTTATTTTTAGAGGAGCTGGAGGCAAAGCTTTTAGCGTTGGTGCAGACTTAAAAGAGCGCAAAACTCTAACAACCGAACAAGTAAAAAGAAATCTATTTAAAATTGGAGAAGTCTTTTCAACAATTGAAAACTTGCCACAACCGACGATTGCTATGATGGATGGTTTTGCATTTGGAGGGGGCATGGAGTTAGCACTGGCTTGTGACTTCAGAATCGCTTCTGAAAAAAGTATTATGGGATTAACGGAAACCAGTTTAGCTATCATTCCTGGAGCTGGGGGCACACAACGTCTCCCTCGCTTGATCGGTGAATCAAAAGCTTTAGAGTTAATCTTAACCGCACGAAAGATAACTGCAGCTGAGGCTTACCATTATGGGTTACTGACTCAGGTTGCACCTGATGATTCGTTAGTTGAACAAACAGAGGCTTTTTCGTTAGCAATCTTAGCGAATGGGCCGATTGCTTTGCAACAAGCGAAGTTTGCCGTAAAAAATGGTATGAATGCCGATTTACAAACTGGCTTACAAATCGAGCGAAAAGCATATGAGATTACCCTCCCAACTGAGGACCGTATCGAAGCTTTGCTCGCATTTGGAGAGAAGCGTAAACCGGTCTTTAAAGGAAAATAACCGCTAACCGCTTACTTTCTACGAATTTTGGTTAAATTTGTTCTAACAAAATTATAGCTGGAACAAAATATAGTAATAGAACTCAACACAAAAAAATCAGCAAATTCTCTGGAATTTACCCTAGAGAACTCGCTGATTTTATTTTTGTTCCAATCTCTTTGCTGCAATCCTATAAGTGCTTTTTAAACCAACCCGTGATTTGCTCGAGTCGTGCGATTCGCAGATTCGGCAAGCCCGTGCGCGAAAGGTTATGATCTGCTTGTGGGAAGCGGACTAACTCTGTTTCCTTCCCCATTCGCTTAAGTGTAATATAGAGCTGTTGCGCTTGCTCGATCGGGCAACGTAAGTCATCTTCTCCGTGTAAAATCAATAAAGGCGTATTGACGTTAGCTGCGTATTTTAAAGGTGAATGATTCCACAATTTGTCAATGTCATTCATATCGCTTTGAATTTGCCATTCAGTAAAGTAATACCCAATGTCAGATACCCCATAAAAACTAATCCAATTCGAGATAGAACGCTGAGTAACAGCTGCTTTAAAGCGGTCTGTATGTCCAACAATCCAGTTGGTCATAAATCCACCGTATGAGCCGCCAGTAACCCCTAGGCGCTCTTGATCAATCCACTCATAACTACTTAACACATAATCAACAGCTGCCATGATATCCAGGTAGTCATTTCCACCATAATCTCCACGTACCGCATCTACAAACTCTTGACTGTAGCTATGGCTACCTCTTGGATTGATGTAGAGAACCCCGTACCCTTGAGAAGCTAGTACCTGCATTTCATGGATAAATGAATTGGCATAAAACGCATGAGGTCCACCGTGAATATTTGTAACGAGAGGTACTTTGCCGTTTTTAGCGGCTTCCGGCTTGATCAGCCAACCGTGTACTTGCCATCCTTGTGGTCCTTCAAAAACGATTGGCTCAGGTGTAAGGAGCAGTGTTTGTTCGACATATTCATTGTTATGGTCAGATTTCTGCTCACGCTCACCAGTTGTTACTTGCTGAACAAATAGTTCACCCGGTAACGTCGGATTGCTGACTGTCAGAGCTAAAGAAGTTCCCTGCTGATTTACATCGTAGCCGTATACGTGCTCTCCTTCTTGAGTGACGGGATAAAGCTCTCCTTCTAAAGAAGCAAAGTAAATTCGTACATCTCCGTAAGTAGAGACTTGGAAATACAAATGATTATCCGCTGACCAGACAACTGCTGGTGCTGATACTCCTTGTTGGACATCTGCTACCACGTAATCACCAACAGGAGCATCTAATCCCTCAGTTAGCGACTGTGAACTTTGAGTTTCTGTATCATAAACATAAACTTGAGCATGTGTAGCGTTCTCAAATGTACGTGTAGCGCCTACATAGGCAACATAGCGACCATCAAACGAGTAAGCGGCCCCACCGAAATGCCCCGCTTCTTTAGTAAGTGCCTTCGCTGATTTTGTTTCAATGTTGACCTCTACTAAATTCGTTTCAAACAGATAATCATCTTGAAGGTCTGCAGTTGAAATGACAACAGACTTCCCATCAGGTGAAAGCGCATGGACCGACTCATTACGCTGTTCTGTCGACCATCGTTCAATCGAGTTATCTGCAAGATCGATTACTCCGATTTGTGACATCTGATGATGCTTAACCAGCCCATTACCGTCCTGAATATATTTCATTTTTTCAGCCGTATAGGGTTGAGGGAAGGCGTCTTTTTTCTCTTCTTCTTTTTCCCAACCTAATTTTTTATCGTAACGCGCAGAAACCCAAATCTTTTCTTCATCCGGCTGCCACACGTAATTGGAAACACCATATGGCAAAGTCGTTAGTTGTTGTGCTTCCCCTCCCGATGCAGAGAGGATGTACAGTTGATTTCCTTCTTCACGGTTAGAAAGAAATGAAATATAGGTTCCTTTTGGAGACCATTTGATTGCAGAAATTCTCTCTTTGCGATGAGTCCATTGGACAGGACCAGCTTTTTCATCTGCCAAAAAAATGCTACTCGTATATGTATTTTTATCCTTATCGATGGATGTTTTACTGTAAGCAATTTGATTGGTTACTGGATTCCAGACCGGTGAAGTGACGGAATGGATTCCACAGATCTCTTCGATTGATACGTTTTGTTTTTGCAAAGCAAGCCCTCCCATTTATTTCGTTTATCAAAATACCTCTTCAGTATACTGCACTTTGTGCCAATAGCCAAACTATTCATACAAACAAAAAACTCAGCACCTTTTTAATAAAAAGTGCTAAGTCTTTTAAGTAATTATGAATTGGTTACTTGATCCTTCAACGTTCGACGCAAAATCTTCCCGGTTGTGTTTTTAGGTAACTCATCTAACAGTTCGATGCGTGTCGGTACTTTATATTTTGCTAGCTTTTCTCGACAAAATGCTTGAATGTCTTCTGTTACTAGAGTCGTATCTTTCAGAACAACGAAAGCTAAGACCTGCTCTCCGAAATTCGGGTCAGGAACACCTACCACTGCCGCTTCAAGAATTCCAGGATGTGCAAATAATACTTCTTCCACTTCTCGAGGGTACACATTATAGCCACCCACAATAATCATATCTTTCTTGCGATCAACGATATAGAAATAGCCTTCTTCATCTTTTTTTGCAAGGTCGCCAGTATATAACCAACCATCTCGGATGGCGTTAGCTGACTCCTCTGGCATGTTGTAATACCCCTTCATAACGTTAGGGCCCCTCACAATTAATTCTCCTACTTCACCAACAGGTAATTCCTCTCCCAGCTCATTCACTATCTTATTTTCCACGTTGATAATAGATGTGCCAATAGAACCTGCTTTTCTTTCACGGTCTAACGGGTTGAAACACGTAACTGGTGAAGCTTCTGACAATCCGTATCCTTCTGAAATACGAACATTGAACTTGTCTTCAAAGTTATGCAATAACGCAACAGGTAAGGACGCTCCTCCTGAAATAGCTAAGCGCACAGTTGAAAAGTCCTCAGGATTAGCATCAGGTGATTGGTAAAGGAAATTATACATGGTTGGTACTCCTGCAAATACTGTAGCCTGTTGTTCACGGGCTACCTGGAATACCTCAGCAGGCGAGAATTTAGGTACTAATAAAATTGTAGCTCCCGTTACTAACGGCGCATTGACAACAACTGTCAAAGCAAATACATGGAAGACCGGCAACGTTGCTAGTACACGATCATCTGCTGAGAAATGTAAGTACTCAGCTACATCACGAGCATTCGAGAAAATATTTTCGAATGTTAACATAGCTCCCTTTGGTTGCCCTGTAGTTCCTGAAGTATACAAAATTACAGCTGTGTCATCTTTATCTACTTCTACTGGTGAAATTGCTTCCCCAGATTGCACCAACTGTGTAAACGGTTTCACTTTAGTTTGCAAAGATGCTGGTAGAGCGCGTATCTTATCTCCTGCTTCTGGAGATGTCTCACAAATAACATACGCGGTTACTTTTGGAAATGTTGCTGAAGCTTGTTCCACAAGTGGTAATAGAAGATCTAAAGCAATGACCACCTTAGCGTCACTATTTTTAACGATATACGAGATTTCATCTGGAGTGTAGATTGGATTGATAGGAACCGCTGTTGCACCAATACGCATTGTGGCATAAAGCGACAGTAAAAAGTGCGGCGTGTTTCCTAAAAGAAATGCTACATTATCCCCTTTTGAAACGCCAAGTGCCTGTAATGCACCTGCAAATTTTGCGACAGTTCCTTCAAATTCTGCGTAACTCGTTTCTTTACCCATGAAACTATAAGCAGCTTTTGTCGGATTTTGTGCGGCTTGTTGTTGTACTTTAAGAACTAAACTCATAGGATACCCCTTTCAAATTGAATGAATAGTCATTCATTTCATAGTTTTCATTTTACTAAAAATTCTGTTGAATAGCAATGCCTGGAACAACAAAAGCTCCCCCTAAGGAGAGCTGGCTAAGATAATAATTGTAAGTGAGCAAGGTAGCGCCACCGGATCAATAAATAGTAAACCGCTTGAATGCCTGTAAAAGCACCTAGCACTAGTAACATTTCCATTGCTATGGACATAGCAGCAATGTCTACCCACACAGCCTGTAAAAATAGGAACGAAAAGGTGGCATGCAACATGGCAAGACCCCAAGGTAAAAAGAATTGTGGATACAGTTGTCGATTGGCGATGACTCGTAATTCTTGATTGGTCAATCCCATGTGTCGAAGCACCTCGAACTGCCTGCGATCTTTTTCTAAATTCGTATAAAATTTAAAGTAAATAAAACTTCCAGCAGCTAAAATCAGCACGGCTGCCACTAAAAGACCTGTCACCAATAATAAAGAAAATGTAGAACTGATGTAAGAGTAATTTAAACCTGGATTGTCAAAGTAATAAGGCAATTGTTGATCGCTCTCATAAGAGGCAATCATCTCACGATCTAAATCCAAGCCAATAGCATCTGTGCGCAACCAATCTGGAACATGAAAGGCAAAAACAGTCGTCCTACTCTCATCCCATGTCCCAAACAAATAAGGATTGGCTAGGCGAGAGTAATCTTCATCAGACAGGATGTAAGCCGGCCCCTGAAAGGCAGCGTCTGGTAATGGAAAGTGCATATAACCTTCTGCCACATGGAAATAAATCGTATTTTCTCTCAGGTGAATCAGCTGTTGGTTTGAATTCGTCACATTTTCTCCAAAGCGCATACCTTCCCCAGGACTTAAATCAATCAAAGGTTCTTTTAAAACAGCAGCTATCGTGTTGATATCTGTTTCACTAATCAATTGAACCGGGCTATTGGTAGCTGCAGACGTTTGCTTTGTCACAGTTGCGGTAAGTAATGTATAGGTCAAGTTTTGACTGAAGAAATCATTAGTCAACTGGGCTATGTGTTGTTGTTCAAATGGATTTTGTGAATCACTCACATACAGGACACTTATTGGATTGCTTTCTCGGTATTGATTTGCAAAACTAGTCAATGAGGCCACTACTCCCACTGAAATTATAGCCAGTGTAGAGACCATCGTAACGATAAAATACATGCGAGAATTCTCTTTCATTTTATCGATAGCGTCTGAAAAAGTGACTATGCGTGTCGCCTTCCAATACACTTTTTTATAGCCACGCAATGTGTAAATCAAATAGAGCATCCCATCTTTGAAAAAATAGTAGCTCCCCCAAATGGCACATAAAATGATAACTGGCGACCACCAGACATTCATTCTATAAAGTGAATAAATCACTAAACTGTAAGCTATTGCGAGGAAAACAAAGGACACCCATGCCCCGACAATCGAATAATTTGCCGTCTCATTTCGATTGGGTCCACCAATCAAAAGTTGGACAATGTTACTTTGACGAATGAACATCGTACCTGCAAATGAAATCACTATAAAAAGAGTGGTAAAGACAACAGCAGTTAATAAAAATGGCTCGAAATTAAAGTAAAGTGGCAACGTTTCAAGTTCTAACATGGCACGAATGACCATGAAAAAGAATTTCGTGAAAATATAGCCGAAAAAGATTCCTGTAATCAGTGCCACAACGCCAAGAATCATCGTCTCAACAAAGACAAGACGCTGTAGCTGGCCTCTATCCATTCCAAGCTGTTGTAAAATACCAAACTCTTTTGACCTAGCCTGTAAAAAGGCATTCAAAGAATACAGCAGAAAGAATAACGTGAAGATAACCAATACAACGTCTGCAACTGCCATTCCTAAAAAGGCGATGTCCCGTATAAATTGATTCTCGATAGATGGATGAAACAATAACATGGAGTAAATAAAAAATACCATAACAGAAAAACTGCTAGCCATGAAATACGCAGCATAGACCCGACGATTTCTTAAGACATTACGATAAGCGAACTGTAGAAAGGTCATTAACGTTCCCTCCGAGCAAGGACAACAAATTTAAAATTCGCTGGAAGAATGTCTGGCGTAAGTCTTCCTTATAAATCTCGTTGAAATACTCTCCATCTTTAATAAATAAGACGCGGTCGCAATAGCTCGCAGCTATCGGATCATGCGTGACCATAATAATCGTGGTATTTCGTTGTTGATTGACTTTAGTTAATAATTCTAGAACATCTTTAGAAGCTTTAGAATCTAAATTTCCTGTGGGCTCATCTGCCAGTAATAATGTCGGTTGATGGATCAATGCCCGAGCAATGGCTGTACGCTGTGCTTGTCCTCCAGATAACTCATTCGGAAAATGAGTATGGACATTCTCAAGATGCAAATCTTTTAAAAGGACATTTAGGCGTTTTTCCATTTCGCTAAGTGGTTGATTAGCCAATGTCAGTGGCAGCACGATATTCTCTTCCACCGTTAAAGCCGGTAATAAATTAAAATCTTGGAACACAAAACCTAATCTCTCCCTGCGAAACAAAGCAGCTTGTTTTGCAGTTAACTCTTGAGGATCTTGTCCATCAATAACAAGTGCTCCTGAAGTCGGTTGATCAATAGTGGATAAGATATTGAGCAATGTTGTCTTTCCTGAGCCCGAAGGCCCCATGATGGCCAAGAACTCCCCTTGTTCAACCTCAAAAGAAAGTTGGTTGATAGCAGAATGTGCCACTTTTCCATCATATATTTTTGTTAAATGATTTGCTGTCACAACTGCCACGTTATTCCCCTACTTTCTCATATTCGATAAACGACAACGTAACAGTCGTCCCCTTGTCAACCTCTGATTCGATGAGCAATTCGTGACCCAGTTTTTGACTGACTTCATTTGCGATATAGAGACCCATTCCAGTGGACTCTCCAGTTTTGCGACCATTTTCTCCCGTGAAGAATGCCCGAGTTACTCTCTTTAAATCACTACGCGGTATCCCAATTCCCTCATCGCGAACACTGACACTGCAGCGCTTTTTTTCACAAGAGCTCTCAACCCAAAGTTTCGATTGTGGGGTAAAGGAATATTTGACTGCATTCGTCACAAATTGCGAGAGGATAAAATGAGCCCACTTTCGGTCTGTAGAGACTACTAAACCTGCATCAACATTTACAATAGGAAATACTTGTTTTTTAATAAAAAGTCGTTTGTTCTCATTAATAATTTGGCTCGCAAGTTCATGCAAGTTTACTTTCTCTATGCGCAAATCTTCTTCAAACGTGTCGAGACGTGCATTCATTAACACTGCATCTAAAGCTCTTTTAATTCTTTCTGTCTCTTCACTGACAGATTCACTTTCCAATTTATCGTCTTGTTGAGCCATCATTTCAATGACGGCTATTGGCGTCTTCATTTGATGCACCCATCCATTCATGAATTCTAAATGGCGTTTTTGGGCAGAGTAGAGACGCTGAACTTCTTGCTGATAAAGTTTATAAAGTTGTTGCATATAGAGCTGCTCTTGCTGTTGTTCTGGTGATGGATACAACTTCTCTAATAAATCCTCCATTGCACTCGGAGGTGTCAGCAGTCGTTTGTAGTATTTATACTTGCGTAGATACAAATAAAAATGTACAACCAACGTCAAAATGACCGTTAGTACAAGTACGTAAATCATCGTATTGTTAGAGCGATACCCGTCCAAACTGTAAAGTAATACTCCCATCAATGAAATGAGCAGTGGGAAGAGCAACGTGATAACATGTTCTCGGATAAATAACCGGATCAATTAGGCTTCCTCCGGGTGCAATATAAAACGATAACCAGCACCACGAACTGTCTCTATTGATGATTGCACCCCGTAATCTTGCAGCTTTTTACGAACACGGGTCATATTGACATTCAATGTATTTTCGTCCACAAAGGATTGGTCATCCCATAATTCTTCTAATAAACGCTCTCTTGAAACAACTTTAGGATAGTGATCAAATAGAAGCTCAAGTATCACACATTCTTTCTTTTGTAATGGAATGGTGGACGCCTTGCACTGAAGCTCTAATCGTTCCATAAACAAAGTCATGTTGCCTAGCTTTACAGTTCGTTCTTCTTGCTTGGAAGCATATTCCCCGAAATTTCTTCGAAGATGGCTCTTTATTTTAGCTAAGACGATTTCATAGTGAAATGGTTTCGTAATATAATCGTCTCCTCCATTTTCAATGGCAAATACTTGATCCATCTCAGAAGTTCGAGCCGATACAAAAATTATTGGGCAGGTCGTGACTTGACGGAGTTCACGACACCAAAAATAGCCATCGTAAGTAGGTAAATTAATATCTAACAAAATCAAGTGAGGATTCCACGCGGCTGCTTCTTGTGCAATCGCATCAAAATCTTCAACAATCTTTGTCTCATATTGATACTTCGCCAGCATACCTGCTAACATTTCTGCAATTTTTTTATCATCTTCCACTATATAAATTCGATGTTTTTCCATTGATCTTCAAATCCTCCTTATAAAAAAACTGCTCCCCCAGAGAATGAGGGAGCATGTTTAATTACTATGCATATTAATAGATAAGAGATAAAAATTCATCTCTCGTTATTCCACCAAAGTAAGTAGGGATATCAATGGTTGCAAGCGCCTCATCTATAGCTTTTCGCGAATACTCCACACCGACTAATCGCTTCTCAACATCCGCCATATCACCAACTCCGAAAAAGTCACCGAATATAGCGGCTTCTTCAATTTTCCCTTTTGTCACTTGGAGCTTTAAATCGATTGAACCTGGTGCAAAGCGCTGGGTATGGTCCAAGTTAAATTTTGGCGACTTGCCAAAATTCCATTCCCAAGTCTGATACCGTTTTTCTGACAGCTTGTGGATATTAAGCCAGTCTTGTTCAGTCAGCTCTTGGTACTCAATAGCTTCTTGTCCTTGGAATATCGAAACTAAGAGACGTTGTCTAAATTCTTCAATCGTCATCGGTTGCTCTAAAAACTCAGAAATATTAGCAACTCGGCTACGAATCGACTTAATACCCTTTGATTCAATTTTATCCTTACGAACTTTCAGCGCTGAGACGACAGCATCCATCTCTGAGTCAAAAAGCAACGTTCCATGGCTGAACATACGGCCTTTTGTAGTGAATTGCGCATTTCCAGAAATTTTACGACCTTCAGCTAGGATGTCATTTCGTCCACTAAGTTCCGCTTCGATACCCAGTTCTTTTAAAGCATCCACAATAGGTTGTGTGAACTTTTTGAAATTGCGGAAGCTATCGCCATCATCTTTGGTAATGAAACTAAAATTTAAATTCCCCAAATCATGATACACCGCTCCTCCACCTGAAAGTCGGCGGACCGGGATGATCCCCTCTGCTTCTACATACTCTGTATTTATTTCTTCAATTGTATTTTGATTTCGCCCAATAATAATAGACGGTTGATTGATATAGAACAGAAAGAAAGAGTCTTTCTCAACATCCATCGTTGTTAACGCATATTCTTCAATTGCTAGATTGATTCGTGGATCCGTAATTCCTTTGTTATCAATAAAAAGCATGCTCAAAACTCCCTTCTCTATCATTTTACATGATAATGAAAGTTTTGGGTTGACAAAGTTATCTGTGTTATATTACACTTCAAATAAGAAAAACAGTTATATAACAGATGGAGGTGTTAGCCATGATTGAAAATGTAGTAGATTTTTTCAGAAACCTACCTGCTAAGCAATGTTCAACTTGCGGAGATAAAATCGAAGAGATGCATGAGTGTTACCAAACACAATGCGAAAAATGTAGCTCACTAGCTTAAAGGAGTTTATAAAGTAATGAAAAGCAAAAAATAACCGGGCCCCTACTTCAAACTTTTGTAGGTGACCCGGTTTTGTTATTAATGATCATTATGATTCATTTTATCGGAAGAATTATCTTCGAGCACTTTGGACATGTCAGGAGTGCCAACAATGATTTCGGTCTTTGGCATGACGTGCATGCCACGTGCCGTCGTATGTGCAAACATGTAATAAACACCTTCGTTAGCAAATTCGTACTCAGCCTCGTAAACCCCATCCTCCGTCAGTTCACCCTCAAGCATGGTCCCTTCTTCTCGCAAACCAGATTCCCAGACTTCGAACTTAACTTCTTCAGCATCGTTAACGGCTTCTTCCTCTTGTGTGACTCGTGCTGAGAGCATAACGGTCTCACCTGGCTCTAATTCTTTTGCCGTCAACACTTCCACCTCCACCACTTCAAGTGATGGATCATTATGATTCATGCCCTCATGATCTTCATTCGTATTCGATGTGCAGCCAGCTAACAAAAGTACAGCTGTTGCAGCAACTATCCATTGTTTCATTTATTCCGCTTCCTTCCATAAGGGTAATGTAAAGGCAACACTTGTACCAACGGTAAGTTCACTGGTAATGTGCAGAGTGCCACCAGATGCTTCTATCAATTGCTTCACAATAGTCAAGCCAAGGCCAGAGCCCCCATCACTACTTGAACGTGCTGCATTGACACGGTAGAATCTGTTAGTTATATAGGGAAGGTGATGAGCTGCAATCCCTATTCCTGTATCTATGATTTCAAAAAGAGCTGATTCTTCAAGTTTACTAACCCGAATAGTTAGGGTTGAATTTTGTTCACTGTAATTCAGCGCATTTTCCATACTATTCAATAAAATCTGTAACGAAGCTTGTTCATCTGACCAAATAATTAAACTATCATCGGCTTGAATTACAAATTTGATAGCTTTCAGATGTGCTTTCTGATCGAGTATACGTGCAGCTCGATCCACTAAATCGGCTGCAACTAACGGTTGTGGAACAAGTTCCATATTTTCATTTCGTGCCACAACAAGTAAATTTTCTGTAAGTTTTTTCATTCGCTGTGACTCCGTAGCAAGAAGCTGAAACACTTCCTCATGATGCTTTTGGTCAAGTGATCCATCCACTAACGACTGGCTGTACCCAACAAGCGAACTGAGTGGCGTTCTTAATTCATGTGAAACAATTGCTAAAAACTCTTTCTTTCTTGCATCTTCTGTCTCTACAGCTTGTGCCATTTCATTAAATGCCTGACTTAATTGTCCAATTTCATCCGCTTGTTTTGGTTCCACTCGAGCCGAATAGTCGCCTTTGGCAAATTGTTCGGTAGCTCTCTGTAAAAGATGCAATGGCTTTAACACGGTTTGCAACAGTAGCCGACTGATCAAAGCAAACAATAAGAAGACAGCTGCTCCACCTCCTGCAACCAGTACTATATGATTTTGCAGAAAAGCTTGGATGGGCGATAAAGGGACGTAACTATACAAAATACCCGTTAGCCGCTCTTGCTGCACTATGGGATAAATCACGCTCAAAATTTCACTGTCAAAGCGTGTTTGGTAGCCACGTTTGATAACAATTTCTCCATTTACCAACTGCTGCCGGTCTTCTCCAGAGATTAAAGCATCATAATTGATTTCAAATGGTAGACAAGCGCTTAATTCTCTTGGATTGCGAACTGCAAATATTTCACTTGTAGAGTAGACATTGTAGTCATCTACTTTTTCAATCAATTCATCAGACAGGCTACCTTCTGCCTCAAGGGCAAAATTGGCTGCCTCTTTTTCGAGAGTCGCTTGTACTTCAGACACATAAATTGATTCATAAAAGTAATAAGACAATAAAATAATAATACTGATACTAACAGCTGTTGCACTTAAAAAGACAAGCCAGACTTTAGTGGTCAACCGGTTCATTGGGGTACCTCAAATTTATAACCAATGCCCCAAACCGTTTGCACATACTGATCAACAGGGGGACCTAATTTGATTCGAAGCGTCTTGATATGCGTATCTACTGTTCGGGTAGTCCCTTCGTATTGTTGCCTCCAAATATGAGCTAATAATTCTTCTCTACTAAAGGCTCTACCCTCACTGCGCATTAGTAACACGAGCAACTCTAATTCCTTGAGAGTTACCGTCACTTTCCGGTTGCCGCTCATAACCGAACGTGCATCCATATTCACAAGAAGCTCTCCCCGTACCAGTTCTCTAAAAGCTGTTGTTGCGTGTCTGCTGCGCTTTAGTATGGCTTGAATGCGCACGTGAAGTTCTTCACTGTCGAATGGTTTTGTAACGTAGTCATCTACTCCTGAGTGAAAACCTTTCAATACCGATTGTCGATCATCTAATGCTGTCAATAACAATATGGGAACTTCAGAAGATTGTCGAATCGTTTCGCTTAGTGTAAAGCCGTCCATTTCCGGCATCATACCATCGATTATTAGAAGGTCTACCAGTACAGCTTTCAAGGTGTGCAATGCTTCTTCTCCAGAGACTGCTGTTACGACATGATAGCCTTTTTGAGTCAACTGAATATCAAGAAGTCTGCGCATTGAACTTTCATCATCCACTATTAGTAATGTAGTCACGAACTTCCCTCCCGAATCACGACTTGAAGAGGCCCATCGCCCGTGTCGATGCTATCCACTATCTTCATATCTTTAATTTTATACAGTGTATCATCATCATATCCCGCCACATATAAAAATTCCGAAGAAGCAGCCAGTGCAAAAGGATTTGATCCTACTGTTAGTTGATCGACAATCTTTTGGTCTTGTACTTGATACAATATATTCGATCCATGACTTAATGTATAAATAAAGTCATCACTTTCTGCAAATGTAATGGGCATGATCGGCATTGCAATTTCTTTTTCTAAAATACCTTCAGTTTTGTTTAAAATTTGAATGGAGGTATTTACTGTCGCTCCGCTACCGTGACCACCGACGAATAGTTGCTGATCACTTATCATAATTCCTTGCGAAGCTCTTGGAATGGGATATTCATCTACAACTTCCCACTCATTTTGATCGATGACCGAAATATGTTCACCTTGGTAGTTGATAACGTAAAGCTTCCCTTCATCTGAAGTCATGGACATCGGATAAGAACCGGTTGCAAGAGTTTCTTCAAGCTCAAAGTCGTGTGTATAGTAGGAAACTTCATTTATTTTGCTGTTGGATAGGTAAAACCCAGAATCATCCGTATAGGCTCCTACAGTCCCTTCTGGTGTTTCAACCTCCGTCACCTGTTTGCCAGTAAGGAGATTATAGATACCGAATCGGTCCATTCCGTACCCATAAAATAATATATGATCATCTGGTAGTAACACCATTCCTGTATAGGGCTTCTCTAAATCCCATTTACCGAGTAACTCCATTTGTTCTGTATAAGTGGAGAGAGACCTATCCAGCTGGCTATACACTAATAAAGTCGTTTGGCTGGATGCAGGAATACCCGGATAAGCTGGTGAACAGCCTACTAGTAGTGTTGTAAGAAGTAGGAGTGCCAAGTTCCGCATAGGATCACCTCTTGTTTCAGTCTACTTATCAGTTGTGAAAAATGTTTGAACTTCTATTGAACATTTTGCTACGAAAGAAAAACCACATCCTAAGAAAGATGTGGCTTTAAGTACTGGATAACTTTATCTTGTGCTCGAATAGCTTGGTCAATACAATCCGGTAATCCTGACCCTTCGAAAGAAGCCCCTGCTAATTGAATCATCGGGAAATGTTCAGCTAGCTCTGAAGTCGCTTTTTTCACGCGGTCTTTATGACCAACCAAGTATTGCGGCATTGCTTTTTGATAGCGTGTAACAACCGTAAACTCAGGTTCACCGGTTATCGCAATCACTTTTCGCAGATCTTGAAGAACAATTTGTTCTATCTCATGATCAGGCAATTCAACAATCGATTCATCTCCAGATTTCCCAACAAAGCTGCGTAAGAGTACTTTATCATCCGGTGAAGTAGAAGGCCATTTTTTGTTCACCCACGTACAAGCCGAGATAGCATAGTCACTTTTTCGGGATACCAAAAATCCTGTCCCCTCTTTTTCTTGAACAACTTGTGATTTTGAGAATGCCATAGCAACAGTTGCCACTGAAGATAATGGAACTTCTTCAAAATAGCTAAGGAGGCCATGCACTTCAAATAATTCAGCCATTTGATGATGCAGTAACGTAAAGATGGCACTATCTACGTCCAACGCTTGTCCGGTAGTAAAAGAAAGACGTAAACGGTTTTCTGGCAGTTTAGCAATACTTTGTACTTTTGTCCCTTTGATAATCGTGACATCTGTCAAAGAAGCTTCTAATGCCTCGACAATTGTCTGAAGCCCACCTTTAAGTGTTTGGAAAATCCCCTGTGGCTTGCGATTTGCGGCTTGTGGTGTAGAATTTGCCGGTCGCGCTTTTTTCATCCCTAACATTAAGCTACGATGCTTCTTCTCAACTTCATAAAATTGAGGAAAAGTTGCATGAAGACTTAATTTGTCGATGTCGCCCGAGTAAATTCCTGCTAATAAAGGTTCTACAAGATTTTCAACTACTTCTGCACCAAATCGACGTCTGAAAAATGTTCCTAACGGTTGATCTTCTTCAATACCGGATCGTGAAAGCACTAAATCTCCGGCAGCCCGGAGCTTTCCGCTCCAAGAAAATAAGCCTGTCGTTACAAACGGCTTCCACTCTGTTGGTATTCCCATAATAGAGCCACCTGGAATTGCGTGAAGCTGATCATTCACTAAGACAAAGGATTGCCCCGTTGCATTATGAACCAACTCGTCCGCAATACCAAGCTCTGTGGCTAGAATTCCCATGCTTTTTTTGCGTTCAAGAAATGAATCCGGTCCTCGCTCGATGATAAACCCGTCTTTACGCATGGTTTGAATCTTGCCGCCCAACCGTGAACTGGCTTCAATCAGGTAAATGTCGATTGGTAGGTTGTTTTCACGGCACTGTTTTTGCAGGTAATATGCTGCTGAAAGACCCGTAATCCCTCCACCAATAATTGCCACTTTTTTTCTGTTTTCAGCCATTTGATTCATCTCTTCCTATTTCAGTTTACTTTACTAGTACTTTATTTATTGCGTCCACTGCTGCTTCTATGAATAATGGATGCGTATTAGGCATTTCCGGACGGTAATAATTGGCGCCTAGTCGGTCACATACGATTTTACATTCATAGTCATTATCATAAAGAACCTCTAGATGATCTGCCACAAATCCAACTGGTGTGTAGACAAAGATACGATAGCCCTTTTCTTCAAATAATTCTTCCGTTAAATCTTGTACATCTGGACCAATCCAAGGCTCTGGTGTTTGTCCAGCACTCTGCCAGCCAACTTCTACATTTTCAACACCTGTTACTTGTTGAATCAAACGAGCTGTCTCCTGCAACTGTTGTGCATACGGATCGCCATTTGCCAGAATTTTTTCTGGTAATGAGTGAGCAGAAACGACAAGAACTGCTTTTTCTCGCTCTTCATCTGACATAGAATTGAAGGTTGTAGAAATTTTTTGATTCCAGTATTCAATGAACTTTGGCTCATCATACCAGCTCTCCACCGATGTAATAGAGATTCCAAACTTGTCAGCCTCTTCTTTTGCGCGTCCATTGTAAGACTTTATAGAAAACGTTGAGAAATGTGGTGCAAGTACAAGCGATACAGCTTCTTTAATACCGTCTTTAGCCATTGCTTCTATAGCATCTTCTACGAAAGGTTCGATATGCTTTAAGCCAATGTATAAAACATACTCTACTTCATCTTGAGACGCGTTCATTTTCTCGTGGATTGCTTTTGCTTGATCTTCAGTAATTTTGGCAAGTGGAGAAATTCCCCCTATTGCACGGTAACGATCTGTTAAATCTTGCAAAGCCTCTGGGCTTGGTTGACGCCCGTGACGAATATGTGTGTAATACCGTTCAATATCTGCTTCTGAATAAGGCGTTCCATACGCCATAACTAGTAATCCAACTTGCTTTTTCATTTCAAGACACCTCAATTCGATTTTTGGGAAATCAGTTCACGACTATATGAGTGTACAAGGTCCGTTAAACGTTTTAATACATCTGGATCTACTTCTGGGAATACGCCATGACCCAAGTTGAAAATATGGCCAGGATGAGCAACCCCTTGCTCAACGATTTGTTTTGCTCGTTTTTCGATTTCTTCCCAAGAGCCGAGTAAATAAGAAGGATCTAAATTACCTTGCACAGTTTTGTGAATTCCACGCTGACGCGCTTCTTCTATAGATAATCTCCAGTCGAGCCCTACAACATCCACCGGAAGGTCATGCCATTCGTTTGCTAAGTGACTTGCACCCACCCCAAATGTAATGAGGGGTACACCTGTTTCACGTAGTTCAGTGAAGATACGTGTCATAACAGGCTTAATATATAAACGGTAATCGGCTACATTTAATGCACCCACCCATGAATCAAAAATTTGAATAGCACTTGCACCCGCTTGTACTTGTGCTTTGATATCAATAATGATCATGTCAGCGAGCTTTTCCATAAGTGCGTACCATGCTTGTGGTTCACTCACCATGAATGCTTTTGTTTTGTTGTAACTTTTAGAAGGTCCCCCTTCGATCATATAACTTGCTAATGTAAAAGGAGCTCCTGCGAACCCAATCAATGGAACAGTTAACTGCTGCTGCGTTAAAATTTTAATCGTTTCTAACACAAATGGCACATGTTCTTCAGGATTGAATTGTTGAAGTTTTTCTACATCTGCTACTGAGCGAATCGGGTTTGAAATAACCGGACCAATGCCTGCTTTAATCTCAACATCTACACCCATTCCTGGCAATGGCGTCACGATATCTTTATAGAGGATCGCTGCATCTACATTGTAGTTGTCTACAGGCAGTTTCGTTACATACGCACACAGTTCTGGTTGTTGTGTGATTTGTTCTAATGAATACTTTTTCTTAATTTCACGGTATTCAGGTTGTGAACGGCCCGCCTGACGCATAAACCATACTGGTGTATGTTCAACTTGTTGCCCTCTTGCTGCACGCAAAAGCGAATCATTTGTAATTTTCATGGTAGTCTACCCTTCCCTACACAATTAGTCTATCTATTACTTTAGAACTTCTCTCATCTATTGTATAGATTTCAAACCAAAATGTCATAGAATTGCCTTTCTATTGCTAGTAAAGTGTTTTCAATTTGTGAACAATGGGAAATACTATACATAATTAGATAAATAGGAGGCTCATTCATGACATATTTCTATACTACTTCCGGAACACCCGAATTTATGAAACAACTGCAAGGTAAATACAGTGCAGAACCTATGCATCTTCTTTACGGTGCATCGAGAACTCTTCTTGTACATGAAACAACTGGTAAAACTAAGTTTCAAACGCCTAGATCTTATGAAGTACTTGAAACATTTGGGGAGTTTCAACAACAGGGACACTTTTACTTTTATCATATCCCTGTAACAGACGAAGGACGCCCTGTATTCGAGCATGCGACTCAACAAATCATCCAAGCTGTTTCAAACGAACCTGGATTATTTGCACTTCGCGTGCTACGACCAGTTAAAGCGGATACTTATCTGATTGTCTCCCAGTGGTCTGGACCTTCGAGTTATAAACAATGGGCAGATCGCCATCTGACACCACTTGATACACTTGCATCTAAACAAAATCTATTTACTAGCGCTCCGTATACAGAAGTGTACCGAACAAAAAGCGAAGAAGCAGCGGATTAATCCGACTGCTTCTTTTTTCTTAAGAAATACCATTCTATTGAAATTACAGCAAATAGGACTCCTGCTAAAGTAAATAAAGGACTGTGCTGAAGTAGCATGATTACTGCACTAATTACTAGTGGTAAATAGCTAACTTTTCGAGCTAACTTAATGACCGCTTGTTCTTTTGAATGGACCGGTTGTGGATAAAGCATATCCATTCGGAACAATTGATTAAATAAAAGCCCTTGATAAGTTTGAATAGCAATTGCGAAAGCAAAAATAACAACTAATCCCACGACGACATAAGAGAACGAAAGAAATGGCACAACAATCAGCAGTAGAGCTAGTCGCACCCACATATAGAACAGTTCATCTTTACGCACAAAACTGCGTGTTATCAAGAAACTATGAATGTCTGTGCCCTTAATTAACTTATCAGCCCAACTTCTGCGCGAAACACGACTACGTACATGCGGTACCTCGGTAAAATAATTGGCAAACTGATAAAATCGCTGCATCCTTTGTTGCTCACTATCTATCATGCGATCGAAAGGAAATGGATTAGTAGCTTTTCGTTGAAGACTCTTTAAATAGATGAAAGCTATTACTGACAGGACGCCAAAAAATAGCCAGTTACTCGTCAAGTACATATAAAGTAACCCAAAAATCACAATTAAACGTATGGCATAATCCAACCACTTCGTCTGTTCACTATACCAAAATGAGGCGAATTTTGTATGCACATTCCAAATGGCCAGAGCAACAACTCCTAGAGCCAAACCTAGTAATTGATTTCGTGAAACTTCACCTATAGAAGATAACAAGGGTAGCAGAATCACTAGTACAACAAGAGACCGTACAATAACTACGCTGACCGACCAGCGTAAGGCAGGTTTCAAATAGGATTTCATCTGGGATTCCATTGCTAAAAAGAAATACTGATCCGCTTGTTTCAATAAGAGTGCAGGTCGATTTGGCAATAAAACTACCGTCAATACAACCGCTGAAACTGCAAAAACCGGAAAATCATTTGGTGGTGCTTTTAACCACTCACTATACGAATACCCTGCTGCGCCGATTACAAATAACAAGACCACCGCAATATGACCTGAGATGATAAATTGCATATATTTTTGTACTTCTAAAAAATAACTTTGAAATCTTTGACCATAAATAGATGCTAAGTTACGCATGGTCAATCTCCTCTGTCATAGCAATGTACAAATCATCTAACGTGGCCCCTGGCATGTTAAGAGCCAGTCGCAAATCATTCATCGTCCCTGCTGCTCGAATCTTGCCATTATGCAGTAGAATCAATTTATCACAATGCTTTTCAGCTGTAGTTAGTACATGAGTCGTCATCAAAATGCCTGCTCCATTTTTCTTCCGTACCTCTAATTGATTTAATAGTGCACGAATGGCTAATGGATCTAACCCGACGAATGGTTCATCAATCACATAGAGTGGTGGATTGGCCATAAACGCAGCCATGATCATCACTTTTTGCTTCATACCTTTAGAAAAATGTGTCGGAAACCACTTTAAGCGCTTCTCCATTCTAAACTCTTCTAATAAGTTGGCAATGCGTCCTTGCGCTACACTTTCCTCAATTTCATATGCTAAAGAAACCAATTCTAAATGTTCTTGAAGCATCAACTCATCATAGAGGATAGGCGTTTCAGGTATATAAGTGAAAGACTTTCGGTAACGATCTGATTCATCCGTAATTTGCTGTCCATTTATAGTAATTTCACCAGAGTGTGCTTGAAGGAGCCCAATAATATGTTTAATCGTTGTACTTTTACCGGCTCCATTTAAACCGATTAAACCAACAATCTCTCCTTTTTCAACTGTAAACGATAGATTGTGGATAACTGCTTTTTTTGTATAGCCACCTGTTACATTTTCAAGTTTTAATAATGACATCTGTCTAGCCCCTCTCCTCCCTTAGTTTAGCACCTTCACTCAAAAAAATCTCTCTCAGCTATAGCGTATGATAAACTACTGATAGTAATACGAAAAGGAGTGTTGGAAGATGACAAATTGTCTATTTTGCAAACTGATTTCAGGAGAAATTCCTAGTACAAAAATCTATGAAGATCAAGATGTATTTGTATTCATGGATATTATGCCCCTCACGAAAGGACATATTCTTGTTATTCCTAAAGAACACAAAGAATCCGTCTATGATCTTTCTGAAGAGCAAGCAGCAAATTTATTCCGAGTCGTCCCAAAACTAGCGAATGCTTTGAAAGAAACATTTCATCCAGCTGGCATGAATCTTCTTAACAATAATGGAGCACCTGCTGGCCAAAGCGTCTTCCATTTCCATTTACATTTGATACCTCGATACGATGAAACAGATGGTTTCAAGGCAACATGGCGAACAAAAGAAAAGGAATTTACTCTCGATAAAATCCAACAATTAGCGACTGAATTATCAGAAAAAATATAAGCCGCATCTATTGCACTATTTTAGAGATACGGTATACTAAAATCTAAGCTTTCGCTTGTAGCATATAGCGCATACAGGGAGAGCAGTAGACTAGAATGAGCAGAGGAGAGAAAAGTAAATGAATACAAAAAATTTAGTAGTTTCCTCAATGTTATTAGGTGTAGGGACCGTGTTATATCTCGTTATACCAGGAATCAATGGTGGAATGAAGCCCGATTTCTTACTAACGATGATGTTTATTACCATCTTGCTAACACCTACTGTTAAACACACAGTCGTGGTTGGTTTAGCCACAGGTTTATTATCAGGACTTTTCACAACATTCCCTGGCGGCTTTTTACCGAATGTAATTGATAAATTCATTACAGCTCTTGCATTTTTTGCGTTAGTTGTGATTTTGAAAACAGTAGCTACTAAACTAGTAACACAAGCTGTACTGACTGCTGCAGGTACTGCACTCTCAGGAGCTATTTTCTTAGCCAGTGCTATTTTCATCATGGGAGCAGAAGTTCCATTTACAGTGCTATACTTAGGTGTTGTATTACCTGCAATTGCATTAAACACAATAGCGTTTGTCATTATTTACCCAATTGTACAGCAGACTTTAAAACGGTCTAGCTTGCGTACTTCAGTTGCAAACTAAATCATTCAACCCTTTCGCAAACAAGCGAAAGGGTTTTTCTATCTAGACGTACTAGCTGAATCATGTTTAAATAAATACGCATGTTGGTATACTGAAAGAAATACATAGTTCCGAAAGTGGGGAATCAAAATGGACAAAAGCCGTTTTGTATGGGGCTTATTGACAGGTGCAACGACTGCTGCTGCTGCAATCCTGTTAACTGCTCCGAAAAGTGGTCCGGAAGTTCGCTCTCAATTACGCGCAACTTCGACAACAGTAAAATTTGAAATGAGTGATTTAAAAACTCAATTTCAAGAAGTGAAAAACTCTATACAACATTTAATCACTACCGCTAAAGAAGTCACACCAGAAGCCATGCAGGGCATGAAAGAAAGTGTCGATACGTGGCAACGTGAAACAGCGCCTATTCAAGCTAAAATCAAACAAGATCTTGAAGCCATCCAGAAATCTATGGATGAAATTCAACAGGCCTTACCTAAAAAAACTGACAGTCAAGCTGGCTAAATCTTGAAACTAAGATTAAAACCAGTAATTGAACTCGTATAGCTTGGAACATAAGTGGAGTGGAGGGGCTGACTCCAGTGGGATCAAAAGTCGAAACGTGAGACCCCGCAGGAGCTTGCGACGAGGAGGCTCACGGCGCGCCCACGGAACGCAGCCCCGGAATGGAACTCAGCGTTAACTAAATCAGTAGATTCTCTAATCCAACTTAGAGAACCTACTGTTTTTTTGTTCAACCTCTTTTGTCTTACGATTTCTTTACTCATAGATTACCTCTAATATTTTTTATTGAATAGTATTGTACACACATTTCCGTTTCTGCTCTTCCCTTGTTATACTACTAAGTAGAAGAAGTTCGTGCTTGTACTACAGCCTGTTTGAATCATCTCCAGGTATAAAAATTTCTCAAAGAAGGTGGCGAACCCTATGTCAGAAAATTATTCTCTAAAAGAAGCAATGATTTTTAGTCAACGACTCGGCCAATTATCTAAAGCGCTCTGGAAAGCTGTTGAAAAAGATTGGCAGACCTGGATCAAGCCGTATGATTTAAATATCAATGAACACCATATCCTTTGGATTGCTTACCATTTAAAAGGCGCCACCATTTCTGACATTGCCAAATTTGGTGTCATGCATGTTTCTACAGCATTTAATTTCTCTAAAAAGCTGGAGCAACGTGAATTATTAGCCTTTTCTAAGAGAGAAGACGATAAACGGAATACCTATGTAACAGTGACGGAAAAAGGCGCAAATTTATTAGAAGAAATGTATGAGAACTATCACAACACATCACATTCAGTTATTGAAGGATCCCTTCCTATTAAACAGTTATACGGACGCTTTCCTGAGTTCATGGATATGATGGCTGTTATCCGTAATATTTATGGAGACGATTTTATGGATATATTCGAGCGTTCTCTAGCAAATATCGAAAAAGAATTTGAGTTTGATGACAAGGACGCAAGCGCAAACAAATAATTTACAAATAAAAGCTTGATATTCGTCTCGATACATCGTATTGTATACTCTTGAACTATCAACTTTAGGAGTGTTATACATGCAATGCTGGAAAAACATTAATATAAAAAGACAATACGGCTATGATCGCCTGTTTTTAATTTCTTCATTTATTGTCTTTATCGTCTTTTCATTTACGTATATTGGAATGTCGTTTTTCGTTGAAAGTAATCGATCTAGTGACTATTTCATTGTATTTCTTATCTCATTTTTAGCTGTTTATCCTACTCATAAAATTTTGCACTACCTGCCACTCTCTCGATTACAAGGAAGTGTCAAACTGAAGCGCTATATGCATTTTCATATTGTTCCTATGTTTATGATTCGAATTTGTGAACCTATTGCGAAAGGGAGATTTATTTTCGCTCTATTGTTGCCATTTCTTGTCTTATCAACAGTCTTCTTAGCAGGAATGTATATCTTCCCAGTGTTTGCTCATTACTTTATCATACTGTTCGCTTACCATTGTGGTATGTGTGTAATAGACCTGATTTATGTAAAAGAGCTCCTTCATTCGCCTAAAAAAGCTTGGATTGAAGAAATTGAGGATGGGTATGAGATTCTAGTAACTCCTCGTGCGTAACTATTGCTAGCACATCATTGTTTTGCTATGATGAAAGAGTTCACGAAGGGAGTTACAGTATGATTATTTTGGCACTACTTGGATTTGCCGCCTTCTATTTCTTTCAAATAAATCGAATGGCTAATGCATTTGTCACGTCTCGCGAACTATCAGAAGAGAAGCAGACAAAAGTATTCCGAATGGTAAATATTTGTATTACTCTATTATTTGTCTCACTTTATGTAAAAATAACATATGCAGTATAGATTGAACGGACGCCAAATGGCATCCGTTCTTTTTGTTAGCTAAAGAATATTGCGCCGACAATGATAAGAAGAATGAATAAAACGACAACCAGGGCAAACCCTGAGCCGCCTGAATAGCTATTATGACCCATTACAATCACCTCCTTGTCCTCTACAGTATGCGGGTGTCATTATGACTGCTTAGGCAGATATGGAACTATTTTGTTTTTAATTCGTTTATGTTATAGTAAGCATTGTCTGATAATTAGTTAGGAGAGATACTACAATGAAAAAAACATTATTAACAACAGCTCTAGCAGCGTCTATTTTCACGTTAGGTGCATGCTCGGACGAAGAGGCTTCATCACCAGTAGTTGTTAGCTCTGAATATGGCGATATCACAGAAAATGACCTGTATAACGAAATGAAAGCATCTATTGGAGATCAAGCTTTGCAATTACTAATGATTGAAAAAACATTAGACGCAGAATATGATGTGACGGATGAGCAAGTAGAAGCTGCACTTGCTGCTGATAAAGAAGAGCAAGGTGAAAACTTTGAAGCGTTCATCGCACAGCAAGGTTATAACGAAGAATCTTATAAGAAGTTCTTAAAACTTAACCTTCTTCAAGAAGAAGCATTAATTGAAGGTGTAGAAGCTACTGATGAAGAAATTCAAGCTAAATATGATGCGATGAAGACAGAAGTAAATGCTCGTCACATCTTAGTTGAAGATGAAGCTACTGCTAATGAAGTAAAACAAAAATTAGATGAAGGTGGAGACTTTGCAGCACTAGCTGCCGAATACTCTACTGAACCACAAGCGCAAACTTCTGGTGGCGACCTTGGTTGGTTTGGCCGCGGAGCGATGGTTCCTGAATTTGAAGAAGCAGCATTCTCTTTAGAACCAGGTGTAATCAGCGATCCTGTACAATCTGATTTTGGATTCCACATCATTGAAGTTATTGAAAAGCGTGAGATGGAAGAAACATTAGAAGACAAGAAAGATGAGTTAGCTCGTGAAGTGAAGCTTGAAAAAGCGGACACGTCTGCATTATTTGCGACAGTTTCACAGTTAATGAAAGATGCAAATGTTGAAATTCAAGATGAAGAACTTGAAGGCGCATTAGCTAACTTCTTAGATTATGAAGAGCCAGCTGCTGAAGAAACAGAAGAATCAAGCGAGTAATTTATAATAAGCGGCTTAAACAAACTAAAACAGTAGGTCCACTAGATTGAACTAGTGGACCTACTGTTTTTCATTTTTAGACATCAAATGTAGGACGGTAGAATGAGCGGTTTTCCAGCGGGAATAAGCGCTCTGAAAATTCTCCAGGAAGTGTTTTTTCCAATGCACGATTCAACATTGCCATCTTAGCATCAATATTATCGATGTAATGCAAAATTTCAGCTTCACGCAACATTGGACGTTTAGGACTACCCCATTCTTCTTTACCATGATGGGAGAGTACTAAATGTTGAAGAAGCATCACTTCTTCTCCTTCAATCTCTAATTCTTTTGCGGCCATTGCGATTTCATTGACCATGATAGAAATATGACCAAGTAAGTTCCCTTCAAGCGTATAGCTCGTAGCAACTGGACCAGAAAGTTCGATTACCTTACCAACATCGTGAAGCATGATGCCAGAATAGAGTAAATCTTTATTTAAGGCTGGGTACAACTCCGTCAAAGCCTTACCAAGGCGCAACATAGAGACAACATGATCCAGCAGACCTGACGCATAATCATGATGATTACGAGTGGCAGCAGGATACGTCACGAAGGCTTGGTGATGTTTCTTTAACAGGTGGCGCGTTAAACGCTGTAAGTTTGGATTGTTCATCTCAAAAATATAAGGCGTTAATTCATTCATTAATTCTTCTTTTGATTTTTCAGCAGCAGGTACTAGGTCTGTAATGGAAATACCCTCTTCTTCTTTTACCGGGCGAATGCTCTTCACGCGTAACTGAAGCTTTCCTCGGTAATCATGGATTTCCCCACCGATGCGAACAATTTTCTCTGCCCCGTAGAGCTTAGCATGCTCGTCATTTGTGTCCCATAGCTTTGCTTCAATGTCTCCGCTCTTATCTTGTAAGACAAGCGACATAAATGGTTTCCCTACAGTAGTCACACCAATGGTGCTTTGTTTAATTAGTAGATAGTGATCAACTGGATCGCCTACTCGAAGTGTTGTAATTCCCTTCATGTTCTGCTCCCTTCAGTCTCCAAATGAATAATTGAATTTTCACTCGTTGGAGACAGCCACTCTTGGTGGCATGTGAAATAAATATAAGGCAATTGGTTATCCTCACTCTTCAACCATTGTACCACTTGTTCAAAACGAATCGCATCAAAATGAACAAACGGATCGTCCATCAACAAGACAAATGGTTTTTCCTTCACTAACTCTTCAGCTAAGGCAAAACGGAGGGCTAGGTAAGCCTGTTCCTTAGTAGCTTGACTTAATTCCTTCATCTCATAGATTCGACCACTTTGAGTGATTGCTATAAAACGATTGTCCACATAATCTAGCGATTGATAGTTATTAGCCGTGAAAAGTGTAAAAAGGTAGCTTGCTCTTCTTAACGTTTTAGGGAAGACATCTTGTTGGTAATGCAGGTACAACGCATCTATTTCTGTAGAAATGGTTTGCCAAGCTAAGAAATCGACGACTGTGGCTTGTACGAGTTCTCGCTGTTCCTCGATTTGCTGAAGTAGTTGTCCTCTTTGCTCCGTATTCATTAATTCATCTAACTGTTGCTGTAACTTCAGCTGTGCTCGCATTAGCTCATTGAGACGCTGTTCCAATTGATCAAGCTCAGCAAGTAATACAGGTTTAGAGAGAGTTTTACGCTCTTTTCCTTGTAGGCGCCTTTGCAAATCGTTTAATCTTTGTTTCTTTTGAAGATAGTCTTGCGACAGGTTCACCAATTTTTGAAATTCGACTTCTGTGGCCACACCATAGCTGGTGTAAAGTTGCGTTAATTGAGATTTTAGAAATTCTTCCTGGTCAGCTAACTTTTGTTGAGCAGCAAGTATATGCTCATTCTCTGATTGAATCAGTTGCAGTGATCGATATCTATCATAAGCTTTAGTAAGCTCCTTACGTGCCTCTCGAAACGCGTCATTTTCTCTTTTCCCATTTAATAAGTGAGTGGGAAAGAGCGCTTTAATTGCTTCACTCTTTTGAAAGGTTTGATGCAATCTTTCTTCTACTTGTCTGTAGGAAAGTTGTAATTGTTGAAGACGTCTTAGAGAATCAAAGCTATCAGAAGCCCTATAAGAACTCTGATTTTCAATCCCATAGTCTTTCAAAAATTGTGTGACTTTAGCGTTTACCGTTTCATCCAACTGCTTATTTGGTAAGAAAATGGCGAAACCGATCAGGGTAACCGCAATCAGATACGAAAGTAGCCAATCTGTGCTAATACCAAGAACAATGAAGAGTACTCCAGAGAGTAAGAGTAAGCGCTGTTTTTTAACATCCCAACGAACACTTGGTTTTGATGCTGTAATTAACTGATTTAATTGCATCTCTTTTTCGTAGGATAAATCATAGTTCTCCAGATTATTTTCTAAGTTATAAGGAGAAATACTCAATGCAGCTAGTAAGGGTTGCTGATCTCTAACTATAGCTTCTAGCTGTTCTTCTAATTCAGCAGCTTTCACGTGATTTTCTCGCCACTCTGTTTCCTGTTCAAGAAATGTTTCCAAACTCGTAATTACTACTTCCAGTTGATTATAGTTTGCCTCGTCAAATGGTCTTAGGACCGCTCTCTGCAATTTCAGCTGGATGGACTGTAACTGCTCCAACCACTCCCGTGCATTCAATTGATCCTGTTGATCAATTACTGTAGACTCCTGCAGCTGCTCATTCAAAGCAGCATATTCTTCAAAGAGAGGTGACAACACCTGTTGTTCGTCCGCTTCGAATAGGTGTTGTTTTGTACTGCTGATTTCTTTATTCAGGTGATGTAACTGATGTTCTCCTTGCTCATGTTGTCGAACTAATTCTAGATAAATTTGCTCTTCAGCAACACCTTCACTTAATTTTTTTTCAAGTTGTTTCAACTTGTCTAGTTGTTGATTCAAAATAGGTTTTTTGCCTCCAGGTCGGTAGAGCGTCTGCATTTCTTTTGCTGCTTCTTTTTTTAACGCCGCATAAGGGTTTTCACCTGTTGTACCACTAGCAAAAAATAATTCTGTTAAGTCTTCTTGGGACAATTGATGAATTTTTTGAAGATCAAATAAGTGAAAGGCAAAGACCGCCTCAACTTGCTCACGAGTTAGACCATTCAATAACTGGCGAAGTGTTTGATCACCACCACAATAACTGCCATTCTTTGTGACTGTCACAACACCTGAAGAAGTTCCTTCTACACGTTCTACTTGATAGACGTCTTGCTGAATCTGCGCCTTCAACCATCCCCCATACTGCCCCCCACCTTTGGGCTCTAATCGGTTGGATGCAGCTCGAGTAGGAAACCCAAAAAGAATTTGCAAGATTGCTTCATAAAGAGAGGATTTACCTGCCTCATTTTGACCAACAACAACTGTCTGTTCTGAGAATGTAAATGTCCGTTGTTGATGTTTACCAAACCCATATAGGTGTACTTCTAGTAACTTCATGATTGATCACTCCGTTGGACGAGTAAGGCTTGTATTTTTTCTTTCACAAGTTGTTGTACGGACTCTTGTTGTGCATATGTTCGGAGTGCAGCAGGTGGATTTACCACCTCAGCAGATTCTAGCAAAGTTTGAAAATAAGGGGATAGTTCATTTTGCCAATTAAATCGCAATTGCGTCATATAAACTGTGGGAAGCAGCTCTGTTACCTGTTCTCTTATATACTCTTGCAACTCGCTGTCAGTAGTTGCCCCTAACCAATTCATTCTCTTTGTAGACAGGGTAACTTGTACTAAAACGTGTTGCTCCCCCCACTGTTGCTGTAAGAGATGAGAAGTTATAGTTTCAATTAACTGCTCGATAGATGAAGTTTCCGCTAGTTCAAGCTCTGTTGTTTCAAAAAGAGTAGTCGCTACTGGGCAAAAGTCCAATGTTGTTTGGTGATGAGAAAGCGTAACAGAATAATAACCCTGTTGACCCGTCTCTTTGCGGTGGCGTCCTTGAATGGTGCCGGAATAAACAATAGAAGGATTTTCATGAATCACTTGTCTTTTATGGATATGTCCAAGCGCCCAATAATCATAACCAATAGCTTTTAATTGATCGATAGTGAAAGGTGCGTAGACGTCATGTTCTGTTTGCGTCTGCTCACTACCATGTAACAATCCTATCGCAAAATCGACATCCGCCTCACGCTCTGGGTAGTGTTGGATAAAGGAATCTGTCAGATGGCGTGTAGGGTAACTAAATCCTGCTAGTTGCACTTTATGGTCCTTCGTTTGGAAAAAGGCGGCAGTAGGTTTATCCGGAAATACATGAACATTTGGAGGTAGAGAAAATCGAGTCCAGCGACCGCCAAGATGATCATGGTTCCCGTGAATAATGTAAACTGGAATTTGGAGTGCTGCTAGTCGTTCCATTGCTTTTTGAAAATGTCGTTGTGCCCGCAGGCTACGATTCTCTCCATCGTAAAGGTCTCCTGCCAGAACTATAAAATCTGGAGAATGGTTTTCAGCATCTTGTATGATTGCATCAAATGCTTCAAATGAAGCTTTTCGTAGTCTTTCTTGCCATTCAGTAGGAAGTTCCTGAATGCCTTTAAATGGACTTTCTAGATGGATGTCAGCGACATGAAAAAAATGGATAGCCATACGAAACTCCTTAAAATAGAATATTTGTTCTATTATATCATATCGGGTTTTTCTGTATACTAAATGCTAGGAGAAAGGGGTGCTTACATGAAACTTTATACATTTACAGCTTTCGAAAAAAGCGGGAAATTACTTGCAGAAGAAAAATGGGAGTATGCTACAGATGAAGAAGCAAAACGTTTAGGGGAAAAGCGCGTAGAAGAATTAGGATATGGTGAAACAACCCATCGATTGGTGAATACTTCAGGTAAATTAGTTCTTTTTCATGTGTAACTAGTAAATGGCCGCCTTTTAACAAGGCAGGCCATTTTTTTATTGATTAAATTGGGGTTTTCTTTTGTTAACGAATGCGTCAATTCCTTCAAGGTGATCAGCAGCACTACGCATAGCTGTTTGTGCAGCTGCTTCTCCCGACAATACTTGTTTTAATTCTTCCATTTTCGTGTTGTGTAAGATTTTTTTCGATTCTAGCATAGCTTGAACAGGAGAAGATGTTAATTTCTTTGTAAACTGCTCAACAGCAAATGGTAGTTGACCATCTTCAATCACTTGATCGACCAGTGTGGCTTCGTGAGCTTGTTCTCCTGTCATCATCTTGCCTTCCCAGATGATTTGTTTTGCTTTCGGAATCCCTACGCGTTCTTTTAAGAAAAAGTGGCCGCCTCCGTCTGGAACAAGAGCGATGCCAATAAAATTCATAGCAAGTTTGGCTGATTTTTCGGCAACAATAAAGTCACTTGCCAGCACTAAGCTGAACCCAAGTCCTGCAGCTGCTCCATGAACCGCAGCAATTGTTAGTTTTGGTAACGTATAATAAGCTAAAGCTAGCTTTTCAAGCTTACCCATGATATCTGTGATTTCGAATGACCCGTCATTAGCAAGCATTGCTTTAATGTCTCCGCCTGCAGAAAATGCGCGCCCTTCCCCTTGAAGAACAACAATTTTTGAAGTGGTGTCATGATGAAGTTCCGTAAAAACGGTCGTTAGTTCTTCAATCATTTGTCCATTCATTGAGTTGAGTGCGTCTGGGCGATTAAGTGTGACAGTTAACACTTCACCCGATAGATCGATTTTTAAAGCTTCATATGTCATTGTAATTCCCCTCCCTTACTACCTATTCGACAATTATTGTAGAATTCCTTTTTCTAGATGTTTTGAAGAGATTATATTTTAAAAAAAGAGATCAGGACAAAAATAAATCAGCAAGTTCTCTAGGGTGAATTCGAGAGAATTTGCTGATTTTCCGTGTTATATTGAGTTCCGTTCCGGGGCTGCGTTCCATGGGCGCGCTGTGAGCCTCCTCGTCGCAGGCTCCTGCGGGGTCTCACATTCCGACTTTTGATCCCACTGGAGTCAACCCCTCCACTCCACTCAAATTTCTACCTAGTGAGCTCTATTACTATATTTTGTAACAGCCTCTTAAGTTTATTAAAACTGCTCGTATAACTCTTGAACCGGCTTTAAAAGAATGCGGTTGATTTCTTCAATCAACTGACTAAGTTTCATTTCAGCTTCAAGCATCGCCAAGATTTTTTCGTTGGATTGAGCAAGTTGTGCTGTCTTCTGCGCATATTCCAATTCTTCACCAGGAATTTCTTCCCCTTTGACTTGCTTCTCTTGAAGTGTCATTTGAATCTTACGAAATGATTCAAACAGATCTTTAGCCTCTTGATCTTCTTTAACTGCTTGAATCGCTTCTTTGACACCTTGCATTTCTGAAGTAGAACGCAACGTTGTCTCTAACTTGTTAATATCATCATAAATGTTCATGTTAACAGCTCCTAACTATTGATAACGAGGGCGATAATTCCTTGGATGATACCTATCAGGCCACCAAGTACCCCTCCGAGAATTGTAATCATTTTAAATTCTCTTCTAGACAAGCCTAACACAAGTTCCTCTAATCGTGAAACCGGGAAGGTATTGACCTGCTCTTTCACAACTTGATCCAATTTCAATTTTTCAAACAGTACCGGAAGTTCAGCGTGAAGTCTCTCAAAGATGTAATCAACTGACTTGGGTAAAATTGATTCGCTCAGTACAGTTGTCGCTGTAGGGAAGAAATGGGTTACAGGCTTTTGAAGCTGTTGTTCCAGTTGAAGTTGATCATAAACATACGCTTTTACCTCTTTCACTACTGGTTCTGCATCAAAACCATTCAGTAGTTCGATAAGTGGTCGGTCTTTTAATCGATCCCACTCTGACGTAATTAAATTGGTGATTAATTGATGGGTACCAGGTGCTTCTAAGAACTTCGTGATTTCTGGTTGCAACTTGTTTGCTAATGAGTTCGAGTCTCCTACCATCATTAAGATCATGTTGCCAAACGTTCCTTTAGAAGCCAAGAAATCATCGACAAGCTGCTTCAAAGTTTGTTTCCCTTCAGCAGATTGTACAAAGTCAGCCCCTTTTCCTAAAATGACATCTGTAAGTTCGGGAATGCGTCCCTCCAGTTTTTGAAGCCAATCCGCTGGCATGACTGTTCCTAGACTACCTGTTTGAACTTTTGTTGTGAGTTTTAGGGCTTGAAAATCAACTTGGCTATCGATTATCTCTTTTAACTTTGTTTCTACATCATTGATTTCAGCACGTTTTAACCACTGATCGATAGTCGTACTCTCTAAACCTAAACCATCCTTAACCTGCTTTTCCACTAGTAAAAGAATTCGATTTTTTACTTCTCCATTTAAATAACGCTTTTCTATTAACTCTGGAGTTAATAAGTAATGAATAACTAACTTCCCTAATTGTGAAGCCAGTTCTTCTCTTCGCTTTGGAATCAATCCTGGGGTAAAAGGAACTCGCCAATTGCCAATATATTTTGCCTCATAGGGCCTAAACAACATTTTGATAGCGATATGATTCGTGAAGGCACCGATAAGTGCACCAATCAACGCCATAAATAAGATTGTTGTCACGATTTGCATGTTCTCACCTTTTTCTATAGTCTCTAGGTGATAGTATACCAAAAAGAGAGGCCCTGACTATATCAGGACCTCTCATCGTACCAATGAATATACCCTTGTAGACGAATAGCATGTTCCATCTCATCATGCATGGCAATCCAAAAAGGGGTTGCCTGCTTGGGTGTAGCATACCGAAGAACTAATGTTTTGTAAAAGTCAGCAGCTTCTAACTCATCTTCCCATGCTGTGAACAAGAATTCGCGAATTGAAGTAAAAGGTTTTGGCTTCTCTATACCTGTCACATAGCGCCCATTTTGCAAAAAATAAAGTTGCTGAAACATCTCATAATGCGCTTTTTCATCTTCATATATATGACTGACGACTTCTTTCCATCTTCTGTCGTCAGTCTCTTTCTCTAATTGCCTGTACAAATAATAGGCCTGATATTCATCTCGTATTGCCTTTTCTAAATCGCTCATCATTCCTTGCACTCACCTCCATATAGACTATGCTAAAATGAAGAAAGCTATGAAAGGAGCGACATTATGTTACAACATTTTAACTATCGTTCACTCTATGAAAATAAATCCTTACCTGGTTGGGAAGTCAGCTTTTATTACCAGCATGAAAAATTTCGCGCAATCTATGATAAGGATGGGTCAATTAACTGGTTGGATGCAACACCTGATAATGAAGAGAAGATAAAGGCCTTCATTCATGAACTCATGGTTTTCCATGTATACGATTAAACGCGCTCCCTCGAGAGGGAACGCGTTTTATTTAAGAATATTTACGTAAAACTTGGTAGAGTTTTGATTTGATGTCGCTTACTTCGTGTTTGTGAATAGTAAGCGGAACAAAAGTTTCATCTTGATCCATCGCCTCTGCTAAGAAGCCACCAAAGCCTCTTGCTTTACGATCGATTTGTAGAAGAAGCTCAGCTTTGTCAGGTGTTTGACTTAAGAACACTACTTCTATTTCATCTAATTTCCCGTAAAATTCGCCTGTCATTGGCACGTATTCAAACTCTTGCATAAATGGATACATCCCTTTGTACTTACGTGAAGCTTGTTGACAATCGGCTTTGCGTAATCGGAATCCTAAGTTTTCAATCTCTTTCAACACAGTTGCTGCTAGAACAGTTGGCTCTACCTGGATATAATCTTTATCAGTTGGATCTACTGCTGAGGCAATGTCTAACATCGTTTGAATCCAAACGCGCGTTGCCCCTTTTGTAACAGGTGTATCAAATGGTACTACAAAGGAAAAGGGAATCTCTTTTTGCTCGTTGGCAGCAAGAGTAAAGTGATCTACTACTTTTTGTTTGTGCACAACTGCTTTATCCGTAAATTTACGGTCATCTAATTCTCGGATATACGTCGTGTAGACGGCAAGATAAATAGCATCAATTTGTTGCTCAGACTTCCCACCACTGATTTTAATAACACCTTCCATTTGTTCACCCGCGCGATAGACCGCTTTTGATAAGACAGTATCCACTTTTGCAGAACCCACACCAATACTAGCTAGCATTTTGTTGAATAGTGACATAGAAAACTCTCCTTTTACATGATATATTTAGTAGTACGCACAAGCCTTACAGAAAGTTTCACGCTAATTGTGCAGAACCGGCCTGTAGACGATACATTTTTTCATATTGTCCTCCAAGAGCAATCAATTCATCATGATTGCCATTTTCAACGATTTCCCCTTTATCTAAAACTAGAATGCGGTCTGCATTTTTAATTGTAGAGAGTCGATGGGCAATAATAAATGTGGTGCGACCTTTTTTCAATACGTCCATAGCATGCTGAATCAATTCTTCAGTTTCTGTGTCTATATTAGATGTTGCTTCATCTAGGATTAAAATAGCTGGATTAAATGCCAGCGCCCGTGCAAAGGAAATTAATTGGCGTTGACCAGAAGACAATGTGCTCCCTTTTTCAACAACAGGTGTATCTAGTCCTAATGCCAAATTCTTTAACACACGCTCCCCACCCACTGCTGCAATGGAATGTTCCACTTGTTCTCTAGTGATGCGTGGGTCATTCAAGCTAATATTCGATGCAATTGTACCTGTAAACAAATAAGGATCTTGCAAGACAATTCCCATATGTTCCCGAACTGCTTGACGTGACAATTTCGTCATGTCAACGCCATCAATCGAGATAGTCCCTTTTGAAGGATCATAGAAGCGGAACAATAAATTCATGATGGAACTTTTTCCTGAACCCGTATGACCAACTAGAGCTACTGTCTCCCCTTTACTGGCTGAAAAGTTTAAGTTTTTCAGCACGTATTCCTCTTCTTTATAGGCAAACCAAACATTTTCTACAGTTACATTTCCTTGGTAACGAGGAATTCTATCCTCAGAAACCATTTCACCTTTTTCATCAAGAAGCTCAAATACACGTGTTCCAGCAACTAATGATCGTTCTAACTGTGAGAACTGATTCACAATACCTGTCAGTGGATTGAATAGACGTGTAATGTAATCAACAAAGGCATACAAAGTTCCTGCTGTTACAGCTGCTTCTGCACCGACTGAAGCTGAGCCAAAGTATAAAATGAACCCAAGAAACATCATATTTCTCAAAACAAATACTAAGTTAAACGATGTAGCCGAGTCTAGCTTCAATAGCTTGCTTTGGTAGTGGAAATGACTTTCATTCATTTCAGCAAATTCAGCAGCCATTTGCTTTTCCCGACGAAATGCTTGAATGATTGACATTCCTTGAATTGATTCATTGATCATAGCGTTCATATCAGCAAGTTTTGTACGGACAATGTGGTTATAGTTCGATGCATATTTTCTGTAAAGAATCATCCAAATATAAACAAGTGGTACAACGACTAGGGCCATCGCAGCCAGTCGAACATCTAATATAAATAATGCAATATAGACACCTGTAATCGAGATGATGCTTGTTGCAAACTGTGATAACACTTGAACATAAAGGTTTCGAATCGCCTCAGTATCATTTGTAACACGAGCAACAATTTTACCTGCTGGCAAATTATCGAAATAATGAACAGGTACACGTTGAATATGTTGGAATACGTCATTTCTTAGATGCTGAACAATTCGATTTGCCCCCACTTGCAACTGAATGTACATAAAATAGCGAAATACTGCGGCTATAATTTGTAACCCAAAAAACACGGCCAGTAGTTGTGCTATAACAACAAAGTCAATTTGATCAGCTGTAATTTGAGTATCAATTATATATTTAGCAATGAACGGTCCTATCAAATCGACCGATACGGCAATGGTTAACAAACCCAATCCACTTAAAATTGTTTTCTTATACTTTAATGCATAGAGATACAGTCGCTTTGAGGTTGTCATCTCTACACCTCCTCTAACTGTTGACGGTCAAATTGTTCTCGGTACCAACCACCGCTGCTTAACAGCTCTTGGTGCGTACCTTGTTCAACCACGATACCATCATCTAAAACAATGATTAGATCAGCATGTTGGATAGCTGATAAACGATGCGTCGTGATGATAGTTGTTTTTCCCGTTCGATTTTGTTGAATGTTTTCAATTATTTTTGATTCGGTTTTGGCATCCACTGCTGATAAAGAATCATCTAACAGTAAGATGTCAGGATTTTTAATCAAGGCCCGTGCAATGGAGACACGTTGCTTCTGACCACCTGATAAAGAAACACCTTTTTCTCCTACCAACGTTTCAAGACCTTTAGGTAAGTTCTCTAAATCTTTTTCAAAATAGGCAAGTCGGATGGATTGACGTAATTGTTCTTCCGTTGCATCTTCTTTACCAAATAATATATTTTCACGAATTGTACGTGAGAACAATACATGATCTTGTGGAACGTAGCCAATCTTTTGAAGTAAGTCTTCCCGGGACTGATCAGCAATCGCAACGCCTCCGATTTCAACCGCACCTTTACCCATTGGGTATTCTTTAAGCAGTTGTTTTACGAATGTCGTTTTCCCTGCACCTGTCTTCCCGACTATCCCGAGTGTTTGACCGGCATCTACCTTGACCTGGACATTGTGCAGATTGATGACTTCTGAAGTCGGATAAGTAAATTCCACTTGGCGGAAACCTACAGTTGGCTCTGGCTGAGCTTTTGCAGGTCGCAAAGGATCCACTACATCCTGCTGTGTACTGAGCGTTTCTTGTACACGGTCAAGTGATGCGTTTCCTCGTTGCATCACATTGATCAACTCTCCAATAGCAAACATGGGCCAAATCGCCAGGCCTAAGTAAACATTAAAGGTCACTAAGTTCCCTACTGTCATTTCACCAATCGATACCAAATGTGCTCCGTACCCAAGTGCTACTACATAACTGATTCCAGTCCCTACTTTTGTAATGGGACCGAATAAGGCATCGATTCGCTCGACAACCATATTTTTTTCATAAACTTGCGCACTCATGTCCGCAAAGTTTTGTTCATCCTGTCTCTCTTGTACATAAGCTCGAATAACACGTACACCGGCAATTGATTCTAAGACCTGGTCGTTCAAATCACCAAAAGCATCTTGCGCTTCCATGTATTTTTCATGAATGATTTTACCAAGGTATTGCATAATAAGTGCTAGTATCGGAATCGGTAATAACGCAAAAAATGTCAACTTCCAAGAAATTAAGAATCCCATCGCTAAAATAATCGCCAACATATAAAGCGTTGAATCAATTAACGTCATTATTCCAAAACCTGCTGTAGTTGCTACAGCGTTTAAATCATTTGTTGAGCGTGCCATTAAATCGCCTGTACGATTATTTTCATAAAATCCTGGTGTCATGTTTAAAAACTTGTTCATTAAACGTGTGCGTAGAATACGTTCGATTTTTACCGATCCACCGAACAACTGATATTGCCAAATAAAATTGATAATATATCCACCTAGTATAATGGCTGCAAAAACAATCACATACGTGCGCAATGAGCTCTCAGAAAGAGTGCCTGTTGTAATGGCATCAATCGCTTCTCCGATGATCCATGGAGGAATGACCTCGATGACACTTCCGATAATCAATAAGGTAATCGCTACGGTGTAACGCACCCAATGTTCTTTAAAAAACCAACTTAACTTTCCTAATACACTAAACAAACTAATCCCATCCTTTCACTAGCCGCTTTCTAGAGACTCCGGTTTTGATACTTTTAATACTGCTGCAATGCGATTCATAAGTTCCACTCCTTGTTATTTTTCTAAATAATGGAAGTCGATAAACACAAAAAAGCACATGCCCATAGAAATGGACATGCGCATACGAACCTAAAAAAGGTTAGAAGTCATGTATCATATCTAGGAGGTAGGACAATCTATGAAACTGTTGCTTCTTAATTACTAAGTTTTTCATCATGCCTACCTCCGTTCCTGATTATTTAGTACCTCTTTACACTAGCATACCTATTTTTTCCTTGTCAATAACTATTTTAATTAAATTAAACTCCGTAAACGAGTAGTCCAAGTAGCGCACTGACAGCTACTACTTTAATTGGGGAAAATTTAAAAACTGTGAGTAATGTGAAGGTGATTAACACAATAATAAAGTCAAAAGATGATTTAACAGCGCTTGTGAAAACAGGATCATAAAGTGCTGCTAATAATATCCCGACTACTGCTGCGTTTACCCCTTTTAAGGCTGACTGGATGCCTACTTTTGTTCGAATGATCGACCAGAAAGGTAGCGTTCCAATAACCAATAAAAACGATGGTAAGAACATCGCAAAAACGGCTAGCAAGGCTCCCGGGATCCCCGCCGTCACTTGGCCTAAAAATGCAGCAAGCGTAAACAACGGTCCAGGGACTGCTTGCGCGAGACCGTACCCTGCTAAGAACAAGTCGTTCGACATTTCTACTTCACGCTCTAACATCGGAAGAACAACGTGACCACCACCGAATACAATGGAACCTACACGGTAGTAAGTATCTAGAATTCCTAAATAAACGTTTTCAGACAACGTTCGAGCAAACGGTAATACTGCTAGTAAGGCAAAAAAGATAAACCATGCAATCATTCCCGCACGTTTTCCAAAAGATAACGTAAGTTCTACAGCATCTGGGGCTTTATCTTTTCGGAATAACAAGTAGCCGACAACTCCTGCTACGAGAATCACCCCGATTTGCCCCCAGGCAGTCGGAATTAATAACACCACTATGGCGGCACCTATAGCAATAGCAATGCGTGTAGCATCAGGTGCTAGATTTTTTTGCATACCCAGTAAAGCATGCGCAACAATTGCCACAGCTACAATTTTTAAACCTTGGATAATACCACTATCGGTAAAGCCAAAGCCTACAACAAAATATGCGGCGAACATTAAGAAAAGAACAGATGGCAGTGTAAATCCTGCCCACGATACGATGCCTCCTAAGATTCCACCTCGAATCATACCGATTGCTATACCGACTTGCGAGGAAGCAGGTCCAGGTAAGAACTGACATAAGGCAACGATATCAGCATATAATTTGTCATCTAACCATTTTCGTTTCTCCACGTATTCATCTCGGAAATAGCCTAAATGTGCTGTGGGACCACCGAATGAAGTAAGTCCTAATTTAGTGGATGCTTTTGCAATCTCTTTTAAATTTCCCATAGTGCCTCCTAAAATAAGAATATGCTTATATTTTAACAAAATCCGTTATTTTCAGATAGCTAGTTTTGCTTTTTTACAATCTTGTAATAATCACGCTCCTCCCTCGAAGAGAAATTGACAGGCTTTCATGAACACTATAAAATGGACAAAGTAGTAGTAATCAAACACAACCCATTCGTTTAAAACGACTTCCTTGGAAGTCGTTTTTGTCGTTTAGTAGGAGTTGCGGGGAGGAAACATTTTGGAACTCTATACAAACTTACGCAAAGGGGAAAAAGGCGCTTGGCTCAGTATCGCTGTTTATATTGTACTAAGTAGTGTGAAATTCACGGTTGGTAGTATTGGGAACTCAGAAGCCTTACAAGCAGATGGGCTTAATAATTTCACCGATATCATTGCAAGTGTTGCCGTGCTTATCGGGCTACGGATTTCGCAAAAACCACCCGATGATCAACATGCTTATGGTCACTTGCGCGCAGAGACCATTGCCTCTCTAATTGCTGCCTTCATTATGGCCATTATTGGTATACAAGTTGTTATTCAATCCTTACAAAGTTTTGCGGACCCTGTCCGTGAAAGTCCCTCCCTCATAACGCTTTGGGTAGGCTTAGGAAGTGCTGTTGTCATGTACGCGGTTTACCGCTATAACATCTCACTTGCCACTAAAATAAACTCTTCGGCTCTTCGTGCAGCGGCTTACGACAATCGCTCAGATGCCCTTGTTTCTATTGGTGCTTCAATAGGGATTATTGGAGCCATAATTGGTTTTCCAATCTTAGATACGGTTACAGCCTTAATAGTAGGCATCATCATTCTTTACACGGCTTATGGAATCTTTTACGATGCAGCATTCATGTTATCGGATGGATTCAATAGTGAAGAAGCAGAGACCTTAACCTCCTTAGTCGCCCATACTCCAGGAGTGTATCAAGTTCCAGATTTGAAAGGGCGTATGCACGGAAATCAAGCGTTAATTGATGTGACGGTTACAGTGGACCCCTACTTAAATGTAATCGAAAGTCATTGGATTACAGAAGAAATTGAACGGAAAATCACTAAAGCTAAGCCTCATGCTATAGTTCTAGTTCACATTGAGCCAGAATATGATTTAGTTGATTTTGAAGATCGATGAGTAGCCCCAAAATAGGTTAAGACAAATAAATCAGTAAATTCTCTAGGTTGAATCCCAGAGAATTTACTGATTTTTTTTTGGAATGGAGTTCCGTTCCAGGGCTGCTTTCCGTGGGCGCGTCGTAAGTCTCCTCGTCACAAGCTCCTGCGGGGCCTCACGTAACGCTTTTAATCCCAATGGAGTCAGCCCCTCCACTCCACTCAAATCAACTCAACTCAACTCAACTCAACTCAACTCAACTTCACAATTATTCTAGGTTTATTATTAATTTTTTCTTAGGGTCTTTTAGTTTTTTCCGCTCGGTTCTGTCAGACCATGTTTGACAGCGTAAAGTGCGGCTTGTGTGCGATCTTGGACATCCAGTTTCGAAAAAATATTAGAAATGTGAGTTTTCACAGTTTTCTCGGTAACAAATAATGTCGAAGCAATATCCTTGTTACTTTTGCCCTTTGTCAGCTCTGCAAGAACATCTTGCTCTCTAGCAGTAAGTGTATTCGTTAAATGTGGTTTAATTTCATGGCTATCTTTTTCAAGTTCCGTTTGAGCAAGGGGACTCAATGGTTTTTCCCCTTTCATCAATTGCCGAATGACAGACGCAAGCTCGTCCGGCTCTATATCTTTCAGCTGGTATCCCGCTGCTCCTGCCTCAATAGCTGGAATCACGTGATCGCGATCTGAAAAACTAGTAAGCATTAAAATATGCGTTTCAGGGAGAAGTTTTTTAATTTCTCGTGTAGCTTGGATGCCATCTTTAGTGGGCATCACTAGATCCATTAAGATTACATCGGGTTTAACTTCAGTAGCAATATTGATGGCCTCTGCTCCATCCTTCGCTTCCCCGACAACTTCAAAATCTTTTTGGGTTTTCAAAAAAAACAATAACCCTCTTCGTACAACGTGATGATCATCAGCAATTACAATACGTATCATGTCTGTCCTCCTCTAATAGGGAATGCGTACAAAAACTTCCGTGCCTTTAGATGGTGCGCTGATCCACTCGATAGACCCTTCGACAGAACGCGCACGTTCTTGCATGCTATGCATCCCTACAGAAGCCATGCTCTCTGGAATCTTGCCAGCAACAAAACCTCTTCCTTCATCTTTTAAGATAAATAGAATGTCTGTTGAGTTAATCGTCAAAAAAAGCTCTGCTTCAAGTGTACCCGCATGCTTTCGAATATTATTTAGACCTTCTTGCGCAATTCTAAAAATCGTTTCTTCGACTCGTGACGGTAACTGAATGACCCCGCTCACTTGAGACATTAAGGTGATTCCTAGCATTTCCGCGTATCCTTTGATTCCTTCTAACAATCCCGTCTCTAGTCCCTTTGGCCGAAGCTGCCAAATCAGCGCTCGCATTTCTGTAAGTGCTTCTTGAGTTAATTGATGAATATCAGAAAACGCCTGTTTTAAATCTTCGTCAGTTGTCATTTCCATCGCACCTCGAGAAGTCAGCGTAACCGAAAATAATAATTGGTTCACGGAGTCATGCAAATCTCGAGCAAGTCGATTTCGTTCTTGAACAAGAGCAATTTCTTGTTCTTGTTTTGTAAGATGAATACGTTTTATGGCAGATCCAATTTGAAAAGCGATTGACTCTAATAGAGCTAGTTCACTTTGATCATATTCGATTGTATGAGGAGTCGCCACATTCAAAAGTCCGAATTTTTCTTTACCTGATTGTAGCGGCACTGTTGCATGGTGCGTAATGCCTGCAGAAGGTTGCTCACTTAACCGACTAGCTTGTTCAATCCGTTGACATTCAATTATATTGGAAGCTTTTTGTAATTCTCCATTATGGTAACGTGACACACACCAGCAGCCTCCACGTTTCATAGAGCGACAATCCGTCTCCATGAGTGCCGGTGGTAAGTTTTCAGCAGCAATTAATTGATGCTTACCTTTAGCGTCAATGAAAAAAATCCAACCTGAAGCAAATACACTTCGAGTGAGTAGTTTTTTTAGTGCTCCTTGGAGCATTGTCTCCATCTCAGTTTCTTCATTTAAAAATTCAGCTATCTCTTTTAATAATGTCATATGTTCATCAAGTGATTTACTCATTGAATTTCCCCCACCCTGCAGAAAAAGGCCGGTCAATGACCAGCCTTTCCCTTAGTTCTTTTTATAGTCCACTGTATAAACATCATGACGGCGATCTTTTAATTGTTTGACCGTTCCGTCTTGGCGTTGACGACGAAGTATTTCTAAATCTACATCACCAATAAGGACCATTTCTACATTTGCTTCTGTCTCTCCTACAATGCCATCTCGCGCAAACTCAAAATCAGATGGTGCATAAATTGCTGACTGAGCGTACTGGATATCCATGTTCTCTGTTTGAGGTAGGTTTCCAATAGTTCCAGAGATGACTGTGTAAATTTGGTTTTCTACAGCACGTGCTTGTGCACAATATTTTACGCGCAAATACCCTTGTCGATCTTCGGTACAGAAAGGCGTGAAGATAATATTGGCTCCCATATCTGTTGCAATACGTGCAAGCTCAGGGAATTCAATATCGTAACAAATTTGTATAGCTATTTTTCCACAATCGGTGTCGAACACACGTACAGAATCCCCTGCACTAATGCCCCACCATTTGCGTTCATTAGGTGTAATGTGGATTTTATACTGCTTATCAATAGAACCATCTCTATGGAATAGATAAGCGATATTGTAAATTTCATCGTTTTCTTCTTTTACGAAGTGAGAACCTGCAATGATATTGATGTTGTAACGCACAGACAAGTCACTGAACAGTTCCATATACTGCGGCGTATACTCTGTTAATCTACGCACAGCTTGAGAAGGTGAAGGTTCTTCTAAAAATGACATCAATTGCGTTGTAAAGATTTCTGGGAACACAACAAAATCAGATTGCGCGTCAGAAGCCACATCAACAAAATACTCCACTTGATTTGCAAATTCTTCAAAAGAATTGATTTTTCGCATCATGTATTGCACGACACAAATTCGCACCGGATAACTCGTGCGGAAGTGGCGTTTTGATAGTGGAATATAATCGACATTATTCCATTCCATCAAAGTTGCAAATTTACCGGAAGCTTTGTCATCAGGTAAATAGTTTGGATTAATACGCATCAATGTGAATCCATTCATCAACTGGAAGGTTAGCACTGGGTCATAAATTTTATGGCGGGATACAGACGTCACATATTCACGAGGTGACATCTCCTCAGAATATTTGTGATAGTTCGGGATGCGTCCTCCGATAATAATAGACTTCAAGTTATACTGTCGTGCGATATCTTTCCGTCCTTCATATAATCGCTGTCCAACCTTCATACGTCGGTACTCAGGGTGAACCATCACTTCAATGCCGTAAAGATTGTAGCCATCTGGATTATGATTGGTAATATACCCACCATCCGTAACATCCGACCAAGAATGACGATCATCGTACTCATCAAAGTTAATGATTAAGCTAGAACATGAGCCGATAACAATACCGTCCAGTTCTGCAACCAGCTGTCCATCTGGGAATACGGTCAGATGGCTTCTTAAATGTTCGACTTTCCACGGCTCCATGCCAGGGAATGAGAGACGCTGCATTTCTAAAATTGAATCTATGTCAGCAAAAGTCATCGGGCGGATGATCATATGCTTTTCAAATTGGGTGGAATCGAATTCTTCTTTCACACAAAGCCCTCCTTCAACACGTTATCCCTCATTATACCGTGTCGTGCAAGAGGTTGAAAATAATTTACTTGATAACAGGGAAAGTCTATACTTGAAAAGAAACTGACTTGCTGAAAGGAACCACCTTACTATGAAGAAAAAGACTGAAAATGCATTGCTCGGTATCTTTGGACTTTCGTTGATTGCAACGCTTGGATCGCTCTATTTTTCAGAAATACGCGGTTTTGAGCCTTGCGAAATGTGTTGGTACCAACGAATCCTGATGTATCCACTCGTTGTCATCGCTGGGGTTGCCATTTATCAAAAGAATGGCCAAATCGCATTGACGACATTAGTGTTTTCGACAATTGGAGCACTTACAAGCGGCTATCATTACGCGATTCAAAAAATTGATTTCTTTGGAGAACGTGCACCCGAATGTGGACTTGTGTCTTGCACGGGAGAATACATCAATTACTTAGGGTTCATTACCATTCCTTTTTTAGCGCTTGTCGCTTTCCTAGGAATAGCCGTACTTAGCTTTATCATTCTAAAAGACATCAAGGAGGAAAAAGCGTCATGAAAAAACTACTAATTTTCGGAGGCGTTATCGTAGCCGCTTTCGTATTAATCATTGTGCTTACAAATCTTTCTAATCAGGACAAACTAGCCAATAATCCATATGATACAGATGATTTGTCGCAGTCGACGATTGATTTAATTGATGATGAAAATTATCAAAACATCATTTTACCTGACGAACTTCAAGAGAAATTAGCTGCCAATGAAACGGTCACGGTTTATTTCTTCAGCCCAGAATGTAGCTTCTGTAAAGAAATGACGCCAGTGTTGATGCCTCTTGCAGATCAAGAAGAAGTGGAGATTGTTCAATACAATCTATTAGAATACCCTGAAGGCGGTACAGAGTTTGGTATTAATTCAACACCTACTTTGATTCATTTTGAAGAAGGTGTAGAAGAAATGCGTGCAGTCGGTGGTATGCCTGAAGCCGATATTCTTCGCTTTTTCGATGAAGTCGTAAAAAACTAAGCATTGTAAGGAGTTCTCTATGAAATTTCTCGTAAAATTAACAAGCCCAGTTGCGGTGACGATTGAAGAACTCGTCCGGGAAAATTGGCAATTAGGTAAAAAAACTGTTCACTCTCTTCGCATGCAAAAAGCATTTCAAACGCCAGAAGGCATTGCGCTAGATTGGAATACACCACTAGAAGTTGGACAAGCATTTCAGATTAAATTTGAGGAAGAAGGTTCTTCTTACTTCCCAAGTCCTAAAATTCCTGTCCAGCCATTTTATGAAGACGACCATTTTATGATTGTCGGAAAACCGGCTGGTATCAAAACGCACCCTAACGAAGTGACTGAGACGCAAACACTTATGAATGGTGTCTTTCACTATTTAGATGGAAAAGGACATGGTTATGGTGAGCATGTTCATCGTTTGGACGAAGGAACGAGCGGCTTAGTGTTAATCGCTAAGCATCCAATTGCTAAAAACCTTTTGGATAAGATGCTTGAGAAGAAACAAATCGTCCGTACGTACGAAGCCATCGTTGAAGGTTCTGTGAAGAACAATCAAGGGACTATTAAAACTGCTATTGCTTCTGATAGACACCATCCGAACCGACGTCGAGTCTCACAGACGGGTCAAACCGCTATCACCCATTATCAAGTTGTGGGAAGAAATCCACAGATCACAAAACTTCACATACTTCTAGAGACAGGTCGCACCCATCAAATCCGTGTGCATATGGCACATATTGGCCATCCGATTGTTGGTGATACATTGTATGGCGCAAGAGCAATTACAGCACAACATTATGCATTACAAGCTTTTCGCATTCAGTTCCGTCATCCGATTACGGGCGAGCTCGTCAATGTAGAAATTCCAAGAACCTAATAAAGATCTTGGGACAAAATAAATCAGCAAGTTCTCTAGGTTGAATTCCAGAGAATTTGCTGATTTTTCGTGTATATTGAGTTCCGTTCCGGGGCTGCGTTCCGTGGGCGCGCTGTGAGCCTCCTCGTCGCAGGCTCCTGCGGGGTCTCACATTCCGACTTTTGATCCCACTGGAGTCAACCCCTACACTCCACTCCACTTTCTAAATAGTTCAGCTCTATTACTATATTTTGCTCCAACCTCGTTTTGTATTACACTTCATAAAATTCTTTATAGATTTCTTCTAGTCTACGGTTCACAGGAGTTACGGACTGAATCCCAACTCCCTGTTCTAGCAACCATTTTAAATAGACATCAACAGTAGTTGCTGGATCTGTTAGAATACCGTCTTTTTTCAGTTCATAGGCAAGTCCGCTTTTTTGCAGTAGTTGTTCGATATCTCCGTCATACAAATACTTGATTTCAAAAGCCGTACTTTGATCTGAATCAAGCTTGTCGGTGATTAAATGACCATCCTTGATGAACCAGATTTTATTTGTGAGATCCTCTAAAATATCCAGGTTGTGCGTAGAAACGACAATGCTGATTCCTTGCGCATGCAATGTTCGAATCAGCTGCTTCAACTCAATCGTACTTGTTGGGTCTAACCCATTAAAAGGTTCATCCATTAAAATAATCGAAGGTTTTGTGAGAATGCTGAGCGCTATCAACAAATGTTGCCTCATTCCGTACGAATAGGACTTCACCGGTTGATTCACATACGACCGAATCCCAATCAGCTCAATCACTGCATCAATCTCAGAAGTGGGAATCTCATAAATCGTCGCGACAAATGCCAGGTGATCGTATCCACTCAATTGCATATATAGATAGTTGTCACTAGGAAGAAAGGAAATGTACTTGAAATAGTTCGAATCTGTTGGGTGATAGCCATTTAAAGTGACCTGTCCTTTTTCTATCTCCTCAAGACCTAAAATCGAGCGCATCAGAGTAGACTTTCCTGCCCCGTTTGGCCCAACTAATCCTATAAGCTGTCCTTGTTCAATGGTGAACGAAATTCCCTTTAACACAGGCTTTGTCTTGTACTTTTTCTCTAGGTTTACCACTGTAAGTTCCATCAAGATACCGCCCTTCTTTTCACGAAAAATCCTGCGACAAACAATACACTTCCTGAAAGCACGAGTAGTATTATTCCAACGAAAGGTGTGGCAGACTGTGAAGCCACTTCAATCGTTTTCCAACCATCTACAACTCGCCACGTGTCAAAATAAATGAACGGATTCCACCACTTGACTGATTGTGTTCCTGTCCAGTACCCCACTATGACTAAAACAAGCGTTAAAACGATGGTGACATAATAATTTTTCATCAACTTTCCTAGTAGTGTAAAGAGTCCATTCAAAAAATAGAGTTGGGCGAAAGCTAAAGCAATAGCTATCACCACTAATGTTCCAAGTCCTTTGAAAGAGAAATAAGCCTGGTCAAGAAACGCATAGAAATCCGTTTCGGCTAGTCTCTCAATCGAATAGACAGGTATCGGATAAGCAGACTCACCAAAACTACCAATCAATGTAGCAATACTAAAGACCACCCCACCCACCAGTAGCAGTAAAAGTGATGCGGAAAGTAAATTGTAGAGTCATTTCGATGCATAAACCGACTGAAAAGATAGTGGCTTCGTTGATAAAAAGCTGATTGTGGACTGAGGCGTTCGCTCCTCTGAAATTGTTGTCCAAAGGAAAGCTACAAATGCAAAAAGTATAAGCCACATCAAGTTCCATTCAAAAAATTTATAGAGCATGAATTGGCTACTTGAATCGTATTTTTGATTTTGAGTTTGAAGATAGCGGGCGCTAGCTACTAATTCAGTATCTCTCTCTAGCGATGGATCATCGAAGTGAGATATCCAGTAAACGCCAAACGGCCAAGAATCAATTTCTGACCTTTCAAGAATATGTCTTTGTTCTTCTGATGCCATAGTTGAAACAGTCCAATTTGCTTTGTCCAAGTCTTTATAAGATCCACCACCTCCATATGTTGCTTGAAGGTCATTGAAAAGTTGGGGGAAATTTTCGTTATATACTAGTGTCTTTAGTTTCTCGTACTCTTTGAATTCCTCTTTCAACGTGTCTAGAAACGTTAGAAACAAATCTTCTTCATATTCTCCTGGTTCGCGATTCAACTTTTCATCCGTTTGCTTCATCGTTTCAATTTCTACAGTGTGGTTTTCATGATTTAACTCAGTATTTGTGATTGCGGTTGTAATAAATTGTTGCTTCTCGTCGATTAATTCTAAAGCAACCTTTGGTAGGGATTGGACTTGATTTTGGATGTAGAAAAATACACCCGAAAATGAAACGAAAATAAAGGTCAAAGTAATTGCGATATGCCGTTTCCGCTTCTTTTTTCTAAATTCAAATTGCAGAAGTGTCCATTTTGAATAAAATGGACGTTCCCTCATAACGGAAAACAAAACTGGAATTTGAATCTTTATTATCTTTCTTGAGCTTATAAAATAAACTATTCCACATCCAATTAAAGTTATGAATAACATCATTACCCCTAAATAAATGAGATAGGAGTTTTTTATGAAAAAATCCCCCTCATAAAATGCAATAAGATGTAATGGGTTTATTAGTTGAAATCCATTTATTGTATAAATGAAATAACAAGTTGCAAGGAAAATCGTCATAGTGATAGCAAACGCACTAATCGCTGCTTGTTGTTTCACAAAGAAAGTGAAGAATAGCAGTGAAAGTGTCATGAAAATCAACCAGCCTAATGGTCTATAAAGCAACCATTTCCAAACAGGAATGAAGACAACTTCTGTACCTTGTAAAACCTCTACCGGATAATTAATACTTTCCCAACTTCCTGAGAGTATGACAGGTAGAAAAGCAAGTGTGATAACCATAACTGCATATAATAGGACGGAACCTACTAATAAGAGAAAATACCCAAAATAGATTGATTTATTCGAAAGAGACTGTAATTTCAAGAAATCAAATGTGCGGTTTTCGCGGTCGTTTATATAACGGTAACTAAAAATTAATAAGAAAAAAAATACGGTTAAAGGATTGAATAAAAGCTCAAAGATTCGGTTTGTGAAAAGCGCAGAGTCATAAGGTGTTGTTTCTTCTAAATGGCCCAGTTCATTGTCATGTAAAATTAAAGCTTTTTCTTTTTCTAAAAAGCCATCACTTTGACCTAGATAATAAATAGTTTTTAAATCAGTAAAAGATTTATACTCTTTATAAAACGCAATTTGTTTTTCAGCCACATTATAGTTACCATTATTTAAGTCTGTTAAGATATCCCGAAGATGCTCTTCTTTTTTATAAAGTGGTTCAAGAGCTTTTAATTCATTTTCAGGAGCGCCAATAGCTGCTTCTTTAGCTTCTATAGTGGAACTTATTAAAACTACATTATCTATTTGTTGCTGAGTGAATTCCTTTAACTCATTTAGGGTAGTTCCTGATTGAGATTGATTAAAAATAAGCAAAGAACCTACAAATACAGTTAGCAGAATCACAACAATATAGAGCAATTTAGTTTTCAACCAATCTTTTACCATAAACTTAACAACGTGTTTCATAAAAGCCCCCTTGTCAAAAATCCCTCTTATCCCTTTTTATGTATCTAATGTCAATAATATATGAACTCTAATAACTCTACAACATAAAAAAATACCCCTCTAGTTGTAACTAGAGAGGTTCTTTATTCGCTCTAAAAATCAAAATGAAAATTATCCGGGTCTTTGCCGACACGCTCATTGCGGTTCAATGCATCGATAATGCGCATGTCTTCTAATGACATTTCAAAGTCATACACATCTGCATTCTCTTCAATACGATGAGGCTTCACAGATTTCGGAATGACGATCAGATCTCCTTGTAAATGCCAGCGAATGATGATTTGAGCAGTCGACTTGCCATGCTTCTCAGCAAGACGTACAAGGCTCGGCTCTTCTAACAGTCGCCCGCGAGAAAGTGGCGACCAGCTTGTGACGGCGATGTTGTGCTGTGCGCAAAACTCCCGTAGCTCAAATTGTGCGAGCCGTGGATGGCATTCTACTTGATTGACCATCGGCGGAACATTGGCTGAAGCCATGATTTTTTCAAGATGATTTGCGTGGTGGTTGGAGACGCCTGTCGCACGCAAAAGCTTTTCATCGTATAAACGCTCGATTGCTCGGTAAGTATCGACAAATGTGTCTTCTACCGGCCAATGAGTCAAATACAAATCTAAATAGTCCATATCCAAGAGCTTTAATGATTTTTCAAATGCTCTTAAAGTTTGATCGTACCCATGATCCGAGTTCCACACTTTTGTTGTAACAAAAATGTCAGAGCGAGCAATGCCGGAGTGGCGAATCGCCTCCCCTACTTCTTTTTCGTTGTCATATAAAGACGCTGTATCAATGTGACGATATCCGCTTGTTAAGGAATGTGAGATAGCTTGCAACGCTTCATCACGGTCTGTCATCTTATAGACACCTAGTCCAAGACGTGGCATCTCAATTCCATTTTGTAAGGTCTTCGTTGTTTGTAGTGTCAATTCCACTAATGTCACTCCTCGCGTTTTTGAATCTTTGGTGCTTTATCGTGTTGGCTTGGATCTGCAACACGCTCATCTTGAGAAAGCTCACGCTCGTCACGCATCTTTTCCATCTGTTTGCCTAGCTGCTTCACTTCCTCCATATTGGAAGCCATTGAACCATTTTCTTTTGAAGTATTGTCTTTCGTCATGTGCCGTCTCCTCCTTTTCTTCTCATGTTAGACCAATTGACGCTTTTTCGCCATAATTAGCTGAATGCTAGCCGTTTCTTTTTTTATTTCTATCCTGTATACTGAAAGCAGACTATTAAGCTAGGAGGCACAACCCATGAAATTACTTTTAATCCTCGGTGTATGTGTAGCATTCCTTTCTGCAATCTTAACTGCAGGCTATGATGACAAACCAGGCTCAACAACTCAAAAATAAGTATATGAAAACAGCCTCCCTTTATTGGGTGGCTGTTTTTTTAATGGAGATTAGGATAGTTTTGTTGACGCAGTGCTTCATAAGCTAGAATGGCTGCTGTATTTGATAGATTTAATGAGCGAATGTTGTCATTCATCGGAATACGTAACGCTCGTTCCGAATGGGCCTCACGAAATTCTACAGGCAGACCGGTAGTCTCTCTACCAAAGATAAAGAAATAGTCTTTCTGAACGTCACTAAAATCAAAATCAGTGTGCGGTTTCGAGCCGAATTTTGTCAGTAAGAAAAATTCGCCTTGTGGATAAGTTTCTACAAAATCTTCTAATGACTCATGATACGTGATATCGACATGTTCCCAGTAATCGAGTCCCGCACGTTTCAACATCTTATCATCGGTTGAAAATCCAAGCGGTTTGATCAAATGAAGTTTGACCCCTGTTCCTGCACAAGTTCGTGCGATATTTCCCGTATTGGCTGGGATTTGCGGTTGGTATAAAACAATATGAATAGCCATTATTTTTCTCCTTTAGTAAGTGCTGCTTGTATTTCTAAAAGCACCGCTTGTTCTTGTTCATTTTCTAATTGCTGCTTTAAAGCCAAGTTGGCTTCATCTGAAAACAGTTCACCAAGTGCCCAAGCAGCTGTACCTCGCATAACAGGTCGTGGATCCTGGTGCAAAATTGAAATAATTTTAGGAATTGCTTCCCGCTCTTTAAAATGGACAAGTGCAATGATGGCGTTTCGTTGAATCGGATTCTTGCCTCGCCATGCGCCTGACATATGGCCGTAAGTCTCTTTAAAAGTTCGATTCGTATGTTCCAGTAGTGGCAGTAACAAAGGTTTTACAAGATCCGGGTCTGGTGTGAAGGCTTGTTGATGATCACTATGCTTTCCTTTATTTTTAGGACATACTGTCTGACACGTGTCACAGCCATAAATGCGATTGCCAATCTTCGCGCGATATTCAAGTGGAACCAGCGTCTTTGTTTGCGTGATAAAAGCGATGCAACGCTGGGCATTCAATTGCCCTCCCTCAATAAGTGCGCCTGTCGGACAAACATCGAGGCACAAACGGCAATCTCCACATTCATCTTCCATGGGAATAGATGGCTCAAATGGAATGGTGGTCAACATCTCTCCTAAGTAGACATAGGAACCAAATTCTGGTGTAATAATAGAACAGTTCTTAGCACTCCAGCCGATTCCCGCGCGTTCAGCTACTGCCCGGTCGGATAATTCTCCCGTATCAACCATTGACTTTAACTTCGCGTCAGGTATATGAACAAGTATAAATGCTTCTAACTGGGCGAGCTTTTCCCGTAGAACAGTATGGTAATCCATCCCCCAAGACGCTCTTGCAAAGATACCACGACGTTCCCTTTTTTTACTTTGTGGTGCGCCTTTCATTCTAGAGGGGTACGCAATGGCAATTGAGATAATGGTTTGGACTCCATCTAGTAATAGCAGTGGTTCCGTTCGCTTCTCGATATCAGGCTCTTCAAAACCCGAAGCATAGTTGAGCTGTTGTTGAATCAACAGTCTCTGCTTGAGATCAGGAAATGGAGTTGCCCTAGCAAAACCAATTTTATCGATACCTATTGAGTGAGCATAGCGAATTAACTCGCTTTGAAATTCGCGCACATTCACCTACCTCACCTCCTATGGTATGATTTCTGTTAGAAAGGGTGGTTATGTATGCATGTATCACTTGATCCTCAGCTAATTGAACAAGTTCCAGAGCTGAAAATCGGACTTATTCAGTATACCAAAATTTCAGTCGGTGATTCGCCTCAAATGCTTAAAGGCCGATTACAACTGTTTCAAGAACAACTTTTCTTCGAGATAGAAGAACATGGATTAGACCATTTCCCTTCTCTCGTCAATTTTAGAACTTTGTTTAAACAAACAGGGGCAAACCCTTCTAGGTATCTGCCCTCAGCAGAAGCTCTTTATAGACGTGTTGCAAAACTAAATTACTTGCCTCCTGTTCATTCTGGTATAGACAGCAATACATTCTTTTCGCTATATTATGGAATCCCATTTGGTCTCTATGAAAGGGCCGCTTTATCAGGAGATGTACACTTTGGCGTCGGTAATGAAACGACATCCTATGAAGCATTGAACGGCCGTGAGACGACACTCTCGGGAATCATTACTTCCCATGATGCAATCGGTCCATTCGGCAGTCCTTATGTCGATTCTCAGAGAACGTCCGTATCCACTACGACAACCGATGCGTTACATGTTGTTTATTTAAATCCTGAAATGCCACTTGAGGAGGCTAAGCAACTTCTTCAAGCCGTTTCATCGATGTTTATTCAAATTCACGGTGGCGAGTCTTCAACTGTGCTACTTTCAAAATCCAATCCGGAAGGAACGATTTAATTGACCACATTCACGTTAGCTGATGGCATCCGCCTTCGAAGCTTATTAACCAAACAAGTACAAGAATTTGAACAAGAACTGTTGCGAGTTGCCTTTACTGTATCCGAAAAAGGACATCCGCTTCCAGAACAAAAGCGTGGAGTAGACGAAGTAGATTTCGACATCAAGATGATTCGCCAAGATCTAATGTTACTAGATCGTCTTATTTACGAGGCTAACCTGTCCAATAGTATTGACTATCAAGGTGAAGCCATTCCTATCGTAGAAGCTATTGAGTATGCCATGCAACTGCGTGCCCAGGCAAAGCTCTATAAACAATTAGGGGCATCTGCAAAAGAACAGCCCGAATTTGGCTACGGTGAGTCGACTTCTTATGTCCGATTTGCTCGCTTTGACCCAGACGAATACCGTGAAAAGGCTTTGCAATATGAGCGCAATGCTAACAAAGTTTCAGGTTTAGTTAATGCTCAAAATTATCAAGTGGCTCTGCCGTTTGATGCATCACGTTATGAATAATCCTCTGCCAGGTGAGAGTCCTTGCAGAGGCTGGTCCAGTCACCCTAACAATGAATCCAACCCATTCCCATTCACTTGTTACACACTTACCCATCTCTAGTGACCAACCAACATTCAGATGCGTACTGCAAAATCTGACTGGATCATAAAACGCCTGCACGTCATTTGACATGCAGGCGTTTTATAATTAGTACGCGCGGCCGAACCACACGCTGTGTTTCGCTTCATTTCCACAATTCACACAAACCTTCTTTTCAGTAGGTGGATCAAATGGAATGTTACGTGTTGTAAACTTCGTTTGTTCTTTTACATTCTCTTCACAAGCATCGTCTCCACACCAGCCACCCAGTATCCAACCTGGCGTTTTACCCGCTTCTTGGGATTCAGCAATATGTGCTTTTAACTCTTCCAATGTGTTAACGTGTGTATGGCTATTGTCTGCACGGAATTGTTTTGCTTTATCAAATAGACGTGTTTGCATCACTGTCAATTCATTCTCAACCGTTGCAATGAGCTCTTCTAAAGACACAGCACTCTTTTCCTCTGCATCACGTGCTTTCATCAGCACTTGACCGTTTTCTAAATCACGAGGGCCTAATTCAATACGCACAGGTACACCTTTAAGTTCCCACTCATTGAACTTATAACCTGGAGATTGATCAGAATCATCAAGTTTTACACGGATACCCTTCGATTTAAGCTCTGCATAAAGCTCATCTAACTTCTCCATAATTTCAGGCTTCTTCTTCCAAGGACCTACAGGAATTAATACAACTTGTGTTGGTGCCATCTTTGGTGGTAATACAAGACCTTGCTCGTCACCATGGACCATAATCATTGCACCAATCAGACGAGTAGAAGTTCCCCAAGATGTTGTATGCACATACACGTGTTTATTTTCTCTATTTAAGTATTTGATATCGAAGGCTTCAGCAAACTTAGTACCTAAATAATGAGAAGTACCTGCTTGTACCGCTTTACCATCCTTCATCATGGCTTCGATTGAGAATGTATCTACTGCCCCTGCAAAACGCTCAGAAGGCGTTTTTTGCCCATCATAGACTGGAATGGCTAATAGATCTTCTACAACCTCTTTGTAGACTTGAAGCATCTGCATCGTTTCTTTTCGCGCATCTTCTTCATCCACGTGAGCTGTATGGCCTTCTTGCCATAAAAATTCAGATGTACGAATGAATGGCAGTGTCTTTTTCTCCCAACGGAAAACATTTGCCCATTGATTGATCAAAACAGGTAGGTCTCTGTAGCTCTTGATCCAATCCGAATACAAATGACCAATCATTGTCTCAGACGTTGGACGAAGTGCAAGGCGCTCTTCTAGTTTTTCACCAGCAGCTTCTGTTACCCAAGGAAGTTCAGGTGAAAATCCTTCGATATGGTCTTTCTCTTTTTGGAAGAAAGATTCAGGGATCAACATCGGGAAGTAAGCATTACGATGTCCTGTCTCTTTGAATCGACGGTCCATCTCACTTTGAATTCGCTCCCACAGCTCATAGCCATCTGGTTTGAACGCGATACATCCACGGACAGGTGTATAATCCATTAAATCCGCTTTTTGAATGGTATCGATGTACCACTTTGAAAAATCATTTTGTTGTACTGACATTGTATTGCCTCCTTTAAATTGGCCAAAATAAAAAGCAGAAAAACACCCCAAAGGGCGTCCTCCTGCTGGATAGACACGGTACCACCTTCATTCGTCTAAAAGACGATCTCAAAGCGTCTGTATCGGTGACGAACCGGCTATGTTTGCACAGCATCTCGGTGGGAGGTTTCAGCATGTAGGGATGGCGCAGCTCTCATCATTCACTGCACTTTCTGAACATGTACATCACTTACTTGACCACGTCATTGATTCTTCTATATGAAGATTACTATAGCAAATTCCCGCACCATTCGCAATAGCTACTAGGAATGCTGGTAGCGTTTGTCCCCTCTTCCGTATACTGCATAGTACAGAATGACAGTCGCAAGAGCCACTCCCCCTAACAGCATGTACATAGTGGAGAAAGGAACTTGAAGTAGCAGAAGTCCTAGTAGATAAGGACCGAACCCTAAACCAGCGTCTAAGAAAATAAAGAATGTGGATGTCGCCATTCCCATGCGATGCATAGGGGTAATTTTGACGGCTATCGCTTGTGTACAAGACTGCATGTTTCCAAAGCCAAAACCAATTAAGGAAGCGGCCATTAAAAATGTCAATGAGCTCTCTGCGTTTCCTAGTAGGAAGAGTCCAGATGCAAGCAAGACAAAAGCTGGGTACATGACATAGTTTGCACCTTTCTTGTCTATTAAACGCCCAGTAAACGGACGAGAGATCAATACAGATATCGCATAGACAAGGAAGAATAGACTAGCTGCTTGAATGAGATCTAGTTCGATTGCGTAAAAATTCATAAATGAAAGTACACTTGAAAAACAAAAAGCGATGAAAAGCGTAACAAGAGCGATAGGAACCGCTTTTGGTTCAATAAACTTAGTAATGGCAAATCTCTTTTCAGCCACTTGTTTCTCGGCACTTCTTTTTTCACCTTCAGGAACTTGAACGAATGAGGCAGTGGTCAAACCAATTAAACCTACCGCTAAACAGATTGTAAAAATAACTTCAAATGAAGTGTATTGAGTTAACAATAATCCCACGAACGGACCAATTGCCGTAGCAAGCGTCGAACTCATACTAAAATAGCCTATTCCTTCTCCTCGTCTAGCCATCGGGATGATGTAGGCAACTATAGTAGCTGCTGCTGTACTAGCGATACCTAAAGATATACCATGTAACAATCTAGTGATCAGTAATAACGTTATAGTACTTTGTACAAAGTACAGGAGCGTAACCGCATTGAATAATATAAATCCAATAATAAGCGTGCGTTTTCGCCCAATTTTCTCAATCTTGCCACCAATAAATAACCGGCCAATCAATGTCCCTACAATAAAAATTCCGGTCACAAGCCCTGCTTGACTGGTGGTAGCCTCAAAACTATCTACCGCATATAATCCTATGATGACAACTAATAAGAAAAAAACGAGTGTCAATAGAAAATTGACGCTCGAAATGAGAATGAAGTTTCTCGTCCACAATTTTTGTCGTTCCATTTCTATAACACCTCTTTCAAACTTTAGTACCCAAAAAACAAATAAAAAAACTCTACCTGGCAGAGGTAGAGTCATACTACAAATAGATACCGGCGGTCGGGGTCGAACCGACACTCCCGTGAAGGAACTGGATTTTGAGTCCAGCGCGTCTGCCAATTCCGCCACACCGGCGCTGTTGGAGGCGGCAACCGGATTTGAACCGGTGATAAAGGTGTTGCAGACCTTTGCCTTACCACTTGGCTATGCCGCCAAAGTTTTGGAGCGGAAGACGAGGTTCGAACTCGCGACCCCCACCTTGGCAAGGTGGTGTTCTACCACTGAACTACTTCCGCAAAATGGCTGGGGTACTAGGATTCGAACCTAGGCATGATGGAATCAAAATCCATTGCCTTACCGCTTGGCTATACCCCAATTATAAAGGGCGACCGAGGGGAATTGAACCCCCGAGTGCCGGAATCACAATCCGGTGCGTTAACCACTTCGCCACGACCGCCATGATTAAATATATGAAGACAAATAAAAAAAGATAAAAAAATGGGGCGACCGAGGGGAATTGAACCCCCGAGTGCCGGAATCACAATCCGGTGCGTTAACCACTTCGCCACGACCGCCACGATTTATCAATGTTGTTATAATTGGCAGGGGCAGTAGGACTCGAACCCACACTGACGGTTTTGGAGACCGTAGTTCTACCTTTAAACTATGCCCCTAAATAAAAAAATGGTGGAGGGGGGCGGATTCGAACCGCCGAACCCTAAGGAGCGGATTTACAGTCCGCCGCGTTTAGCCACTTCGCTACCCCTCCACAAACTATGGTGCCGGCGAAAGGACTTGAACCCTCAACCTACTGATTACAAGTCAGTTGCTCTACCAGTTGAGCTACACCGGCCTAAAAAATGGTGGCTCAGGACGGAATCGAACCGCCGACACAAGGATTTTCAGTCCTTTGCTCTACCAACTGAGCTACTGAGCCAACAAGATTTTATGTAAGCGATATAGCTTATGTAAAATCTACTTAGTATAAAAAATGGCGGTCCCGACGGGAATCGAACCCGCGATCTCCTGCGTGACAGGCAGGCATGTTAACCGCTACACCACGGGACCATTTGGTTGCGGGGGCAGGATTTGAACCTGCGACCTTCGGGTTATGAGCCCGACGAGCTACCGAACTGCTCCACCCCGCGATAATACTATAGGTTTGTTAAAAAATGGTGGAGGATGACGGGATCGAACCGCCGACCCCCTGCTTGTAAGGCAGGTGCTCTCCCAGCTGAGCTAATCCTCCGTATGAATGGTGACCCCTACGGGATTCGAACCCGTGTTACCGCCGTGAAAGGGCGGTGTCTTAACCGCTTGACCAAGGGGCCATTAACTTGAAATGAACTGAAACTTTATGGCGGAGAGCAAGGGATTTGAACCCTTGATACGTGATTAACGCATACACGATTTCCAATCGTGCTCCTTCGGCCACTCGGACAGCTCTCCATATGAATGGCTCCGAAGGCAGGACTCGAACCTGCGACCTGCCGGTTAACAGCCGGATGCTCTACCAACTGAGCTACTTCGGAATAAATGATGCCTAGCGACGTCCTACTCTCACAGGGGGAGACCCCCAACTACCATCGGCGCTGAAGAGCTTAACTTCCGTGTTCGGTATGGGAACGGGTGTGACCTCTTCGCCATCATCACTAGACTTATTTGAAAGACAAGACTTATTATATCAAACCCACCTGCGAATACAAGTGTTTTCTCAATAAAATTTGTTCTTTCAAAACTGGATAGAACTCCATTGATTTTTTTGGTTAAGTCCTCGATCGATTAGTATTCGTCAGCTCCACACATCGCTGTGCTTCCACCCCGAACCTATCTACCTCATCGTCTTTGAGGGATCTTACTTACTTGCGTAATGGGAAATCTCATCTTGAGGGGGGCTTCATGCTTAGATGCTTTCAGCACTTATCCCGTCCACACATAGCTACCCAGCGATGCCTTTGGCAAGACAACTGGTACACCAGCGGTGTGTCCATCCCGGTCCTCTCGTACTAAGGACAGCTCCTCTCAAATTTCCTACGCCCACGACGGATAGGGACCGAACTGTCTCACGACGTTCTGAACCCAGCTCGCGTACCGCTTTAATGGGCGAACAGCCCAACCCTTGGGACCGACTACAGCCCCAGGATGCGATGAGCCGACATCGAGGTGCCAAACCTCCCCGTCGATGTGGACTCTTGGGGGAGATAAGCCTGTTATCCCCGGGGTAGCTTTTATCCGTTGAGCGATGGCCCTTCCATGCGGAACCACCGGATCACTAAGCCCGTCTTTCGACCCTGCTCGACTTGTAGGTCTCGCAGTCAAGCTCCCTTATGCCTTTACACTCTACGAATGATTTCCAACCATTCTGAGGGAACCTTTGGGCGCCTCCGTTACACTTTAGGAGGCGACCGCCCCAGTCAAACTGTCCGCCTGACACTGTCTCCTGCCCGGGTAACGGGCATGGGTTAGAACTTCAATACAACCAGGGTAGTATCCCACCGACGCCTCCTCCGAAGCTGGCGCTCCGGGCTCTTAGGCTCCTACCTATCCTGTACAAGTTGCACCAAAGTTCAATATCAGGCTACAGTAAAGCTCCACGGGGTCTTTCCGTCCTGTCGCGGGTAACCTGCATCTTCACAGGTACTATAATTTCACCGAGTCTCTCGTTGAGACAGTGCCCAGATCGTTACGCCTTTCGTGCGGGTCGGAACTTACCCGACAAGGAATTTCGCTACCTTAGGACCGTTATAGTTACGGCCGCCGTTTACTGGGGCTTCAATTCGCACCTTCGCTTGCGCTAAGCACTCCTCTTAACCTTCCAGCACCGGGCAGGCGTCAGCCCCTATACGTCACCTTACGGTTTTGCAGAGACCTGTGTTTTTGCTAAACAGTCGCCTGGGCCTATTCACTGCGGCTCTCTCGGGCTTTCACCCTGTCAGAGCACCCCTTCTCCCGAAGTTACGGGGTCATTTTGCCGAGTTCCTTAACGAGAGTTCACTCGCTCACCTTAGGATTCTCTCCTCGACCACCTGTGTCGGTTTGCGGTACGGGCACCTCCCGCCTCGCTAGAGGCTTTTCTTGGCAGCGTGAAATCAGAAACTTCGGACTACGTCCTCCTCGTCACAGCCTGGTGTTGTAGATGCGGGATTTGCCTCACATCACACCTCACTGCTTGAACGTGCACTTCCAGCCGCACGCTTCCCTATCCTACTGCGTCCCCCCATCACTCAAATGGCGGGGAGGTGGTACAGGAATATCAACCTGTTGTCCATCGTCTACGCCTATCGGCCTCGACTTAGGTCCCGACTGACCCTGAGCGGACGAGCCTTCCTCAGGAAACCTTGGTCATACGGTGGATGGGATTCTCACCCATCTTTCGCTACTCATACCGGCATTCTCACTTCTAAGCGCTCCACCTGTCCTTCCGGTCAAGCTTCGACGCCCTTAGAACGCTCTCCTACCACGCATACCCTAGGTATGCATCCACAGCTTCGGTGAACCGTTTAGCCCCGATACATTTTCGGCGCAGCGTCACTCGACCAGTGAGCTATTACGCACTCTTTAAATGATGGCTGCTTCTAAGCCAACATCCTGGTTGTCTAAGCAACGCCACATCCTTTTCCACTTAACGGTTACTTTGGGACCTTAGCTGGTGGTCTGGGCTGTTTCCCTCTTGACTACGGATCTTATCACTCGCAGTCTGACTCCCAGATACAAATCATCGGCATTCGGAGTTTGTCTGAATTCGGTAACCCGGGATGGGCCCCTAGTCCAAACAGTGCTCTACCTCCGAGATTCTTTATCTGAGGCTAGCCCTAAAGCTATTTCGGAGAGAACCAGCTATCTCCAGGTTCGATTGGAATTTCTCCGCTACCCACACCTCATCCCCGCACTTTTCAACGTGCGTGGGTTCGGACCTCCAGTGAGTGTTACCTCACCTTCATCCTGGACATGGGTAGATCACCTGGTTTCGGGTCTACGACCCCATACTCATTCGCCCTATTCAGACTCGCTTTCGCTGCGGCTCCGTCTCCTCGACTTAACCTTGCATGGAATCGTAACTCGCCGGTTCATTCTACAAAAGGCACGCTATCACCCATTAACGGGCTCTAACTACTTGTAGGCACACGGTTTCAGGATCTGTTTCACTCCCCTTCCGGGGTGCTTTTCACCTTTCCCTCACGGTACTGGTTCACTATCGGTCACTAGGGAGTATTTAGCCTTGGGAGATGGTCCTCCCGGATTCCGACGGAATTTCACGTGTTCCGCCGTACTCAGGATACACTCTGGAGGGCAATAAGTTTGGACTACAGGACTTTTACCTCGTGTCGTGGGCCTTTCCAGACCGCTTCGTCTACCTATCGCCTTTGTAACTCCGTATAGAGTGTCCTACAACCCCAAGAGGCAAGCCTCTTGGTTTGGGCTCTTCCCGTTTCGCTCGCCGCTACTCAGGGAATCGATTTTTCTTTCTCTTCCTCCAGGTACTTAGATGTTTCAGTTCCCTGGGTCTGCCTCCGACCAGCTATGTATTCACTGGAAGGTAACATGCCATTACGCATGCTGGGTTTCCCCATTCGGAAATCTCCGGATCAAAGCTCACTTACAGCTCCCCGAAGCATATCGGTGTTAGTGCCGTCCTTCATAGGCTCCTAGTGCCAAGGCATCCACCGTGCGCCCTTCCTAACTTAACCTAAGTTAGTGCTCCTCTAAAAAAGAAGAGACTTAAGGTCACACGTCAATTGCTTGACGTTGTGTTTGTTACAATCAATGTCGTTCTATCCAGTTTTCAAAGAACAGGTTCTGAATGTATGAACATTCAAAACTGAACTGCAAGACGTCAAGTCTCAGACCCAGGGGGTCTGTTCCGAAATATTCCTTAGAAAGGAGGTGATCCAGCCGCACCTTCCGATACGGCTACCTTGTTACGACTTCACCCCAATCATCTGTCCCACCTTCGGCGGCTGGCTCCATAAATGGTTACCCCACCGACTTCGGGTGTTACAAACTCTCGTGGTGTGACGGGCGGTGTGTACAAGGCCCGGGAACGTATTCACCGTGGCATGCTGATCCACGATTACTAGCGATTCCAGCTTCATGTAGGCGAGTTGCAGCCTACAATCCGAACTGAGAATGGTTTTATGGGATTGGCTTGCCCTCGCGGGTTTGCAGCCCTTTGTACCATCCATTGTAGCACGTGTGTAGCCCAGGTCATAAGGGGCATGATGATTTGACGTCATCCCCACCTTCCTCCGGTTTGTCACCGGCAGTCACCTTAGAGTGCCCAACTGAATGCTGGCAACTAAGATCAAGGGTTGCGCTCGTTGCGGGACTTAACCCAACATCTCACGACACGAGCTGACGACAACCATGCACCACCTGTCACCGCCGTCCCCGAAGGGAAGGCCTAGTCTCCTAGGCGGTCGGCGGGATGTCAAGACCTGGTAAGGTTCTTCGCGTTGCTTCGAATTAAACCACATGCTCCACCGCTTGTGCGGGCCCCCGTCAATTCCTTTGAGTTTCAGTCTTGCGACCGTACTCCCCAGGCGGAGTGCTTAATGCGTTAGCTGCAGCACTAAGGGGCGGAAACCCCCTAACACTTAGCACTCATCGTTTACGGCGTGGACTACCAGGGTATCTAATCCTGTTTGCTCCCCACGCTTTCGCGCCTCAGCGTCAGTTACAGACCAGAAAGCCGCCTTCGCCACTGGTGTTCCTCCAAATCTCTACGCATTTCACCGCTACACTTGGAATTCCGCTTTCCTCTTCTGCACTCAAGTCCCCCAGTTTCCAATGACCCTCCACGGTTGAGCCGTGGGCTTTCACATCAGACTTAAGGGACCGCCTGCGCGCGCTTTACGCCCAATGATTCCGGACAACGCTTGCCACCTACGTATTACCGCGGCTGCTGGCACGTAGTTAGCCGTGGCTTTCTAATGAGGTACCGTCAAGGTACCGACAGTTACTCCGGTACTTGTTCTTCCCTCACAACAGAGTTTTACGATCCGAGAACCTTCTTCACTCACGCGGCGTTGCTCCATCAGACTTTCGTCCATTGTGGAAGATTCCCTACTGCTGCCTCCCGTAGGAGTCTGGGCCGTGTCTCAGTCCCAGTGTGGCCGATCACCCTCTCAGGTCGGCTACGCATCGTGGCCTTGGTGAGCCGTTACCTCACCAACTAGCTAATGCGCCGCGGGCCCATCCTGTAGTGACAGCCGAAACCGTCTTTCAACATCGGACCATGAGGTCCGATGGATTATTCGGTATTAGCCCCGGTTTCCCGGAGTTATCCCAATCTACAGGGCAGGTTGCCCACGTGTTACTCACCCGTCCGCCGCTGAATCGAGAGGAGCAAGCTCCTCTTTTCATCCGCTCGACTTGCATGTATTAGGCACGCCGCCAGCGTTCGTCCTGAGCCAGGATCAAACTCTCCATAAAGAGAACTTAATATAAGCTCATTTTGTTGCTGGCATCTGTCACTTTTAAAAAGTAACGATATCCATTTTGAACGTCCGTCACATCCGTTTATAGGAAGTGACTTGGTTCGTGTTTGCGTCACGCACACCCAACGGGGGTCGGGGCGGTGACGCTCTATCTTGACGTCTTGCATGTTCAGTTTTCAATGTTCATTTCGTGCGTCACTCGTTTTGGCGACTTCTCTAATTTATCAGTTATGCTTATATGAGTCAACTGTTTTTTTGAAGTCTTGTTAAAAAATTTCTGAAGCGTTGCTGCTTCGTTAATTCCTTACTGCCTTAGCGACGTGTATTATCATAACTTATATTTCGATTAGAAGTCAACAACTTTTTTAAAATAATTTCAAATGTGCCTCTGCAGGTGCAGAGACACACGATTCAACTTACATAACTCGGTAATATCTATGCATGATTTGAGAACTCTTCGTCTCATGTTCTTCTATATAGATGATTCCTTTTTCAACTAAAAATTCAATATATACTTCAAGGTCTGTTGAATAATTCTTCAGTTCCTCTTGTTCATGAATTTCTTGTATAGACCAATACGGTTTTTCCGCCAATACTTCTTTTATATGCATAGCGGCTTCTTTTGTGCGGGAATGTATTAAAAAATCACTTGCTAAGAAAAGCAGTTCCACACGTTTTTGTAGTGGTTCGGAACTTGAAACTAATTCATCGTAGAGTTTGTAAATGGCTGGATCTAATACCTTCACTTGTTTCCAGACTAATACTTCTGGGTGCATCCCTCTTTCAAAGATAGCAAGACGTGCCAAGTGATGCAGAGAATCAATGAGTTCATTGTAAGCATCCAAATAATTTTGCTGATCGTAAAAGACTTTGCCTTCCAAGTAGCGTCTAGTCAAACGTGCAAATTCAATCCCCATTCGAATTTTACGGCCACGCTCAGGGAATTCATCTAACTCTTTTTTCAGATGCATAATAAATTCATTTCTATCAAAAAGAATGCGCCCGTTTAACAGCCAATCAACAAGCTTAGGATTTTTACCAAGCGTCAGCCATTTTTGAAGTTGTTTTTCAGTAATAATATGAAGAGCCGCTTTTTCATCATGGTATGAATAGTGTTTAGTGAAAATTGGTCTTTCTGCGTCTTTTGTAATAACCAATAAAATCGAATCAAAAGTATCCGTTAATGGACTGACCTTTTCTTTTTTCTGAATATGTAAAATACCTAACGTGTTTGGATCACTCGCTCGCTCTTGATAAATAGGTCTTAGTAATGCTTCCATTGTTTCACTCCTTCTCGGCTTGAACCTTGTTATGCATTAATTTCTACATCGAATCCGTAAGTCCTTCTTTCTTTACTAAAATATGCTATAGTATTAGTTGAAATTAGGAGGGTAATCATGGCGCCATATAAAAATAAAATCAATAGAATACGTTCTTTTGCTTTGGCATTGATCTTCATCGGGTTTATTATCATGTACGGAGCAATCTTCTTCCGTGAAAATCCAATACTAGTCACTATCTTCATGCTTGTTGGGTTACTTGCAATTTTGGGTAGCGTCGGGGTTTACGGATGGATAGGCTTACTATCAACTCGTGCCGTTCAAGTTGTATGCCCAAACTGCGGAAAACATACGAAAGTTTTAGGACGCGTCGATCTATGTATGTATTGCAATGAACCATTGACACTTGATGCATCATTAGAGGGTAAAGAGTTCGATCAGAATTACAATAATAAAACACAATAAAAGAAACTACCGTGTGATTGTTCCCACGGTAGTTTTTTTATTGTACATTTTTCGGTTGTTGTTTACAAGAAGGGCATCTACCGTAGACTTCTAGTCGATGGGATTCCACTTCAAATCCTGTAATATGGGAAGCCAGTTGTTCTACTTCATCAAGACCTGGATAATGGAAATCGACAATCTTGCCGCATCCAGTACAAATCATGTGGTAATGATCGTTGGTCACAAAATCAAAGCGACTTGAGCTGTCTCCATAGGTAAGCTCTTTTACTAAACCCGATTCGCGGAAGACACGCAAATTATTATAAACAGTTGCAACACTCATACTAGGAAACTTGCTTTCAAGTGCACGGTAAATGTCATCGGCAGTAGGGTGCGTCATGGACTGGATAATATACTCCAAAATAGCATGGCGCTGTGGTGTAATACGTACACCTGTTGACTTCAGTGTATCTAAGGCATCTTGCAAATGCACTTCGGTCATAGTCTGCACCTCTTTCAGATTCATTCTTACATTAGAATTGTTATTCTTAATTATAAGAAGAAACTACAAAGAGTGTCAACTGATTCACTATGGGAACAGCTTAGTACCCTAAGTTTAAATCCACTTTGTTTTCAAGAGCGCTCTCGCCTTTTTCCCATTTAGTTAAGTTTCGTGAGAAAATCTCCATCGCACGTTCCACATAATAATCCGAATGGCTTGATATATGTGGCGAGACGATTACATTGTCTAATCCCCAAAGTGGGCTTTGACTAGGGAGTGGCTCTACTTCAAAAACATCCAAAACAGCTTGGCCGATAGCCCCCGTTTTTAATGCGCTAGCCAATATCTCTTCAGCTACAACATCCCCACGCCCAAAATTCATGAAGATGGCCGATGATTTCATAGCCGTGAAATGTTCTTTGGTAAATAAATGACGCGTCTGCTCTGTGCTTGGGACAAGTGATAGAACGATGTCAGCATCCGCTAGTTCCTCCAGAAGGTGTTCAAAGGATACTGTTTTATCAACAGACTCAACAGCATCGCCGCTTCGGTTACAACCTACCACCTCAACTCCAAATGCTTGTAGAATTCTAGCTACTTCTGCACCAATTGCACCAGGTCCAACAATGACCGCTTTACTACCTCGCAATTCTCTTGAACCACGTGGCTTTTCCCATTTTTGAGCTTCTGTGAAATGATAAATAGCTGGTAAGTTCCGATACAATGCCAAGATATGACCAATGATGGATTCCGTCATCGGTGTTTTATGAATACCTCGCGCATTCGTCACTAAAATTTCTCGCTGCGCAAGTGAAGTCAGCGGCAATTTCTCAACTCCCGCTGATGCTACACTAATCCATTTCAATTGAGCCAAATCTTGAATTGACTCTTCTCTCACATCTTCTCCGTATGTAACCCAGATTTCAGTATCTTTGGGTGGAAGACTTCCCTTCTCAAAATGAAAGCTGTGATTGGAGAATGCATGCTTTAGTTGTTCTTGAATTTCATTTTTTGGCTCAAAAGTGAATGAAATTTTCATGACGACTCCTTCTGTACTTGTTCAAGTACTTGCTGTATTTCTTCAACATGACCTGCAACCTTTACTTTTCGCCACTCTTTGAGCACTTCCCCTGTTGGCGCAATCAAAAATGTCGAGCGTTCAATTCCTTCAAATTCTTTCCCATACATGTTCTTCTTTTTCCAAACTCCATATGCTTTGGCTGCTTCAGCTTCTGCATCTACTAACAAAGGAAATGGTAAGTTATTCTTTGCAATGAAGTTTTGATGTTTTTTAGCAGAGTCCGTACTTACCCCGAGCACAGTAGCTTGAAGTTTTTCAAACTCTGGAAAACGATCTCGGAAATCACAGGCTTCTGTCGTGCAGCCTGGAGTTGAATCACGTGGATAAAAATACAAAACGACATACTGCTTTCCTTTGAAGTCTTCGAGTGTGATGGTATTGCCTTTTTCATCTGGTAAAGTGAATTCTGGCGCTTGCAATCCTTCTAGTATAGTTTCTGTCATGATGATCCCTCCTATTTGTTTCAGAATAGCACACCTTGTTGTTCGAATTAAAGTTGTCTACAATAAAGGGGAACACTAGAGGAGGAACTAACATGCAACGCACACAATCCGAAAAACTGCACAATGAAGCAGTTACTCATATAGTAGGTGGAGTAAATAGCCCATCACGCTCATATAAGGCCGTAGGAGGAGGAGCTCCCACTGTCATGGCTCGCGCACAAGGCGCTTATTTTTATGACGTCGATGGCAATAAATACATTGATTATTTAGCGGCTTATGGTCCCATCATCACAGGGCACGCTCATCCACACATCACAAAGGCACTCACAACTGCCGCTGAGAATGGTTTACTTTACGGCACCCCTACTGAACATGAAATCCACTTTGCCAAAATGTTAAAAGACGCTATCCCTTCCATGGACAAAGTGCGCTTCACAAACTCTGGAACAGAAGCCGTTATGACAACGATACGAGTGGCTCGCGCATACACAGGACGCATAAAAATGTTGAAGTTTGCTGGCTGTTACCACGGACACTCAGACCTTGTATTAGTAGCAGCTGGTTCTGGCCCTGCTACACTTGGTACGCCCGATTCAGCAGGTGTCCCAAAATCAATTGCCCAAGAGATTATCACAGTTCCTTTTAACGACCCTCAGGCTTTTATAAATGCCATGGAAAAATGGGGAGATGAATTAGCAGGAATTCTCGTCGAACCAATCGTCGGGAATTTTGGAATGGTCGAGCCAAAGCCAGGATTTTTAGAGACTGTTCATAGCTATGCCAAAAAACATGGAGCTCTCGTAATTTACGATGAAGTGATTACAGCATTCCGCTTCCATTATGGTGCCGCCTCTACCCTTTTAGGCTTCGAACCAGATTTAACTGCGCTAGGAAAAATCATCGGCGGTGGATTACCGATTGGTGCCTATGGCGGAAAGAAAGAGGTCATGGATCAAGTCGCACCGAATGGTCCAGCGTATCAAGCAGGAACCATGGCAGGAAATCCAGCTTCTATTCAAACAGGCATTGCTTGCTTAGAGGTTTTGCAGCAACCTGGAGTCTACGAAGAACTAGATCGTTTGGGAAGTATATTAGAACAAGGTATAGTCCACGCTGCCAAGAAGCATGATGTAACAATTACAGTCAATCGCATCAAGGGTGCCCTATCCATTTACTTCACAGATGTTATAGTAGAAAATTACGATCAAGCAGAAGCTTCTGACGGAGAGCAGTTTGCACAGTTCTTCCGACTTATGCTTTCACAAGGTATTAATTTAGCTCCATCGAAATATGAAGCCTGGTTTGTAACGACCGCTCATACAGATGAAGATATTCACACTACACTAGCAGCGGTAGACTACGCATTTGAAAAAATGTCACAGCAAAAGGAGTAGGATGCCTCATGAAGGTAGGTGCACGTGTACTCAAAACAGGGATTGCGATAGCCCTTGCCTTATTTATTGCGGACTGGCTCTCTCTACCTGAACCGATTTTTGCAGGGATTGCCGCAATTTTCGCTGTTCAACCTTCAATTTATCGTTCTTATATGACCGTTTTTGAACAAATTCAATCCAATTTATTAGGTGCTGCATTTGCAGTGGTATTTGCGATGATTTTCGGTAATTCCTACTTCATGGTTGGTTTAACTACTATACTTGCAATCGTACTTATGCTAAAACTTAAGCTTCAAAAAACAATACCGCTTGCTCTTGTTACAATCATCGCAATCATGGAGATCCAAGGGGATGATTTCTTACTGGCTGCCATGTTCCGAATATTTACGATTGGTACCGGTGTATTGTCAGCATTCGCTGTCAATCTCGTCTTCATTCCACCCAAATACGAAACGCGTCTATTCACAAAAATTAGTACAACTCAGGATGACATTATTCGCTGGATTCGCATTGGGATTCGCCATGCGGCCGATCATCAAGCACTGAAACAAGCTGTCACTTCAATTGAGGAGCAACTCGTAAAAACCGATCAGCTTTTTCTACTTTTCAAAGAAGAGCGTGGATACACGAAGAAGGCCAAATATGCTAAAGGACGTAAATTAGTAATTTATAGAGAGCTTATCGCAACTTCTTACAAAAGCCTTTACGTGATTCGCCGTTTATACGCTTATGAACACGACATCATCCAACTTCCCGATCACTTTCATATGATGATCCAGGAAAGGTTAGATACATTGCTCACTTATCATGAGCATCTTCATTTAAAATTTATAGGCAAGTTGAAGCCTGATCAATTTGACTGGATTACTAATGACCATTTCATTAAGCGTCACGAAGTCATGGAGATTTTCATGACACAAATCTACGAAACTAAGCGAGAAGAGGATTTTTCAACTTATCATTTGTTGCATTTGTTATCTGCAATCTTGACCTATGAAGAGCATTTGGAACATTTGGATACGTTGATTACTTCCTATCAGACTTACCATGGAGAAGAAATTGATGTGAAAGTAGAAGTATAGAAAAAAGCTGCCATCGCTGGCAGCTTTTTTTATGTCTTCATTTTTGGATCGAGTGCATCTCGAAGGCCATCACCCATTAAGTTGAACCCTAGTACGGTCAACATAATCGCGACACCTGGGAAAATCATCGTCCAAGGAGCATTTCGTAAATAATTTCGAGCATCTGCTAGCATTTTTCCCCACTCAGGAGCTGGCGCTTGTGCACCTAGACCTAAGAAGCCAAGAGCTGCTGCTTCGATAATCGCTGAAGCGATAGCAAGTGTCCCCGCAACGATTACGGGCGCTAGTGAATTCGGCAGAATATGTGAGATTAGTATTCTGAAATCCTTCATTCCTATTGCTTTAGCTGAAGTAATGTATTCTTCTTGCTTCACCGTTAACACTTTTGAGCGAATCAAACGTCCGAAGTTCGGAATATTGATAATAGCAATGGCAATCAAAGCATTTACAAGTGATGGTCCTAAAACCGATACTACTGCGATGGCAAGTAGGATACTTGGGAATGCCAGCATGATATCAAAGATACGCGAGATGATGGTATCTACCCATTTCCCGTAATACCCCGCGATAATACCCAGTGCGCTTCCCACAATTACTGAACCAATTACAGAAAAGAATCCAACGCCAAGAGAAATACGAGCTCCTAAAATAACACGCGAGAAAATATCCCGTCCAAAGTCATCTGTTCCAAACCAATATTCACTAGAAGGAGCTTTCAAACGTTCTGTCAATTTTTGATCATTAATTCCTTCTGGAGCGATCCATGGACCAAAAATCGCTAATAAGATGAAGAAAAATACAATCACACTTCCTACAAGTGCAATCTTATTTTTACGGAAGCTTTTCCAGGCATCTCGCCACGGGCCCGTTTCACGCTCCATTAATACTTCCTGCTCCGCAGGTACTAAATTCTTTGGATCTGGATTCGACATACAACGCCCTCCTTTCTAGTCATACTTGATACGTGGATCAATCAATCCGTAAAGGATATCAACAATTAAGTTAATCATGACAAAAATAAATGCAATGATTAAGATACCAGATTGAATCACTGGGTAGTCACGGAATTGAATGGCTTCGTAAACGTAACGTCCGATACCCGGCCACGAAAAGATGGTTTCAGTTAAAATCGCACCACCAAGAAGAAGTCCCATCTGAAGACCAATGACTGTAAGCACTGGAATAACCGCATTTTTAAGGGCATGTTTGTAGACAACCCAGAACATTTTTTGACCTTTTGCACGCGCTGTACGAATGTAATCTGAGCGCATCACTTCTAGCATGCTAGAGCGCGTCATACGAGCAATTATCGCCATTGGAATGGTGGCTAGTGCGATTCCTGGAAGTATCAAATGTCGCAACACTTGACCCAACTGGTCAAATCGCCCTTGCATGATGGTGTCGAGTATGTAGAAACCGGTTTGTGGACTAATCGGATTTCTTACGTCCTCACGACCTGAAGTTGGCAACCAGCCAAGCTCAATAGCAAAAATCCATTGTTCCATAAGACCTAACCAAAAAATCGGCATTGAGACACCAACAAGAGCCAATACCATAGCTGTGTAGTCAAACCATGAATTTTGGAACCAAGCCGAGATGATTCCTGCATTTACGCCAATGATAACGGCAATTAAAATGGCAAAGAAGGCCAGTTCAAATGTTGCTGCAAGATATGGCCAAACTTCATCAGCGACAGGCTGAGAAGTCCGCAAAGATTCCCCTAAGTTCCCTTGGAACAAACCACCGAGGTATTCAAAATATTGAATATACCAGGGATTATCTAATCCGAGCTTTGCTCGTAATGCTTCGACTGCTTCTTTAGAAGCCAATTGACCTAAGATGACTTGAGCAGGATCTCCGGGAATTGCACGAATGATCATAAATACTACGAATGTCATTCCGAGCAAAACTGGGATTAATTGTAATAAGCGTCTACCAATGTAATTGACCACGCTCTTCACCTCTTCCCCTTTAATACAACGTTTTTAGTTCAAAAAAAGAGAGGGAAATCACGAAGATTCCCCTCTTTTCACAGTGCCTTATTCGAAGTCAACATTGTGCAGTTTGTCAGAACCAGTTGGGTGTGGTGTAAACCCAGTAAGTTCAGCTTTACCTGCTAATAACGGTGTAGAGTGAGCAAGTGGAACCCAAGGAGCATCCTCATGGATGATTTCTTGTGCTTGCATGTACAACTCGTTACGTTTTGTCTCATCAACTTCAGATTGTGCTGCGATTAAAAGTTCATGTAATTCTTCGCTGTCATAGTATGAGTAGTTATTGCTTCCGATGTTGTCTCCATCAAGAAGTACGTATAGGAAGTTATCAGCGTCACCATTGTCACCCGTCCAACCTAACATGAACGCATCTGCTTCTCCGTTACGAGCTTTTTCAAGATATGTTGCCCACTCGAATGACACGATTTCTGCAGTAATTCCAACGTCAGCTAAGTTTTTCTGCATAACTTCAGCAACTTTCATACCATCTGGCATATATGGACGTGGTACAGGCATTGCCCATAGTTCCATTTCAAATCCGTCTGGTAGACCTGCTTCAGCAAGTAGCTCTTTTGCACGTTCAGGGTTGTAGTCATAGCCTTCGATTTGATCGTTGTATCCAGAGATACTTGGTGGCATTGGGTTAACCGCCACTTCTGCACGACCTTCGAAGAATGCATCCACGATAGCTTGTTTGTCAATTGCATGGTTCATCGCTTGACGAACTAATACATTATCAAACGGCGGGCGCGTGTTAGTTAAACCAAGGTAGCCAACGTTCATTGATGGACGCTCGAATAATTGTAGAGCTGCATCGCCTTCGATTGAAGATGAATCAGAAGGATTAACGCCATCTGCTAAATCAATTTCACCTGTTAGTAATGCATTTAAGCGAGCTGAGTTATCCGGAATTGCGCGGAACACAACGCGATCAAGTTTCGGGAACCCTTCTTGCCAGTAGTCTTCAAATTTCTCGATTGTAATAGAGTCGTTACGCTTCCACTCAACAAACTTGAATGGACCTGTTCCAACTGGGTTATCACCAAACGCATCACCAGCTGCTTCAAAAGCTGTTGGTGAACCCATACCGAATGGGCTCATAGCAATGTTCTTTAAGAATGGTGCTTGAGGGCGTTTTAGTGTAAATGTAACTGTGAACTCATCGTCAGCTGTTACAGATTCGATAACGTGTCCTTCTTCATCACCAAATCCACCAAACATTGATTTGTAGTAGTAATATTTGTCTGCAGTACCTGAAGACCAGCGATCAAAGTTAGCTACTACTGCATCAGCATTGAAGTCTGTTCCATCGTGGAACTTAACGCCTTCTTCAAGCATGAATGTGTAGCTTAGGCCATCTTCTGAAACTGTCCATTCTTTTGCAAGACCTGGATTGATTGTTGTATCTTGTTCACCAAAGTTTACAAGCGTTTCAAAAACGTTTTGAGTTACTTTGAAAGATTCACCATCTGTTACTGCGATTGGATCTAGGTTTACTGAATCTCCACCACGTCCAAAGATCAATACTTTTGGTTCTCCTGATTCTTCAGCAGTACCTTCTGTGTCGCCGCCTTCGTCTGTACCTTCTGACCCTTCGTTTTCTGAGCTACAAGCACCCAAGAACAACATAAGAACCAAGCCGAAAAATAACAGGAATGACCAAATTTTCTTGTTTCTCATTAAGACCCCTCCACGATTTTTTTATCTATCATGTCCGCATCATAGAGATGACACGATACATAATGACCTGGTTTAATTTCCTCTAGTTGAGGAACATCTTGCTTACAGCGGTCCATTGCAAATGGACAGCGTGTATGGAACGTGCATCCGCTTGGTGGGTTTGAAGGACTTGGAATATCGCCATCCAACAAAATTTCTTCCCGTGTGAAATGCGGATCGGGCACTGGTACTGCAGATAGTAGCGCTTTCGTATATGGATGGAGTGGTTCTGCGTAAAGATTCTCACTCGACGCAAGTTCCACCATTTTTCCCAAATACATAACGCCAACTCTATCACTGATATGCCTTACAACACCTAGATCGTGAGCAATAAAAATATAAGTGAGTTTTAGCTCACGTTGTAACTTCTGCATCAAGTTAAGGACTTGCGCTTGAATAGATACATCAAGTGCAGATACCGGCTCATCCGCAATGATTAGTTTTGGATTCGTCATGAGGGCACGTGCAATACCAATTCTTTGGCGTTGGCCTCCACTAAACTGATGGGGATAACGCTTTGCATGATAGCTACTTAACCCAACTATTTCTAAAAACTCACGAACCATCTTCTTGCGTGACTGTGTATCCCCAATATTGTGAACAATGAGAGGTTCCATTAAAATCTTCTCGACAGTATGCCGAGGGTTCAAGGATGCATAAGGATCTTGGAAGACCATTTGAATTTCACGTCTGGCTTTACGCATCTCTTGTGGGGAGAGTTTTGTTAACTCTTGCCCATTAAAAGTTACTTTGCCTTCAGTTGGCTCTAATAATCGCATTAGCATTCTACCGGTTGTTGATTTACCACAACCCGATTCACCTACAATGCCAAGAGTTTCACCTTCGTTAACATAAAAAGAAACATCGTCGACTGCTTTTACTTGTCCAGTGGTTTTGCCGAAAAGGCCATTCTTCACTGGGAAGTATTTTTTTAATCCTTCAACTTTCAACAACGGCTCTGTCATGAGCGATTACCTCCTCCGTGTCATATAAGAAACAGCGCGTCTTATAGTCTAGCGCTGTCTGGTAGAGCGGAGGCGATTCAACTGTACAGCGGCCAAATACTTCTGAGCAGCGAGCGGCAAAACGACATCCTTCTTTGATAGAACCTGGCTTCGGCACACTACCAGGAATGGAATAAAGGGATTGCTTTTTGAAGCGCATGTCAGGGACTGATGCAAGTAAACCTTTCGTGTACGGATGTTGGGGGTTTGAGAAAATCCGTTCAACTGGACCTTCTTCTACAATTTTCCCAGCGTACATCACTACTACGCGTTCACATGTTTCAGCCACAACACCAAGGTCATGCGTAATAAGAAGAATGGCTGTATTCAACCGTGTGTTCAAGTCTTTCATCAACTTTAATATTTGCGCTTGAATCGTCACATCAAGTGCTGTAGTAGGTTCATCTGCAATCAACACTTTCGGATCACAAACCAAAGCCATAGCAATCATGACACGTTGCCTCATACCACCTGATAGTTGGTGTGGGTAGTCTTTCATGAGCTCTTCAGCTCGAGGAAGTCCAACAAGTTTGAGCATTTCTACTGAACGTGCTTGTGCTTGTTTTTTTGACCATCCTTTTTTATGTAAGAGTACGGCTTCTGATAACTGACTACCAATTGTGAATAACGGGTTAAGCGATGTCATAGGCTCTTGGAAAATCATTGCGATTTCATTACCACGTATGCTTCGCATCTGTTTTTCATTATATTTCGTTATATCGTTTCCATTGTATAAAATTTCACCAGATGTGATTTTCCCGGGTGGTGATGGAATTAATCCCATAACAGATAAAGATGTTACACTTTTACCGCTACCTGATTCACCGACAATTCCTAGAATTTCTCCTTCTCGAACTTCAAAATCCACGAAGTCAACAGAAGGGATGACACCGTCATCTGTGAAGAAAGATGTCTGAAGGTTTTTAACCTCTAGAACTGCTTTGCGATTTGTCATGATGTGCCCCTCTCCACTAGTCTGAAAATTCTCTTTTAATTGAATTTTTATGTAACTTTAATTTTACACATTAAACGAATCCTTGCAATCACTTTTTTTCCAAATAATTAATATTTATAATAGTTATATCGATAATCATAAAAATTTATCCTACTTTTTAGCTATATCATCCAAGTTTCATAAAAAAAAATCCAAAATAAGCCCATCGGGAAAACCGATGGGCTAGTTAAAATTAATTTTCAAGTTGTTGTATTTGGAAGAGGTTATAATAGGCGCCTTTTTTCGCCATTAGTTGCTGATGGGTTCCTTTTTCCGTAATTTGACCATGCTCTACAACTAAAATTTGATCAGCATGAGTTATTGTAGATAATCGGTGTGCCACAACTAGGGTTGTTCGTTCACGAGCAAGACGCTCTAATGAATCTTGAATTAAGGATTCACTTTCTAAATCAAGTGCTGAAGTAGCTTCATCTAACACTAGTATTCTTGGGTCTTTTAAAAATACTCGAGCGATGGCAATGCGTTGCTTTTGACCTCCAGACAACTTCACTCCGCGTTCACCTACAGTTGTATCGTAGCCGTTTGGTAACCCCATGATAAATTCATGTGCATTAGCAGCTTTAGCGGCCTCTATAATTTCCTCGTCAGATGCTTTTGGATTCCCCATTGCGATATTCATTTTAATGGAGTCACTAAACAACAGTGTATCTTGTAAAACAAGGCCAATTTGCTTGCGAAGCGATTCAATAGTGACGTCACGAATATCTTGACCGTCAAGACGAATTGCACCACCTGTCACATCATAAAAACGAGGTAATAAACTAATAATAGTGGATTTACCGCCTCCACTCATCCCAACAAAAGCAGTGGTCTGCCCAGCAGCAATTGTAAAATCAATGCCACGTAAGACAGGTGTACCTTCTTCTTCGTATTGAAAATAAACGTTTTGGAATGTTAATTCTCCTCTTGAACGCTCCAGCTTCTTAGCACCAGGACGATCTTCCACCTCGTATGCCTCATCCATCAATTCAAACATTCTATCCATTGAAGCAATAGACTGGGTAAGGGTAGTGGACGAATTCACTAAACGGCGTAATGGGCCATAGAGACGTTCAATATAAGCAACAAATGCTGCCATTGTACCAACAGATAAATTACCTGTTATGGCTTCGTATCCTGCATAGGCAATGACCAATAACGGTGCAACATCTGTGATGGTATTGACTACGGCGAACGCCTTCGCATTCCATCTCGTTTGGTCAATTGCTTTATCTAAAAATTCACCGTTTGCTTCATCAAAATTCTTTTGTTCATGACTTTCCAGCGTGAATGTTTTAATTACACTCATACCCTGTACACGTTCATGAAGATAACTCTGCACACCCGCGAGCGCTTGAGAACGTTGACGAGTAAGGTCTCGAAGTCTTCCGAAGAAGAACTTCACACTAAACGCGTAGAATGGAAATGCAATTAACGTCACAAGTGTCAGCTTTACATTAAGCGTTAGCATAATTGCTATTGCAATAAGAATCGTTGCCAAGTCTAACCAGACATTCATTAAACCGATAACGACGAAATTTTTAGTTTGCTCCACATCATTTATGACACGCGAGATGACTTCTCCTGCTCGAGTGTTTGCATAATATTTAAGACTTAATTTTTGAAGGTGATCGAAAAGCTTTTCTCGTATATCAAACAATATTTTATTACTTACATACTGAGCTAAATATTGTCTGTAATATTCAATAGGTGGCCTCACAATGAAGAATACTAACGCTGTACCACCAAGCCAATAAAACAACAACCGCAGCTTTTCTTCTTCAGCCATGTCTCCGCCAATAATATCATCGATAACAATTTTAATTAGTAAGGGAATAAAGAGCGGAATCGCGAATTTTACTATCCCAATTAATATCGTCACTGCAATCTGCCAGTTATAAGGTTTTACAAATTGCATATACCGTTTTATAACATCCATGAAATACCTCCTTAATCGACAAGGCAAGACGAAACCTGTTGCTAAAAATAGCAACAGGTTTAGTCGGGCTTGCGTATATCCTTATGCAGTTGATAACGAGCTGTCCATGCATCAATAAAATCTGGCGCAAAAGGACCTTTTTTCTGTTGGATCCATTGCTTCAATGTCTGGATCGTTCGTTTTAAAATAATATCAATTTCATCGGGATAATTCATTTCTTTTCTGTGCTGCTCATATTCATCTTCATCCAACAATGTGTAGGACTGATCAGGGAAAACTTTCATATCGAGGTCATAATCGATATATTTCAACATCCGATCTTCATAGACAAATGGTGAGCTCAAATTAATGTAGTAATAGACTCCATCCTCACGCAGCATACAAATAATATTAAACCAATACTCGGCATGGTAATAGCAGATGGACGGTTCACGCGTCACCCACGTCCTACCATCAGACTCGGTCACTAATGTACGATCATTTGCAGCTATGACAATATTCTTTGTCCCTTTCAGCACCATCGTTTCATGCCATACACGATGTATGTTTCCACTGTGCTTATAGCTGTGAATTTGGATCATTTCTCCTTCCAACGGAATGGTCATGATGTAGCCACCTTCTCAAATGACAAGCTGATAAACCTATCTTTTTATATGTGATGTCTCACATTATAACAATAGTAGAAGGAAAAAAGTAGTATCAGTAGGTTTGCAAGGAAATTTCTTAATTGGAAGCGCTTTGTAATGTTCTCATTTTTTGAATAGGAACCGGTAGTGGTAGCTTATCTAATTCCTCACTAGTCACCCATTCCCCTTGATAAGCCTTGCCAGTGTCTATCTCAACTTTGCCTATAAATACATTCACTTCCCACTTTAAATGGCTGAAGATATGGGTCACGTCGCCAATGTTAGTGATTTCCATCCAGGTGATGCCATATTCATCCGTCCAATTTGTTTGTTCAGAATCAATTAGAGGATACTGCCACATCTTGGCTAGCAATCCTTCCCCCCTCTGCTCGACTAACCACTTTCCGTCAGCGCGTTGCAGCATATACCCGTTGTACGCAACTTTTTTCACTTTCGTCTTTTTCGTTTTAATAGGAAGAGAATTCGTCAGCCCTTGATCAAATGCACTACATTGTTCTCTGACGGGACAAAGTAAACATTTAGGTTTTTGAGGCGTACAAATAACTGCTCCTAGTTCCATAAGTCCTTGATTGAACGAAGAAGGATCGTCGTGATCGATAATTGCCATCACAAGATGTTCAAACGTCTTTTTCGTCTTTGGTTGGGCGATATCTTCATCTATAGCATAAAGTCGACTAAGTACTCGCATGACATTGCCGTCCACTGCATGCTCTGGCACACCGTAGGCAATACTTAAGATAGCGCCTGCCGTGTAGGGTCCAATTCCTCGAATTGAACTGATTTCTTCTCGTGTTCTAGGAACAGTTGCTTGGTAGTTTTCAAGTACTTCTCGAACACCTTGCTGCAGATTTCTAGCGCGCGAGTAATAGCCAAGGCCTTCCCACAGTTTAAGTAGTTCTCCTTCTTCCGCTTGTGCCAAGTCATGCATCGTTGGAAAAGCTTCAGTAAACCGATTGTAGTAGGGTATAACTGTATCAACGCGCGTTTGTTGTAGCATTACCTCTGAAATCCAAATATGGTAAGGGTCCCTGGAGTGGCGCCAAGGCAAATCTCTTTTTTCCTCTTCGTACCACTGTAGTAACTGTTTGCGAATTGATTCGCCTTTAAAATCATTCATATATTGATTTCCTTTCGGATTACTTTCTATAAGAAAAGGGTAAAGACAATGTGCTAGGAATATCTTTAAATTTCTTTTATTCTATAGATAAAGGAGGGTGATGTTTGCATGGACACTGGTACACACATCGTGATGGGGATTGCCCTCGGCGGATTAGCAACAATAGATCCGGTTGTCGCAAACCACTCTGTTACATTTACCGCGGTCCTTGCCGGAACTATTATCGGCTCACAAGCACCCGATATAGACACTGTACTAAAGCTTCGCAATAATGCGGTTTATATACGTCATCATCGAGGAGCAACGCACTCCATTCCCTCTGTGGTCGCATGGCCACTGTTGATAACTTTAGGCCTTAGCTTTATTTTCCCATCTGCAGATATGATGCACGTCTGGTTATGGACGTTTTTAGCTGTATTTTTACACGTCTTTGTCGATATTTTTAATTCTTACGGTACACAAGCTTTACGGCCAATTTCTAATCAGTGGGTAGCATTAGGTGTGATTAACACATTTGATCCAATCATCTTTGGTATTCATGTAATTGGATTGCTGCTATGGGCTTTAGGTGCAAATCCAGTGCCAACATTTTTAATCATGTATGCCATTATAATTGTTTATTACGTCATACGATTCCAAGTGCAACATGCGGTACGACATGCTGTTAAACTGAAAATACCAAACGCAGAGCGGATTATTATTGCCCCTACTATGCGTTTTTATCAGTGGCGCATCGCCGCAATCGATGGCAATCATTATTATGTGGGACGTGCATACGGTCGAAATATCACGATATACGATAAATTCGAACGACAACCACTTCCAGAAAATAAAATTGTCCAAGCTGCACTAAAAGATAAAAACATTGATGCCTTTTTATCATTCTCGCCAATTTATCGTTGGGAGATTACTCGTCACGATGCCCTTCACGAAGTACGATTTATCGATTTACGTTACCGCAGTAATGATTATTACCCATTTGTAGCGGTGGCTCATTTGAATGATGAGCTCGAAATCGTTAATTCTTATACGGGTTGGATTTTCAGTGAAGACAAACTGCACAAGAAACTCGATTTTAACTTAGATCAATAATTTATAATGAAAAAAGGCTGGGACAAAATTAAATCAGCAAGTTCTCTAGGGTAATTTCTAGAGAATTTGCTGGTTTTTTTGTATATTGAGTTCCGTTTCGGGGTTGCGTTCCGTGGGCGCGTCGTGTCTACAACTCAATGTAATCGAGTTACGAACGTCAGAAAGACGCTCCAAAAACAGTCGCACCAACCGAGGCCAAGAACGCCTCACTTGGCACGCCTGATTTTCTCGGACTTTCTAGCATGACGTTCTCCACATCTAAGAGGGGTCTCACGTTTCGACTTTTGATCCCACTGGAGTCAACCCCTACACTCCACTCAACTTTCTAACTAGTTTAGTCCTATTACTATAGTGGTCCCATCCTCTATTTTACTGCTTCAAGCATTGAGATTGGCAGTGCTTCTTCAAAACGCTCCCCACCCAAGCGATGTCCCCAAGCAAAACGACCTTTTAAATAATCCACTTTAAAATACACACCCGGATCTCCTTCAATCTTATAAAGCTCTCCAGGTACAATCGTCTTTGGATCAATCAAATAGGCCTGTGCCATCTTGGCTTTTCGCTCATAAACAGCGAATTCGTTAACTATTCCCAGCTGTTCAGCTTTACGAGCCTTTTCTTTTAAATTTGCGATTTCTTGACGGAGTTCAGCTTGCGTCATCTGACTATATTTTTTATCCATCTTCTTGCTCCTTCTGATCAATAAATTGATCAATTATATCAAGAGGAAACCCTTTACCGTATAACTGCTGTTTTACTTTTTGACGTCTTTCTCTACCTTTGTATTTAATAGATACTTTACGCCACGACTTTTCACCTTGGTCATTCAATTTATCCGTCCATTCGTCGGTTACCAACTCATCTTCTAAACGACTAATGACAGTTTTACCGATATGAAAAGGGTATCCTTTTCTGGCCAACAAATCTTGTATCTTCTTCTTTTGTTGAGACGGCGTTAGGCGCTGAGCAGAACGCAATGTCTTTTCAGCTAAAGCCATTGCAACTTCAAGTTGTTGCTCTTCTGTATAGGTCTCGAGAACTTGTTGGCGAGTTTCTTCATCGATTCCTTTTTGCTTTAATGATTGTCGGATAGCATTTGGCCCCTTTTTTGATGAGTTTTTTTCAGTGGAAAGTAATGCCTTTGAGAAGGCTTCATCATTTAAATAGTTGTAATCATGTAGTTTTTTGATTGCCTCTAGGGCGACTGCATCCCCGTATCCCACATCTAGTAGTTTTTTCTTCACTTCTTGTTCACTACGCATGCGGTAGCTCAAATAATTCAGTGAGGCACTAAACGCCTTGCGCACCTCATCCTCGTAGATCATGTCATCCATCTCGAAATCAACTAGTACTTTGCCTTTAGTTAATTGATGCTGGATTAAAACACTTTCATCGACGCTGAATGCGTATGCCTCATCCAAATAAATATTGTAACGGTCCAGATTTTTCTTCTGACGCGTAATCTTGGTTATTATTGGCATTGTTTTTCAGCTCCTCAGATTCAGTTACAAGATTTTAGGGTAACTTCTATAGTATCATACAAAAAAAAGGAGGTCATTCGATGAAGATTGCTATTACGGGAGGAACTGGCTTTGTCGGTAAAGAACTGACAAATCTGCTACTTTCTCAAGGTCATCATGTCTATATTTTAACTCGTTCAGACCATAAAAGTGATTCAGCTGTTACCTATGTAAAATGGTTAACAGATGGTGCCACTCCAGAAAAGCACTTAGAAGGTATTGATGGAATCGTTAATTTAGCAGGAACTTCTATCAATGAAGGCCGCTGGACAGATGAACAAAAAAAGAAAATCTATTCAAGTCGTATGAAGGCAACTGATGAAGTACTTCGAATTATCGAAGCTGTGCAAGTTAAGCCTCGAGTGCTTGTGAATGCTTCAGCAATAGGAATTTACCCTGCTTCTAAACACAAAACTTATACCGAGCACTCTTCAGAACGCGCTGATGACTTCTTAGCCAAAACCGTAGAAGATTGGGAAAAGAAGGCGAAAAAAGCTGAACAATTCGGTGTACGTGTAGCATACGGTCGTTTTGGCGTCATACTAGGAAAAGATGAAGGCGCATTACCACTCATGGCGCTTCCTTACAAAATGTTCGTGGGTGGTAAGGTAGGTTCCGGTAAACAGTGGCTCTCATGGGTACATGTGAAAGACGTTGCAAATGCGTTGTATTTTGCATTAACGACTGATGAACTTACTGGACCATTTAATGTTACCGCTCCTCGCCCTCTTCGAAACGACGACTTCGGAAAAGTACTAGGTTCTGTCCTGCATAGACCTCACTTCTTCCCTGTCCCTGGAGTTGCCTTGAAAACAGCTCTTGGTGAAAAAAGTCAATTAATTTTAGAAGGTCAACAAGTCATTCCGGAAGTTTTACTTCAACACGGCTTCCATTTTGACTACCCAACTGCACCTGAAGCTTTAAAAAACATTTATGGATAACTAGGATCAACACGCACACTCTATTTTAAAAAGGGTGTGTTTTTTTTGCGTAAAATTCATGCAATGGGTATTGTTCTTCTGCTAATTGCTACCTTCTACAGTTACAAAACAGTCACCGCAGATGCTGCCTCTCTCTCCTTTGGATTAAAACGAGCTGAAAATGAGCAGCCCCCTGATATCGGACAACAAGCCGAATCACTATTTGATCAATTTGATGTGCTGTACCGCGATAAAAGTGGAGAGAAAGTACTTTATCTCACTTTTGATAATGGTTATGAGAACGGCCAGACCACTGCTATCTTGGATACATTGAAAAAAGAGAAAATTAAAGCGACCTTTTTCCTGACCGGTCATTATTTAAAGAGCGCACCTGACTACGTGAAACGAATGATTGCTGAAGGTCATACGATTGGCAATCATACTTACTCTCATCCCACGATGCCCACTCTGTCTGACCAACAATTGGCAAAAGAATTACTATCATTCGATAAAGAATTATTTGCATTAACCGGCATTACACGGACTGGTATTGTACGCCCACCAGAGGGTGTTTATTCTGAACAAACGCTACGCGTAGCGAATCGCTTAGGTTACCAGCATATTTTTTGGTCCATGGCGATTGTCGATTGGCATGAGGATAGACGACGAGGCAAAGAGGTCGTGACAAAGGAATTAGTGGATCAATTGCATCCAGGTGCTATTATTTTACTCCACACCGTGACGCAAGATAATTCAGATGCTTTACCACTATTTATTGAAGAGGCAAAGAAGCGCGGCTATCACTTTGGTGAATTAGAAGAATTGCGCAAACAATCGGTGAATACTCCCATCCCTTTTCATTGACTTCTGATGTCCTGTATACTAAGGACATACTAAGAAGGACGTGAAGCGTATGAGTGAAAAAGTAACAATAAAAGTTGGACAAGAATTTCCGTTAACAATCAAACGTTTAGGAATCAATGGAGAAGGTGTCGGGTTTTTCAAGAAACATGTTGTGTTTGTTCCTGGAGCACTACCTGGTGAAGTAATTACCGCGCATGTAACAGACGTACAGCGTAAATTTGCAACTGCTAAGATCAAACAAATTAGAGAAGCATCTGAAGACCGCGTAACACCACCTTGCCCTGTCTATGAAGAATGTGGTGGTTGCCAATTGCAGCATATGACGTATGCTCGTCAGATCCTTGAAAAACGTGACATCGTGTTACAAGCATTAGAACGCTACTCCCCTGAAATTTCAGAAGACCTTGTAAAAGCTACAATTGGAATGGACAATCCTTGGAATTACCGCAATAAAAGCCAGTTCCAAGTACGTGAAAGAAGCAACAAAGTGTTGGCTGGATTATTTGCAGCTGGATCAAACTTTTTGGTCGATATCGACGATTGCTTAGTGCAACATCCAGAGACCACTGCCATCACGAATCAAATCAAAGCATTTATCGAGGAGAAGAAAATTCCTGTTTACGATGAAAGAAACCCACAAGGCGTTATTCGATCTATCGTTGTTCGTAAAGGAATTGAAACACAACAACTGCAAGTGACGCTCATTACAACAAAGAAAAAGTTCCCTAACAAAGAAGAGCTAACACAAGCTATTGTAAAAATGAATCCAGAGATTGTCTCTATTAGTCAAAACATTAATGCGGATAGAACTAGCTTGATTTTCGGGGAGACTACTTTCAATCTTTGGGGTAAAGAAACCATGACTGAAAAATTAGACGGCTTGCTATTTGACCTTTCAGCTCGCGCTTTCTTCCAATTGAACCCTATTCAAACTGTGCATCTTTATAACGAAATTAAGAAAGCAGCTCATTTAACTGGCGAAGAAAATGTAGTGGATGCTTATTGTGGTGTAGGAACAATTGGCTTATGGTTAGCAGCAGATGCAAAAGAAGTACGTGGAATGGACAATGTTCCTGAAGCTGTGGCGGATGCAAAGAAAAACGCTGCTCGTAACAATCTACACAACACTCAGTTTGCAGTAGGAACACCTGAAGAATGGGTTACTAAGTGGCAGCGAGATGGCTTTAAAGTAGATGTACTAACGGCAGATCCACCACGTACTGGTCTGGATAGCGAATTGATGGACGTGATTCTACGCACAAAGCCAAAGCGTTTTGTTTACACGTCTTGCAATCCTTCAACTTTAGCTAAAGATTTAGCTACCTTAACAAAGAAGTATACGGTCGTCTCGATTCAACCGGTTGATATGTTCCCGCAAACTGCTCAAATCGAATGCGTTGTGGAATTAGTTCTAAATTAATTTAACAAAAAGGTGTTTGTCCTACACAAATCGTGTAAGGGACAGGCACCTTATTTAATTCGCCGGAACCGGTTTTTTCAAAGCTATTGGCAACATTATAACAAGCAATAAGCCAGATACTAACCATAAGAAACTAATAGATGACGTAAATTGAAGAAACAATCCCCCTGCAAACGGCCCCGTTAAAGATCCAACACTAAATGCAATTCCACATAAGAGGTTTCCAGTTGGCAACAAAGCCTTTGGAGTCAAATCTGTCATATACGCAATTCCTAGGGAGAACATCGATCCCACAAAAAGCCCTGCTACAAAAAATGATGCGATGATTGCAAAAACATAAGTTTCGAAGAGTCCACCAATGAAAAATGCTGTTGATCCACCAGTTAGAAGAATAACAAGCATCGGTCTCCTACCGAATCGATCACTCAATGCGCCAAGCGGTAATTGACTTACTACTCCCCCAATAGAAAAGGCCGCTAATATAATAGAAACATTAGCAACTTCAATCCCCTGCCTCAAACTGTAGACAGGAAAAATTGCATGCAAGCTAGACTCTAAAAACCCATAACTTAAAGGCGGTAAGAAAGCCACCCATGCAATGGCAAAAGAAGCTTTGAATCTCCCTGCTGATGACAATGATTTTGTTGTGTACGTTTCTGGAAAATCATTCTTTAAGAAGAAAACAAATGACCAAGCGATTAAACATAAAATAGATGAAACAACAAACGGTAATCCCTCATGAATCGAGACAAGAGGTACAAGTAGAGGCCCTATAGCAAACCCAAGACCAAATGATAATCCGTAGAGAGCAATATTTTTACCTAATCGATGCTTTGGAGAAGTACTTGTAATCCACGTTTGTGTCGCAAAGTGGAGTGCATGATCGCCAATCCCAATCAGTAGCCGAAGTATAAACCAAAATAAAACACTCTTCCATAATGGAAATAACGCAAGCGAGATGATAACTAAAAGTCCACCGATTAAAATGATTGGCTTATAGCCCCATTTTCTAAGAGGAGCTTCCATAAATGGTGACACTAACAATGTCCCGATATATAACCCGGTCGCACTTAAACCATTGAGAGTGGCGTTAACGCCGTCTTGTTCAAAAATTATCGAGATCAGTGGTAATAGCATACCTTGAGAAAAGCCAGATATCGCAACAATCAATACAAGTATGTAGAATCGCTGTCTAGTTGTAATAGTCATAGAGGACGCCTCTTTCTTTTCAAATCACTTCCCCTAGTCTAGCAAATATCCCACACAGCGTATACAACAAAAGACCCCAACAGTATGCATCACTGTAAGGGCCTTCTATACGACTTTAACTACCTTATTTTGTTTCATAACTGCATTTTACGGCTACTATTCAGCCGGTGAAATGTCTGAACCGCCTCCTAACATTACTGGTTTCCGACAGATTCACTACGGCCTCCTTCCTAGTAGAGATTACAGTAACTTTATCACATAAAATAAGTTATGTAAATATTCAAAATAGATAAATTATTAAATTACTTCTATCTTCCTATCTTTTTAAAAAGGATTCGGGTATAGTAGTAGTGCTGAAGGAGGTGCCTCATATGGGAAATCAAGTATCCAATCAAGACCAACAAGTGGTTTACCTGAAAGAACGCTTAAACATGTTCTTAGAAGTCCTTGATTCTATTGAGCCCGAATCGACAAAAGTAGAAGATATCGACCGCTTAATTCAAATGATGGATGATTTAGAACTGAAACTAGATCAATTCAAAAAAACAAAAGAGTAGCCTAGCTGCTCTTTTTTTCATAGTCTTCGAAGAGTATACTTGTACTATAAATACACTAAGGGAGAATCTACTATGTACATAGAAAATCTAGAAAAGAGTATTTACCAACTCATCACGGAAACAAGCACTAACTTACCTAAAGATGTCCGCCGCGCTATCGCTAAAGCTAAGAAAGCTGAAAATGCTGGAACACGTGCGGCAATGAGCTTAGATACAATTGCAAATAATATTCAAATGGCAGATGACAAGGTTTCACCTATTTGCCAAGATACGGGTTTACCTACTTTTAAAATCAAAACACCAATTGGCGTGAACCAACTAGAGATCAAGGCCGCAATCAAGCGTGCTATCGCTGCTGCGACTGCAGATGCAAAGTTACGCCCAAACTCTGTTGATTCATTGACTGGTGAGAACAGTGGCGACAACCTAGGTGCTGGTGTTCCAGTTATGAAATTTGAACAGTGGGAAAATGATTACATTGAAATGAAGCTCATCTTAAAAGGTGGCGGTTGTGAAAATAAAAATATTCAGTACAGCCTTCCTGCTGAACTAGAAGGATTAGGTCGAGCTGGCCGTGATCTTGATGGCATTCGTAAATGTATCCTCCACTCTGTTTACCAAGCTCAAGGACAAGGATGTTCTGCAGGTTTCATCGGCGTAGGTATTGGCGGCGACCGCTCATCTGGTTATGATTTAGCAAAAGAACAACTTTTCCGTTCAGTTGAAGATGTAAATCCACATGCTCAACTAGCAGAACTGGAAAACTATATTGTAGAGAAAGCAAACACGTTAGGAATCGGTACGATGGGCTTTGGCGGAGAAGCTACTTTGCTGGGTTGTAAAATCGGGGTTATGCACCGTATTCCTGCTAGCTTCTACGTTTCTGTTGCCTATAATTGTTGGGCATATCGCCGTATGGCAATTGATATCTCTCCTGAAAGTGGAGAAATCCACAATTGGCACTACCAAGACGGAGAGAAAATCGAGTTCAAACAACAAGAAACAATTGAAGAAGAAGTAAAAGAAGTAGTTCGCATTGAAGCTCCTATAACAGAAGAGAAAATTCGTTCTCTAAAAGTTGGAGACGTAGTATCCATCTCTGGCCGCATGTATACAGGTCGCGACGCTATTCACCATCACTTGATGAGCCATGATGCTCCTGTCGATCTTAACGGCCAAATCATCTACCATTGTGGTCCTGTTATGCAAAAAGATGCTGAAGGCAACTGGCATGTACGAGCAGCTGGTCCTACCACATCAATTCGTGAAGAACCTTACCAAGGGGATATCATGAAAAAGTTTGGCATCCGTGCCGTTATCGGAAAAGGTGGAATGGGTCCTAAAACACTTGCAGCGCTTGAAGAACATGGCGGTGTTTACTTAAATGCAATCGGTGGAGCAGCTCAATATTATGCAGATTGTATTAAAGGTGTAGATGGCGTTGATTTAATGGAATTTGGTATTCCTGAAGCTATGTGGCACCTACGAGTTGAAGAATTTACAGCAGTAGTGACAATGGACTCTCATGGAAACAGTCTTCATGCAGATGTCGATAAATCATCATTAGAGAAATTAGCACTTCATAAAGAACGCGTATTTTAACTACTAGAGGGATTTTCATTTTTTGAAAATCCCTCTTGTTGCATTTTCTCTTAATTAGAATTATTATAAAGTAAGAATAATTTTAAGGAAGGTGCGTCTATGATAAATAAACTGACTCCCCATATAGAGTTAATAAATGCGTTAGTTTCTGGGGTCCTGATTTTAGTTGGTTGGCTTCTTTCCAGAAGTGACTTTTCAACCGCTTCCGTTATTGTGTTCCTTCTTGCCTTTGTAATTGGTGGATACTTTAAGGCAAAAGAAGGTATTGAAAAAACAATCAAAGACCGAAAATTAAATGTGGAATTATTAATGATTTTAGCAGCTGTGGGTTCTTCTCTTATCGGCTACTGGGCTGAAGGTGCCATCTTAATTTTTATCTTTTCCTTAAGTGGTGCACTTGAGACTTATACAATCAATAAAAGTAAAAAAGAGATTGCTTCTCTTGTCAATATGCAGCCAGATAAAGCTTGGAAATTAGACGCTTCAAATGCCCCTCATTTAGTTGACGTAGATTCATTGAAAATTGGAGACTGGTTATTGATTAAGCCAGGCGAAAAAATACCTGCAGATGCTAGAGTCATTGATGGAGTATCTTCGGTTGATGAAGCTGCTATTTCTGGGGAACCTATTCCAGTTACAAAGCAAGTCGGAAACGAAATCTTCTCTGGAACGATCAATGGTAGTGGTGCACTCACTGCAGAAGTCATGAAGGAAAACGCAGATTCGCTATTCCAAAAAATCATCGCTCTTGTTCAAGCTGCCCAGAACGAGAAGTCCCCTTCCCAACAATTCATTGAACGTTTCGAAGGCACTTATGTAAAAGTCGTTTTAGTTACTGTGGCGCTGATGCTATTCCTCCCCCATTATTTAGTAGGTTGGGATTGGTCGACAACATTTTATCGTGCTATGGTCCTTTTAGTAGTCGCTTCCCCTTGCGCAGTCGTGGCATCGGTCATGCCAGCAACGTTAGCCTCAATCTCTAACGGTGCACGTAATGGGATACTCGTTAAAGGTGGAAGTCATTTAGAAGGCTTAACAAAACTAACAGCCATTGCTTTTGATAAAACTGGAACCCTTACGCGAGGCAAACCTGAAGTAACTGAGTTTATTACACGACAGGATTTAGACGTTCATGAAACACTTAGACTTCTCGCTTCTATTGAAGATAAATCCAATCATCCTTTAGCCGTTGCTATTACAGCTTATGCAAAATCTCAAGGAGTTTCAGCTGATTTAAACATCGATGTTCAGGATGTATCAGGTTTTGGTATGACAGGTACAATCAACGGAAGTTTATATAAAGTGGGAAAACCAAATTTCGTCGGGCAAGATGAAGCTTTTGCATTCGCAGGGGGGATTTCAGATTCTCTAGCTTCAGAAGGAAAAACGGTTACGTATATTCGTGATGATCAAGGCATTTTGGCTTTGATTGCATTAAAAGATCAAGTACGTCCTGAGGCAAAAGAGACGATTGCCCGACTCAAGAGTTTAGGGATCACGACTATTATGCTTACCGGAGACAATGCAAAAACAGCAGAAAGCATTGCTAAAGAAGCGGGAATTGATGAATTTGTCGCTGAGTGTTTACCTGAGACAAAAGTTCTCGAACTTAAGAAATTAAAAGAAAAATATCCATACGTGGGGATGGTTGGGGATGGGATCAACGACGCACCTGCGCTTGCAACAGCCTCTACTGGATTTGCAATGGGTGATGGAACAGATGTTGCATTAGAGACAGCTGATGTTGTTCTAATGAAAAATGAATTAACAAAACTAGCCTACTCAGTTGAACTTTCTCGCAAAATGCAGCGTATCGTGAAACAAAACTTAGCTTTCTCAATTGCAATTATCGCAATCTTAATCGTTTCAAACTTCTTGCAAATTGTTAACTTACCCCTAGGCGTCATCGGGCATGAAGGATCCACCATCTTAGTTATTCTAAATGGGTTAAGAATGTTAAAAAGCTTATAAAAAAGAAGCAGAATGAGCTCTCGGCTCAGCCTGCTTCTTTTGCTTCCATACGTTCTTTTCGTTCTTGCATAACAGCATTGATTTGGCCACCAATCATTAGAATGGTGCCAGAGAAATATAGCCACATCATTAAGACAATAATAGCACCTAGACTGCCATATGTAGCTGTATAATTAGCAAAATTACTAACATAGAAAGAGAATCCAAGGGAAACTAAAATCCATCCGAGTGCTGCGAAAATACCACCTGGAATAACGCTCTTTAAATATAATTTTTCATTAGGAACAAGCCAATATAATGCAGTTAAGACCACAAAAATAATTAGTGGTGGAATCGTGAAACGAATACTATTCCAAACTAGCAAGAACATCTCATCTAACCCTAAGAATGAAAATAGCAGAATACCAATTTGTTCACCGAAGACTGGTAGTACTAAAGCTATTACAAATAGCACAATGATAAGAATGGTAAACACTACCGATAAACCTCTTACAATAAAAAATGGTCGCGTTTCTTCTAACCCGTATGATTTATTCAAGGACTTAACGATTGCATTCACACCATTGGAAGCTGACCAAATAGTACCGAGTAGACCTAATGACAACAATCCGCCATTCCTATTTTGTAAAACTTCTGTGAGTGTGCTCTCTATTAGAGCATAGACATCTGCGGGTGCATAATTTCTTAAGAATTGAAAGATTTGATCTTCAGGTAAATTTAAGTAAGGAAGCAATGTCACCATAAAAATTAACAGTGGAAACAAAGAAAGTAAGAAAAAGAATGCAAGTTGAGCTCCTAGTGCTGTAACATCTGACTTTTGAATATGTTGTAAAAGGTCTTGAAAAAATCCTTTCCACGTTGCGGGATCATAGGACTCAGTTGTTTTCTTCTCTTTTTTCTTACCAAACTGCATAAATTTCAATTTTTCTTTCCAAGAATACGATTTGGAAGGAGCAACAGAATCTCCCTTATTTACTTTTTCTTCTGGAGTTTCCTCCATTCGCTTCACATCCTCATTAATTACCCATTCTTTTTTTCGTCTTCACCATACTTCTCTGCATATTCAGGAGTTTGTTGCTGCATTTGTGGATCATGAGATATATCTTGTGCTTGTAATGATTCATTAGAAGCTTCTGAGATAATATCTTTGTATTCCTCTTTAGATGAGCTAAATGTATTTTTCGTCTCAGATAGAAGTGTCTGGACCTGTGGAGCAATTTGTTTCACTTCATTTACTTGTGAAGAAAGATACTGAGCATCTTGAGATAACTTTTCATAAAGAGATTTGTAATGATTAATTTTAGTTTCGATATCATGCTTTAGAACTTCGCGGTTTTCACTGTAATAGCGAGCTCTTTCATTTGCTGAACGTGCACGAGTCTTCATGACATCTCGAGTTTGACGATCCAATAAGCTGATAAATGCTCCTGCTAGTGCTCCAAATAAAATACCTTTTGAAAATTTACTTTGTCCCATTTAAAACGCCTCCAAATCAATTATTTCGTTCGTATTATAGTCTATTATACCCTTAGATAAATTGATGAAACGACTCGAATTAAAAAAATTGTCTTGACGCGAGTGCAGAATTTTATGAATATTATTTGTATGAACGACATTTACTTTAAAGGAGGATTGCTATTTCGGCTGTAGACATACATAAAAAGGGGGATTCAAATGGACGCTATTTATAATGTTTTAGGAGCAATTTCTGATGTAGTCTGGGGACCACCACTACTTGCTTTAATTGTGGGTACTGGTATTTATTTAACTTTTCGTTTAGGACTTATTCAAATTCTTATGTTACCAGCAGCTTTAAAACAAACTTTTTCTAGAAAACATGACAAGAATGCAGAAGGTGACATCTCTCAGTTCCAAGCTTTGACGACTGCACTTGCTGCCACTGTTGGTACAGGTAATATCGTCGGTGTGGCGACTGCCATCGTACTTGGTGGACCTGGAGCAGTATTCTGGATGTGGCTATCTGCTATCTTCGGAATGGCGACAAAATATGGAGAAGCTGTACTAGCAGTAAAATACCGTGTGAAAGGTCCAAACGGTGAAATGGCTGGTGGACCAATGTACTACTTAGAGCATGGCTTGAAACAAAAATGGTTAGCTGTGATGTTTGCCATATTCGGAGCGCTTGCTGCTTTTGGAATCGGAAACGGTACACAGTCCAACTCCGTTGCGAATGTTGTAAATAGTACATTCGGTGTGCCAAACTGGATTACTGGACTTATACTAATGATTTTCGCAGCACTTGTTATCATTGGTGGTATTAAGTCAATCGGTAAAGTAACGGCAGTGTTTGTACCAGTTATGGCTATCTTCTATGTCTTCGGCGGTTTATTAATTATGGTACTCAATATTACTGAAGTACCTGGTGCTGTTATGACTATCATTGAAATGGCATTCTCAACTGAAGCCGCTGCTGGTGGAGCCATCGGTGCTGCAATTCGTTATGGTGTGGCTCGTGGAGTATTCTCGAATGAGGCCGGATTAGGATCAGCTCCAATCGCTGCTGCTGCCGCGAAAACTGACCTACCAGGTAGACAAGGTCTAATTTCAATGACACAGGTTTTCTTCGATACAATTATTATCTGTTCAATCACAGGTATTACAATTGTTATGTCAGGACTTTACACAACTACTGATAGTGACGGTGCTGGTACTCTTACATCTGGCGCTTTTGAATATTTCTTAGGTGATGTTGGACCGATCATTGTTGCAGTTGGACTAATTTTCTTCGCTTCTTCTACAATTCTAGGATGGGCGTATTATGGAGAAAAATGTTTCCAGTATCTATTCAAGAATCCATCTTTATTGATTGTTTACCGTATCCTGTTCATTGCTATGGTATTCGTCGGTTCAGTTATCTCACTTGATTTGATCTGGACATTCTCAGATGTTGCTAACGGTATGATGGCCATTCCTAACTTAATTGGATTACTTGGTCTGTCAGGTGTTATCGCTTATGAAACAAAATTAATTCGCGCAAAACTGAAAGAAGAAAAAGCACAAGCATAGTCTATTGACAACCTGCGTGTAGCGTGGAATGATAGATGGATGAACGAGAAAGGCGGTATCCTATGGATCTCACTCAACCATCAAAAGAAAATGTTACATTTATGATTAATGCAATTAAAGATAAACTGCGTATGGTCAATGTGGATGCAATGAAAGCAGAAGATTTTACAGCTTCCGCTTATGACGATTTGTGTTACTTGTATGAAATGGTGTCACGTCGTGATACTTTTAGTCCAAGTGAAATGCAGGCCATTGCTTCTGAGCTAGGAAATTTACGCAATTAAAAAAACAGACGACCTTTTGCGAGGCCGCCTGTTTTTTATTTTGCTGAAAATGCTTGAGCGATTTGTGCACCTACACGGGCATTGTTCATAACAAGTGCTATGTTTGCCTCGAGAGACTTTCCATCTGTCAGTTCTTTCACTTTCCCTAACAAGAAAGGTGTAACGTCTTTCCCCTTCACACCTTGTTGTTCTGCTTGCATTAAAGCTTCTTCGATTAGTGCTGTAATTTCCGATTCTTCTAAAGAAGATTCCTCTGGAATTGGATTTGCAATGACCGCTCCACCTTTTAGACCGATTCCCCATTTCATATGAAGCATTTCTGCTACTTGTTGTGGCGTATCTAAACGGAAGTTTGATTGGAATTGACTAGTCGCTGAATAGAATGCTGGAAATGCATCTGTTCCGTATCCGACAACTGGTACTCCTTTTGTTTCTAAGTATTCTAGCGTCAGGCCAATATCTAAAATTGATTTCGCTCCTGCACAGATGACGGCAACATTCGTTTGAGAAAGTTCTTCAAGATCTGCTGAGATATCCATAGTTGATTCGGCTCCACGGTGGACACCACCAATGCCTCCTGTGACAAATACAGAAATTCCTGCTAGCTCTGCGCAAATCATCGTTGTTGCGACCGTCGTAGCTCCTAGCTCTTTCGAAGCGAGTACGTACGCTAAATCGCGTCGTGAAGTTTTACGCACAGTTTTGCTAGTAGCAAGTAGCTCTAGATCCTCATCCGTTAATCCGATTTTAATGCGTCCGTCTAATAATGCAATAGTTGCTGGAACTGCACCGTTTTCGCGAATGACTTGCTCGACTTCTTTTGCCATTTTTACATTTTCAGGGTACGGCATTCCATGGGAGATGATAGTTGATTCAAGTGCAACGATTGGTTGGCCTGCCTCCAAAGCTTGTTGAACCTCAGTTGTGTAATCTAATAAATGTTTCATGTTAGTTCCTCCGTTTCTAATTTTAAACGTTCTGCTGTTAATTCAGGTCTTACTGTATAAGTTGATTCAAGTGTTTTGGACGCATTCATTAGACCTGCTTTTAATGAACTGACACTATCTTTAGTTTGCAGCCACATATGAAGTGTTGCAGCCACAAAGGAGTCCCCTGCCCCTGTCACATCTTTTATTTCATGAACTGGGATGGCTTGCATCTTAACCAGTGTGCCTGCTTCACTAGCAGATATGCCATTACCACCGTCTGTAATGACTGTTTGACTAAATCCTCGAGCTTGCAGAGCTTTGTGAGCACGTTCTAACTGTTCATCTGAGTCGATCACAATCCCAGTAGTTATCTCAGCTTCTCCCTTGTTACAAATTATCCATTCAGCTGTTAGCGGTGACTCGGGTAGATTTTTCATTTTTGGTGCTGAGACAGGTACAATCGCGACGGGTACTGAATAGCGTGAACTTAATTGCAAGATCGCTTGAATAGCCTCTTGTTTCACATTTAAATCAATTACGACCAGACTAGCTGTCCTAAAAAGTTTCTCATGTGATACGACCCACTCAGCCGTTAACAGCTCATAAATTTCCATATCAGCAAGTGCTAGTTGCATCTCACCAGTTTGATCTAAAATGGCAGTGTAGGTACCTGTTCTTTCATTTTCACTGCGCAATGAGTATTCAAGATCTGCCCATTCATGCGTTTTTTCATATAAAAATTCCCATTCTAAGTCCTTGCCTGCTGCACTTAGTAATTTCACATCATGCCCAAGGCGTCCTAAATTTTCAGCAATATTGCGTGCAACTCCCCCTGCCGTCTGATAGCTTGTAACTGGGTTGGAAGTTTGAAAGACAAGCTCATTTTTCACAATCATCTTGCGGTCAATATTCATTCCCCCAAAAACAAGGACTGCATTGGATTCAGAAAGTACGTAAGCCCTCCCTTTAATTGCTCCGGCTTTTGTTAATCCTGAAATAAGATTTGCGATAGAAGGTCTAGAGAGTTCAAGTTGTGCAGCTAACTCCTGTTGGCTAGAATAGGGATTCTTTTTTAATAAAGATAGTAACTGCATTTCTTTTTCCGTATACATTGCTTCACCACCTTTTTAAACATTTGTTTATATATTAAACTTTTGTTTACAAAATTGCAAGAGTTTAATTTAATTTAAAACGCTTCGTTGCATTTATTCGACTTTTCCTGCTATTCTAAATAAGTAAAGCTTAAAGGAGGAAATTTCATGTCGACATTTGCTAAATATGTAGAAAATTATGCAGCTCTTGCAGTTGAAATAGGCGTCAATATTCAACCTGGTCAGTATTTGTATATTGCCGCTTCAACGGATACATTAGAGTTCACACGTGCTGTTACGAAAAAAGCCTATGAAGTTGGTGCTAAACAAGTATTTGTTGACCTAACCGATGATCAACTAGGTCGCATTCGCTATGAAAATGCTCCAGAAGATTCGTTTGACTTCTTCCCTGAATGGAAGGTCATGGAGCGCGAGCAACTGGCTGAAAAAGGTGCAGCGTTTATGAATATAGTTTCCCAAAGCCCTGACCTATTAAAAGGAATTGATTCAACACGAATTGCTACCTTCCAAAAAACAGCTGGAAAAGCTTTGTCAAAATATCGTCAATATGTACAATCAGATAAAATTAGCTGGACCGTCATTGCGGCTCCATCTGCAGGTTGGGCAGCAAAAGTATTCCCTGATGCAGCTCCTGAAAAACAACTTGAGCTTCTATGGGAGGCTATTTTTAAGGCAGTACGCGCAGATTTAGCAGATCCAGTTCAAGCATGGGCGGATCATGACAAAACTTTACATGAAAAAGTGGATTACTTAAATGACAAGAAATACACTAGCCTTCACTATACCGCTCCAGGAACAGACTTAACTATCGAGCTTCCAAAGGGTCATTTATGGGCTGGTGCTAGCAGCACGAATGAAAAAGGCGATAGCTTTATGGCTAACATGCCTACAGAAGAAGTATTCACTGTCCCTCACAAAAATGGCGTGAATGGATATGTTTCTAGCACAAAGCCTTTAAGCTATGGCGGAAATATTATTGATGAATTTACCCTTACATTTGAAAATGGTCGCATCACTAAAGTGGAAGCAAAAGAAGGGCAAGAAGTATTAACGAAGTTAGTAGAGACAGACGAAGGCTCTCATCGTCTTGGTGAAGTGGCGTTAGTTCCGCATGACTCACCAATTTCAAACTCTAATATCCTTTTCTATAACACTCTATTTGATGAGAATGCTTCAAATCACTTAGCTATAGGTTCAGCTTATGCTTTTTGCCTTGAAGGCGGAAAAACAATGTCACAAGAAGAACTTTCAAAGCACGGTCTAAACGACAGTATCACGCATGTCGATTTCATGATTGGATCAGCTGAAATGTCCATTGATGGTATTTTAGAGGACGGTAGTCGTGAGCCGATTTTCCGTGCTGGAAACTGGGCATTCTAGTCTGTTCACATTTGTGCCCTACCTTTTTTATTCAATATCATGTATACTACATGTAGAATCTCAGAAGAGGTGAAAATCATGGGTATTTTTTTAGCAACGGTTTTTGGTTTTCTTACTGTAATGGGAATCGCTGGTTCAGTTATGATGTATTACTTCGCTACAGCGATGAACTCCCACGATGCAGATAAAATCGATCCACGACCAGAGCATTACTAAAAGAGCTGATTTTCAGCTCTTTTTTTCATGTCATGAACTTTCTTTTTGTTTACATTTTGGTAACAAAGCATTTACGTGATGATGAATTTCCCACACTATATCCTCATTTTCTGCCCGCCTCCCCTGTCTTTCCTCCTTTTTTTTCATGCAATCATTGAAATATACTAGATTTTACCAAGTGTCATTATTATTTCCTTCTTATATAATTAGTACGTCTTAGAAAGAGGAGGATGTCGCTATGTTTCAAAGTACACAAATTGGAATTGACCTAGGAACTGCCAACACATTAGTTTATTCAACTACTAAAGGAATAATTTTAAATGAACCCACTGTAGTGGCTATCGATAAAAATACAGGAGCTATTATTGCATTTGGAGAGAGAGCTAAAAAAATGATTGGCAAAACCCCCCAATCCATTGAAATCGTTCGTCCATTGAAAGAAGGAGTAATTGCTGATTTCGAACGAACCACTGAACTTTTGAAGTTAATCATGCAACAAGCTAGTAAGAAGTTAGGAACGCCTCTACGCAAACCAACTGTTGCTATCTGCACGCCCTCTGGAGCTACTTCAGTGGAGCGACGTGCGATTGAAGATGCCGTTAGACAAAGTGGAGCAAAGGAAGTTTATTTAATTGAAGAACCCGTGGCCGCTGCTATTGGATCTGACCTACCCGTTCATGAACCTGTTGCCAGTATGATTGTGGACATTGGCGGTGGAACAACTGAAGTAGGAATCATCTCATTTGGTGGAGTGGTGGCTTCTAATACAACAAAAGCAGCAGGAGACAGCATGAATGAGGCAATTATCTTACATGTTCGTAAAGAATATAATGTTTTAATCGGAGAACCAACTGCTGAGCATATTAAACATGAAATTGGCCATGCACTTGTTCCGCATGAGGTAGAACAATTAGCTGTAACCGGTCGCGATGTTGTAACAGGATTACCAAAGTCTATTACACTCTCCTCAATTGAAATCCAGGAAGTGTTACGTGAATCCTTAGAAACAATCTTAGAGACGATTCGTGCCACTCTTGAAGTTTGTCCACCTGAATTATCAGGAGATATCGTTGATCATGGGGTTGTATTAACAGGCGGAGGCGCTTTACTAAAAAATATTGGAGAATGGTTAAGTACGGTTATAGACGTTCCCGTTCACATAGCACCTGAGCCTCTTCACGCTGTTGTAATTGGAACAGGTAAAACAGTCATGCCAAAATTTAAACGTGTAAAAGCAGCAAAATAGTTCGCCAATCACTCCCTTCATATAGTAAACTAAATAACTAGAAGGGAGTGTTTTTTATGTCTAATTTACATGAAATTTTAGCTTACAATGAAAGCTTCGTTCACAACAAAAATTATGAACCTTTTGCTACAACTAAGTTTCCCGATAAAAAAATGGTCATTCTCTCTTGTATGGACACTCGACTTGTCGAATTGCTTCCCAAGTCCATGAACATTCAAAATGGCGATGTTAAAATCGTAAAAAGTGCAGGGGCTATTATCAATCACCCATTTGGGGGAATTATGCGTAGTTTGTTAGTCGCTGTGTATGCCCTGCAAGCTGAAGAAATCTTTGTCATCGGTCACCATGATTGCGGTATGGCTGCCATTGATCCAGATGCCATGATATCTTCGATGATTGAGCGAGGTGTAGATCCGAAAACGGTCGACATTTTAACCAATGCTGGAGTGAATGTGCATGACTGGTTAGAAGGATTTGATAATGTGAAAGATAGTGTTCAGCATAGTGTGGATATGATTAAAAATCACCCGCTTGTTTTACCTTCGATAAAAGTACATGGTTTAATAATTGATCCAGCAACTGGACGTTTAGACCTCGTACACGATGGAACAGTCGTATAATTTAATGCTTAGTCTGGAACAGAAGCCAGATTATTTAGTTCATTAAATTAGTTTCTAAAGAATCTACAAATTTGCGTTGAGTTCCGTTCCGGGACTGCGTTCCGTTGGCGCGCCGTGAGCCTCCTCGTCGCAAAACTCCTGCGGGGTCTCACGTTTCGACTTTTGATCCCACTGGAGTCAGCCCCTCCACTCCACTCAACTTTGCCATTAATTAAGTTTTATAAATATGCTTTATTCCAGTCCAGAGCAAAAAAGACTCGTCAGGTAGACGAGTCTTTTGCATGTAATCGGTCTGTAAAATCAGATTTTGTTTGTGCAAATAAGAGGTGATCCATCCATTGCCCATTGATGTACAAAAGTTGATTTAAATAGCCTTCTTCGTAAAAACCGGATTTTGATAATAAGTAAACAGAGGGTTCATTGTAAGGCGACACATAGGCTTCTACACGATTTAACTGCACTTGAGTAAAGGCAAATGCAGTCACTAAAGCTATAGCTTCTTTAGCATATCCCTTGCCTACTTGCTGTTGATCAACCGCATACCCAATCATCCCACTTAAAAAAGGTAATCGTTTAATACTGTACAAAGAGATGGTACCCACTAATTGATGGGTACCTTTTTCGTAAATACCAAAACTGTATTCTCTTTGTTCTTTCAATAACTTGATGGACTCTCGGATTTTTTCCCGCTGCACAACAGTAGTATAGTAAGACTCTCTGTGAAGAGGTTCAAACCTTCCCCAAAAATCTTTGTTCTGACTAACAAGCTGCGCAAGTGGAGCTGCATCTGCCATCTGAAATGTCTTGCAGACACACTGCTGCCCTTCTAACCGTATCAAGCCCACCCCTCCTTATTACACGAGACTTAAGAATTCCTCAACGTCTGCATGACAAAGAGCGATTCCTTTTGCCCAGAAATCTTTTTTCGTGATATCTTCATTTAAATGCTTTTTAGCCAAATCTTCAACTGACATGACCGCTGTATCACGAAGAAGCGCCATATATTTCTCTTCAAATGCAGAACCTTCTTCTTTTGCTTTTGCATAGATAGACAAACTGAACAGGTAACCAAACGTGTATGGGAAGTTATAGAATGGAACGCCTGTAATATAGAAATGAAGCTTCGTAGCCCAGAAGTGAGGATGCGTATCTGCAAGTGCACCTGCATAGGCCTCTTCTTGAGCTTCTGCCATCAATTCATTCAGTCTACTACTCGACACTACACCTTTCTTACGCTCCTCATAGAAGCGAGTCTCAAATAAGAATCGTGAGTGAATGTTCATGAAGAACGCTACACTGCGTTGAATTTTATCTTCAAGCAAAGCTGCTTTCTCTTCTTTAGATGTTGCTTCAGCTACTGCTGCATCTGCAACAATCATCTCAGCAAAAGTAGAAGCCGTTTCAGCAACGCCCATTGCGTATTGTCGATTTAACCAATGAACAGGACGTAGTGCATACGTATGGAACGCATGGCCTAGCTCATGTGCTAATGTGGATACATTCGACATAGATCCACTATACGTCATAAAAATACGTGATTCTTGAGAAACTGGCATTCCTGTACAGAAACCGCCTGGACGTTTATTGTCGCGATCTTCTGCCTCAATCCAGCCATTTTCAAATGCATGACGCGAGAACGATTCAAGCTCAGGTCCAAAGTTTTTAAAGTGTTTTAAAATGAACTCTGCACCTTGTTGATAGTCCATAGTTTTAGCAGATTCTCCAATAGGAGCATCCATATCATGCCAATGAATTTTCTCCGTACCAAGTAGTTCAGCTTTTTTTGTTAAATACTTCACAAATGGTTGTTTCCCGTCCGTAATAGCACCCCACATAGCATCCAACGTTTCTTGGCTCATGCGATTAATCGCTAACGGTTCTTCTAAAACATCGTTCCAACCACGTTTTTTATAGACAGCAAGGCGATACCCAGCTAAATGATTCAAGGTCTTAGCGAAGAACTCCTCTTTTTCTGTAAAGGCTTGTTCAAGGGCTTGTTTCACAGATTTACGTACTTCAGGGTTTTCGTGAGAATAGAGATTGCTAGCTTGACCGATTGAAAGTTTCTTTTCTGTTCCTTCAACGTTTACCGTAACTTTCATATCTGCAATTAAGAGATCATAGAGCTGTCCCCAGCCTTGATAGCCATCGACTCCTAATGAAGTAATTAAAGCCTCTTCTTGTTGTGATAATTTTTTAGCTGCTTTTTCACGCCATTCATTAAGTATAAATTCAAACTCATGAAGAAGTTCAGAAGCCAACAATTGTTGCCATACGGCATCATCTGTCTTAGACCATTTTTGTTGAATCGTCATTAAAATAGTGCCAAGACGAGCACCTAGGCTACTGACTTGCCCTTGTAACAGATTGGCTTTTTTATCTGTCGTATCTTGCGCCAGGAAACAACCAATAGTTGCACCCGCTTCTGATAAATTCGTAGCGACGTCTTTCAATTGCTCTATTAGTGCGCGCATTGCTTCTGCTTCTTGGTCAGATTTTGGCGTCTCCAAAGAAGTAAGTTGTGCTTCAAACGCTTCTATTTTTTGTTCAACTTGTTCCAGGTGAGTTGCCAGTTGAGGCGAGTCAGATCCTCCTGGAAAGAATGTGTCTAAGTCCCACACGAGTGGATATGTAGCTGTTGTCATTGTCATTCCCCTTTCATTTCGTCTCCCTAAGTATATCATGAAACGCCACAATATTCTCAACATTTCAATCATTCATGATTGTTCACAAAGGGTTCGATTCTCAATTCCGGAAAAGACAGGTATACTATTACTATTGAAAAGGAGGGGTTGTTATTTTACAAGTTATTCTAATGGGAATCGCCCTCGCAGCTACGGTTGCGGTTAATGCTCTAGCTAACATACTTCCTATTAATGGCCAGACGACTGGAGAAATTTCAAATCGCTTGCCAGTTCTTTTCACACCAGCAGGCTATGTATTTTCTATTTGGGGTGTCATTTACATCCTTTTAGCAGTTTGGATCGGCTACATTGCTTATCGACATGTAAAAGGAACAACACCTAGTTGGAAACGGACAGGATTGTTTATTGCTAGTTGTCTATTCAACTGTGCCTGGATTCTTACATGGCATTATGAATATTTTCTCTGGACGTTAGTCATGATGATAGGTTTAGTTGCAGTACTTGCATTTCTTTATAGCTCTTATCCTCGTAAAGGCTCTGACTGGCGCGAAAGAGGCCCACTTTCTGTTTACTTGGGATGGGTATGCGTTGCTTTAGTGGCTAATATTTCTTATGTGTTAACCTATTTAGAATGGGATGGTTTTGGTCTTTCCGATCAGCTTTGGACAGTGGGAGTTTTAACATTTGCCACTGCACTCGCTTTGCATTTCCGTTATCATTATTACGACCGAATCATGCAACTTGTCTTCATTTGGGCATTCATCGGAATTGCAGTTCGGCTTGGTTTTGATGAATTGCTCGTATCCGCGGCAGCTCTTTTCTTAAGTAGTGTCATTTTAGCTGGTATTTTTTACTTGAACAAACCACTGCGAACGACAAGAGGTTAGGACTCAACATAAAAAAAGTGAGGTTGGGACAAAAAATAAATCAGCAACTTCTCCGGGGTGAATTCCAGAGAATTTGCTGATTTTTCGTCTATATTGAGTTCCGTTCCGGGGTTGCGTTCCGTGGGCGCGCCTATTTTCAACTCATTGAAATCGAGTTGCGAACGTCAGAAAGACGCTCTCCACATCTAAGAGGGGTCTCACATTCCGACTTTTGATCCCACTGGAGTCAACCCCTACACTCCACTCAACTTTCTAACTAGTTTAGCTCTATAACTATATTTTGTCCCAGCCTCACTGTTTTTTGTCCAACTACTTATTGTTAATCTAACTTTGTTAAAATTAACGGCTTATCTTTCGTGACAACAATCGTATGTTCCACCTGTGCAACTAGAGAGCGATCAGGAGTAACAAATGTCCACCCGTCCCCTAGCTCCATGATCGACTCGGCCTTTTGAGAAACGAATGGCTCTACAGCAAGTACCATTCCCTCCTTCAAAATAGTAGGATCCCAAGCATCATAATAATTTAAAATATGTTGAGGTGCTTCGTGTAAAGAGCGACCCACACCATGCCCTGTTAAATTCATGATTACTGTTAAACCATTTGATTTGGCTTCTCTTTCAACAGCCTTACCAATTTGATTGAGTTTTGCCCCAGCCTTAACTTTTAACATAGCACGGTCAAAAGCCTTTTGAGCCACTTCAATCAATTTTTGTTTCTCTGGGTCCGCTTCACCAATAACAAACGAGATGCCTGTATCTGCATAGAATCCGTCACACTCACCAGAGACATCGATATTCACAAGATCTCCTTCTTGGAAAATGCGACTTCCTGGAATACCATGAGCTACTTCTTCGTTGACACTAATACATGTATGACCTGGGAAATCATACTCAGCAATAGGCGCTGATACTGCCCCTTTTTCTTCAAATAGACGTGCACCGAGTTGGTCCAATTCTTTTGTGGTCATACCTACTTTAGCTGCATCTTTCATAGTGTCGCGTATTTCCGCGACGATACGACTTATTTTTTTTAAACCTTCTAGTTCTTCAGGTGTTTGTATAATCATTTATTCGAACCCTTTCTTCACTGACTACCTGTAATCATAGCATATTTTATGCAGATTGAGGCATTACAAGACGTGGAGCTTTGACTAGTAGTACTGTGCAAATGAATGCCGCGAAAACAAGGACAAGACTCATATACGTTGCATTATAGACCAGGGAATAAAGAATTACATTTTGATCGCCTGCAAACTCACCAAAGAAGAAAATACCACTAAGCACATGTACAATATAACGTAAAACTCCAGCTAAGATTGAGCCTAAGAGTACCGCTCGTATCATCGCACCTTGGTGATTATTTTTGTAAGCCTTGAGATAGGCTGAGCGGAACAAACCGGCAAACCCAGCGACCATGAACGCTAAGAAATAATCCATGAATACTTGAATAATGACGATTTCAAAGCTAAGCGGTGCAAAATATACATTTCCGGTAGCCAGTTGAAGAAGTCCAATTAATAGACCTGTGATTAGACCAGCAACGACACCTCTACGAAACGCTATTAAAATAATAGGTACAAGGACGAACGTGACACTTCCTCCTTGTGGCATTCCAAAGCCGATACGATCTAAAATAAACCCAAGTGCAGCAAGTAAAGCAATTTCAATCATGATAATAACTTTCTGATTTCTCATAATTTCTCCATTTCCTGTTACCTTACCTGCTAGAATGGGTAAACAATAAAAAATGACCTCTGGACAGAGCCAGACGTCATTAACATCAGTTTCTATCCACAATCCCTACGCAAGCATGAACTTCCAGGTTCTAAGGGTACTCTCTCAGCCGCAAAGCGACGCCCCTTGTGGTAACAATTATTTAGTTGTTATCATTCTACTTGATAGCTTGCAATTAATCAACTCAAGATTTAGAAAGGAAGGATACCATGATTGATTTAGTACAAGATTTAATTCGCATTCAAAGTGATACCAAAGAAGGAGCCAATCACGCGCTCGATTTTTCAGCTAAATGGCTTCAAGAACGTGGTGTAGAAGTTAAAATCATTGAAAATGAAGGCTACAAGATGTTAGTCGCAGAACTTGGGCAAGGAGAAGAAACGCTCATCTGGAATGGCCATTTGGATATTGTTCCTGGGAGAAAAGAACAGTTTGAACCTTATATAGAGGGAGACAAACTATTTGGTCGAGGATCTGCTGATATGAAAGGTGGAGTTGCAGCTATGATGGCTGCGTTTGTTGGTCTATCGAAACACCCAGACCGCCTTACAAAGAAAGTTCAATTTCACCTCGTTACAGATGAAGAAACGGGTGGCTCGAAAACCTCTAAACATCTTGTTCAACAAGGATACACTGGGGACTTTGTTATTTGTGGAGAACCTACATTCCTCAAAATCGGCTTACAAGCAAAAGGGATCTCTCAATTCTTTGTAACATTTCATGGGAAAGGTGCTCATGGGTCTCGCCCTTGGGAGGGGGACAATGCGATTTTGCAATCCCACCGATTCCACCAACTCTTACTTGAACAAGAGTGGACAAAAGAAAGCACAACTTACTACGAACACCCTTCGATTAACTTAGCACGTATTCAAGCAGGTGATCGATTTAATATGGTTCCAGATACTTGTGAAGTGGGCTATGACATACGTTTTGTTCCTGGCCAGTCAGTTGATTTTGTAGAACAACAGTTGAAAGCTATCTTAACGGAGCATTTTCCTAATGCAGAAATCAGAAGAAGAGGCGTCTCCCCTGCTGTCACTACCGCAGATGATGACCCACGTGTACTTCAACTGCTAGACATCATGAAAGAAGAAACTGAAATTATGGGGCAACATGGTTCAGCTGATACGCGTCATTATGCAGTTACTGGTGCCGGTGCAATCGAGTTTGGACCAGCTGGTGGCGATTGGCACGGACCTGGCGAATTCGTCTCCATCTCTTCAATGGAAAAGTACCGTGATATTTTAATGGAATTTGCTTTTTATACAGGTATTCCTAAAGAGGTTTAGTTTTAGTAGTAAGGGGTATTTTAGTAGTACAACAGCAACTTATAGGAGAGATGACAATGAGAAAGTCAAGTTTACTAAAATCGGCAATTAAATTTGCTCCAATCGTATACCCAATCATCAAGAAATTCTTGAACTCACGTAAAGCAACGAAGAAATATTAATAAATAGACCCAAGGCGCTATGTGCCTTGGGTCTTTTTTTAGCTATACGGAATGAAATGGGCCAGCGCCAATCCGTTAGTGGATAAGGTAGAGGCTTGATCTTCCCTTTGATCTGGCTGTTCATCGGTTTGTTGTTCCCCGGCCGCTTGAATCTCTTCAAAAGTAAGAGGGTTCGGTTGTGGCATCTCAAATGGCTCCACTCTCAAATTCGAATTGTACTCATCAAAAAAGCTGTTGGCAATTTGACGATACCCTTCTTGAACAGGATGGACATCTGCTGGATTTGGGACATACGCCTTTAATTCAGTATTCATGCGATCTTCTACTGATACAAAATTGGCCCCATATTTTTCAGCGGTCTGCTCTAGAATTTGATTTAGTCGATTCAACTCTTTCTCTGTTCCTCGTTTTTGAAACTCAGCCACATGAGGATAGGCAAAATAATAACCGACTAAATAAATTTCCGCTTGTGGTGCTAGTTGTTGCAATTCTTGTAGTAAAGTGTCAATCGATTTTCTAGCTTGATTAAGAGAAAAATCGGCTTGTAATTGTTGATAGGCAAGTGTCCCTTGATCTGGATTTGCGTTCACGATGCGCAACAAATCATTAGCTCCTGCAGAGATTGTAATCAATGTCGCTTGTTTCACAAGGTCTTGTGCTTCATCTGATTGAATGGACTCCAGCACTTGTTCGGCTGTAAAACCGGGAAATGCTAAATCCTTTGAAAACAATGCAAGCTGACCATTTCGAGCAAGCTCTCCCGCAATTAAATCAGTATAGCCCTGATCAATTTGACGATACGGTGTTTGTCCCGCGGCTATAGAGTCTCCAAGGGCTACATACACTTGCTGAGCGTTTGCGTATGCAGGTAAGGATACCGTGATAAGTGCAGTACTTACAATTGCCATTATCCACTTCTTCATCGTTAATTCCTCCTTACTTCAACGCCCAATTTCCTTGTCGGAAAATCGGCTCTTGTGTTCCATCCTCCAGAATACCATCAATGTCCATATCTGAAGTTCCAATCATAAAGTCTTCATGGATGAGAGAAACATTTGCGCCTTTAGCTAGCAGCTCATCTTCTGTCATATGCTTACCATCCGTTAAAGTCGTAGGATAAGCTTCTCCAAATGCAAGGTGATGGGAGGCATTTTCATCAAACAAAGTGTTATAAAAAATTGTATTACTAGCTGAAATTGGCGAATCGTAAGGAACTAATGCTACTTCACCTAAAAAGGCTGCTTTGTCATCTGAAGTGAGTAATTGTTCAAGAAGTTGTTGGCCTTGTTGGGCAACAGCCTCCACCACTTTCCCCTCTTTAAACGTCAAAGTGAAGCCATCGATTCGGTTTCCTTGGTAGATGAATGGTTTCGAATTTGATACTGTCCCATCCACTCTTAAGCGGTCTGGAAGTGTATAGACTTCTTCCGTTGGCATATTCGCGATGAAAGGCATACCTGCAGCGTTCGTGCTACTTCCACTCATCCAAATATGCCCTTTTGGCAAGCCTACATGTAAATCTGTCGTTTTAGATTTATAGTGAAGTGTTGTGTAGTTACGGCTATTTAAGTAAGTTGCACGATTATTCAATTGTTGAATATGAGCCTTCCACTTGGGAACGGCTTCACCCGTCCCGATACGCACAACGTCAAATATCTTTTCCCAAAGTGCTGCAACCGCTTGCTCCTCAGAAAGCTCGGGGTAAACTTTCTTAGCCCATTTTTCAGATGGGACAGCCGCTATGCTCCACGTAATTTCGTCGTTCATTACTGCTTTGCGGTAGCGTTTTAAAAGTGTTGAAGATGCCTTTTGATAGCGGCTTAACTTTACTGGTGAAACACCTTCTAATAAATCTGGATCCTCTGCGTCAATCCATAACAGAGCGCCTTGGCGGTCAATCAACTCATCACGTTGAGCTGCAACCCATTTGGGCACATCGTCAAATGATGCGTCAGGAGCCAAATCAAAAAAGGCTCGTGTAACCGTATTGTCGCTTAACTGGACGTCAACATGACTAGCTCCAGCCTTGTACGCCTGTTGAACGACAAGACGAGCAAATTCTATCGAATCCACTGTCGTTTGGATTTGAACGTATTGCCCTTGCTGCACGTTTAATCCGACTTGCACGATTAAATCAGCATATTCTTGAAGTTTTTCTTGGAACGTCATCGCTTGGATTTTCCTTTCTCGGCCGTCTTAGAATTTCCGACTTCAATACGACCATTCCCCCAGATGACTTGAGAAGGTTTTACTGGAAAATCTTTTGACAGTTTTTTATAGAACTTTTCGTCCTTGTATTCGAGTAATGTGACAACCGTTCCATCTTTGCCAGCACGGCCCGTTCTTCCCGAGCGGTGCAAGTAATGTTCAATCGTTTGTGGGACATCTACATGGAAAACATGCGTGACATCTTGAATATCAAGTCCACGTGCTGCTACATCTGTCGTTATCAGCAACGTAATGTTGCCCTTCTTTAAATCGTCCAATGCTCGTTTACGATCCTCTTTCTTCATTGCACCATGAAGGGCAGCAATAGGAGCATCACGGAATAGTAATTTTTCTTCTTTCATCATCAATTGATCCAAACTATTAATGAAGGCAAGACCTTTCATGTTTGGAAGATGGCTGAAGCGACGAAGAAGTTCTGTCTTATCACGACGGTCCACTTTTAAATAATGGTGTTCTACTTTCCCTACTGCAGGAAGTTCAGATGCTTCGACATGAATCGTGTGAGGTTCATTCAAAACACGCTCTGCTACTAAATCGATTTCTTCAGTTATCGTAGCTGACAAAATAACAACTTGTTTGTCGTTTGCGGCATCCATGATGGAGCGCACTGTGCTGCGGTGCTCTCGGCTTAGCAATTGATCTGCTTCATCCAGTACAAGATGACGCACCTCATGCATCTTTAACTTGCGTGTTTTGACTAGCTCATTTAAACGTCCTGGCGTACCGACAACAATTGTTGGTTTTTTCTTTAGTTTGTCTACTTGACGAGTAATATTTGCGCCACCAATCAGCTGTGCTGTGGTGATATCTGTACCTTCTGTCCATTTACGAAGTACTTCAATGATCTGCATCCCTAACTCTTGAGAAGGAACCATAATTACGGCTTGAATATGTGGCTTTTTACCATCCACAAGCTGAAGTAAAGGCAAGACGAATGCTAGCGTTTTTCCTGTCCCTGTTGGTGACTCTGCTACGACATCATGTCCTGCTAAAAATAAAGGGATTAATTTACTTTGAATGGGCATTTCTTGTTCAAAGTTTTCCTTTTCCCATTTGTCTTGCCAAATCGCGTCTAATTGCTGAATTGTCATACTAACACCTCTTCTTTTCTACTCTATAGTTTACCATAGGTGGACAAAAAAAAGCCCTCTCGGAAGAGGACAATTCATGACGCCGTATCTTGACTGGCTGTATAAATTTTTTGCAATTCATAAAAAGACAATTCAAATAGTTGGCGTCCATCGACTTTAAAAATTCCTTGGTCGATTAAACGTTGTAAAAGTTCATCACGTCGTAGTTCAGTCATTGAGTTTTTCTTGATGCTGTTCACATGGAACACTCCCTTAAAAATAAATGCTCTTACCTATACCCCTGTTTAAGGTACAATAAACCTAAACTTCCAATAAGAAGGTGTAGAGATGAAAAAAGTACTGCTATTTGATTTGGATGACACGCTGCTTTGGGACAAACAAAGTGTTGATAAAGCTTTACTAAAAACATGCGTAGAACTCTATCCAGAAAACCCAGAAGCTCTTTTAGCGTCAGTAAGAAAAACAGCACCAGCGCTCTATTCAACGTACCCATTTTATGAGTTCACACAAAAAATTGGTATCAATCCTTTTGAAGGACTGTGGGGAACATTTCATGACGAAACGTTTAGTTTCCCAGTTATGCATGAGTTTATAGGAGATTACCAGTTCAAAACATGGAACACATCGTTAAATTCTGTTGGCATTTTTGATGAACAAATGGCTCATGAGGCGGTGGAGAAATTCAAGAACCACAGACTGCACTCCCCTTATCTCTACGAATCGACTATTCAAGTGCTTGAAGAGCTTGCTCCTGCTTACCGTTTGGGACTTTTGACAAATGGCGCACCTAGTCTGCAAAATACAAAGTTAACTTTGACTCCTGAGCTTAGACCTTACTTTGAACACATCGTCATATCAGGTGAAGTGGGAATAGGAAAACCAGATAGCGTTCCTTTCCAAGAACTCCTGAAGCGCATGCAAGTGACTTTTGAAGAAGCTGTTATGATTGGAGATAATCTAAAAACAGATATTCAGGGTGCCTATACGCTTGGCATGGAGTCAATTTGGATCAACCACCATCAAGTGGAAGGGCCAAATTCCGTTCAGCCCACTCATACAGTTTCCACCTTAGACGAGATAGTGAAAATTTTACTGTAGGCAGCTAGTTGAATTGAAATCCTAAAAGCCAGACAGTTGCCTGCTCAACTGTCTGGCATTAGGAATTTCAAGTTTTACTTACCTACAATTCAATCGCAATAACATCCTCTATATCAGGCAGTGTCTTTAGCTTAGTCACACTGCCAGCCTTCACATGTTTATCCACTGTCAGCATCATAATCGCAGCACCACCTCGTTCGGCTCGGCCCACTTGCATAGTCGCGATATTGATGCGCTCTTCTGCTAGAGACATACCCACTCGTCCAATGGCTCCAGGCTGATCCTTATGACGAATGAATACAAGGTGCGCCTCAAGTGGTACATCCACAATAAAATCATCTACCCTCACAATTCGTGCGCCGAGACCATTCAATAACGTACCTGACACTTTACGTACTTCGACTTTTGTTAGAACTTCTACCGTAATTAAACTCGTAAATCCTTTAGATTGAGAAGTCTTTTGTTCAACTACAGTAATACCCAATCTGTCTGCAAAGAGCTTGGCGTTTACTTCATTGACTGACTCTCCAAGACGACTGCGCAAAAATCCTTTCAAAACATTCCGTGTAATCGGTGAAACATCGATATCTTGAAGTTCTCCTGAATAAACCACTCGGAATTCCTCAACCAAACCATTCGCTAGATCTTGAACAAAAGAACCAAGTTTTTCTCCTAAAAGCAAGTACGGTTCTACTTTCTTTAATACATCTTTTGGTACAGCGGATAAGTTCACAGGATTTTTTACTGCCTGTCCTGTGAAATAACGGACAACATCATCACAAACATCCACCGCTACAACTTCTTGCGCCTCTACTGTACTTGCCCCTAAATGAGGTGTCGCAATGACTTGTGGCAGTGACAACAGTTTGTGATCTACGAAAGGCTCGATTTCGAATACATCGAGAGCAGCACCTGCTACTTTGCCACTTTGGATTGCATCATATAGAGCGTCCTCATCAATGATGCCACCACGAGCACAGTTGACTAACTGGACACCTGGCTTCATTTTTTCAAATGCCTCTTGGTTCAACAAGTGCTTCGTTTCTTTGACGAGAGGCGTATGGACCGTTATAAAATCTGCCACTTGAATGACCTCATCCACCGTTCCCATAGTCACCCCTAACTTTTCAGCCTTCTCTACTGTTAAAAATGGATCATAGGCAACGACTTTCATTCGCTGACCTTTGGCTCGTTGAGCGACTTCTGCTCCGATTCGACCGAGCCCTATAACACCTAACGTCTTTCCTTTCAGCTCAACTCCAATAAATGATTTTCGGTCCCACTGACGATTTTTCAGAGCATGAAAAGCTTGAGGAATATTTCGTGCAAGAGACATCAACATAGCAAGGGTATGCTCGGCAGCAGAGTTTGTATTTCCATCGGGTGCATTGACGACAAGCACTCCTTGTTCAGTAGCTGCTTGCAAATCGATATTATCGACACCCACTCCGGCCCTACCAATAATCTTCAAGCGAAGTGCTGCATGAATGACAGCAGCATCAATCGTTGTTTGACTGCGAACGAGAAGTGCGTCGTAATCTGCTACCTTGTCTAGCAGTTCTTCTCTTGATAGATTGGTCAGAATGTCGACTTGGCTTGATGGGTGGTCTCGAAGGGGTTGGAGTCCTTCCTCAGAAAGTGGATCACACACTAATACTTTAAACATGGACGTTCCCTCCTATAAGTGCTTTTTGTGCCGCTACTGTACCTTGCCCAGCTTCGAATACATGGCCTAAGTCAGTTAACACAACTTCTAATGCGCTAATTATAAGCAACACATCTGTTGCTGAACAATAGCCCATGTGTCCGATTCGAAGTACGGTATCTTTTTGATGGCCTTGACCACCCGCAATTCGAATGCCAAATCTCTCACTCAATTGTTTTCGGACTTGTTTAGCTTCTATTCCTGGAGTGAGAAAGGCTGTGACAGTGGGTGATGCAAAGGCATCACCTGCCAATAATTCTAAGTTGAGGGCACGAAGAGCTGCCCGTGTCATATCGCGTAGTTGTAAATGTCGTTTAAAAACACTCTCTAGTGTTTCCTCTTTCATAAGTTGCATGACTTCCTGCAAGCCATAAAGTAGAGAAGTTGCAGGTGTAAAAGGAGTCGAAAATTCTTGTGCTGCCTTCTCGTACTTTAGAAGATCTAAATAGAATCGTGGCCGTGGGTTGGCGTTCATCTTCTGTCTTGCATCATCACTAAACGCAACGAACATCAATCCACCTGGCAACATAAATGCTTTTTGTGAACCTGTTACGACAACATCGAGTTTCCATTGATCCATCTCAAGCTCTACTCCTCCAATACAAGAAACCCCATCGACAATTACCAGTGCATTTGATTGGGAATGGATGAGTTCTGAAAGCTCAGCAATTGGATTTAAAACTGAAGTCGAAGTTTCGCAATACGTTATAAATACTGCAGCACTATCTGGATTTTCATGAAGCAGTTGTTCTAATTTTTTAGGATTTACAGGTTCTCCCCATACTTCTTCAAGAATAATGGTCTCAATTTGATAGCTTTTACAAATTGCAGCAAAGCGTTCTCCAAATGCACCCGTCACGCACACTATTACTTTGTCGCCAGGGGCTACTGTATTGACAACTGCTGCTTCGAGCCCTGACGTTCCACTTCCAGCAACAACTGATACCACTTGTTTTGTGCCAAAAATTTGCTGCATTCCTGGTTGAATTGATTTCAACAATTCGGCTGTTTCTGGATCACGATGCCCTATCATCGGCTGCTGCATCGCTCTCTGAACACTAGGCGGAATTGGTGTCGGTCCCGGAATTCGTAAAATAGTTTGATTTTGTAGCATGTACTCATCTCCTTGAACTCATGGTCAACTTCAGCTAGCTACCTTTACAATTGAAAAAAGCTCTTCACACCTTGTCCTCTGACAAGGGGCGAAGAGCTTTGCTCACGCGGTACCACCCTCATTTTACTGACTACACTCAGTCTCTTAATGAAAGAAGGTAACGACTTCCGTACGGACAGACATTCCCGTCTGCCTATTCAAGAGTGGAATTGAAAAAGATGTGACTGATTTGCACCGACCATCAGCTCTCTTATACACATCATTTCTTCAACATGGCTCTGTCTAAATAGTTGGCTGAATCTGAAGTTATTCTTAGTCTACCAACGAAAAAAATATTGTCAATACATTCAGATAACTTGTAAACGCTATCATTTAAAATTATTTTATTGACTTCTAAAATCTCAAGTTGTACACTCATAACATTCATTTGTTTTTCTCAGAAGAACACAGATAGGAGGCCATGGCATGATTGTTTGTAAATTTGGCGGCACTTCGATGGCAAGTGGCCATCAATTTCATAAAGTGAAACATGTCTTGGACCTTGACGATTCAAGAAAAATTGTTGTGGTCTCAGCCCCTGGCAAGCGATTCGCTAGTGATCAAAAGGTAACGGACTTATTAATTGAAGCATTCTATGAAGGACCTAGTTCCAAATCGGTTGCGCTCATCATACAACGGTTTGAGGAAATACGTGAGCAGCTCTCGCTTCCAGAAGAACTTGTTGAACAATTAACTAGCGAACTTCATCAACGATTGCTTGCTTCTCAAGGTGAATTATCTTCCCGACTAGATGCCGTAAAGGCTATTGGTGAAGAATTTAGTGCACGGTTTTTCGCGGCTTTTCTAAAGAGCTTAGGTAGAAAATCTCGTTTTGCGGATCCCGCTGAAATAGGCATCTACATGACAGCCAGTAATCAAAGAGCTCAGCTACTAGATGAGTCTTATGAAATGTTAAAGAAATTAAAAGACACCCAAGAAATTGTTGTTGTGCCTGGGTTTTATGGATACACGAAAGATGGTGTTCTGCGCACGTTTGAACGCGGTGGATCAGATATTACAGGATCCATCCTTGCCGCAGCTGTTCAAGCAGACCTTTATGAAAATTTCACAGATGTCGATTTTGTCTATGCCGCGAACCCTAATATTATTGAAAGCCCTCAGCAAATTGAAGAAATCACCTACCGTGAAATGCGTGAACTTTCTTACGCCGGTTTCACCGTAATTCATGACGAGGCACTGATGCCTGTGTACCGAAAACAAATCCCTGTCGCCATCAAGAACACGAATAACCCAGACGCACCCGGAACGAAAATTGTAGCTTTTAGACCTTTGACAGACCAACCCGTCACAGGTTTAACTGCTGATCAAGGCTTTTCAATTCTTTATGTCAGCAAGTATTTAATGAATAGAGAACTTGGTTTTGGAAGAAAATTGTTGCAGATAATTGAGGAGGAGGGAATTTCTTATGAACACACTCCCTCTGGTTTGGATGATATCTCGGTCATTATTAGAAGTCACTATCTTGATTCTAAAAAAGAGCAACGCATTGTTTACCGTGTCCTACATGAATTGGGTGCAGAAGTTGCTTACTTCAAACATGGTCTTTCCATGATTGTATTAGTAGGAGAAGGCATGAGAAATTCTACAGGACTCGCAGCTAGAGCCACAGCAGCTATCTCGGATACAGGTGCAAATATTGAGATGATTAATCAAGGCTCTTCAGAAGTTAGCCTAGTGTTTGGCGTTTTAGAACAAGATCAAGTAAAAATTGTTCATGCCCTTTATGACGCCTTCTTTTCCCGTGTCAAGGTAAGAACTTGACAGAGCATTTATACCATGTTAAGATAGTAAAGTTAAATGGTTAGACTATTGAGTTGAATCTGGCATTCTGCTCATGTTTTTTATGATGCTTATTCATACTGGCGCGGCTATAGGGCTGCAATGACGAAAAAGTAGGTAGGGTTTTCGTTGCTTAAGTTAGAAGACACCAGTAGAAGAAATTCCGCGGCAAAGTGAAGATTTCTTATATACATTCAATTTAATCGTTTTACCATACTAGAGGGACATGTCAAATTGACATGTCCCTCGTCTAATTTATTGCGTAATTTGTGCTCCCCTGCTATTGTAAATTTTATAGTTTGATGAAAAAGGTGAACACCATGCTATTACAATTAGATACGCTAAAAACAGCTCTTGGTCGTTTTTTCATAGAAAGATACTATGACCAAGCTGCTCAGACCGCTTATTATTTAATGCTGTCTATCTTTCCTTTCTTATTATTTGTTTTATCCTTACTGAATTTTTTGCCTATCAACTTAGATTCTTTATTGTTATTCATAGAACCCTACGCACCAGGAAATACGTATGGATTTATAGAAGACAATGTCCTTCGTATTGTAGAGGGAAATCAAGGTGGAGTACTTTCCATCAGTCTACTTTCAGCCTTTTGGCTAGCTAGTATGGCGGTTCAGTCTCTTGCAAGAAGCTTTGCAGCGGCTTATGAAAAGGAAACGGCTATTCCATTTTGGAGAACTCTCATGCATGATCTTGGTGTAACGGCTATTTTTATGATCATGATCCCGGTCTCTTTATTTGTGCCATTAGTTGAAAAAGGCATTCTTTGGTTTGTTGCACAAGCAGGTGAATTAGAGACTTGGTCCTTCTGGATTGCCTTGTGGCCGGTAGTAAAATGGATCACAGGAAGTATTTTCTTATTTTTATTTTTCTTGTTCTTCTATTCCATATTGCCAAAAAAACGTTTAGCCATTCGCACGATAATACCAGGAGCTCTCTTTACGACATTGTCTTGGCAGTTTATTTCTTGGTTTTACGGGCAAATCATAGGTTACGTCTCATATACAGAAATCTATGGTCAATTAGCCGGTATCATCATTTTAATGATTTGGCTTTATTTGTCGGCTACTGTGCTATTAATTGGCGGGTTGATAAACGCAACCACCTATCAAAAGAAGTAAACAAAAGCGCTCACTCCAGAACACCGGAATGAGCGCATTTTTATTTTTCAAATGTAACCGCAGTACCTGTCGCTATACACATCATCATACCATCACGTAATGTTTCAAAATCCAAATCTACTGCAATGACAGCGTCTGCTCCCAACTGGCTAGCTTTCACTTTCATTTCTTCAATGGCGATTTGACGTCCTTCAGAGAGCTTATTTTCATAGGCTGAACTACGACCTCCTACGATATCTGTCACAGATGCAAATAAATCGCGAACGACATTTGCCCCCATGATGGCCTCTCCTGTAACAATTCCGTGATACACTGCAATCTTTTTACCTTCAATGGTATTTGTGGTTGTGACTAACATAAACATTCCTCCTCTTCTCTACTCTCATACGAAAAAGCGAAAGAAAAAGTTTCACCGTTTTTGTTGGTCAAGATGAAATTCAGCAAAGGTAAGAAACGGGGAAGGATCTTCTTTCACGCGGTAGCTGAACATGCCTTGATAGGTATGCAAGTAAAGAAGTCCTTCGCCACTAGAAAATGGTTTATACGAAATATCATAAACTTGATGCCAAGTATACTTTCGGATTGCACAACTGACACCAATGTCTGTCACATGAAGAAAGTTTTCAGTCTCTTGATTGCGCTGCATTAAATAAAAATCAATTTCTCGGTGGACTTGATAGTAGGCAAGCTTGACAGTCATTCTTCACGCTCCTTCCAGCTGAAGTCTTTAAGAGATAAAGTAGTTGGCTTTTGGGAAAGCCAGGCACTGATTTCTTTTCCTAGAATTGGTGCTGCCGTCAATCCCGACGAGCCTAATCCATTTACAACCACAAATGATTCGGTGACTTGCTGAACTACCGGCAGAAAATGCGGTGTGTAAGGACGCAGTCCCACAGACATATGCAAATTCATGAGCTGTTGATTCGGAAAATACATCTTAGCTAGCTCTAGTAATTCTGCTTTTGCTTCTTCAGTAGGTTGATCATCAAAAGATGTGGTATCTTCATGTGTCGTGCCAATGGCAAACTTACCTCCTCCAAATGACACGATGTAATGCGTTTTCAACCCCATCACAACCGGAAAAACTTTTTCAGAATCAATCGTGAAATGCAAAAGTTGTGCTTTTTGATGAGAAATGGGCACTGCTTGTTGGTGCTCGTTCCCCCAAGCGCCTGCACTATACACAGTAAAATCTACGGATTTACTAGGAGCAGCGGATGAAACCTGCCATTTTCCGCCAAGTTTTTCAATAGCGACTCGTAACGCCTGCACTAAATTTGTTCCACTGACCATCCCTGCACCTGTAAGGTATAAAGAAGGATAATCAGTAGTCAACATAGGAAAGAGCTCCTGTTGCTGATCAGGCTTTAAGTACATCAACTCCCCCATTTCAGGAGCGTCTTGCTGTTTATCTAAAATTCGCTTATACGCTTTTGGGAGCACTTCTTGATCTTTAAAGAAGAGAATAGCTCCTGTCTTTAAGTAGCCAGTTTCATGACCCGATAGTGCTTCTAGCTCTTTTATAAAATCCGGATAATAAGCAGCACCCGTGCGAACTAATTGATACCACGTTTTATTTCGACGTTGCGAGACCCAAGGGGATATAATACCTGCTGAGACAGTTGTCGCCTGTCCCGCATCTTGTCGATCAAATACGGTGACATCATGCCCATCCTTCAGCAAATGATACGCTATGGACGCGCCAGCGATGCCTCCTCCAATCACATGAATCTGCATACTATCCCTCCTGCTGTTTAGTATAAAGTAATTAGTAGCTGAAAAAAACTTTCCGGCCTTTGTCTAAACCTTCTGTCAGGGGGAATAGGAGAATAGAATTCGTATTTGAAATGAGGGACTACTATGAAATGGCAAGGGCGTGCGCGTAGTACAAATGTGGATGACCGAAGAGCAATGGGTGGTAAAGGAATTGCCGGCATTGGCGGTGGACTGGGACTAATTATTGCTATTATTTTTGCATTTATGAGTGGGGACCCTGGTGTGGTTCTAGATCAAATAGGTGGCGGACAAGCGGCAGCACCTGCCCAGACAACAGCACAAGATGATGAGGCAGCAGAATTTGTCTCTGTAGTGCTTGCTGACACAGAACGTATTTGGACACAGATTTTCGAAGAGAATGGCTTGGAATACACGGAACCTACGCTAGTTTTGTACACAGGTAGTGTGGAGTCAGCTTGTGGGGCTGCGGGTGCTTCAGTCGGACCTTTTTATTGTCCCGCTGATTATAAATTGTATATCGATTTAAGTTTTTATACCGAATTAACCACTAAATATAATGCCCCAGGAGATTTTGCCATGGCGTATGTAGTGGCGCATGAAGTGGGTCACCACGTTCAAACTTTACTAGGAACTACCGAAAAAGTAATGCCACTTCGCCAACGTTTATCGGAAGAAGAGTTTAATAAATATTTAGTTCGATTTGAATTACAAGCAGATTATTTTTCAGGTGTCTGGGCGCACCATGCTGAAGGTCTTGGCTATTTAGAAGATGGCGACATCGAAGAGGCACTAGCAGCCGCTAGCGCAGTTGGAGATGACACGTTACAAAAACGTGCACAAGGTTATGTAGTGGAAGAAAGTTTTACACACGGCACATCTGAACAACGAAAAGCCTGGTTCTATAAAGGCTATGAGAACGGAACGATCCAAGGTGGCGACACATTCAACAGTGGGCCATAATTATTAGATGTGGAGGACGTCACTCTAGAAACTCCGAGAAAATCAGGCGTGCCAAGTGAGGCGCTCTTGGCCTCGGTTGGTGCGACTGATTTTGGAGCGTGTTTCTGACGTTCGCAACTCGATTCCACGTAGATGTGGAGGACGTCACTCTAGAAACTCCGAGAAAATCAGTAGATTCGCTGGAATTCAGAGAACCTACTGATTTTAATTTTGTTCCAGACACTTTTTATTCCCACTGATTTGACTTTCGACTACAATGAGGAATAACTAGTTATAGAAATGAGGGACACATCTTGGAGCTACAATTCACAAAAATGCAAGGTGCCGGAAATGACTATATTTACATTAACGGTTTTGACTACAGTCTTGATGCCAAGCAAGCTGAACTGTTGGCCATTCAATTGGCAGACCGTCATTTTGGCATTGGTGGGGACGGACTTGTGATAATTGACCCTGCCCCTCAAGCCGATGCACGGATGCGTATGTACAATGCAGACGGCAGTGAAGGCCGTATGTGTGGTAACGCTATTCGTTGCGTCGCTAAATACATTTATGACCACCAACTCACTCAAAATGAAACAGTGCTTATCGACACACTAAGTGGCATAAAAACGATTGATCTCTCTATCAAACAAGGTAAAGTCACTCATGCCACTGTAGATATGGGGCCAGCCAATTATTCGCTTCCAGCAATCCCTGTCCTCAGTGAAGAAGCTACATGGATTAACCATCCCTACACTACTTCATTAGGGATTTTCAATTTAACAGCTGTCAGCATGGGCAACCCCCATATCGTAACGTTCATGAAAGATATTGCCTCTCTTGACCTCCCAAAAATCGGTCCTGTTTTTGAGCTGGATCCAATTTTTCCGGAACGAATTAATACAGAGTTTGTAGTGGTGCATTCGCCTACAGAAATTTCAATGCGTGTTTGGGAACGGGGTTCAGGTGAAACGTTAGCATGTGGAACTGGGGCTTGTGCAGCAGTAGCGGCTTCTATAAAAAATGGTTTCTGCCCGTCAAATACATGGATTACTGTTCATTTACTTGGAGGAGATTTGGCTATTTATTACTCCGATGAAACGGTTTACATGCATGGTGAAGCAGTTGAAGTGTTTAAAGGTATAGTTGATGTAGCGATTTAGCTAATAATAGATTTAGAGAAAAAGAGGTTAGAACATAATTAAAAATCAGCAAGTTCTCTAAGGTGAATTTCAGAGAATTTGCTGATTTTAATTTACTTTGAGTTCTAATACTATATTTTTGTCCCAATCTCTTTTTGTTAACTATTGTTGGACTAGACTTTATTTTGATGCACGCATGGCGATTTCCATGGATTTTAAACGTTTTTGTACATCGTATATAGGTGTGCTGACCATGACTTCTTGCACTCGTGTTTTTTCAACAAAAGCTTGAAGTTGTTCACGAACGGTTGCTTCTGAACCCACAATTCGAGCGCTTACTGTGCGTTCAACCATCATTTGTTCTGACATGGACCAATCCAGTTCCTCCATTGCAACAGGTGGGCGCATTTTATGTTTATGGCCACGAATGATGCTTAGAAATTGTTGAATCAATGTGGTGCTCAGTCCTTCTGCCTCTTCGTCTGTTTCGGCAGCGACAATGTTCACAGCTGCCATTGCATACGGTTCTTGTAAATAAGAAGACGGACGGAAGTTGCGATGGTACAATTCTAGCGCTTGCATCAATTGGTCTGGTGCAAAATGACTCGCAAAAGCAAACGGCAAGCCCAGTTGTGCTGCAAGTCGAGCACTATAGGTGCTTGACCCTAAGAGCCATACCGGTACATTTGCATCTGCTCCAGGGACTGCCATGACTGCAGGCAAACGCTCTTCATCTACAGGACTCATATAGTGAAGAAGTTCATTCACTAGCTCTGGAAAATCATCTGCTCCTTGGTGATCTCTTCTTAAAGCGCGAGCTGTCATCATATCTGTTCCTGGTGCACGACCAAGTCCAAGATCGATTCTCCCAGGATACATGGCATCCAATGTACCGAACTGTTCGGCAATAATATAAGGCGCATGATTAGGAAGCATAATACCGCCAGCACCAACGCGAATTGTTGAAGTGTGTCCAGCTAAGTAGCCAATAAGCACGGAGGTTGCTGAACTAGCTACCCCTTGCATGTTATGATGTTCAGCCACCCAGTAGCGATGATAGCCTAATTTTTCAGCTTGTTGAACAAGCTGTTTACTTTGTTGAAAGCTGTCTGTAGGTGTTTCGTTGATACGTACAGAAGCTAAATCGAGAAATGATAGTTTTGTCACGTGAGTCACGACCTTTCCTTATCTAGTCTAGTCTCATTTCTGTAAACTTCAAAATAAAATGCTTACGCTACAAAAATAAAACCAGTAGGTTCTCTATCTTGCTCTTCAGAGAATCTACTGATTTATTTGTATTGAGCTCCGCTCCGGGGCTGCGTTCCGTGGGCGCGTCGTGAGTCTCCTCGTCGCATACGCTCTTGATCCCACTGGAGTCAGCCCCTCCACTCCAATCAATTTCTTTACCAATAAAGTTGGCTAAGTATATCCTAGTCATAGTCTCCGGACTGTTATCCGTTCCACTGGCTCATACCGCCACGGACGTTTGTCACATTGGTAAAACCTGCTTGTTTTAAAACCTGGCAAGCACGAGAACTGCGCATACCGGATTGACAGATGACAACAGTTTCTTTGTCTTTATCCAGTTTCGTGAGTTGATTTTGTAAAGTGTTCAAAGGCATATTGGTAAATTGTGAAATATGATGACCTTTATATTCTGCAGGTGTTCTCACATCTATAAATTGTTTAGATTTATCATTTAGACTATTTTTTAAATCAAGCGTATTGATGGATTTCACGTTTTTACTCCCCATCATTCTCCAAGCAATAAATCCGATTATTGCAGCAATAACTAACCATTCCATCTGTTCATTTCCCCTATCTACTCTTTATTAATAAAGTCACTGCATCTTGAACAAGCTTGTCCACGTCTTGTGCGCCGTTTTGCACACTTTCACGTACACACATTTCAAGATTAGCGCTGACCACCACACCGACGGTTTTATCTAATGCAGACTTCACAGCAGATAGCTGTGTCACAATATCACTGCACTCTCTTCCTTCTTCCATCATGCGTAGTACGCTTGCAAGCTGACCTTCCGCTCTTCGTAAACGGTTTTTCATGTCGTTTGGGTATTCCATCTTATTCGCCTTCTTTACTTAGCAAGTAGTTCTAGGACACGATTTGGATCAAAGCCGAGAACCCACTCACCATTTACATGTGTTTGGGGAACTCCCATTTGTCCGGTAGTGTCTACTAATCGTTGTGCAGCAATGGGATCTTTTTGTACATCAATCGCTGTATACGCAATCGCTTGTTGGTCTAAGAAATTTTTCATCATATCACAATAGGGACATGTCGTTGTTGTATAAACAGTTACTTGGTTTTGCATAGTTTTCTCATCCTTTACTAATTCGTTTTTTCACGCAAGTATGCGCCGTACCCACCGGCCATATGTTTTACCGTTTCATAGCCACGTGCCTTTAAAACACTTGAAGCAATAGCAGATCGTGCGCCTCCTTGGCAATAAACAAGAAGTGTTTTATTTTTTGGTACATCCGTTTTTCGAAGTTTCCCTAAGAAGTGGTGGTGCGCTTGTTCAAGATGTCCATCTGACCACTCGACATCGTTACGAACGTCTATCACATACGTATCCTCATGCTTGACTTGCTCAACAAACTCTTGGACAGTTAATGTTTCATACGCATCGTGTTGACTCCATTCTGCAACGACTGAAATTGGTGCATAGCCAATTACTAGGTCAAAATGGATAGATTGAAGTGACTCGATGATGTCTTCCTTGTCGTACGGCTCACCGATAATGACAAGGTCTTCATCATAGTTTGCTAGCCAGCCGACCCAGTTCGTGAATGATTTATTGTAAGGAATATTGATAGAGCCTGGAATCAGTGTCTTTTCAGCAATAGTTGCTGGACGTGTATCAATGACGAGAGTATTGTCATTATCCATTGCTTGATTAACGTCTTCTGCAGAAAAATCAGGAACACGTGATGTGTCTTTCAATACTGTAGGCCCTACTTTGTTTACTTTTTTCATTTCTGCAAAATAGACAGGTGCTTCTGGTTGATCTTTTAGCAACTCATCAACAAATGCTTGTTCATCATTAATCTGCATAGCCCAGTTGAATTGTTTCTCGTACCCCACTGTCGAAGAAGGAACAGCCCCAAGAGATTTTCCACAAGCTGAACCGGCGCCATGAGCAGGCCAGACCATCATGTAGTCATGTAACTCTTTAAACCGCTGCACTGAACGGAACATATCTCGTGCACCACTGTCTGCCGTCCCCTCAGCTCCTGCAGCTTTCTCAAGTAGATCTGGTCGACCTACGTCCCCTACAAATACAAAATCTCCTGTGAAAATTCCCATTGGAGTGGTCGCACCGCCTCCACGGTCTGTCAGTACAAATGAGATACTTTCTGGTGTGTGTCCCGGCGTATGCATCACTTTGAAATCAATATTCCCGATGGAAAATGTGGAACCCTCCTTTACAAATTCAACTTCTAGGCCTTCTGTGTAGCCGTATTTCCAATTCTCATCACCTTCATCAGAAAGATACAATTTGACACCGTATTGTTCCGCCAACTGACGTGAACCTGAAACAAAATCTGCGTGAATATGTGTCTCGGTAGCTGCTGAAATATGCAGCCCCTCTTTTTTAGCGGCTTCAACCACTTCGTCCACATGACGTGCAGGATCAATCACAAGTGCTTGACCTGTTCGTTGACATCCCACTAAATACGTATATTGAGCTAACTTTTCATCAAAGTAAGAACGAAATAACATGTAGAAATCCCTCCATTAAGTAGCGTAATTTATTTGTAACTAAAATATACTATAGGGGGTATTATAATTCAACAAGTTTGTTTGGTAGTATTTTATACTTAACTAATGGAACTAAACATTTTATTGACGTGTTACGCAGCCTGCTGTACAATCGAATCTTGTGAATTCATGGTTCGAGATCCTCCCACACAAAAAAACTAAGGAGTTTTGAGAAATGAAAATGAAAACATTAACCGTCAATGCTATTATCGCTGCTCTCTATGTAACGGTGTCATTGGCCCTCCCGATGCTTTCATACGGGAATATTCAGTTTCGTATAGCTGAAATGTTTAATCACTTGATTGTCTTTAATAAGCGGTACTTCTTTGGAATCGTAGCAGGAGTGTTCATCACGAACTTATTCTCTCCCCTGGGTATTTACGATTTGACGTTTGGAGTTGCACATTCTATTATTTCATTAACTATTGTGCTACTAATAATTCCTCGCTTAAAGACAGATACGCAAAAGATGATCGCCAACACTATCGTCTTTACATTTACAACGTTCATTATTGCCTATGAGTTATTACTAGTTCTTAATCTCCCGTTCTATCTTACGTGGCTGACAGTAGCTGCTGGTGAATTAGTAGTACTATTAGTCGGTATTCCTATCTTTAAAAAATTAAACGAGCGTTTAGATTTTGCTAAGTTAGTTGAGTAGCGTGTACACTCTGTGTGCACGTTTTTTTATTGCCTAGGATGGGTATCTGTGATAAGAAAGTACTATACATATTGATTAGGAAAGAGGAATGACAGAATGGACAAATTCAAGCGGTGGTCGAAACGAAAAAGAGTTGTTTTCCTCTTACTTGCTGCAACAGTAGTTTTATATGCAGGTATGATTTTGTGGCATACGTTTAAACCTTTACCGGAAGGCGTCTCATTTGCAGGTGATTTGCAACCAATTTCCTCGCTTGATATGGTAACTGATTTAACTTATGCCACTGATAAAGAAGGAGAAAATCGCCAAACAGAAAATGAAATATTTGATTCTATCTATGCCATGATTAATGAAGCAGAAGAATTTGTGGTAGTTGATTTTTTCTTAGTAGATGGATTTTATGAAGAAGATGAAGGTTTTCCCGCAATAGCAGAGGAGCTTTCAGAAACACTCGCGACAAAAAAACAACAAAATCCAGACATGCCCGTCATCTTTATTACGGATCCTTTGAACAAAGGATACGGCTCATATGAAAATGAGTGGTTTAAAAAAATGCGAGATGCTGATGTAGAAATTGTTTACACGGACCTAGATCCTCTCCGAGATTCTACACCAATCTACTCTGGTATTTATCGCTCATTCTTCCAATGGTTTGATTTAGGTGGAGAAGGTTGGATTCCAAATGCTATGGCAAGCGAAGCACCAAAAATGACAATAGCCTCTTACCTAACGCTACTCAATGTTAAAGCCAATCACCGAAAACTAGTAATTACAGAAAAACAAGGACTGGTATCCTCGGCAAACCCTCATGACGCCAGTGGGCTTCATGGCAATATTGCTTTGCAGTTTACAAGTACACCTTTATTAAATGACATGTTGGAAGCAGAAGAAGCGGTTTCTCTGTTCTCTGGAGGCCCTAAACTTCCTAGAGTTCAAGAGACGGACGAAGAGGCAGTGTACGAAGGGCAATTTTTGACTGAGAAGAAAATTCTCGATGCTCTTTTGACGGACATCGCAGCCACTGAGGAAGGTGATTCTATCGACTTGATGATGTTCTTCATCGCAAAACGAGATATAGTCACTGCCTTAATAGACGCGGCAAATCGTGGAGTCGACGTACGAATGATTTTAGACCCTAATGAAAATTCATTTGGTCGTCAAAAGTCTGGCCTTCCTAATCGACCAGTTGTGCAAGAGATGGTGGAAGACACGGATGGAAAGTTAGAAGTACGCTGGTACAATACCGTTGTTGGGCAGTACCATACAAAAGCTATTCATATCAAAACAGACCGCTCTGTCATTTCTAGTGGTGCAGCCAACTACACAGAACGTACTCTGGACAATTATAATTTAGAAGCCAACTTGCGAGTAATCGCAACTTCAGATAGCGAACTGACCGCAGATTTCAATTCTTACTTTGAACGACTGTGGAACAATGAAGACGCAGAATTTACTGTAGATGTTGAAGAGTATCAAGACAGTTTCACTTGGTGGCAACGCTGGATCTACTCCTTCCAAAAACTCATAAAAGTTACTACTTACTAAGAATAAGCAAAGTTTAACGCAAAAATCAGTTGGTTCTCTAGAATTCACCCTAGAGTACCAACTGATTTTATTTGTGTTGCTGTTTCTTTCAATAAGGATTTTTTTGATAGAAAAAGTTCGGCGACTTTGTCTCATTTGAATAGGGCTTATGAAATACATGTGTGGCAGCTGGCGACATTGGTGGAATCAACCAACTCCACATGCCCGTCACTTCACGGCCATTCTTCTGTTCTTGCTGCTCAAACTGTTTAAATTGAACCGCGGCCGTATGATGATCTACAATACTGACGCCCTGTTCTTTAAATGAATGTAAGACAGCAAGATTCAACTCTACTAATGCTCGATCTTTCCATAAGCTAGAAGCCGATTTTTGATTTAGTTGATAGAGCTCAGCTACTTGTGGCAGCTGATTGTAACGGTCGACATCTGCTAAATTTCGAGCGCCAATTTCTGTACCCATATACCAGCCATTGAACGGGGCAGCAGGAAATTCAATCCCCCCAATTTCTAGCTTCATCGATGAAATAATCGGCACTGCATACCATTTAAGATGGAGATGCTCGAACTCTGGCTTCTCAGGATGCGAGATAGCTACCTCTAGCACGTGCTCTTTAGGTATTTCAAACCATTCAGGTTTTTCATCTCCTATCTGAATGACTAAGGGAAGGATGTCAAAACGTGTTCCCGCGCCAACCCACCCTAACTCTTCACAAATTTTCGTGAATGCGATCGAGTCAGAATCACCGATAACCTCTCCATCCTTTTCGTACCCTGCGTATCGAAGTAACTGGTGGTTCCAGATACGAACTGACGGATGAAAAACAGATAGTGTCGGTTTAATCTTGCCTTGATTGGTCGCAAAAATAATGTGATGAATCAACGCATCTCGAATGTCCTGTACATCATGTAAAGAACGGTAATCATGGACAGTCATCGTTTGCCAAAATAGGCGACCAATACATTTATTACTATTGCGCCAAGCAAGTTTAGCACCATACTCGAGTTCCTCCAAAGTCAATGTATAGGTTCCCGTTCTAGCAATCTCATCATTTATTTCCGTCCAGCGCTCGCTATAATACTGTTCGTTTTTTTGAAGTTCAAAACAATAGGTAGTTAAAAATTCTTTTGCAGCTTGTATCATTGGATCAACCTCCACATTGTTAATAGTACTGTGCAGAGCGTCGGAAAAGCAAAAGATGACTTCTAACAAGGCGTTGAACTATGACAAGATTATGGCAAAAAAAGAAGCCTAATAGGCTCCTTCATAATCCAGTACGATCTGATTGCGTCCATTCTGTTTGGCTTGATAAAGCAGCTGATCAATTTGATGATAAATTTCTTGAAATTGGTTTTTCACATCAGCTTTGGTGAGTAAGCCTCCCCCACTTATCGTTAAGTAGTGTGCATCTTCAGATGGGGCATAGGTGAGATGCAGTGCTTCAATTTCAGTTCGAACCGAGTTCACGATTGTCTCACATTGCTCTAAATTCTGGGCAGGAACAATGAGAAGGAATTCTTCTCCACCCATCCGCGCTACACAAAATTCCTCAGATTGTGTTTGAAGGGCTTTCAATAGTGCTTGAGCAACTTGGTACAGAGCCTCATCTCCAGCCACGTGACCGTGATTGTCATTATAGGATTTGAAGTAATCAATGTCTAAAAGAACGACAAGGTGTTGAGCATCTTGCAATGAGCGCATGCAATCAAATAATCCTTTTCGGTTATAGACTTTGGTCAGTTCATCTTTATAGATTTCTTCACTTAACTCTAGGTTAGATTGTTTCAATTGAGTGAATAGCGATTTTTGATGATCAATCTCATATGTGAGTTGTTCATTTAATGTCGATAATTTATGCAAATCATTGCTGTAATTGAGTTCTACACGAAGTAACTGTAACTTATTGCGCATGATAGAGGATTCCTTTGCCTGCTCTGTCTGATGATACAATTTGTAATAGCGCAGTGCAGTGGAAAAATTTTGTTTCGTTTCGTAGTAGCGAGAAAGTCTTTCATAAATTTTTTTCAATAGATGATTTGCATCAATAGATAGCGCGATTTGTTTAGCCTCTTCTAGCAACTCTTCATAACTTTTCTCGTACAGTTCTAACAACTCGGCTAAGTTAATGAGAATCTCTGCCATATACAAACGGTTTCCGTCTGGATGAATATGCTGAAAAGCTAAATGGAATTGCTCTTCCGCTTTACTAATTTCGCCTTTTTTTAAATACAGAGCCCCAATTTTATTTTCAACGTCCGCTAGAGCGGAACGATCGGATTGTGTGAGCAACAGTTCTCTACTTTGTTTTAAATACCTATACCCTTGATCAAAGTCATTTTGATGGATAAACAACTGCCCTAAATTTTCTAAAATGATAGCCTGGAAATAAGGTTCTTGTGACTCTAAAGCATATGTCAGCGCAGCATGATAGTGTAAAGATGCCTGCTCAAATTCCTCTGTCTCTCGATACACTTCACCAATATTGTTTTCGATGCGACAAAGTGTAGGTATGGCCTTTATCTCTTCTGCTAGTAATTTTGCTTTATAGAAATAGCGCATTGATTTATCGTAGAACCCATTGTAAAAGTAAACAACACCAATTAAGTTGGAGGATTTGGCCACGCCCTCTGAATCACTCACTTTTAAATAAAATCGTTCCGCCTGATAAGCATTGTCCAGGCATCGATCCATTTTCGTCAAATAGCGATATCCAAGCGCAATCCAATAATGGAGCTCAGCCTGTTCATTGTCGTCCAGCTGTTCAGAGAGAAGCTGCTGTGCTTCATCGATTACTTGTTGCGGATATTGCGCAATTTGAGTTTTCCACTGTGTAGCAAATGCATGCACATGACTTCCCCCTTCCCCTTTATTTGATTGTATTGAATCTTTTACAAAAGGTAAATCCTTTTCAAAAAAAATAACTGCGAAATACGCAGTTACTTTAGTGAATAGCCACCATCGACCACCAAATCTGTTCCATTGATATAACTTGCTTCTGATGAAGCTAAAAATAATACGGCTGGCGCAATCTCGTCTGGCTTTGCATAGCGGCCTCGTGGGTGATGAGAAGAATTTTCATCAAATGCTCTTTGACTACCATAAGCACGAACAGCCAGGTCAGTTTCAGTAGGTCCAGGTGAAATACTGTTAATTCGGATTCCTTCAGAAGCATGACGCAATGCTGCACTTTTGGTCATCGCTATCACAGCGGCCTTTGTTCCACTGTAGGCAGGTAACATAGGATTGATTTTAGCGCCTCCAAGTATAGCTGCATTGTTGATGATGACTCCTGTCTTCTGTTTACTCATCACTTGCAGAGTGTTTTGCATGTAGAGGAAGATAGCTGTTTGGTTAACGGCAATCAATTCATGCCATTTATCCAGTTTTACACGAGACAGTGGACCAGTCGCAACAGATAACACGCCTGCGTTATTGAACAAGATGTCAATGCGCTCTTCTTGCTTGAGAACTTCTTTGAAAAACGCGTCGATTTGTTCAGGCTCATGATTGTCGACCGCAATGAAATGTGCGTTGTCCGATTCGACTTGCGCCGCTTTTTCTTCACTTCGACCGCTAAAATAGACAACGGCTCCTTCTTTTACAAACTGTTTGACTACCTCTGCACCGATTCCTGATGTGCCACCATTTACAACTACTACTTTGTCTGAAAATCTCATCGTCTTATCTCCTCTCAAAGTTAAGTCCCGCAATAGGTAACGAAATCTCGCCCTGTTTCAGGTGGGCGTTGATCAAAATCAAGTTGAGCCGGTGAATACGTATAGGGCTTTTCTAGATGCTCTAGTAGAGTGATGACTTTTTCCATCGAGCCTGTTTCCGCTTCGTCAAGTGCTTGCTGGACGAGATGATTTCTGGGAATTATGACCGGATTGGATGCTTCCATCATGTGTTGGTGCTGCGACGTTCTTGTTCCCATACTTTGTTCAAAGCGTTCCAACCAGCTTTGCACTTCGGTATGACCGAAGAAATCATGAGAATAATCTTGTAGTGTGAGTGCTCGGAATGTATCAGTGTAATCTGCTTTGTGTGTTTGCATTAGCTGCAAAAAGTCCGATGCAAGTTTTGTATTTTCAGTAGTTTGGGTTAAGCCAAACTTTCGGCAAAGTCCTTCATTGTACGCTTGTTCGAATAATTTTGGATAGCTATCGAGAATAGCTTGAGCTCGTTCGACTGCTTGTTCCTGGTTATCACTAAGTAACGGAAGTAAGCTTTCTGCAAAACGCGCTAGATTCCAGCCGGCAATCCCAGGTTGGTTTCCATACGCATAGCGACCTTGTTGATCGATTGAGCTAAAGACTGTAGCCGGGTCATAGTTGTCTAAAAATGCACACGGCCCGTAATCAATCGTTTCCCCACTAAGTGCCATGTTGTCAGTGTTCATCACACCATGGACAAACCCAATGAGCTGCCACTGTGCAATGAGTGTCGCCTGTCTTTGAATCACTTCCTGTAACAGCGACTCATAAGGTTTTTCGTTTTCCGGAATAAAGAGGTGTTCAATTGTGTAATCTGCCAACGCACGAAGCTCTTCTATGCTTCCAAACTGCGCAGCATATTGAAACGTCCCTACACGAATATGGCTTTTGGCAATACGCGTCAATACCGCTCCAGGTTTCACGGTTTCCCGTTGAATACCTTCACCAGAGTAGATGACTGCAAGACTTCGGGTCGTCGGAATCCCTAGATGATGCATGGCTTCACTTATGATATATTCCCGTAGCATCGGTCCAAGGGCTGCCCGACCGTCCCCACCTCGAGAAAACGGTGTTCTCCCTGATCCTTTTAACTGGATATCATATGTCGAATCGTTTTTTGCTTTTAGTTCCCCTAATAAAATAGCCCGACCATCGCCTAACATCGTGAAGTTAGCAAATTGATGACCGGCATAGGCTTGTGCGATTGGCTGGCTGCTCTCAAACGTCTCGTTGCCGGCTAGGAACTTTGTGTAATTTGTCGGTGTATCAGAAAAACCGAGCTCTTCAGCTACGGACTCGTTCCAGATAATAAGTTGCGGTTCTGCAACAGGTGTGGGAAGAATTTCTTTATAGAATGTAGCGGGAAGTGTTAAATAGCTTTGTGTAAAGTGCATTAAGAATCTTCCTTTCGTGTTAAAACATTGTACAAACAGTATACGATTTAGGGGAGAGAAATACGAATTATGCGACTTCTTAGTTTTTGATGTGGAATGCTTCAGGAAACAAGCAGACTTTGTGCCCCTAACATGCTACTTTGTGACTCGAGCGAGCTATTTTGTGCCCCTTAAACTCCGCTTTGTGCCCCCAGTAATTTTATGGAAACTAATTCTATGGCATAATTCTTGGGATATAAAAATTCCTATTATGCGACTTCTTTTCACTATTTAGTTAGACTAAAGAAGACAAGAACTGAAGGAGGAGTTGGAGAAATGGAACTTATAGTGTATTTAGCGGGACAGATTCATGACGATTGGCGTGATGAAGTAAAAACGAAAGCACAGGAGAGAAACCTTGCTATCACGTTTGTTTCTCCTCAAACGAATCATGCCCGATCAGATGCTGTTGGGGAAGATATTTTAGGTAAGCAGCCAAGCGCCTATTATAAAGACGATGCCGCTTCGAGTATTAACAATTTGCGGACTCAAGTCCTGATGAACAAAGCAGATGTTTGTATCGCATTATTTGGCGAATCCTATAAACAGTGGAATACAGCAATGGATGCCACTTTGGCTATTTCGCTAGGCAAGCCTACAATCATAGTTCGTCCTGAATCATTGATCCACCCTCTCAAAGAAATATCGAATAAAGCCAATGTAACAGTAGAAACAGTCGACCAAGCTGTCGAAGTACTTGCGTATATTTTTGAATAAAAAGAAACCAGCATTTCTCATCAAGAGAAAACGCTGGTTTTAGTTTATTCAGGAAGCTCAAAATTCTCAAGAATTTGACGCACTTCAGCTGTAGACTTCGTGTTCATCAGTTGGTTGCGTAACTCCCCTGCACCTCGGAAGCCTTTTACATAAATCTTAAAGAAGCGGTGTAAACCCGTAATCGATCGGGGCACTTCTTCGGCAAAGTGATCCTGCAAATCGAGCTGATACTTTAGCAAGTCCAGATACTCTTCGCTAGTATGTTCGCGCGGCTCTTTTTCGAATGCGAATGGATTCTTAAAAATCCCGCGTCCAATCATCACGCCATCGATGCCATACTTTTCAGTGAGCTCAAGACCTTTTGCACGGTCTGGTATATCGCCATTGATCGTCAGCATGGTGTTTGGTGCAATCTCGTCACGCAATGCTTTAATTTCCGGAATGAGCTCCCAATGGGCATCTGCTTGACTCATTTCTTTACGCGTGCGCAAATGAATCGAGAGGTTGGCGATATCTTGCTTCAAGATGTGAGCAAGCCATTCTTTCCATTCGTCTAGCTCGGAAAATCCAAGACGTGTTTTGACACTCACCGGTATACCGCCAGCTTTTGCAGCTTGAATTAATTCTGCAGCAGTTTCAGGTCGCAGGATCAATCCACTACCTTTTCCGCGTGAAGCTACGTTTGGAACGGGACACCCCATGTTAAGATCTATACCTTTAAAGCCCATTTCAGCCATTCCAATACTCATTTGACGGAAATACTCTGGGTTGTCTCCCCAAATATGTGCGACCATCGGCTGTTCATCTTCTGTAAAGGTAAGTCGTCCACGTACACTTTGAATCCCGTCTGGATGACAATAGCTATCCGAGTTCGTAAATTCCGTAAAAAACACATCAGGTCGTCCGGCTTTTGCTACTACTTTGCGAAACACCACATCTGTTACATCTTCCATTGGTGCTAGCACGAAAAAGGGACGCGGCAAGTCCTGCCAAAAATTTTCTTTCAACATTTCAGAAATCCTCCTACAAAGTTAAAACGTTTCAGTTAAATCGTTAAATAAGTCACGCACTCCACATGAGTTGTATGTGGAAACATATCGACAGGTTGCACTTCATGAACTGTGTATCCACCATCTTCGAGAAGGCGTAGGTCACGGGCAAGTGTTGCCGGGTTACAAGATACATAGACAATACGGCGTGGTTTATGTTCAATCAGCGTATCAATCAACTTGCCATCCAGACCTTTTCTCGGGGGATCCACCACCACAACATCCGGAAGCTTTCCATCCTCGTACCATTTTGTGATGACGTCTTCTGCAGCTCCTACTTCAAACTCTGCATTCGTAAAGCCGTTCAATTCTGCATTGCGACGTGCATCTTCCACTGCTTGAGGAACGATTTCCACCCCTAGAACTTGTTTAGCTTGTTGAGCAAGGAATAACGAAATTGTTCCAATGCCACAGAACGCATCCATCACCGTTTCCGTTCCTGTAAGCCCTGCTGCTTCTAAAGCTTTTTGATAAAGAACGTTCGTCTGTATCGGGTTGATTTGATAAAAAGAGCGAGCAGAGATTTCAAACTGAATAGCGCCAATAGAATCTACGATATGTGATTTTCCCCAGTGCACAAACGTCTCTTCTCCAAAAATAACATTGGTTCGTGTTGGGTTGATATTCTGTACAATTGATACAGTAGAAGGCTCTAATTGACGAATAAACTGAATCACTTTCTCCGGTTGTGTTAGTTTTCGGGATTTCGTCACCAAGACGACCATTGTCTCTCCGCTTGTCTGCCCTTTGCGTACAACTAAATGACGAAGCTGACCACGGCCTGTCTTTTCATCATAAGGTTCTAGTCCTAACTCGAGTGCACGTTCCTTCAAAGCAAGCATCAAGCGATCTGCTTCTTCACTTTGGATTAAGCATGTCGGAGTGTCTGCTATATCATGAGATCCACTCTTATAAAACCCTGCGACTACTCGCCCGTCCTCTGTTCCAAAAGGAATTTGAGATTTGTTACGGTAGCGCCAAGGATTATCCATCCCCATAACGGGAAGTACAGTCGTATGGACTTTGCCGATGCGTTCCATAGCACTCCGAACCTGCTTTTCTTTTACCATGAGCTGACCTTCATAACTCAGATGCTGAAGCTGACAACCACCACAGGTATCAAATACCGGACATGGCGCAGCTACACGGAAAGGCGAAGCTTGCTCGATTTCAATCAGTTTAGCAAATCCATATTTTTTTAATGCCTTTACTACATGTACTTCTACTTTTTCATCCGGTAATGCGCCTTTAATAAATATAGGGTAGCCATCGACTTTTGCGACGCCCTGGCCATCATGTGTTAAATCTTCTACAAAAACCGTCAAACGGTCATTTTTCTTTACAGTCATTCTTTAAACCCCGTTCTTTTTTGCATGATTTCTTCATTATAGCATGAAAAAACTCCTGCCGCGGCAGGAGCTGATTCTACTTTTCTTTTCGAATGATTCCGTCTTTAGGCGCCCACCAGAAGACCGCTGCGATGGCACCAAACAGTACAATGAACGGAGCGTAAAAGATAAAAAAGTTTGTCATGATGATATCCTCCTAAGCGTGATTGTCTTCTTTTTTGCCAGCGACATAATCTTTGTTGAATAAGAATAGGCGCAGGAGCAAGTACAGTGACGGTAATAACAAACATAGTCCTGCAATGAACGCAATGATCAGTGCAATCGCCATCGTTTCATTTGTAAACCCATCATAAATCGTTAAATACGGATACAACAAGTACGGTCTGTGCGACCAGCCGTATGCGAAAAAGGCGATAAAGAACTGCCCGACGAGCAACAAGAAAGCCCACCCGTAATTTCGTTTTGTCCACAATAGATACACCGTTCCGAAGAACAGTAATCCAGAAATCAAGAATGCCCACCAGACATCCAAGATATTCGCGTAATGCTCTGGGTTATGTGCACGAAGTTCTACAATGATTCCTGTTGCTGTAATCATCGTCGGCAATGCCCAGATCAATGCGTATTTACGTAGTAACTTCGTAGCACCAGCGTCCCCTGCTTTACTTGCGTACCATGTTAAAAACACAGCCGAAATATAAAGTGTGGCGGCAATGGCTAATACAACGATACTCCATGTTAACGGACTCAAGAACAGGCGGCTATAATCAAGTACCGGTTGGCCATCCACCATATCGATGAATCCACCTTCAGAAATCGTTAATACAACGGAAAGCGACGCAGGGATTAAAATCCCCGCTGCCCCGTACATAAACGAGTAGCCTTTGTGCCCGCGTGAACCGTATGTCTCAAACGCATAGTACGATCCCCGTATCGCGAGCAAGATGATAGCAATACTCGCTGGAACAAGAAGTGTTGTTCCGTAATAAAAGGCGGTCTTCGGGAAGAACCCGATGATTCCTACGAAGAAAAATACGAGGAATACGTTCGTAACTTCCCAAACGGGCGACAAATACCTTTGAATAATATTCGTTAAAATATGTTGGCGATTGGTCAGCAAACTATAGGCGTTGAAGAACCCCGCGCCAAAGTCGATAGACCCAACGATGACATATCCAAATAGGAAGAACCAAAGGACCGTGATCCCTATGATTTCTAATGTCATTTCGTATCACCTTCCAATCGCTCTTGATCTAGTTTGTCTAGCTCTTTTTCAACTGGATTGTTACGGAACATTCTGCGCAAGACGACGACAGAACCAATTCCTAAAATCAAGTACAAGATTGCAAATGCGACGACCATGATATCCACACTTCCATTGGATGTTGCACCTTGTTCAACAGTCATGATTTGATACAAAATCCACGGTTGTCGGCCGACTTCGGTCATCCACCAACCTGCTTGAATCGCAATCATGGAAAGTGGTCCACCTGCCACGATCAACCAGAGAATAAAGCGCGAGTTCGCAAATTTCCATTTACGCCATTTCGCGACAACATAAAAGGCTGATAACATCACCATGAACATTCCGATTGTAATCATGATGTTAAAGAAGTAGTGGATATAGAGCGGTGGTATCTCATCCTCTGGGAATTGATCTAGTCCAATCACTTCTGCATTGGGATCATTGTGTGCAAGAATACTTAATGCGAATGGAATCTCAATCGCATATTTCACTTCTTCTCCGTCTAAAATACCGTAAAGAATAAGTGGCGCAGCTTCAGATGTTTCAAAATGCCATTCAGCAGCCGCTAATTTTTCCGGCTGGTACTCAGCAAGGTATTTACCTGAGAAGTCTCCAATGATTGCAGTGGCTATGGAGAACACAAGTCCAACTTTGACCATTAAGTACACAGCTTTTTTATGATAAATATGGTTCGAGCCTTTTAACAATCGGAAAGCCCCGATTGATGCTAGTACGAAAGCGCTCGTCATCAAGGCGGTCGAGACAACGTGCGCCACTTTCGTCGGCATGGCCGGATTAAACATTGCAAGGAGTGGACTGATGTTGACCAGTTCACCGTCGACCATGTCAAAACCTTGTGGTGCGTTCATAAAAGCGTTCACCATTGTGATGAATACTGCAGACATCGCGGCACCAAACGCAACTGGAACAAGTAACAATAGGTGTTTCTTTTGGTTTTCAAAACGGTCCCACGTATACAAATAGATTCCTAAGAAAATTGCTTCAAAGAAGAAAGCAAATGTTTCTAAAAACAGTGGCAGGGCAATCACTTGGCCGGCAAGCTCCATAAAGTTTGGCCAAAGTAGTGACAACTGGAGTCCGATGGCGGTCCCCGTTACAACTCCGACAGCTACTGTGATTACGAACCCTCGTGCCCAGCGACGGGCAAGTAAAATATAGTGTTCGTCGTTTTTCTTGATTCCCACGTATTGTGCCAGCATGATCATCAGTGGCACCCCTACACCGATTGTGGCGTAGATAATATGGAACGAGAGTGTCATTTCTGTAAGTAGCCGACTAAAAAATACAGCTTCTTCATTTCCCATTTCGTTCACCTCATATAGAGTATTGGCTAACGGTCATTCAACGAGCTTCATGCCTTTATTCTACCCTAGTTGAAGGGGTTTAATCTAATCAGCCGAACTTGTTTTCAGGCAAGTTGTTACAAGGTTATGACGGTATGAGAATAGCTCGAAAATTACGAACTACAGGGGGGATTTTGATAAGGATTTAGTTCCGCGGGCATTGAACTAAATTCCGAGGGCATTGAACCGAGTTTCGCGGGCACTGAACCAAATTTCGCGGGCTCTGAACCGAGTTCCGAGGGCTCTGAACTTGAAATTACCAGAATCGGTCATAAACAAACTAGCTACTCCAAAATCTTTAGAGTAGCTAGTCAGTATCAGTCCCGCTTCACGTGATCCTGTTCCGGTAATAGATCGACGGGCGCCATAATTTCAATGTGGCGTGCCCAGTTCTCAAAAACGGCAGGTAACGTTCCACCGTATTCTCCGTCTAGATTCAATGAAACTGTTTCTTCCGACATCACACGAATCTTAGAAGCTTTGCGGTAAATGACATGAGGATCGTTTAAATGCTCTCCTCGAATCGCAAGAGTGGCCAACCGAATAAATTCTGCCATATTGACCTTTTTCAAAATTAATAGGGTAAACTGGCCATCGTTGATGCTGGCATCTGGCGCAAGTTTTTCAAAACCACCAACGGAATTGGTAAGGCCAATCAAGAACATCATCGCCTCTTCTTCAAAGACTTCATCATCAAATTCAATGCGAAGTTTTGTTGCTCGAATGGACGGCAACATTTCAATCCCTTTTAAGTAGTAAGCTAGTTGACCAAGCACTGTTTTTAAGCGACTAGGTACTTCATACGTGAGTTCCGTGATTCGTCCCCCACCTGCAATATTGATAAAGAATGTATCATTGACTCGACCGACATCGACAGGGACCGATTGACCACCTGTAATGATTTTCACAGCCTGTTGAATATCTCGTGGGATATGTAGGGCACGAGCAAAATCATTTGTCGTTCCCATTGGAATTAAACCAAGCTTTGGACGTTCGTCATAAAGACTGACCCCCGCCACTACTTCATTTAATGTTCCATCTCCACCTGCTGCAATGATGAGATCAAACCCATTTTCAACTGCCCGTTTCGCTGCCTCAGTGGCATCTCCAGCACCAGTTGTGGCATGGCAGGATGTTTCATAGCCAGCCACTTCCATCGCCTCTAAAACTTCAGGAAGATGACGCTTGAACAGCTCTCGTCCAGATGTAGGGTTGTAAATAATTCGTGCACGTTGCATTTGAAGAACCTTCTTTCTTCACAAATCTTTCTCACTGCCTATAGACAGTATAATACTTCTAGAGGTTCCTTATGAAGTCAATTTTGTGAACCATGCTTCTCGAATACTACTATAAGTGGCCAAATGGAAGTCTGTATTAGTTTCAAGTTGTGTTGTCAGTTCAGCAAAGATAGCTCGCTGCGCTTCATCAAACCCTTCACTACCCGCTTCTGGGAGCTTTGCTTTTTCTCCCATTACATAGTCTTGCACAAGATCTGCTCGAGGGCCCCATGTTGCTAAAACTGTACCCGATTCGTCAAGTAGCAAATATTTAGGAATTGAGCGACCGCCGTTCGTTAAGTAGCGATCGATTAACTCTGTATCCGCATCACGTAATACTACGCGGACTTCCACATTTGCAGCTTCCGTGATTTTACGCAAAATCGCATTGTTCATCATCGCATCCCCACACCAATCTTCCGTGATGCCTAAAATGTGAACGTTTGCTTGTGCTAATCGTGTAATGAACTCGTCATCAGCTGGTACTGTAAAATTCTCATACACATGAAAAGACTCTTGTTTTTTAGTAGTCATTTCATCCATATAAACTGCCAGTGGACGGCCTTCTTCAAAATACTGTTGTTCTGTTTTCATTAAAAACCCCTCCTTAATTAGTAGCATAGCATGAATTCCCAAAATAAGGCTCGTCCTAAGTAAGGACGAGCCGGGTTGTTAGCGTTTTTGAATTTCTTCGTTCAATAATTTGTTGACCATTGGTGGGTTGGCCTGACCTTTTGTCGCTTTCATGATCTGACCGACCAAGAAGCCTATTGCACGGTCTTTCCCGTTTTTAAAGTCTTCAATCGATTGCGGGTTGGCATCAAGTGTTTGCGTCACAATCTCACGCAATGCACCTTCGTCTGAAATCTGCACAAAGCCTTTTGCTTTAACGACTTCTTCTGCTGTACCACCATTCTCGACAAGTTCTTTAAATACTTTTTTGGCAATTTTCGAGCTGATTGTACCATCTTCAATCAGTTTGACCATTCCTGCAAGACCTGTTGGTGTCAGTTTTGTATCTTTTAATTCTTTTTGCTCAGAGTTCAAGTAAGCAGAAACATCACCCATCAACCAGTTGGTAGAGAGCTTCGTGTCTGCTCCAAGAGAAGTTGTCTCTTCAAAGAAATCAGACATTTCTTTTGTCAGGGTCATGACGCGAGCATCATACTCAGTAAGTCCAAGCTCATTCACATAGCGCGCTTTACGAGCGTCCGGTAATTCCGGTAGCTCTGCACGTACGCGTGTCATCCATTCTTCATCGATGACAATCTTGACAAGATCCGGCTCTGGGAAGTAACGGTAATCATCCGCACCTTCTTTGACACGCATCAACAATGTGTTTCCTGTTGACTCGTCGTAACGACGTGTCTCTTGTAGAATTTCTCCACCACTTTTTAATACTTCTGCTTGGCGAATTTGTTCGTGCTCAAGACCTTTTTTCACGTAGTTGAACGAGTTCAAGTTTTTCAATTCAGCTTTTGTGCCGAATTTCTCTTGGCCATAAGGACGTAAGGAAATGTTTGCATCACAACGTAGTGAGCCCTCTTCCATCTTACAATCTGAAACGCCTGTAAATTGAATAATAGACTTTAATTTTTCAAGATACGCATAGGCTTCTTCAGGTGTACGAATATCCGGTTCCGAAACGATTTCAACTAGTGGTGTCCCTTGACGATTAAAGTCAACAAGGGAATAGCCCTTATCTGTGTGAGAAAGTTTCCCCGCATCTTCTTCTAAATGAAGTCGTGTGATCCCGATACGTTTTGTTTTGCCGTCCACTTCAATTTCAATCCAACCGTTTTCTCCAATTGGTTTATCAAATTGCGAGATTTGGTAAGCTTTTGGATTATCCGGATAGAAGTAGTTTTTACGGTCAAACTTAGTAACCGGTGCAATGTCCATGTTAAGAGCCATGGCTGCACGCATTCCCCACTCCACAGCTGTCTTATTAACAACTGGAAGAACTCCTGGGTACCCTAGGTCAATTACATGTGTGTTTGTGTTCGGCTCTGCACCAAAGTGTGCTGGAGATGGCGAGAACATTTTTGATTCTGTTTTTAGTTCAACGTGGACTTCAAGTCCAATGATTGTTTCAAAGTTCATTATGCATTAACCTCCCATAAAGCCGGAGTCTGTTTGTGAAATTCGGTTGCTGACTCATAGGCAGATGCCACTTGATAAATTGTAGACTCATCAAAGTGCTTACCGATAATTTGAAGACCCAGTGGTAAACCTTCTGCAAAACCACATGGTATAGAAATGCCCGGTACGCCTGCCAGGTTGACTGGAATCGTTAAAATATCGTTGGCATACATCGTTAATGGATCATCGACTTTTTCGCCCACTTTAAAAGCAGGTGTTGGAGTAGTCGGCCCTACGATGACATCATAGTTTTCAAATACGTTTTCAAAGTCTTGCTTGATCAACGTACGCACTTTTTGCGCTTTCAAGTAGTAAGCGTCGTATGAACCAGCACTTAACGAGTAAGTTCCCAGCATAATACGGCGTTTAACTTCATCGCCAAAACCTTGTGCACGTGTCATTTTGTATAACTCTAATAAGTTCTTCGCTTCTTCAGCTCGGTAACCGTAACGAATGCCGTCAAAACGAGCTAAGTTAGACGAAGCTTCTGATGAAGATAGCAAGTAGTAAGTAGCAAGCGCGTACTCAGAGTGTGGAAGAGAGACTTCTTCCCAGACAGCCCCTTGAGCTTCTAATACTTTTAATGCTTCAAGTACAGATGCACGAACTTCTTCACTAACGCCTTCTCCCATGTATTCTTTAGGAACACCGATACGTAAACCTTGGATAGATTTACCGACGGCTTCTGAGAATTTAGGAACCTCTACATTGGCAGATGTCGAGTCCATTTCGTCAAAACCTGAAATAGCCTCTAGTAGAAGTGCATTGTCTTCTACTGTGCGTGTAATAGGTCCAATTTGATCAAGAGATGACGCAAATGCGATAAGACCAAAACGAGAGACACGACCGTATGTAGGTTTCATACCTACTACGCCACAGAAAGCGGCAGGTTGACGGATAGAACCACCTGTATCAGAACCAAGTGTGAACGGTACTTCTCCTGCTGCAACAGCAGCTGCTGAACCACCTGATGAACCACCAGGTACATGCGCTATATTCCAAGGGTTCTTCGTTTTTTTATAGGCTGAGTTCTCATTAGAAGAACCCATAGCAAATTCGTCCATGTTGATTTTTCCGACAGTGATCATACCAGCAGCACGTAATTTACGAACGACTGTTGCATCGTAGATTGGATTGAAGCCTTGAAGGATTTTACTAGCAGCAGTCGTTTCAATACCGGCTGTTACGATGTTATCCTTTACTCCAATAGGCATCCCGAAAAGGGGGCCACGCTCTTCACTAGCTACTTGGTCCATCTCATCAGCTTGTGTCAGAGCTTGTTCTTTATTTAAGGCAAGAAACGCTTGAACATCTGCGTCTACTGCATCAATACGTGTGAATGCTTCTTCTGTTACTTGACGAACAGAAAGTTCTTTTGCCGCAATCTTTTCTTGCAGCTGTTTTGCTGTGTGCGTAAAATAAGACATTTCAGTCCGCCTCTCTATTCCATAATGGCAGGAACTTTCACTTGGCCTGCTTCGTGTTCTTTTACATTTTTCATCATAATTTCGCGGTCCAGTCCTGCTACAGACTTGTCTTCGCGTAAAACGTTTTCTAGTGGAAGTACATGTGTAGTTGGTTCCACATTTGTTGTGTCCAACTCATTCAACTTGTCAGCAAATTGAACAATTTTCGCAAGTTGTTCTGTAAAATGCTCCACTTCTTCTTCAGTAATGGCTAAACGTGCCAAATGCGCGACGTGACGCACTTCTTCTTTTGTGATTGTTGCCACTATGGACACCTCCAATTAATTCAATCATACAGCCCATCATATCATTTTCTGCTTTACTTGAACAGAGTACCCTTTACTCGTAAATATGAACAAACGGTGTTTCTTGGTTAGCCTCACGCTTGATGAGCGCTTGTTCCCCTTCGATTGACGTAATGTTGATCTCAACCGGCAAGTCCGTAACAAAGTGCGTATTGATCAACCCGGAAACATATTGAGTAAATCCAATGATTTCAGCCTTCCCAAAAAACTGAATCGGTATATCAATCGTTAACTTCTGTAAAAAATCATCTTTGTAGAAGCCATTCCCTATAACGCTAGTGTAATTCGGGAAATACGTTTCGACGTCTTGCTTAAAATTCCGGAATGCCGTATCTGTATCGCGGAATTGTTCACTTGAATCAGAAGTCGGGAACGTCACAAAACGCTCATTGATGGCAGACCAATCACCGATTTCATTGCCGCTATCAGAAACGCCATAACTAAAGTAGGTTCCTGGTACGATAGCGTTTCGGCTATTTTGCTTGAACAACCCAATCGTGATCGGAATTTCTTCTAATCCAGGCATCGCTCGCATGCGCGTCACGATTTCTTGCGCAATACGACGGCCGTTTTCTGTGATCTGAGTATCTGAAAGTTGTTGTTCAAATACCGGTCCGTAATCTACTTCGGTGTAGTAATAGATGGAATTAAGCGCGAGCCCAATCGAGATTCCCGCGAGCTTCATCGTGTTTTCATCTAACACTAAGTAGTTTTGTTCGACGATATGGGATAGATAAACTGGCGCTTGTTGCGCTTTTTCACGACCAGTCAGTCCTTGATCATCTGGATTCAGCCCTTGCTCTGTCTGGTTGCTACGAGCTAGCCAAGAGCTGATCGTTGTACGGTCCAAATATTGTCCTTCTTGAAAGAAGAACTGATCGGTAGGGAATTCGTTTTGCGACAAGCGCATCAGTCCTTTTTCCACTTCGACAATGTCATATTTGGTAGCCATATTTGAAACGACCAGACCACGGCTCTTACTTTCAGCATACGGTAAAATTGTGGAGTAATAGTTATCATCAAGTCGCACGGAAGGTAGGACAACCGTACGCGCTTCAGATTCTTCAGGGTCTTGGACTACTTCTGTTTCTGAATTAGGTGTACAAGCAGACAGCAGTATCATCGATGCCGCTAACCACCCTAATTGTTTCTTCATCTTTGTTCTTCCTTCCTAGTCTGCCAGTGCATCCATCATCTGTTGCTCTGTCCAGACCTCAATACCAAGTTCCGTGGCTTTCTCTAATTTAGAGCCCGCTTCTTCCCCTGCAATCACCAGGTCCGTCTTTTTACTGACACTGCCAGATACTTTTGCTCCTTTTTCAAGCAATTTTTCCTTGGCTTCATTGCGGCCCATTTGCTCAAGTTTTCCAGTAAGAACGACTGTCTTCCCAAAGAAGGGGCTATCTGCAACGGCCTCTTTATCAATTCTACGTCCTAAATAACTCAGGTTTACTCCTGCATCGCGCAGTTTTTCAAGCAACGCCTGTGATTCAGGCTGTTCAAAATAAGTTACGAGCGAGTCTGCCATTTTATCGCCGATTTCATGAACGGCTGTTAACTGTTCGCGACTTGCTCCGAGCAGAGCGTCCAGGTCACCAAATTCTTCAGACAAAAGGCGGGCGGCTTTTTCACCGATATGGCGAATACCAAGCCCAAAAAGTAACTTCTCTAACGAATTTTGTTTGGTAGCTTCTATCGCTCTCACTAGGTTTTCTGCCGACTTGTTGCCCATACGGTCCAACTGCACAAGTTGCTCGCCTGATACGGTGTAAAGATCGGCGACGTCATGGATCAGTTGATTTTGAAATAACTGCTCGACCACTTTTTCTCCGAGACCATCAATGTTCATGGCATTGCGAGAGGCAAAATGACGAATGCCTTCCGTGATTTGAGCAGGACAGGCGGGATTCACGCAACGTAACGCCACTTCTTCTTCTATGCGAACTAATTCACTTTCACAAACTGGACATTGGGTCGGCATCTCATAAGGCACTGCCGTTGTTTTACGTTGTTGTTCAATGACCGCAACCACTTCAGGAATGATGTCACCCGCTTTTCGGATAATGACGGCATCCCCAATTCGAACGTCTTTTTGTTGAATCAAATCGACGTTATGAAGAGAAGCACGTCTTACGGTTGTTCCAGCTACTTGCACAGCTTGCAAGATGGCAGTCGGTGTGACAACGCCAGTACGTCCAATCGTCCATTCAATATCCAGTAACTCCGTCACGACTTCTTCTGCCGGAAATTTATAGGCCGTGGCAAATCGTGGACTCTTGGCTGTAAATCCAAGTTCTTCTTGTTGATCATAGCGATCTACTTTAATAACGATGCCATCAATTTCATAGGGAAGCTCTAAACGCTTAGCTGTCCACTCCTCTATGAACGCTTGAACGTCCTCAATTGTTTCACAAACTGTTGTTTCTCGGTTCATGGAAAATCCAAGTTCTTGTAAATACGCCAAAGCTTCAGAATGAGATTGGATACCCAGTTCCTCAGGATTGCCTAGACCATAAATAAATACAGCTAGTTGTCGACTTGCCGCAATCTTAGGATCTAGTTGACGCAAACTACCCGCAGCCGCATTGCGCGGGTTAGCGAATAGCTCAAGTTGCTGCTCTTCACGAGTGGCATTGAGCGCTTGGAACGAAGATTTTGGCATATAGGCCTCTCCTCGCACTTCAAGCGTCACTTTTTCTTTTAGACGAAGTGGCACGGCACGGATTGTACGAATATTGGCCGTGATATCTTCCCCAGTTGTACCATCGCCGCGAGTGGCTCCTCGAACAAGTTTTCCATCTTCATAAAGGAGACTGACTGCTAATCCATCAATTTTCAACTCACAAACGTAGCGGTAAGCACCATCGACAAGTTCACTGATTCGTCTATCAAACTCTTGTAAGTCTTCTGCTGAAAACGCATTGGATAAGCTGAGCATCGGTGTGCGATGGCGAACTTTTTGAAAACCTTCAAGTGGCTTTCCACCGACTCGTTGCGTAGGAGAGTCCGGAAGAATTAAGGAAGGATGTTGCTCTTCCAGTTCTAGAAGCTCTCTCAGAAATTGATCATAGACGGCATCTGATACGAGCGGTTCATCTAATACGTAATAGGCATGGCCATAGTCATGCAGTAAATCATGCAATTCTTTCATTCGTGTTTCTACATGTTCCACAAGCTATTCCTCCTACTGTTTTTCAATCGGTGCAAACTTAGCAAGCAAGCGCTTGATACCTGTGGGTTTTGGGAAAGCAATATCGAGTTCTCGATTCTCCCCTTCACCTCGTACGCTGACAACTGTGCCGACACCCCATTTTTTATGAACGGCTTTATCACCAATTGTCCAGACCATTTTATCTCCGCCTGATTCTGTATAGACGGGATGGCTTGGCGCCACTTTGCGGGGTTTGATATAGCGATTGCCTGACACAGAGGCATGGACTTGGCTAGCGCGCTCTCCCCCTACTGGTTCAATCACATCAGCTGAAATTTCACCAATAAAACGAGACGGCTGGTTCATGCTAGAACGACCAAAGATCATTCGCATTTGCGCACAGCTCAGGTAGAGACGTTGCTCGGCACGAGTCAAGCCTACGTAAGCCAGTCTTCGTTCCTCTTCCATTTCATCGTCGTCGCCAATCGAGCGGCTATGTGGGAAGATGTTTTCTTCCATTCCAATCAAGAAGACTACCGGAAACTCAAGGCCTTTCGCTGCATGTAACGTCATTAATGTCACGGTACCTTGGTCTTCATTCGGTACTTGATCCAGTGCATCAATATCGGAAATCAGGGCAAGGTCAGTCAAGAAAGAAACTAACGTCTTGTCTTCACTGCGCTCTTCGAATGCCTTTGTAACTGTTACAAATTCTCCGATATTCTCTAGTCGACTTTCTGACTCAATGCTGTTTTCGCGTTGTAGCATCTCTTTATAACCTGTACGATCGATGACTTCCTGAACAATCTCACTCACAGATAAATATTCCTGCATAGCTGTCAATTGATCAATCAGTGTAAAGAATTCGGAAACAGATTTTAATGCTCGTCCTGTCATACCTGGAATCAAAGTAGCATTTTCAAGCGCTTCAAGTACTGTCATATCATGCATCAATGCATACGTGACGATTCGTTCAAACGATGTTGCGCCAATGTTTCGCTTCGGTTCGTTAATAATTCGTGCAAGTGAAATATCGTCATCATTGTTCGCAATTAAACGTAAGTACGCGAGCAAATCTTTAATCTCTTTTCGGTCATAGAACTTTGTCCCGCCAACGATTTTGTAGTTCATGTTGGATTTGACCAGCGTTTCCTCCATCGCACGAGACTGCGCGTTTGTACGATAAAGAACGGCAAAGTCTTTGTAGTGAAGGCCATCGTCTTGCATCAACTGTTGAATCTTCCCTACTACAAATTGTGCTTCTTCTTGTTCATTGTAAGCACGATACAGTTGAACTTTTTCACCTTCTGAATTATCGGTTCTCAATACTTTTGGATAACGACTCTTGTTATTGCCAATGATTTCATTGGCAGCTTGTAAAATTCGTTTTGTCGAGCGATAGTTTTGCTCGAGCATAATCACCTTGGCATTCGGGTAATCTTTTTCAAAGGATAAAATATTGCCGATGTCTGCTCCGCGCCAGCGATAGATCGATTGATCCGAGTCACCGACCACACAAATGTTGTGAAACTTTTCAGCGAGCATCTCGACGAGCTGGTACTGGGCTTTGTTAGTATCTTGGTATTCATCCACATGAATATAGTGAAATTTATTTTGATAGAATTCCAGTACTTCTGGAACACGTGAGAACAAATCAATTGTTCGCATAATCAAATCATCAAAATCCATCGATTGATTCTTCTTCAAACGACGTTCATACGAGGTATAGACCTGCCCTGCAATCTTTTCATAAGGATTCATTGGATTCATTTCTGCTAGAAAATCAGAGGCCGACTTTAACTGATTTTTTGCACTGCTAATAATGCCTAAAAGAGCGCGTGGTTCATATTTTTTTGAATCTATATTCTCTTGCTTTAAAATGGCTTTGATAACGCTCAATTGATCGGTGCTATCTAAAATTGAAAAGTTTTTTGCGTAACCAATTCGGTCCGCATCTCGACGTAAGATACGAACGCACATGGAGTGAAACGTTGATACCCACATCTGGTCTCCAAAACCTTCTCCGAGGATTCCGTCAATTCGATTTCTCATTTCTTTTGCCGCTTTATTAGTAAACGTAATCGCCAAAATTTTTGAAGGATATACTTGTTTTTCGACAATAAGATAGGCAATGCGGTGAGTCAACACACGCGTCTTTCCCGAGCCTGCTCCAGCCATAATGAGTAAAGGTCCTTCTGTATGTTTAACGGCTTCTTCCTGTTTAGGATTCATGCCTTGCAATAATTGATTTGAAATACTCTTCATAGTTCCTCCTTCACTGCTTTGACCGTAGCCAGTGCCTGTTTTAAATTTGTGTAAAGGCTATTGCCGACGATGATAGTATCAGCGTAGAGGGCCATTTGTCGGGCTTGCTCCGGCGTTTCAATTCCACCACCATAAAATAATCGCGTAGTTGACAGCACTTGTTTGCTAGCTTTCACTATCTGTGGATCACCAAACATGCCACTGTACTCTAGATAAAATATTGGCAGGCGGAACAAGTTTTCCGCGAGCCTTGCATAGGCCACGACCTCATCAGTAGATAATGAAGTTTCAGCTTCTGTCAGGTGGGCCACTTTCGCATCTGGATTTAAGATGCAATATCCCTCCACAAATACTTCATCCCAGTTCATAAAGTCACCATGTGTGACTAGGGCTTGGTGGTGAAGGTCTTTTACCCATTGTGTGTGCGGGCTATTAAGTACCGAGGGAATCAAATAATAGTCGAAACCTGGTGTAATCATATCGAGGGTGGAAAGTTCGAGGCAAACCGGAAGAGCAAATCGGCGGATTTTCATCAGTAGTTCAAGAACATCGTCCAGTTCAATGTTGTCTGAACCGCCAACGATGAGAGCATCTGTACCTGATTCACAAATTTGTTCCAGTTGTTCATCTGTTAAAGACTTTGCCGGATCTAGTTTAAATACGTGTTTCCACTCGTGAAAATCTGTGAGCATGTAGGCACCTTCTTCAGTTAGACATGCCGAAATCGACCCACTACGGGTCGATTTCTCGTCTGGTTAGTTATGTAGTGTCAGTATACCAAAAAAACAGGTCACCCTAAAGGGAAACCTGTTTGCATTTAGGAGCGGCGACCTTTTGTCGTAGGCTTAAATGATGGCTCATCTGGATACAATCTGCCTAACATTTCATCATACGTGTCGTTGCCGTAATCAAAGCATCTGCGCACGCGAGAGATAGTGGCTGTGCTTGCTCCTGTTTGATCTTTGATTGTTTCATACGTTTTTTGAAGACGCAGAAGATGGGCTACTTCAAACCGCTGTGCAAGCGATTGAATTTCACTGATTGTACATAAGTCGTCAAAAAATGCGTAGCACTCATCGATGTTCTTCAGTTCTAAAACAGCTTTAAACAGTTGCTCAGTTTGATGACCTTTAATTTTTTCTACTTGCATCGAATCACTTCCTTTAGTCGGTATACGTTACCATTTGATCAAATCCACGGGCTGTAGGAATTAGATGAATCCAGGTTTGCCCAGGTGCAAGCTCCATTTCAGTAGAACCCGTATAAAGTCGCATCAGTCCATTATCTGATTGCCACGTAGTTTGTTGCATTGTACCATTTCTAACGAGCCAGGCATTGCCGCCAGCTTCAAGATCAAGCGCTTGCCTTCCCTCGGCATCAATTGTCTGATGAGGCACTTCTAAAATAATGACGTTAGACAACTTCAGACTGTCACCTGTTTCTGCATCTTGTGTCTCTTGTCCACCTGAAATTCGTGTATAAAAGTCTGTCTCTTCATCAAACGAGTATGTGCTACTAAAGTTTTCATCCGTACTATACCGTACAGTAAGTTCTTTCACAACTTCTCCAGATACCGGTTGTTCAGAAAACGTATAGCGTGGCATTTGACTGGAAGCAAGTGTCATGGTGGCATTTACAGCTTCTGCAGCCGCCAAGATGTTCTCCCCACTGCTATAAGAGTTATGAGGTGCTTTTCGATCCGACGAACGCTGGAAATACGATCCATCATATTGCATTCCATTGACATGGTCAATTTCGCCCCGGTCGAGCATTGCTTTGGCATCTGGACTATAACCATGAGCCACAAAAAATGCCGAGTAGCCGTTTGCTAGATCAATGAAATAATCTCTAGCACTTCGGATAGGTCCAACACGTCCTGGCATCTCGCTTTCGTATACAGCAAGCAGACGTGTTATGTTTCCTTCAGCTAAAAGTTCTACAATGATATCTGCTTGCGAAAGACCTGATTGGGGTCTGGCTAGCGGATGATTATTGATTGCTACTACAACTGGCCTAGCAGTTAATTCTTGAGAAGCGGGTTCACCAGAAAGTGGCGTCGTGAAATTTAGCGACTCTCCTTCAGTTTCCTCTTCTACTTCATGAATAATAGGCTCGTCTGTTGCGGTCTCTTCTTTGTCTATACAACCTGCTAACAGAACAAGTGAACACAGAACACTAATTCCCCATTTTTTCACTTCGTCTCCCCCTTATCGCATAACCGATGGAAACAGCACTTGTTTCTTCAAGACATCCACAATTCCTCGTTGCGTAATCCGAACGTAAGGCAAATGAGTCGCTTGTAAAAATAGCAATGTATAAATCGCGTCTCCATGACGGAAACCATGATTGGCAAGGTGAAGTTTGAGCTCTTTTTCTTTCTCGATAAGTTGTTCTAGAGGCAACGTGGATAAGCCTCCGCCAATTGGCAAGTCAATTTTGGCAGTAATCTCGCCGTCTTGACTGATAGCAATTCCACCTCTGGACTGCTGGATGGATTCATAAGCTCGTTTCATTTCTTGCTTATCTTTCCCGATTAACAGAATATCTCCCATATTGGAGTAGGACGACGCAAACCCTTGAAGAGTTGTGGCGAATCCTTTTAATAAAGTGTTCACTTTCCATTTTCCATTGCGGTCAATGAGCACTAAAAAGCTTTCATCGTGATCCTCAGCTAATCGCCCGTGAGTGGTATCGACACTAATGCGGTAAGGTTTAATAATGACATCGTTGACCATCTCTAAACCAAACGGCATCGAGAATTGAAAATCTGTGTCAGCAAGCTCTATCGTTAAATCCCCACGATCAAACATTGAGAAATCTGTACCACTGAACGTTGTGACGCGTTCTCCGTCGCGCTTAATCCAAACACCTTTTGATAACACGCTTATTGGGGTAGGTGACGTTTCATCTGACAAAAAGTTCAGTGACGCCAGGCGACCTGTTGCGATAACTCCGTGCAAGTTGGATAAGTTGTAATATTTAGCAGGATTGAAAGTCGCCATTAAGTAGGCGTCCACTGGGTCCACTCCTGCATCAAGTGCAACTTGGATACATTTATCCATGACCCCATCTTGATGGAAACCAGGCGTACTACCATCCGTCGTCATCATCAAGTGATCAAAGATCTTCCAGCCTTTATTGACGATTTCTTTGAGTAGGTCTGGCAGGTCTGGTCGAATCGATGAATAACGAAGGGTTACGGCATAGCCATGCAAAATGCGTTTTTCTACTTCATCGATGGTCATAGCTTCATGGTCACCATCCGTGCCAAGTAAACGCATCTTTGTTAGTGTACGCTCAGAAGCACCAGGAAAATGCCCTTCAATTTTCATGCCATTGGCTTTTGCTTGCTGCATCCAATACAACATCTGATCATCGCCATTTAACAACCTTGGCCAACCGGTTAATTCCCCACCCATTATGACATCAGGACGCTCAATCCATTCTGTGATGGCTTTAGTCGAGAAAAGTTCTTCTTCATATTCAAGTTCCGTCTGAGAATCAAATCTCGCCCACCAGTAAAACGAAAACGGTAGCTCACGTAGCTTGTCCATAAATGAAAACGCTTTCTGATTTTCCATCGTCAAAAATAAAGGCAAGTTGTCACTTACCAACATGGTCGTCCCAGTTTGCGCTGCAAAGTCCGCAAAAGTTTCTGGGTTGTATAATTGGAATGGATGGCTATGTGCCTCGATGTAGCCAGGAACAATCTTTTGGTTAGAGGCATCGACAATTTCGGTGCCTTCCATCGTAGCGGGCAATTCTTTTCCAGCATAGACGATACGGTCTTTAACGATCCAAATGTTTCCCGTCACCCAGGTTTTTAAATGACTGTGTAAGTAGGTAGCATTTTGAATCAAAATATCTGGAGCACTCTTCCCGTTCACCACTTCTAGTTGATGCCGGATCTCTTCTATTTTCCAAATCGGGTATTGCATATGGAAACACCCTCTCTTTAGACAATTCTTTTCCAGTGTAGCATAACACTTTAGTAAAGTGAAGCGTGAAAGTGACAGATTTTGTTTCAGTTTGTGGGGTTTTCAGAGAAGTGTGAGGGAGGAATGATGGACTGTTGTCTTTGAATTGGTTTCCATAATATGACTTGACTCAAACGGGAGTTTTGTGGGCACAAAAAGCCCCGCTCGAGTCACAAAGCCGTTACCCCAGGGCATAAAGAAGGCCGCTCAGGGCACAAACCCTTAGCGACCTAAGATCTTACTAGAACGGTGTTCTACACATCTAACTAAACGTACGCCACCCAATATCCTTGCGGTAAAAACAAGAAGGCCAGGCAACCGAGTCAAGTGTGGCATAGACTTTTGTCGCTGCTTCTTTCGGCGTCTCGGCAGCTGCCGAAACGAGAATCAGCCTACCTCCTGCCCCGCGGTATCGCTCTTGTTGCAAGACAGTACCTGCGTGGAATACTTGCACGCCCTCTAATTTGTGAAGCTCTGGCAGCAACTGCCCCTTCACCGGTACTTCTGGATAGCCTTCTGCTGCAACGACTACTCCAAGATGGTGTAAATCGTCCCACTCTGCAGTCGGCTCTTGCCCCTCCAGTAAATCGATGAGCAACTTGCCAAAGTCAGATTGAAGCTTTGGCAACACCACTTGAGTTTCCGGATCGCCAAAACGCGTGTTGAACTCAATCACTTTCGGGCCCTCTGAAGTGGCAATGAGTCCTGCATAGAGCACGCCCGTAAACGGTCTGCCTTCCGCATCCATCGCCTCAACAGTTTTGTGAACAATGGTTTCAAGTGCTTGCTCTGTTAACCCTTTCGGCAAATGTGGCACTGGACAATAAGCGCCCATTCCTCCCGTGTTCGGTCCCTTATCCCCATCGTAAGCACGTTTATGGTCTTGTGCAATCGGCATTGGAACGATATGACCGCCGTGCACGAAGGCGAGAAGAGAAAATTCTTCTCCCTCTAAAAACTCTTCAATGACAATTCGTGAAGACGCGTCGCCAAAGCGTTGTCCATCTAACATGGAGATGATAGCTTGTTGCGCTTCTTGTTCCGTCATTGCCACGACCACACCTTTACCTGCTGCAAGACCATCTGCTTTGATGACAATCGGGGCACCGTGCTTTTTCACATAAGCAAGAGCGGGCTCCACCTGATCAAACACTTCATAGAATGCTGTGGGAATGCCGTAACGGTCCATCACATCTTTTGCGTACGCCTTGCTTCCCTCAAGTTCCGCAGCCGCTTGCGTCGGTCCAAAAATCGTCAACCCTTCCGCTTGGAAGTAATCCACAATGCCTTCAGACAACGGTTGCTCAGGTCCGACGAACGTCAACGTAATCTTTTCACGGCGAACGACTTCAGCGATTGCCTGGAAGTCCAGTTGTGAGATGGCGATGCATGTTGCCTCGTCTTTCATGCCGTCATTTCCTGGAATGGCAAAGACTTCGGTTACACTGGGTGACTTTTTAAACTGGCGGACGATGGCGTGTTCACGACCGCCACTTCCAATCACAAGTACTTTCATTGGATTTCCTCCTAGTGTTTGAAGTGACGAATTCCTGTAAAGACCATCGCAATGCCGAGTTCGTTTGCTTTATCGATGGAGTCTTGGTCTTTGACTGATCCGCCTGGTTGAATAATCGCAGTGATACCAGCTGCTGCTGCTGTTTCTACTGAATCAGACATCGGGAAGAAGGCATCTGAAGCAAGGGCTGCTCCACGCGCTTTGTCACCTGCTTGTTCTAGGGCAATCTTCGCTGCACCGACGCGGTTCATTTGTCCTGCACCGACACCAAGCGTCATCTGTGAATCAGCAACAACAATAGCATTCGATTTCACATGTTTCACGACATTCCAACCGAGTTCAAGCGCTTCCCACTCTTCATCTGTTGGCACGCGGTCTGTCACCACTTCAACATTGGCATGCGCAAGAGACGCTGTATCTGGAGACTGTACAAGCAGTCCACCTTCAATCGATACCACATTGAACGCTTCTTGTGAGCCGTCTTCAAATGGAATCGTTAATAAACGAATATTTTTCTTTGCCGTCAGCATTGCTAGGGCTTGTTCAGAGAACGAAGGGGCAATAATAATTTCTAAGAAAATCCCACCAAGCACTTTCGCTGTTGCTGCATCCACTTCACGGTTGAGCGCGATGATGCCGCCGAAAATACTAGTCTCGTCGGACTCATAGGCTTTTTGGAAAGCTTCTGCAATCGTCTGTCCAACCCCAACACCACATGGATTCATATGCTTTACGGCAACGGCTGCAGGCTGCTCAAATTCTTTGACAAGCTGAATGGCTGCATTGGCATCTTGGATGTTGTTGTAAGAAAGTTCTTTGCCGTGTAGCTGAGTGGCAGCTGCAATCGAAAAAGCTGACCCCATCGTGTTCTGGTAGAATGCGGCAAGCTGATGCGGGTTTTCCCCGTAGCGTAAATCTTGCTTCTTCTCATACGTCAATGTCAGTGATTCCGGGAACTCGTCGCCCGCCATATCACTTAAGTAGGCGGCAATCCAAGCATCGTATGCTGCTGTATGACGGAATACTTTTGCAGCCAGTCGCTGACGCGTCGCAAGTTTTGTCTCTCCTGACGTATGAAGTTCTTCCAACACAACTGCGTAATCTGCAGGATCCGTGACCACTGTGACGTACTGATGATTTTTCGCAGATGCACGCAACATGCTTGGACCACCGATATCAATATTTTCAATCGCAAGTTCTGGAGTTACATCTGGACGCTGAATGGTCGATTGAAACGGATACAAATTGACACAGACCATTTGAATAGGTTGAATCGCATGCTCTTCCAGCTGTGCGAGGTGAGCAGGATCATCGTGCTTCGACAATAACCCCCCATGAATTTTAGGGTGCAGCGTTTTGACACGCCCTTCTAAAATTTCTGGGAAACCTGTGATCTCTCCAACAGCAGTCACGGGGATGCCCGCCTCTTGAAGAGCCGCTTTAGTGCCTCCAGTAGATAGCAGTTCATACCCAAGTTCTACTAATTGTTGTGCGAAGTACACGATGCCCACTTTGTCGGACACACTGAGTAATGCTCGTTTCATTTTATTCTCTCCTCATTCCATAACTGGTCTAGTGCTTCTTTATATAGTTCATGTTCTGCTGCATGAATGAATGTTTCGGTCTGCTCTCTCGTACCTTGAACTTCCACCGCACGCTGCGCTAAAATCGGTCCCGTATCCATCCCTGCGTCCACTAAATGTACTGTTACACCTGTAATCTGTACACCATACGCAAGCGCTTGACCGATTGCATCTTTCCCCGGAAATGCGGGAAGAAGCGAAGGGTGAATATTGACAATTTTATTCGGAAACGCGCTAAGCAAAATTGGCCCAATGAGACGCATATATCCTGCAAGTACTAAAAAGTCTACCTGCCAAATCCTAAGCTGGTCAAGAACCGCTTGCTCATAATCTGCTTTCGATGCATACGCTTTTGGTGACAACTGAGCAGCCGGAACTCCCCATTTCTTAGCGCGTTCCAGTACATACGCATCTTCCTTATCGCTGAACACGCCGACAATTTCTCCGCGCAATTGACCTTCTACCGTCGCTTGGTAGAGAGCCTCCGCGTTCGAACCGCTGCCCGACGCAAAAATGGCAAAACGAATCGTCATCTTAGAGACTCCCATCCTGATCGCCAGTAAAGGCAACTCCTGCCGTCTGTGTAACAGTTCCAATCACATACGCTGTTTCTCCCGCTTCGTGTAAAGCTTTGAGTGCTCGCTCTTGATCTTTCTCGTCCACTGCGACAACAAATCCGATTCCCATATTAAATACACCGTAAAGATCACGGTCCTCTAAAGACCCAAGTTCTTTTAAATGCGAGAAAATTTCTGGAACTGGCCAGTTACCTAGCACAATAGAAACACCAAGAGATTCCGGCAACATGCGTGGCAAGTTTTCAAAGAAACCGCCTCCAGTTACATGCGCCATACCTTTAATTGAAACAACCTGTTTGAGTGCTGCAATTTGTTTTGCATAAATACGTGTTGGGGCAAGTAGCACATCTGCATAAGTATCGTCTGAAAATGGTACAGCATCGGAGAGCTTCACATCATGTTGCGAGAAGAGAATATGACGTACTAAAGAATAGCCATTAGAATGAATGCCGCTTGAAGGTAAGCCGATCAACACTTGACCAGCTGCGATGTTCTCACCCGTAATGACATCCACTTTTTCACAAGCGCCTACTGCAAAACCGGCTAAGTCATATTCGTCTTCTTCGTAAAGTCCTGGCATCTCAGCCGTTTCGCCACCAATAAGTGCGGCTCCTGCTTCCACACAGCCATCTGCTACACCTTTGACAATCTGCTCGATTTTTTCAGGAACAGCTTTGCCGAGTGCTACGTAATCAAGGAAAAACAAAGGCTCTGCTCCTTGTGCGACGATATCATTGACACACATCGCTACACAGTCAATACCAATCGTATCGTGGCGATCTGCCATGAAGGCAAGTTTTAATTTGGTACCCACACCATCTGTCCCTGAAATCAACACGGGTTGTTTCAAGTTCAGCGAAGACAAATCAAATTGACCACCAAATCCACCAAATGTTCCTTGAACGCCTAACCGGCTTGTGCGCTCGACGTGACTTTTCATGCGGTTGACAGCTTCATACCCTGCCTCTATATTAACTCCCGCCTGTTCATATGCTTTTGACATGTAACGGCCTCCTAGCGCACCAATTCTTTTTCATGCGGTAATTTTGTATCCGAGTAGATCGACGTTGGGTATTCGCCCGTAAAGCAAGCGAGACACTGGCCACAATTTTTCGTTTCTGGTGAACGCCCAATTGACTGCAGCAACCCTTCCACTGATAAGAACGATAAGGAATCTGCTCCTATGATCGCACACATCTCGTCCAGCGTATGATTCGCAGCAATCAGCTCTGAATCTGAACTGATATCAATTCCATAGAAACATGGATTTTTCAGAGGGGGAGAACTAATGACGACATGCACTTCACTAGCGCCTGCTTCTTTTAACATGTTCACGATACGGCGAGAGGTCGTTCCTCGAACGATTGAGTCATCGACCATCACGACTCGTTTGCCTTGGACCACTTGACGCACTGGTGACAGTTTCATTTTCACGCCGCGCTCACGAAGTTCTTGCGAAGGCTGAATGAAAGTTCTTCCTACGTAGCGATTTTTGATCAGTCCCATTTCATAAGGAATGCCCGATTGCTCCGAGAACCCGATGGCTGCTGAAATACTAGAATCTGGTACACCCGTCACGATATCGGCTTCTAGTTGAATTTCTTTTGCTAGCTGAATGCCTAAACGTTTGCGAGCAGAATGAATGTTGATTCCGTCAATATCGGAATCTGGTCGTGAAAAGTAGATATATTCCATAGAGCAGATAGCTCTTCCGCGTTCTTCAGTATAAAACGACGAGCGAACGCCTTTATCATCAATAATTAACATTTCACCTGGCTCGACTGAACGGATGACTTCTGCACCAATCAAATCGAATGCACTGGTTTCTGAAGCGACGACAAAACCGCCATTCAAACGACCCAGTGATAAGGGACGCATCCCGTTTGGATCTTGCGCGACCATTAAAAAGTCTTCCGTCAAAATCAAGAAAGCAAAGGCCCCTTTCAAAAGACGAAGGGCTTGTTTGGCACGTTCTTCAAACGATTGGAGATGACTGCGTTTGATTAAATGAGCCAACACTTCCGTATCAGAGGTTGTTTGAAAAATGCTTCCTTGGCGTTCAAGGCTACGTTTTAAGTCAGTCGCGTTGACGATGTTTCCGTTGTGGGCAATGGCAAGTGAACCTGTCGTTGAGTTGAATAACAATGGCTGAACATTTGCTAGACCTGAACCACCAGCTGTTGCATAACGCACATGGGAGATTGCGGCTTTCCCTTGTAAGGCTTTCAGCTTGGTTTCATCGAATACATCATTGACTAGGCCTTCTCCACGAACCGCGCGCAAAAATTCACCGTCTGTTGCAACAATACCGGCGCCTTCTTGGCCGCGGTGCTGAAGTGCGTGAAGCCCGTAATAGCACATGGGTGCAGGATCAGTATGACCCCACACTCCAAATACGCCACATTCTTCATTTAGTCCTCTGAGTTCAGTAAACATGGAATAGCTCCTTTCCAGGCAGCGAATAGCTCTGCTACCGGCAACTGGATCCACTTCTCGCCAGTTGTTGAATGGATGACAAAGTCCGTGTCAGTAGTGATTGTGCCCACAGCGCGAGCTTCTGGCATAGCGATTTCAAAGTCCGTGACATGTTCTTCTGCGACGGTTATTACAAAGCGAGATTGCGATTCACTAAATAAAGCAGTGACGGCAGAACCATCTAGCGTAACTTCTAAACCATACTCTGTACCGAACACGACTTCAGCTAACGCAACCGCCATGCCGCCTTCTGATACATCATGAGCAGAAGCAACAAGACCTGACTGAATGGCAGTCAATAGCTGCTGTTGACGACGTGCTTCTATATCTAAGTCAATGGCTGGTGCTTTTCCGGAAATCGTTCCGTTCACCATTTTTTGCAATTCTGAACCACCAAACTCAGTCAATGTCTCTCCAATGACGTAGACCTTATCGCCTGCATGTTTGGCTTGCTGAGTCGTCACATGCGCGAGGTCTTGGATAAGACCGACCATACCGATTGTTGGCGTAGGATAAACAGCTGTCCCACTGCGTTCGTTATAGAGAGAAACATTTCCACCAATGACTGGTGCATCTAGCGCAAGACAAGCGGCAGAAATACCGTCTGCTGACTGATCAAGCTGCCAGAAAATCTCTGGATTCTCCGGATTTCCGAAGTTCAGGCAATCTGTGATTGCAAGAGGTTTTCCTCCAGAACAGACAATATTACGTGCTGCTTCTGCTACAGCAATTTTGCCTCCTGTGACCGGATCGAGATAAATGTAGCGAGAGTTACAATCTGTCGTCATTGCAAGCGCTTTGTTTGTGCCACGAACACGGACTACTGCAGCATCTGACCCTGGCGTAACAACGGTCGAAGTTCGTACTTGATAGTCATATTGATCATAGACCCATTCTTTAGAAGCAATGGTTGGTTGAGCGACTAACGCCGTCAACGTCTCTTGAACATCTGACACTTGTGGCTCTACGTTCTCAGTTGCTTGGAATTCTCGGAAGTAGGCTGGCTCTTGTTTTGGTTTGTTATAGACAGGTGCTTCTTCGGCTAATGCATCAGCAGGAACTTCTGCAACGACTTCCCCGTGATGGATCAGACGCAGCATCTTGTCATCTGTTACTTGGCCAACCGCGACACAATCTAAATCGTATTTCTCAAAAATCTCAACAATTTCTTGTTCGCGTCCTTTTTTGACAACAAGCAACATGCGTTCTTGTGATTCCGACAGCATCATTTCGTAAGCTGTCATGTGAGTTTCACGTTGTGGCACACGATCCAAATGCATCTCAATGCCAAATCCAGCTTTAGAAGCCATCTCGGCAGAAGACGATGTCAATCCGGCAGCTCCCATATCTTGTATACCAACTAAAGCATCTGATTTGATCACTTCTAAACAAGCTTCCAGTAAAAGCTTTTCCATGAAAGGGTCCCCAACTTGAACAGCAGGACGCTTCTTCTCAGACTCTTCATTTAATTCTTCTGAAGCAAATGTAGCTCCGTGAATACCATCTCGGCCCGTTTTAGCACCTGCGTAAAGCACTGTATTGCCAACACCTGCTGCAATTCCACGCTGAATATCTTCATGATTGATCAGACCAACTGCCATAGCGTTAACAAGTGGATTTCCTTCGTAACAAGGATCAAACTGGATTTCTCCACCCACTGTCGGAATACCGATACAGTTTCCGTAACCGGCAATACCCGCCACTACTTCTTCGAACAAGTATTTCACGCGAGGTGTCTCAAGCTCCCCGAAACGAAGGGAATTCAACAAAGCGATTGGACGTGCTCCCATTGAAAACACATCGCGGATAATACCTCCAACACCGGTTGCGGCTCCTTGATAAGGCTCGATAGCAGAAGGGTGATTGTGCGATTCCATTTTGAATACGACCGCTTGCCCGTCCCCGATATCAACGATTCCTGCGCCTTCTCCTGGCCCTTGTAACACTTGAGGTCCAGTTGTTGGGAATTTGCGCAACACCGGTTTTGAATTTTTATACGAACAGTGCTCAGACCACATGACAGAGAAAAGGCCAGTTTCCGTGTAGTTCGGCGTACGACCTAAAATAGATGTTGCCAGTTCAAACTCTTCATCTGACATCCCCATTTGGGCGTAAAGCTTCATTTCTTTTACTTGTTCAGTTGTTGGTTCAAGCATGACTGACATGGGATTCCCTCCACTGTTTCAGAATTGACCGGAATAATGGTAGACCATCTGTGCCGCCCATGATATCGTGCACGGCACGTTCTGGGTGAGGCATCATACCAAGCACATTGCCTTGTTCATTGATAATGCCTGCGATGTTCGAAATGGACCCGTTTGGACCATCTCCTGTATAGCGAAAGACGATTTGATTGTTAGCAGCCAGTTGCTGCGCTGTCTCTTCATCACAGAAATAATTGCCTTCCCCGTGTGCGATGGGGATTTGAATCTTCTGCCCTTGCGTATAGTCAGCCGTAAATAGCGTGTCGTTGTTAACGACTTCTAACTCTACTGTACGGCAAATGAATTTTAAGTTTTTGTTGCGAAGAAGTGCGCCTGGCAGTAACCGTGCTTCTGTTAATACTTGAAAGCCATTGCAAACGCCTAATACGGGTTTACCGGCTGCTGCTGCTTTTTTCACTTCGATCATGATGTTTGAAAACTGGGCAATCGCCCCACAGCGTAGATAATCGCCATAAGAGAAGCCACCTGGCAATAAAATTGCGTCATAGCCACTGAGATCCGCTTTGTCATGCCAAACGTACTCAACCTCTTGGCCGAGTTCATCTTGAATCGCATGATACATATCGATATCACAGTTGGAACCAGGAAACTGGATCACAGCAAATTTCATTGCGAGATCGCCTCCTCAATTTCATAGCGGTAATCCTCAATAACCGTGTTAGTCAATAGACGTTCACACATTTCCTTGATCACCGTATCCAAGTCACGTGTGCCTTCTTCAATCTGAAGTTCTAAGAACTTTCCGATACGAACATCTTGTACTTCTTTGTAATCCATTGCGTGAAGCGCACCTTTTACAGCCGAACCTTGTGGATCTAAAACACTTTCACGTAACGTGACATAGACATTGACTTTTTTCATTGAGAATTGCCTCCTAATCGAGAAAGAATTATGGCATAGCCATCTGTGAGATTACCTAAGTTTTGTCTAAAAACATCTTTATCTAATTTTTGTTTAGTTTCTGTATCCCATAACCGGCAAGTGTCCGGCGAGATTTCATCTGCAAGTAAAATGTCCCCTGAAGCGGTGCGACCAAATTCTACTTTAAAATCTACCAATGTTACTCCAATGGTTTGGAAGATTTCTTGGAGTGCCTGGTTGATTTTTCGTGCAAGGTGTTCTAGTTTCAATTTTTCATCTTCCGATACAAGTTCCAGCAAGGCTATATGGGCATCTGTTAAAAGAGGATCGCCTAATGCATCATCTTTATAGTAAAACTCTACTAACGGCTGTTTGAGAACGTGCCCCTCATCAAATCCTAGACGCTTGGCAAGACTACCCGCAGCAATGTTGCGCACAACTACTTCTAACGGAATGATGTCTACTTTTTTAACAAGTTGCTCTGTTTCAGAGAGTTGTTCAATAAAGTGAGACGGGATTCCTTTTGTATGAAGCTGTTCAAAAAGAACGGCAGTGATTTGATTGTTTAAACGTGCCTTGCCGTCAATTTCTTCTTTCTTCTCCCCGTTGAATGCAGTTGCGCTGTTTTTATAGTGCACATAAAGAACTTCTGGATCTTCTGTCAAAAATAATTGTTTTGCTTTACCTTCATAAACTAGAGCACCCTTTTGCACGAAAAAACCTCCTAGTTGGTTAAGCCGACACGTTCAAAGATCGCATCTACTTGTTGAATGTGATAGTTGTAATCGAAACAGTCTTCAATTTCTGCAGCCGATAACTTTTCTGCAATGGTTGGGTTGGCTTCCACAAGCGGCTTAAAGTGTGACTGTGTCTCCCACGCCTCCATAGCGAGTGGTTGGACCGTATCATACGCAGCTTCGCGTGACATTCCTTTGTCGATCAAAGCAAGCAACACACGCTGTGAGTAAATTAACCCTAATGTTGAATCCATGTTGCGTTTCATGTTTTCTGGGAACACGGTCAAGTTTTTCACGATGTTACCAAAACGGTTCAACATGTAGTTTAATGTGATCGTAGCATCTGGTAAGATCACACGTTCAGCTGATGAGTGTGAAATATCGCGTTCATGCCAAAGTGCAACGTTTTCCATTGCCGTCACCATATGACCTCGAAGCAGTCTTGCAAGACCTGTCATGTTTTCAGACCCAATTGGATTGCGTTTATGCGGCATTGCAGACGATCCTTTTTGACCTTTTGCGAAAAACTCTTCTACTTCACGCGTCTCTGATTTTTGCAAACCACGAATCTCTGTTGCAAACTTTTCAATTGAAGCGCCAATCAAAGCAAGTGTGCTGATGTACTGAGCATGACGATCGCGTTGTAGCGTCTGCGTAGAGATTGGTGCTGCTGCTAAACCAAGGTTGTCACAAACATATTTTTCAACGAATGGATCGATATTTGCATACGTTCCCACAGCGCCAGAAAGTTTACCTGTCTCGATAACTTTTGCGGCTGCTTCGAAGCGCTCCAGATTACGTTTCATTTCTTCACGCCATAACGCAAGCTTAAGGCCGAACGTCGTTGGTTCTGCATGAACACCATGCGTACGTCCCATCATCACTGTATTTTTGTGTTCTTTTGCTTTAACCGCTAAAATTTCAATGAAGTTTTCGATATCACGACGCAACAGGACGTTCGCTTGTTTAATTAGGTACGAAAGGGCTGTGTCAACAACATCCGTAGACGTCAAACCGTAATGCACCCATTTCTTTTCATCCCCTAAGGTTTCTGACACTGCACGCGTGAAAGCTACTACATCATGACGTGTCTCTTCTTCAATCTCCAAAATACGGTCTACTGAAAATGTCGCATTCTCGCGAAGTACTTTCACATCTTCTTTTGGAATATCGCCAAGTTCTGCCCAAGCTTCGCACGCCAAGATTTCTACTTCAAGCCAAGCTTCATATTTATTTTGTTCTGTCCAAATCGCACCCATTTCAGGTCGTGTGTAGCGTTCAATCATTTGTAAATTCCTCCTAGGACCAAATCGCGGTCTCTTCTAATTCGAATAAGGTACGGTCTATATCATCAGTCATAATCGTGATATGGCCCATCTTTCGATCGTGTTTTGCTTCCGTTTTCCCGTAAAGATGTACTGACCAATCGGGATGTTTCGTTAATTGGTTGGCTGCTGGTGCAACATGTTGTCCTAATAAGTTCACCATTATAGAAGATTCCCATAGTCTCGGCTTGCGCAATGGCCATCCGCAAATAGCACGGATATGCTGTTGAAACTGAGAGACATTACACGCTTCAATTGAGTAGTGACCCGAGTTATGTGGGCGAGGCGCCAATTCATTAATCACCAATTCGTCTCCCACTACAAACATTTCTACAGCCAGTGTGCCCACTAAGTTTAGATGGTCTGCAATGGCTTTTGCTGCTTGCTCTGCTTTCTTTTCAATGCCATGCGTGACTCGAGCTGGAACGATGCTTTGATGCAAAATGTGATTGACATGAATATTTTCAGCGAGTGGCAGGATATAACACTCACCTGCTGCGTTTCGGTGAATGATCGTAGAGATTTCCTTTGAAAATGGAATGACTTGTTCAAGAACACATGGTGCCTTTTCAATCAATGCTGCCGCTTCCTTTAAATCATTTGCCGACTCGATTTTTAGTTGCCCTTTTCCGTCGTACCCGCCACGAGCTGTTTTTAAGATGGCTGGATAACCAATCTTATTGACTTGTTCAGCTAAGTTTTCACTGGACTCAATAATGACAAATGGTGCAACCGGTACTCCCGCCTGTTGCAATTCCATTTTCTCAAGTCTACGGTCTTGTGTGATGCGAATCAGCTCAGCTCCTTGTGGGACATAAGCATATTCCATCACTTTTCTAAGACCTTGATAATCAATATTTTCAAATTCATAAGTAATGACATCACTAACTTCCGCTAGTTCAGCAAGTGCTTGTTGGTCATCGTAAGAAGCGACAATTCGTACATCCGCTACTTGTCCACATGGAGAATCCATTGCTGGGTCGAGCACCGCAATCCGAAATCCTGCTTCTTTTGCAGCGATTGCCATCATACGGCCCAATTGACCGCCACCGATGATGCCGATAGTTTGCCCTGGGTAAATCACCTTCGTCATAGCAAGTCACCTGAGCTTTCTTCAACAGCTTGTCGCGTTGCTTCTCGTCTTGCTTCCAACTTTTCTGCTACAGCTTGATCTGTCATGCCAAGCATTTGTGCAGCAAGTAAGCCAGCGTTGGTAGCACCGGCTTTGCCGATTGCTACAGTAGCTACTGGCACACCACCAGGCATTTGAACGATTGATAGTAAGGAATCAAGACCATTCAACGCTTTGGACTGAACAGGTACTCCAATAACCGGAAGGGTCGTTTTAGCTGCTACCATCCCTGGTAAGTGTGCAGCCCCTCCTGCTCCAGCGATGATTACTTGAATTCCGCGACCACGAGCATTTTGTGCATATTCGAACATTTTATCTGGAGTGCGGTGAGCAGAAACGACTTGTTTCTCATACGCTATATTCAGCTCTTCTAAGACTTCACATGCATGCCGCATGGTTTCCCAATCACTTGTACTGCCCATGATAACGCCAACTAGTGTTGTCATATTAACTAACCGCCTTTTCATACGTCATTGTGATAAAAACAAAAATTCCCCAAATAATCTGCTTCGGACATACGCACGAAAGCAGACTATTTGAGGAATCCATGAGGAGCTACGCATTTACCCATTCGTAAACACACCTTTCCTGCCGAAACATCAAAAGTCGCTTTCCCGCATAGTCCTGTCATTTACGGTGACATGGTAGAGACACTTAAGCCAATTCTTAAGCATATATGTGGGAACTATTCATCAATCTATCGCTAGTTTAGCAGGCTATTTGGCGAACGTCAAGCCAATAACCGAACATTAAATTTTTCTGACAATTCATCGTTCGTCTTTTGCTTCAATGACACAAAACTCGATTTGTTGTCGCACAGGGACGGGCTCTCCCTTTACTTCTTCAAATACAGGCACTTCTCGCCTACCGACGATCTGATAGCCTTGTTGCTGCAATCGATCATAAGCAGCTGCCACGGTTTCTTGCTCATTTACGGCTACCCACTGTTTTTTCATACTACCACCTCACTTGTCGAGTATACCAAAATTGCTTGAACGGTGCGTTGACTAAACGAACTCAAGATTAGTTTCCATAAAATGACTTCGGGTCTAGAAACAAGAGTACTTGCACTAGAAATGAAGTTACTTGTCTTACAAATCTTCGCTAATGACCTAGAAATCGAGTTACTTGCTCCAGAACGCTCGCTCAGCCAAAACGAACAGCGTCCTCCCCTTCTATACCAAAAAAGCCCCACCCAGAGGGCGAGGCTTTGAAACTTAGTAATTTGGTTGCATAGCGCCAGCAGTAATTTCTTCCATGTAATGACACGCCGCTTCATGACCCTCTTTCATCAACTCAGAAGTGCGTAGCTTTGGCTCTTCTGAACGACACTTGTCAGTTGCAAACGGGCAACGCGTATGGAACCGGCAGCCGGTTGGTGGATCGATTGGAGATGGCACATCACCTTTTAATACAATGCGTTCTTTCTTCTTATCTGGGTCTGGAACCGGGATAGCTGAAAGCAATGCTTTTGTATACGGGTGTTGTGGGTTTTCAAACAAGCTGTTCTTGTCCGCAATTTCTACAATTTTCCCCAGATACATAACGATAATTCGGTCTGAGATGTGACGAACTACACCTAAATCATGAGAAATGAACAGATACGTCAAGTTGAATTCTTCTTGAAGATCTTCAAGTAAGTTAAGTACTTGTGCTTGAATGGATACATCAAGAGCGGAAACAGCTTCATCACAAATGATCAGTTTTGGATTAACAGAAAGCGCACGGGCGATGCCAATTCGCTGTCGTTGTCCACCGGAAAACTCATGTGGGAAACGATCGGCTTGATAAGGAAGCAATCCTACTGTTTCGAGAAGTTCTTCAATACGTGCACGACGTTGATTAGCCGGAAGAACATTTTGAATCTCCATTGCCTCATTTAATACAGACGCTACAGTCTGACGAGGATTAATTGATGCATAAGGATCTTGGAAAATGATCTGCAAATCTTTACGGTAGTCACGCATTTGACGCTTGCTGATGTCAGCTAAGTTAACTCCCTGGAACTCTACTTTACCTTCTGTAGGTTCTTCGAGTCTTAAGATCGAACGGCCAGTTGTCGACTTCCCACAACCTGACTCTCCTACAATACTAACCGTTTCACCTTCATAAATCGTAAAGCTAATATCATCGACTGCTTTAACATGATTGACAGTACGGCCTAAAAATCCGCCTTTAATTGGAAAGTATTGTTTCAATCCTTCAACCTTTAGCAATTCTTGTTTCGCCATAAAGCGTTACCTCCTTCTCGCCTGTCCATTCATCTGAATAGATCCAGCAACGGATTTGGTTTCCAGCTTCATCTTCTACTAGCTCTGGCAGTTTTGCGCGACAAAGGTCCGTCGCCGCGGGACAGCGTGGTGCAAAACGGCAACCCGTTGGCATTTCGTGAGGACTTGGTACATTTCCTTTGATAGGAACCAGTTTCTCTTGGTCAATGTCATGACGTGGTAATGAGTTTAACAATCCAATTGAATAGGGATGTTTCGGATTTTTGAACAACGAGCGAATGTCTGAGTATTCGACAACTTGGCCAGCATACATAACTGCAACATAATCACATGTTTCTGCAACAACACCCAAGTCATGAGTAATGAAAATAACGGACATACCTAAACGTTCCTGCAGTTCTTTAATAAGTTCTAAGATTTGTGCTTGAATTGTTACATCAAGTGCCGTTGTCGGCTCATCTGCAATCAAAATTTCAGGGTCACAAGCTAAAGACATGGCAATCATGACACGCTGACGCATACCACCTGATAATTCAAACGGGTACGCTTTGACACGTTTATCTGGTGAAGGAATCCCTACTAGCTTTAACAATTCGACAGAGCGAACCATTGCTTGCTTTTTGTTCATTCCTTGGTGAGCGATCAAACTCTCACTAATCTGCTGACCTACTGTATAAACTGGGTTCAATGATGTCATAGGCTCTTGGAAAATCATTGAAATTTCATTTCCACGAAGCTCCCGCATCCGCTTTTCAGTGGCTTTTACGAGGTCTTCTCCTTTATAGCGAACTTCTCCACCTTTGATTTTCCCGTTTTCTGCAAGCAAACGAAGAATGGTTAAGGACGTAATACTTTTACCTGATCCAGACTCCCCTACAATACCGATTGTCTTTCCTTTTGGAACATCGAAGCTCACGCCATCTACAGCGCGCACTTCACCTCTATCCGTAGAGAAGGACGTCTGCAGGTTTCTCACTTCAAGTACATTATCTTTTGAAATCAAGTCAAGACACTCCTTCCTAGTTTAAATCAATACGTTTATTTAAGTAGCGATATGAAATATCAACAAGTAAGTTTACAACTACAAATACTACAGAGATAACAAGTACTGTCCCTTGTACAACAGGGAAGTCACGGGTACGAATTGCATCAATTGTCAAACGTCCCATACCATTGATAGCAAAAATAGTTTCCGTTAATACGGCTCCACCAAGGAAGCCACCAAATTCTAGTCCAACAACCGTGACTACTGGAATCAATGCATTTTTAAGAGCATGACGATAAACGACAATACGCTCCGTTAATCCTTTAGCACGCGCTGTACGGATATAATCTTGGCCGATTACTTCAAGCATAGAAGAACGAGTCATTCGGGCAATGATGGCTGCACCACCAGTACCAAGTGTTATAACAGGAAGAACAATCTGTCTCCAGTCATCTCCCCAACCAGAAGGCCTCATCTTCAAGAACTCTAATGATTCTGGCATCCAGTTTCCAATAGCAAACCACTGTATTAGAAGCAGTCCAAACCAGAAGTTTGGCATTGAAAGACCAAATAGCGCAATGATCATCACGGTCACATCGGTTAAGGTGTAGTGCCGCACTGCAGAAATAATCCCAGCAATCAATCCTAAGAATACTGCAACAATGGTAGAATAAAAGGCCAGTTCGAAGGTCACCCAGAACTTGGTCGAAATTTCATCCATTACTGGTCGTCCTGAACGAATCGAAGAACCCAAATCACCTTGTAAAGCATTTCCTAGAAATGTTCCGTATTGAACAGGTAACGATTCGTTTAATCCAAGTCGCTCACGGATGTTATCAACAGTTTGTTCTGACGCTCCTTCACCAGCAATTATTTTCGCTGGGTCACCAGGTACGAGGTGCATTAACGAGAATACTAATATCGTTACCCCGAGTAACACTGGAATGGTCTGAAGAAGTCTTCGGATAATATATTTAGTCAACGTTAGTCACCCCTATTTTTTCATTTTTGGATCTAATGCGTCACGAACTCCATCGCCAAAGATGTTGAACGCAAGTACAACTAGCACAATCATAATTCCTGGGAATAATGCAACATGACCAGCCTCATACATATATTGACGACCTTCATTTAGCATCGCACCCCACTCCGGAGCTGGTGGCTGTGCACCAAGGCCAAGAAACGCTAATCCAGCACCTGTTAAGATGGCTGTTGCAATACGTAAAGATGCTTGCACAATAATCGGTGACATAACATTCGGTAAAATATGTTTAAAGATAATTCGAAAATCTGATGCACCGAGTGCTCGAACCGCATCAATGTATTCAAGCTTTCGGACGGATAAAGTTGAACCACGAACAATACGCGCGAATGCTGGAACAGAGAAAATACCAACAGCAATAATTACGTTCGTCAAACTTCCTCCAAGTACTGCTACGATAGCAAGCGCTAACAAAATCCCTGGGAATGCTAAAAGAACATCCATCAAACGCATAATTAGCGTATCAATCATACCGCCGTAATAGCCAGACACGATACCAAGGATAACCCCGATAACACCACCGACTAATACAGATAAGAATCCTACATATAATGTAAGTTTCATTCCAAAGACGATTCGCGTGAAGATATCACGCCCAAAACTATCTGTTCCAAACCAGTGTTCAGCAGAAGGACCTTGCAGCTTATTTGCAACGCTCGTTCTGTTTGGTTCCATGTCCGTAAATGTTGAAATGATCCAAGGACCGACAAAGGCCATGACAATGAAAAATAGAATCATGATGCCACCAATAAGAGCCGCTCTGTTTTTGGCAAGTCGACGCCAAAATTGTTTGAAGCTCTCTAGTTGCGGATTCACCTTTTTGGCTGTCACAGGATGATTCACTGTTTCCTCACTCATGAAGTTAACACCCTTTCTTATTTAACTATTCTGTCAAAAACGTAGACTAGCTTATTTTACAAGATTCACGCTTATATGACTAGTTTAGATTTATTGAAAAAAACTACATTACTTTATTATCAGAATAAACAGAACAAAATATTATTATATTAGAGAAAGCTTATTTTAACATGAAAGCGCATACAACACTCTATAATTGATATATCAATATAATTTTCTACAGAAATATATGTCTTATACTGGTAACCAAATCATAAAAATATTATTTTTTTCTTTTTTGTAGATCTATTAATCCACCTTCTTTATCTACTAAATGGAAATATTTACCTTGTACCACAATGTATAGTATGGTATATTATTTTTTGAATATTATGTTCACTCTAATATTCAAAACATTTAATGTATAGGGGGCAATTCACGTATGGCTATTAACAAAAAGTCACTTTTGTTCCTTCTGCTGACGCTTATGCTTGCACTAGTTCTTGCAGCTTGCGCAGGTGGTAGTGATAACGAAAACACTACTGAAGATCCAGCAGAAGAAACAGAAGGCACAGAAGGTACTGAAAATGCTGGAGCAGAAGGCGGCGACTTAATCCTTGCTGTATTATCAGATGCTTCTTCACTTGATCCTGCTGGTTCAAATGATGTTCCATCTTCAGTCGTTCAGGCAAACATCTATGAGACACTAGTTAACCGTGATGAAAACAATGAAATCGTACCAGGTCTTGCTGAGTCTTGGGAGCAAGTTGATGAAACAACTTGGTCATTCAAATTACGTGAAGGCGTAATGTTCCACGATGGCGAAGAATTCAATGCTGAAGTTGTGAAAGCAAACTTGGATCGTATCCTTGATCCTGCTGTAGCTTCTCCACGTCTCTTCCTATTTGAAATGATTACAAATGTTGAAGTTGTTGGTGATTACGAAGTAAACATCACTACTGAGTACCCATTTGCACCATTACTTGCTCACCTTTCACACAACGGTGGCGGTATGGTATCTCCAGCTTCTATTGAAGCAGATTACGAAGCATTAAATGGTGGTTCTGATCCAGGTTCTGTTATCTCACAAGAACCAGTTGGAACTGGATTCTTCAAATTTGATTCTTGGACTCCAGGTTCAGAAATCAAACTTGTAAAGAACGAAGAATATTGGGGTGAAGACGGCGCGAAAGTAGATTCAGTTACATTCCGCGTTGTTCCAGATTCACAAGTACGTGCTGCTGATCTTGAAACTGGTAACGTACACATCATCGATCCAGTTCAACCAAACGAAGTTGAACGTATCAACAATTCTGGCGTAGCATCTGTAAACCAAAAAGCTTCTTCAAGCTTAGCTTACCTTGGTTTCAACACAGAAAAAGCACCATTTGACAACCCATTAGTTCGTCAAGCAATCTCTAAAGCTATCGACCGTGAGTCTATCATCAGCGGTATCTACGATAACTACGGAATTCCAGCAATCGGACCTTTAGCACCTGGTATCTTCGGATACACTGAAGACATCGATGTTGTAGAATACAACATGGACGAAGCTCGTGCTCTTCTTGAAGAAGCGGGTATGGCTGATGGTTTCGAAACAACAATTTGGACAAACGATAACCCACAACGTCAAGCAATCGCAATTTTAGTTCAAGAAGCATTAGCTGAATTGAACATCACTGTTGAAATTGAAGTTATGGAATTCGGTACGTACCTAGAGAAAACTGCTGCTGGTGAGCACGATATGTTCATCCTAGGTTGGTCTAACCCAACTGGTGACGCTGACTACGGTATGTATGCATTGTTCCACTCTTCACAAAAAGGTAACCCAGGTAACCGTTCATTCTACGAAAACCCAGAAGTAGACGCATTACTTGATCAAGGTCGCCAAGAAGCAGATCCAGCCGCTCGTGAAGCAATCTATGCAGAAGCTGCTCAGTTATTAACTGATGACGCTCCAATGGCATTCTTACTTCACACTGAGTACTTGACTGGTGTCGCTGACAACGTACAAGGATTCGATATCGGCACTGACGGTATCTACCAATTACGTAATGTAACAATCAACGAATAATCTAGTTACTAGAAAACCTCTTTCCACTTCAGTGGAGAGAGGTTTTTTTGTGCGGATCCAGGGGGTGCGACTTGGGTTGATTGTGACGTTAAGTTTGCTGATTGTGACGTTGATTGCGCTTATTCTGACGTTAACTCGCTCCATTATGACGTTAGCGTTCCTCACTCTTACATTGCTGATATTATGTAAACTATAGTTGCAGTTTTTATAGTTCAGAGTGTGTTTTAAAAAACCAAATCTATGTTACGACGCTTATACAAAAGAGCAAATTAAGAACGAAGAAGACTTGGGCCTCCCTATTCGAGCGGCCCGAGCGCGATTCTTCTTAGTTTGCTCTCTCACAATCGTTTCCAGCTGTATCAGGCGTGTTGAAGTGCTTCATTTTAGTTGATGCCCAAGCCCTTGCTAGAAAGAGCTCTTGGACACTCCAGGGCTTTCTAGGAAGGACTTTGTACTTTTCAGCACTCACAAGTCAGTGCTTATTTTAAACACGCTTGAGTGGCTGTCCAGACAGAGTAAGTCCTAGCTTTGGGTTGCACAGGGGTGATGTTGACAGAACTACGGTAGCGTTTCGATGAGTAATTGAAGAGTTTCGGCGATTATGTCGAAGGTTTTGCCGATTGTGTCGAGAGTTTCGACCTCTATTTTCTGCGTTTCACACGATGCTGCTATTATGGAAACCAATTTGTGTCAGGTCGACCCTAGAGCTGCCCAAGCCCTTGCTAGAAAGAGCTCTTGAACACTCAAGGGCTTGCTAGGAAGGGCTTTGTGATTGTCAGTACTCACAGACAACTCTGCGGTAGCGTTTCGACGACTAATTGAAGAGTTTCGGCGATAGTGTCGGGGGTTTTGTCGATTGTGTCGGGAGTTTCGCCCCCTATTTTACGCGTTTCACCCGATACTCTTGTTATGGAAACTAAATCGCCGCTCTCTACCGGAAGATTCCCAACCCAAGCCCTACCCGTCTCAAAAGATCTCTCTGAACGCAAAAAAAAGCCACCCCTGACGGGATGACCTTCTTGTGTGTGCCCAGCGACGTCCTACTCTCACAGGGGGAGACCCCCAACTACCATCGGCGCTGAAGAGCTTAACTTCCGTGTTCGGTATGGGAACGGGTGTGACCTCTTCGCCATCATCACTAGACCTTGAGCCTGTTCGCTCAAAACTGGATAGAACTTCATTGATTTTTTGGTTAAGTCCTCGATCGATTAGTATTCGTCAGCTCCACACATCGCTGTGCTTCCACCCCGAACCTATCTACCTCATCGTCTTTGAGGGATCTTACTTACTTGCGTAATGGGAAATCTCATCTTGAGGGGGGCTTCATGCTTAGATGCTTTCAGCACTTATCCCGTCCACACATAGCTACCCAGCGATGCCTTTGGCAAGACAACTGGTACACCAGCGGTGTGTCCATCCCGGTCCTCTCGTACTAAGGACAGCTCCTCTCAAATTTCCTACGCCCACGACGGATAGGGACCGAACTGTCTCACGACGTTCTGAACCCAGCTCGCGTACCGCTTTAATGGGCGAACAGCCCAACCCTTGGGACCGACTACAGCCCCAGGATGCGATGAGCCGACATCGAGGTGCCAAACCTCCCCGTCGATGTGGACTCTTGGGGGAGATAAGCCTGTTATCCCCGGGGTAGCTTTTATCCGTTGAGCGATGGCCCTTCCATGCGGAACCACCGGATCACTAAGCCCGTCTTTCGACCCTGCTCGACTTGTAGGTCTCGCAGTCAAGCTCCCTTATGCCTTTACACTCTACGAATGATTTCCAACCATTCTGAGGGAACCTTTGGGCGCCTCCGTTACACTTTAGGAGGCGACCGCCCCAGTCAAACTGTCCGCCTGACACTGTCTCCTGCCCGGGTAACGGGCATGGGTTAGAACTTCAATACAACCAGGGTAGTATCCCACCGACGCCTCCTCCGAAGCTGGCGCTCCGGGCTCTTAGGCTCCTACCTATCCTGTACAAGTTGCACCAAAGTTCAATATCAGGCTACAGTAAAGCTCCACGGGGTCTTTCCGTCCTGTCGCGGGTAACCTGCATCTTCACAGGTACTATAATTTCACCGAGTCTCTCGTTGAGACAGTGCCCAGATCGTTACGCCTTTCGTGCGGGTCGGAACTTACCCGACAAGGAATTTCGCTACCTTAGGACCGTTATAGTTACGGCCGCCGTTTACTGGGGCTTCAATTCGCACCTTCGCTTGCGCTAAGCACTCCTCTTAACCTTCCAGCACCGGGCAGGCGTCAGCCCCTATACGTCACCTTACGGTTTTGCAGAGACCTGTGTTTTTGCTAAACAGTCGCCTGGGCCTATTCACTGCGGCTCTCTCGGGCTTTCACCCTGTCAGAGCACCCCTTCTCCCGAAGTTACGGGGTCATTTTGCCGAGTTCCTTAACGAGAGTTCACTCGCTCACCTTAGGATTCTCTCCTCGACCACCTGTGTCGGTTTGCGGTACGGGCACCTCCCGCCTCGCTAGAGGCTTTTCTTGGCAGCGTGAAATCAGAAACTTCGGACTACGTCCTCCTCGTCACAGCCTGGTGTTGTAGATGCGGGATTTGCCTCACATCACACCTCACTGCTTGAACGTGCACTTCCAGCCGCACGCTTCCCTATCCTACTGCGTCCCCCCATCACTCAAATGGCGGGGAGGTGGTACAGGAATATCAACCTGTTGTCCATCGTCTACGCCTATCGGCCTCGACTTAGGTCCCGACTGACCCTGAGCGGACGAGCCTTCCTCAGGAAACCTTGGTCATACGGTGGATGGGATTCTCACCCATCTTTCGCTACTCATACCGGCATTCTCACTTCTAAGCGCTCCACCTGTCCTTCCGGTCAAGCTTCGACGCCCTTAGAACGCTCTCCTACCACGCATACCCTAGGTATGCATCCACAGCTTCGGTGAACCGTTTAGCCCCGATACATTTTCGGCGCAGCGTCACTCGACCAGTGAGCTATTACGCACTCTTTAAATGATGGCTGCTTCTAAGCCAACATCCTGGTTGTCTAAGCAACGCCACATCCTTTTCCACTTAACGGTTACTTTGGGACCTTAGCTGGTGGTCTGGGCTGTTTCCCTCTTGACTACGGATCTTATCACTCGCAGTCTGACTCCCAGATACAAATCATCGGCATTCGGAGTTTGTCTGAATTCGGTAACCCGGGATGGGCCCCTAGTCCAAACAGTGCTCTACCTCCGAGATTCTTTATCTGAGGCTAGCCCTAAAGCTATTTCGGAGAGAACCAGCTATCTCCAGGTTCGATTGGAATTTCTCCGCTACCCACACCTCATCCCCGCACTTTTCAACGTGCGTGGGTTCGGACCTCCAGTGAGTGTTACCTCACCTTCATCCTGGACATGGGTAGATCACCTGGTTTCGGGTCTACGACCCCATACTCATTCGCCCTATTCAGACTCGCTTTCGCTGCGGCTCCGTCTCCTCGACTTAACCTTGCATGGAATCGTAACTCGCCGGTTCATTCTACAAAAGGCACGCTATCACCCATTAACGGGCTCTAACTACTTGTAGGCACACGGTTTCAGGATCTGTTTCACTCCCCTTCCGGGGTGCTTTTCACCTTTCCCTCACGGTACTGGTTCACTATCGGTCACTAGGGAGTATTTAGCCTTGGGAGATGGTCCTCCCGGATTCCGACGGAATTTCACGTGTTCCGCCGTACTCAGGATACACTCTGGAGGGCAATGGGTTTGGACTACAGGACTTTTACCTCGTGTCGTGGGCCTTTCCAGACCGCTTCGTCTACCTATCGCCTTTGTAACTCCGTATAGAGTGTCCTACAACCCCAAGAGGCAAGCCTCTTGGTTTGGGCTCTTCCCGTTTCGCTCGCCGCTACTCAGGGAATCGATTTTTCTTTCTCTTCCTCCAGGTACTTAGATGTTTCAGTTCCCTGGGTCTGCCTCCGACCAGCTATGTATTCACTGGAAGGTAACATGCCATTACGCATGCTGGGTTTCCCCATTCGGAAATCTCCGGATCAAAGCTCACTTACAGCTCCCCGAAGCATATCGGTGTTAGTGCCGTCCTTCATAGGCTCCTAGTGCCAAGGCATCCACCGTGCGCCCTTCCTAACTTAACCTAAGTTAGTGCTCCTCTAAAAAAGAAGAGACTTAAGGTCACACGTCAATTGCTTGACGTTGTGTTTGTTACAATCAATGTCGTTCTATCCAGTTTTCAAAGAACAGGTTCTGAATGTATGAACATTCAAAACTGAACTGCAAGACGTCAAGTCTCAGACCCAAGGGTCTGTTCCGAAATATTCCTTAGAAAGGAGGTGATCCAGCCGCACCTTCCGATACGGCTACCTTGTTACGACTTCACCCCAATCATCTGTCCCACCTTCGGCGGCTGGCTCCATAAATGGTTACCCCACCGACTTCGGGTGTTACAAACTCTCGTGGTGTGACGGGCGGTGTGTACAAGGCCCGGGAACGTATTCACCGTGGCATGCTGATCCACGATTACTAGCGATTCCAGCTTCATGTAGGCGAGTTGCAGCCTACAATCCGAACTGAGAATGGTTTTATGGGATTGGCTTGCCCTCGCGGGTTTGCAGCCCTTTGTACCATCCATTGTAGCACGTGTGTAGCCCAGGTCATAAGGGGCATGATGATTTGACGTCATCCCCACCTTCCTCCGGTTTGTCACCGGCAGTCACCTTAGAGTGCCCAACTGAATGCTGGCAACTAAGATCAAGGGTTGCGCTCGTTGCGGGACTTAACCCAACATCTCACGACACGAGCTGACGACAACCATGCACCACCTGTCACCGCCGTCCCCGAAGGGAAGGCCTAGTCTCCTAGGCGGTCGGCGGGATGTCAAGACCTGGTAAGGTTCTTCGCGTTGCTTCGAATTAAACCACATGCTCCACCGCTTGTGCGGGCCCCCGTCAATTCCTTTGAGTTTCAGTCTTGCGACCGTACTCCCCAGGCGGAGTGCTTAATGCGTTAGCTGCAGCACTAAGGGGCGGAAACCCCCTAACACTTAGCACTCATCGTTTACGGCGTGGACTACCAGGGTATCTAATCCTGTTTGCTCCCCACGCTTTCGCGCCTCAGCGTCAGTTACAGACCAGAAAGCCGCCTTCGCCACTGGTGTTCCTCCAAATCTCTACGCATTTCACCGCTACACTTGGAATTCCGCTTTCCTCTTCTGCACTCAAGTCCCCCAGTTTCCAATGACCCTCCACGGTTGAGCCGTGGGCTTTCACATCAGACTTAAGGGACCGCCTGCGCGCGCTTTACGCCCAATGATTCCGGACAACGCTTGCCACCTACGTATTACCGCGGCTGCTGGCACGTAGTTAGCCGTGGCTTTCTAATGAGGTACCGTCAAGGTACCGACAGTTACTCCGGTACTTGTTCTTCCCTCACAACAGAGTTTTACGATCCGAGAACCTTCTTCACTCACGCGGCGTTGCTCCATCAGACTTTCGTCCATTGTGGAAGATTCCCTACTGCTGCCTCCCGTAGGAGTCTGGGCCGTGTCTCAGTCCCAGTGTGGCCGATCACCCTCTCAGGTCGGCTACGCATCGTGGCCTTGGTGAGCCGTTACCTCACCAACTAGCTAATGCGCCGCGGGCCCATCCTGTAGTGACAGCCGAAACCGTCTTTCAACATCGGACCATGAGGTCCGATGGATTATTCGGTATTAGCCCCGGTTTCCCGGAGTTATCCCAATCTACAGGGCAGGTTGCCCACGTGTTACTCACCCGTCCGCCGCTGAATCGAGAGGAGCAAGCTCCTCTTTTCATCCGCTCGACTTGCATGTATTAGGCACGCCGCCAGCGTTCGTCCTGAGCCAGGATCAAACTCTCCATAAAGAGAACTTAATATAAGCTCATTTTGTTGCTGGCATCTGTTACTTTTAAAAAGTAACGATATCCATTTTTGAACGTCCATCACGTCCGTTTATAGGAAGTGACTTGGTTCGTGTTTGCGTCACGCACACCCAACGGGGGTCGGGGCGGTGACGCTCTATCTTGACGTCTTGCATGTTCAGTTTTCAATGTTCATATGTCGTCTTGAGACAACTTTAATATCATAACAAATCTTATGATATGTTGTCAACCATTTGTTTCGTTCTCTCTTGGCGACCTTTGTATCTTATCATCCTTTTAAATACAGAGTCAACTAAAATGCAGTAAAAATATAATAACACTTTATTCTGAAAAGTACAAGTGTGTTCTTGAGAAAAACATCGCTTCTTTCTCTACTAAAAAAACCTACCGAAATTCGGTAGGTTTTTGGAGTTTCTTCTTATAAGAAGATAAAGTATGCCAAGAAGACAAAGAACAAGCCATACATAATAGGATGAATTTCTTTAGCTCTTCCAGCTACTAACATAGTAATCGGGTAGAAGATAAACCCAATAGCAATCCCTGTAGCGATTGAATAAGTTAGTGGCATCATCAAAATGACGAAGAATGCTGGTACTGCCACTTCAAAACGTGTCCAATCAATTTTTCCGATTGAACTTACCATTAATACTCCGACAATGATCAATGCTGGAGCCGTAACACTTGCCGTAATGACACTTAATAATGGGTAGAAGAATAAGGATAATAAGAACAAGATACCTGTGACAACTGCTGCAAGTCCTGACCTTGCACCAGCTGCTACACCTGCTGTTGATTCCACATAAGATGTAGTCGTTGAAGTTCCGACGATTGCACCAGCTGTTGTAGCGATTGCATCAGACAACAACGCTTTGCTTGCACGTGGCAACTTTTCATCCTTCATTAAACCTGCTTGATTGGCAACTGAAATCAATGTACCTGCTGTATCAAAGAAATCAACAAACAAGAAAGTTAGAACAACAATTAGGAATTGTACAGTTAATAATGATGTAGGATCATTAAAGATCGGTTCGAACGCTACACCAAATGTAGAGCTAACACTTGGAACTTCTCCAATAATTCCTGATGGCATTGGCACAAGAGAGAAAATCATACCGATGATAGCAGTAATCGCTAAACCGTAAAAAATACCGCCTTTAATTCCTTTCACCATCATAACAACAGTGATGATGAGACCGAAGATTGTTAATAATACATTTGGATCTGCTAGATTACCAATCCCTAAAAGGACAGCATCGTTGTTCACGATAATTTGTGCATTTTGAAGACCAATAAACGTAATAAACAATCCGATACCAGCACCGACTGCGTATTTCAACTCACTCGGTATAGAATTAATGATGACTTCACGAATACCTGATAACGATAAGACAATAAAGATAAGTCCTGAGAATAACACCCCTGTAAGAGCTACTTGCCACGGAATTTCCATAGTCAGTATAACTGTATAAGCAAAGAATGCGTTAAGCCCCATCCCTGGAGCCAGAGCGATTGGGTATTTGGCGAGCAGACCCATAACGAGAGAACCAATGGCAGCAGCTAATGCCGTTGCTGTAAAGACCGCCCCTTTGTCCATGTACATGGAATCTGGTAGTCCAGGTACTGTCTCGAGCGAAAGTGTGAGTGGATTGACAACTAAGATGTAGGCCATAGCCAAGAATGTAGTCAATCCCCCGATAATTTCTCTGCGGTAATTTGTGCCTAACTCTTCAAAACGAAAATACTTTTTCATAATTTCCTCCTGGTTTGTCGCGCGGTACAAGCCTTTCCCACAAAAAAGAGAGTATACGAAAAATCGTATACCCCCTAAAATAAGCAAAACAAACCAACAAATGTCGGAATGCAGTGCTCATCGTAGTCAGATCATTTACGGTGATCCGGTAGAGACGTTCGGGCCTTATTCCCAAATATATACGACGACATTATTAAATTTATAATCGTAGAATAACACCGACTCGAAAGAGAGTCAATACAAAATACGAACATTCTTTATAGTTTTTAAATTAAAGTTCGTTATTCCCACTCAATCGTTGCTGGTGGCTTAGAAGTAATATCATAGACAACTCGATTGATGTGGTTGACTTCATTGACCAAACGAACAGAAATGCGTTCTAGAATATCCCACGGGATACGAGCCCAATCAGAAGTCATTCCATCGATAGAAGTTACAGCACGTATGCCAATCGTATAGTCGTATGTGCGAGCATCGCCCATTACACCTACACTACGGATATCAGGTAGCACTGTGAAGTACTGCCAGATGTCACGGTCAAGACCAGCTTTTGCAATTTCTTCACGAAGGATTGCATCGGATTCACGAACGATTTCTAGTTTTTCTTCTGTCACTTCACCAAGAACACGAATCGCAAGACCCGGACCTGGGAAAGGCTGACGCCAAACTAAACTTTCAGGAAGACCAAGTTCTGCACCTAATGCACGTACTTCATCTTTGAAAAGAGTGTTTAATGGCTCGATCAATTCAAACTTCATATCCTCAGGAAGTCCACCTACGTTGTGGTGGGACTTAATCGTTTGAGCAGTAGCTGTTCCACTTTCGATAATATCTGTATAAAGTGTTCCTTGCGCAAGGAAATCCATGTCCGGAAGCTTAGCTGCTTCGTCATCAAATACATAGATAAATTCATTACCGATGATTTTGCGTTTCTTCTCTGGATCAGAAACTCCTGCAAGTTTCGACATAAAGCGCTCCCGTGCATCGATCTTAATCACATTCATGTTGAAGCCGTCAGCAAAGATCTTCATTACTTCATCTGCTTCATTCTTACGAAGCAAGTTGTGGTCTACGAACATACACGTCAATTGGTCCCCGATTGCTCTGTGAATCAATACTGCTACTACAGATGAATCGACGCCTCCTGAAAGTGCGCATAGAACGTTTTTGTTCCCTACTTGTTGGCGGATTTTTTCTACTTCCAGCTCGATAAAGCTTTCCATAGACCAATTGCCTGTAGCACCACACACTTTAAATACGAAGTTTTCGATCAACTGATTGCCATAAATCGAGTGACGAACTTCAGGGTGGAATTGCACGGCATAAAGGTTTGCTTCTACATTGGCCATTGCTGCCACTTCACATGAAGGACTAGTTGCAATGACTTCAAATCCTGGGGGCGCCACAGTTACATGGTCACCGTGACTCATCCAAACCACTTGGTTGTCTGGTAGCGCCTCAAAAAGCTGCGTAGCATTTTGAACTTGAATGTCGGCTTTGCCGTATTCACGTTGCATCGCACGTTCCACTGTTCCACCGTAGTAATGCGCCATCAACTGCATTCCATAACAAATACCGAGGATCGGAATGTCTAGGTCATAGATAGCAGGGTCTACGTGAAAAGCATTGACGTCATAAACTGAATTAGGACCACCGGAAAAGATGATACCGACCGCGTTCATTTTTTTGATGTCTTCAGCTGTGATGGTATGGGGATGAAGTTCACTGTATACGCCAAATTCACGAATGCGACGTGTGATCAATTGATTGTACTGGCTACCAAAATCGAGTACCACGATTTTTTCTTGTTCCTGTAGTAAAGGAGCAGCTGTCATGTGTTGTCCACCTCATTGTGTAGTATCACAGGTTCTGTCATGAAAAAAACGCATAGATGCCTTGATCTATGCGTTCTGGTGCGGTCTACGAAATCCATCTTTAAATGAATCACTAAAAGGACGAATAAAGCCAGTGCATGTGCATGGCGATATCCGTCCTCATAGTCAAGTCATTTACGGTGACTTGGTAGAGACATCCATACCAGATTAATGGACATATACGAGGCCTGTGTAGATATTGAATTGTACCTAGTGTACAGCCTTCGTAGGTCAAAATCAACCGCTTAGGCGATTGATTAAATATTCCCAACTTTCCCGCAAGTGATCTGGATTTTCAAGAGGTGCTTTCCCATACAATTGACGCTCATATTGGGAAGTTAGTTTTTTCATATGATCCCCACCAAAATAGTTGTCGATTTGGGCTGCATACCGACTTAACGTAAATCCAGGTTCTTTCGGCAACCCATACAGAGTTAAGTATCTCAGCAATTGCTGATACATCTTCTCGTACTCTGCTTCAGTCTTCGCACTTCTACTATATCTAGAGAGCATCACTTTAGGCAGCCACTTCAAACGCCACTTGATGAGAGCCCCACCAACTACTAGCAAGACTGCCAGTAGGCCAATTAGCCACCATTTTTTATCAGCTAACCAGTCAGTAAATGGTTTGATCGAGAAACTCGACTCATTTGCAGATGATTGTTCGGGTGTCTCCAGTTCTTGCTCTTGCTGTTGTTGCTGTTCGATTTCTTGTTGTTCCGCAGCAAGGGCGTCATCCGGGCTCAGCTCAATATCGAATTCAATATCTGGAGTATTAGTAAAACCGATGGTAGGCTCAAAATTCATCCAACCAATTCCCGGAAGATAAGCCTCCACCCATGAGTGGGCGTTGTTGTTAGTCACTTGAAAAACTTGTTCTCCGTTTTCAGTCTCAATAACTTCTCCCGGTGCAAATCCTTTTACCCAGCGGGCAGGAATATCTGCAGCACGCAAGAGCACCACCATGGATGTCGAGAAGTTGTCACAGTACCCAAGTTTCGTATCAAACAAGAATTGATCCACATAATCTGTATCGTCCTCTGGCACGGCAACATCGTTTTGACTGTAGGTAAATCCATTGGAACGGAAGTATTGTTCAATTGCTTTTGCTTGATCATAAACACTTTGTTGTTCTGCAGTAATTTCTAAAGCCAAATCACGCACGCGCTGCGGAAGAGTATCGGGTAACTGAAGGAACGGCGCAAACTCACTCCCTAATTGCCCTAAGTCCTCGATAGCCGTTGAACGTAAATCACTCAGTAGATAGTATGATTCAGCAAAGTCCACTACATAACTTTCAGGATTGACAACTCCAGACTCGTTCACGGCATCAAAGCGGTTCATGCTTTGATTGAAGCGCACATCAAAATTATCCACGTCACTCGCAATAGCTGTCGCTCCGTACGTGTGGAACAAGAACGGAAATTCTGACTGCATATCAAAAGCTAACTGCTCTCCCTCTTCGTCCTCGCTCGGAGGAAAGTCTAAAGAAAACGCTTCTCCCGTCTGGTAGTAATCGTAAACAAGTTGTGGTTCAGACTGAATCCACCCTTTAGATGTATAGGTGTCTTTAGTTTCCACTCGGTAATAGTTGCGAGACGTGCTGCGCACTTGGAAAACCTCTGTGTCATCACTTAAGAAGGAGCCGCCCAATTGTTCGTCATTCTCATCATAACCAACCTTGTTAATTGAACTTCCCCCACCTGCACCAATGCCTGAATCAGGATTTGATGAGTAGAAATAAGGGACTGGATCCGGCCACAGTGGACCTGCTTTCGGCAAGACGATGGCCGCTGCGACAGAGACCAATAGAACTCCTGCTGTAAACGCCACACCTAAGTAGTTAATTTTTTTCTGTTCTTGATGTAGGCGGAATAAAAATAATAACGCACTGACACCTAAACCGATGACAAATACTCGAACAATGGCAGCAGAGCCGTCATACGGTGTGAATGTGTCGAGAATACCTATGATGGTGACAGTCAGAACAAAGAAAATAAAGAGAGTGGCTCGCATACGAATCCAATAACCAATCAAATAAACAGTCATCCACAGTAACACGAAAAATAAAATTGTACGGAATGGATCTGTCATTTGGGTGAGGTCAAGCGCCACTAGTTGGCCAATATTGTAAAAAATCTCAGATATGAAAAAGCGAATGCTATCACTTGAAGCTACAGGATGTTCAGAATAGATCGAAACAATAAACCAGTAGATATAAGCAATCTTCAAAAAGCCACTTAACCACCAAGGTGTTTTCAAAAACTGCAATAAGAATGAGATGGCAACAAAGATATAAAAAATGCGTATGTAGCCAATATTCGTGAGTTCTGCGATTGGGCCGAGCCATTCAATCAATAACAGTAGCGCGGCAAAAAAGGTCAGGGCCTCCATTAGGAAAGTACGATTCTTCATCGTTTCGCCACCTCCCCAAACGCATCGACAAATTGTGTAGGCGTCAATGTAATGATCGTCCAACCTCTTGCTTGGGCATAGTCTTCCACTGGCACTTCAGTGGCAGTTAACCTTGGTGCCCCTTCAGCTTTAATCACAAAACAGATGCCTTCTCGTAAGCGAGGCGTCATATTCGTGAGTGCCTCGATGCGTTCTTTTTCTAATTGAGCGGTGATGCAGATAATGCCTTTAAAATTACCTAGACGTTTATCATCTGAAATTAATCTTCGCATAGATTTGGAGTCAAGCGGTTCTAAAGTGGCTAGCTCACGCTTGGCTTTTTCAACATGTCCTTGATGCTGGACGACCGGTAATAGAAGTCCTTGTGGGCCAGGAATAATGAAAGACCCTGTTGAATCAGAAGATTCCATTGCTTGCACGACCGACAAAGTAAAATCGATGGCATCATCAAAACTCGAACCAATTGTTCGGTCGACATAGACAAGAGTGTCTTGAGCTTGTCTGTCTTCAAAATCTTTGGTGCGAAGGGTTTGGCTTTTTGCGAAGGATTTCCAGTCGATCCAAGAAACACGGTCTCCTGGTTGGTACTCCCTGACACCCGTAGCGACCGAATTTTCTTTGTGCGCTTGAAAACGAGCTCGAGCCGCACCTTGATCATAATTTGAGGCGATTGGTGTATAAAGAAGGTCCGTCACACGTGGATAGACGGTTACTTGTTGGGGACTCGAGATGACCCATTTTTTTCGTAACCAGCCTAACAAGTCCACTAACTCTACCTCGATAGCGTCAAATTGATAAACGCCGCGTGGTAGTTTTTCGATTGAATAATTTAGTAGGATTTCTCGGCGGAAACCGATAAAGACCACACGTTGTTTAGCTTCATGCTCCGGAAAAGGTGGTTGATCTTTGACCTTCATATAATACAGTGGCCACCAATCGGTACGCTTGATATGGAGCACCACATTTAGCGTTTGACCACGCGTTAGTTCACCCTCTGTCAGTTCACGAACCGCTGTCATCTTTCGAACAGGGTAAAAATAAATGATTACTGCAAAGAGCAGGAAAGGAATTGTTGCGTACAGTAAAAACCAGCTGACGAACCCCCCTTGAAACATGGCATAGGCAAAAATGGTAAAGCCAAGTACGAAAAGGCCAATCAAACCTAGATGGTGTTTCATGTCAGAACATTCCGTTCCACTGGCACTGGCGTGCGCTTGATAATGTCCTTCAATATAGACTGGGTGGCCATGCCTTCATAACGTGCCTCTGGCTTAAGAATAATGCGGTGAGCAAAAACAAATGGCGCTAAATATTGAATATCATCTGGCGTCACGTAATCCCTGCCTTGCATGAGAGAATAGGCTTGAGCAGCACGCATAAGTGCAATAGATGCACGCGGACTAGCGCCTAAATAAACGTACGGATCATGGCGTGTTCGAGTAGCCAGTTCTACGATGTACCCTTTTAGCACATCCGAAACGTGAACGGCTCGTACTTCTTTTTGAATGGCTATCAATTCATCGACCGTAATGACGGTATCTAACTCCTCAATAGGTACATTGTGTTCTAAACTATTTAACACTTGAATTTCTTCGGCTTGAGTTGGGTACCCCATTTTTAGTTTCATGATAAAACGATCTAGTTGAGCTTCAGGTAATGGATACGTTCCTTCATGTTCAATAGGATTCTGGGTTGCCATGACAAAGAATGGTTTTGGGATAGCCAGTGTTTCCCCATCGACGGTCACAGAGGATTCTTCCATGCCCTCTAGAAGAGCAGATTGGGTTTTAGGTGAGGTACGATTGATTTCATCAGCGAGGACGATATTGCCCATGATTGGTCCTGGGCGAAATTCAAACGCCATTTCCTTTGGATTGTAGATGGACACACCTACAACGTCAGATGGCAATAGGTCTGGTGTAAATTGAATACGCCTAAAATTAGCTCCAGTGGATTTGGCTAGAGCTCGAACAAGCATCGTTTTTCCGACGCCTGGAACATCTTCGAGTAAAATATGTCCACCCGCTAGAAAAGCAGCTACTGATAATTCAGCGACTTCACGTTTCCCGATGATGACTTTACTAATATTCTCTAGTACTTGATCTATTTTTACTTTGGCCTCCATTGCACTCTTCCCCTCTATATTGCCGTTCATTTTTCGAAAATTTTGTCAGTTCCCTTTTAGCATACCGAATGACCTAGGAGAAAACAAATAAAGAGTCTGGAAAAAGGAAAATCAGTAGAGATTTGGACAAAATTAAATCAGCAAGTTCTCTAGGGTAAATTCTAGAGAATTTGCTGATTTTTTGTGTATATTGAGTTCTGTTACTATATTTGTCCCAGCCACTACTGATCTATAATTATTCTTTCCACCAAGTGTCAAACACGGTTACTGGTAAGGCGCGCTTGTGTCGTGAGCGAAGGAAATAGCCTTCGATTTTCTCTTTAGCAGTAGGATCGATGTCCTTACCTTCTAAATAGTCATCAATATGTTCATACGTTACGCCGAGTGCTACTTCATCTGGAATAGCTGGGCGATCTTCTTCAAGGTCAGCTGTAGGTACCTTCATATAAAGGTGTTCAGGTGCCCCTAGCTCTTTCAACATCGCACGACCTTGACGTTTGTTGAGTCGGAACAAAGGCACCAAATCCGCTCCACCGTCACCATACTTCGTGTAGAAACCAGTAACGGCTTCGGCTGCATGATCTGTACCGATTACGACTCCTTTGAACATCGCTGCAATGGAATACTGAGCTTTCATGCGTTCACGTGCTTTTTCATTGCCCTTAGCGAAATCACTTAAATCAATTCCCGCTTCTAGCAAAGCTTTATCGCTAGCGTCTACTGCTTCTTTAATATTGATTGTGATGCGACGGCTTGGTTGGATAAAGGAAAGCGCGTCTTGACGCTCATGTTCATCGAACTGTACCCCATAAGGAAGGCTTACAGCGATAAATTCATAGCCCCCCTGTGTTTCTTCATTAAGTTCATCCACTGCCAATTGTGAAAGCTTACCAAGCAGTGTTGAATCTTGCCCGCCTGAAATACCAAGGACTAATGATTTCAAAAATGGATGCTTAGTAAGATACTCCTTTAGGAAATCAATCGTCGTGCGAATTTCTTCGTGAACATCAATTTGTGGCTTCACACCGAGTTCTTGAATAATGTCCTGTTGCAATGTCATTGGACTTTCCCTCCTGCTGCTTTATGTGCATCGACCATCTCTTTGACTTCTTGAATGTTGCGCATTTTATTGTCCCAGCATTCTTGACTCAAATCGACTGGGTACTCTTCTGGGTTAAGAGACCTTTTGTATTCATCCCATAAAAGGTTCAAATTTTGCTTGGCGTAAGCCTGCATATCAGAAAGAGCAGGATTTTCATAAATTGTTTCTCCATCCTTCACAACGTGATGGTGTAAATCAATCGCATCAAAATTGGTCACAAATTTCGAAACAAAGGTATGAACTGGATGAAACATTTTCAAGCGCCCTTCATTGGCTGGTTGTTCATGCTTGAGCGTAATGTAATCTCCTTCTGCCTTGCCGTTCTCTCGGTCGACAATACGGTAAATGCGCTTTTCACCAGGAGTGGTTACTTTTTCAGTCGTGGAAGAGATTTTAATTGTATCTTCCATCGTTCCTTGATCATTTTCAATGGATACCAATTTGTAGACGGCACCTAGTGCTGGTTGATCGTACGCAGTAATCAGCTTTGTACCGATTCCCCACATATTGACTTTTGCCCCTTGAGCTTTTAAATTCAAAATAGTGTACTCATCTAAATCATTGGAGACCACTACTTTTGCGTCTGTGAATCCAGCTTCGTCTAGCATACGACGAGACTCTTTCGATAAAAATGCGATATCGCCGCTGTCTAAACGAATACCGACGAAGTCAATTTTATCCCCGAGCTCTTTGGCTACTTGAATAGCGGTAGGTACCCCAATATTAAGCGTGTCATAAGTATCCACTAGAAATACACATTTTTTGTGGCGTTTGGCATAGGCATGGAAAGCTTCATATTCAGATTTATATGCCTGCACCATCGAGTGTGCGTGGGTTCCTGAGACAGGAATGCCAAATAGTTTACCTGTTCTGACATTGCTCGTCGCTTCAGCTCCACCGATGTAAGCAGCACGCGCTCCCCAAATGGCAGCGTCCATTTCGTGCGCTCGTCGAGAGCCAAATTCCATGATAATTTCATCTTTCACAACTTGTTTGATGCGAGAGGCTTTTGTAGCGATCAACGTTTGGAAGTTCACGATGTTGAGAAGTGCCGTCTCGATCAATTGCGCTTCAATTAGAGGCGCCTCGACACGAACTAGTGGCACTTGAGGAAAAGCAAGCTCTCCTTCTTGCATCGCATAGATATTTCCGGTGAAGCGTAAATCTTTCAGATAGGTTAAGAAATCTTGTTGGTAGCCCAGTTCTGTTAAGTAGGCTAAATCTGATTCACTGAAACGAAAGTTTTGAATATAGTCGAGAATGCGCTCCAAACCAGCAAAAATTGCATAGCCATTGCCAAACGGCAGCTTGCGGAAGAACAGTTCAAAGACAGCGTTTCGCTCATGCATGCCATCTGCCCAATAAGCCTCTGCCATATTGATTTGATAAAGATCGGTATGTAATGTCAAACTGTCATCTGCGTAAGGATGATTCATCTCGTCGCCTTCTTCCATACATAATTAGTATTTAGTATACCCTGTTCCCGGAAGATGTGACAAAAAATCAATTTGATTAAGGATGGGATATTCTTTTATGCACTAGCTATAGGAAAGAAAAGAAAATTCATTAGCCTATTAACCTACTTTATTTAAAATTATGGTACAACAGAATTAATTATTGTAAAATTAATTATTCATAAACTATTCTTTCTAGATTATTTTATTAGTGATTTAAGATTTTTTCTTTCTAACTACTTTTAAACGAATTTGTCGTTTTTTTATTTCTTGCTTCAGCAAAAATAGAAAAGTCGCATCTAGTTGTTTTTGTTTTGCGTCTAGATATGCTCTCACTAGTTGTCGGTTATGTAACGGCCAATCCTGCCTCATACCCATCACTCCTAACAGTAAATAAAACGATAGTCATTTAATTTTGATTGTAGCGCAAGATCGATACGTATTGGAGTGGCAAAAAGCCACACGAAAGGTAGAGTATTTCATGAGACAGTGGCTAATTAATCAACGAAAAGATTTAAAAATGACGCAACAACAAGTAGCAGATGCTGCCTATATTAATCGGGCCTATTATAGTCAAATAGAAAGCGGCAAACGAACACCAAGTCGGGAAGTAGCAAATAAGATTGCAGAAACGCTTCACTTTCAACCGATTGCTTTTTTCTCCGAAGAAACGGATCACCCTTTTCGATTTGCTCTTCAAAATATCCCGATGTTCTTTGCGCATTGTAATCTGCAGCTGGAATATACGTGGATTTACAACCCACATCCAGATTTCTTAGAGGCAGATATTTTAGGTAAACGCAACGATGAACTAGATTTAAATCAAGGAATCAGCCAACTTATTCAATTAAAAAAAGATGTCCTCTCACGACAAGTTCCCATAAGAAGACAGATTCGTTTTTCGGTCTCTACAAGAGAAATCAATTTTTGGTTTTTTGCAGAACCTCTTCGTAATGTGGAAGGTGAATTGATCGGTGTGGTTACTGCTGCGATTGAGGTTTCGAATTTTGAGGAATAGTTTTACTAAAGGACTCGAATTTTGAGTCTTTTTTTGATACTCTTCATACAATTACTATGAGGGGGGTTTTAAGCAAACTATTTAATTCCTACATATCCCACAACTGTCACTCAACCAACTTGTAGAATAGGAAAGGTGGTTAATCAAATGTTTTGGTTTTCAGTGATTATGGGTTTTATGTTAGTAGCAACAATTGTTTTTGGATTACTGAGTATACTTGTCAAAAGCAGGTCAGACAAGTGACCTCCACAATTATAGGGATTGTCGGAAGCTCCACAAATGGGTATTATCAAATCAATGAACACTATATAGTGGCCATCGAGAGAGCTGGTGCCGAAATCAGGTACCTGTTGGGCACGCAACAAGCATCATGGATTCAAGCCTGTGATGGTTTTTTACTAACTGGTGGAGGTGATATAGATCCCTTCTTTTTTGAAGAACAGCCTCAGCTAGAACTTGGTGAAGTAAACCTGATTCGTGATGAACGTGAACTTGCCTTTTTACAAGCAGTTCGACTGACGAAAAAACCGATTCTTGGTATTTGCCGGGGCATGCAAGTTTTAAATGTCGCAGCCGGAGGTACCATTATTCAGCATCTTGATCGTCAAATATACCCAACTCTTCTCCAACACAATCCTAATCGAGATCGCTCGGATTATCATCATATAATTGCAGTAAAATCAGATAGCTTTTTAGCCGATTGGATACAGACGCAAACTTTGCGGGTTAATTCTTTTCATCATCAGGCTGTTGGAGAACTCGGAGATGGTATTCATATTGCTGCAACAGCACCTGATGGCGTGATTGAAGCAATCGAACATCCAGAGCTCAACTGGTTCGGAGTACAGTGGCATCCAGAGACATTAACCGACTGCCCCCATGCGCACCTCTTATTCCAACAATTTATTCAGCACACAAAGGAGCAAAAACATGCAGATCATTGACCTTCACTGTGACCATCTTTATAAACTCCAAATGCAGCAACTTGACCTAGAACTTGATACTTCTTTAGAGCGACTTCGTCAAGGCCGCATTTGTCTCCAAGCGTTTGCCATTTTCGTAGACCCTCAAATCCCTGCTAATCAGGCATTTGCTATGGCTGAGAAACAAATTGAACTGTTTCATTCGAATGTAATCAACCAACCAGGTATCCGGTGGATTCGAACGTGGAATGAATTGCACCAGTTAACTGACTCGGAAATCGGCGTCTTTTTAACATTAGAAGGTGTTGACTGTATCGGGAATGAAGTAGCGAAGTTAGAGAAATTACTGGATGCCGGAGTTTTATCTGTGGGGCTTACTTGGAATCCCGCCAATCTCGCAGCAGATGGTTGTGGAGAACCACGAGCAGCGGGCCTTTCGACATTTGGCAAACAAATCGTCACACTTCTCAACCGTCGAGGGATTTTGACCGATACGGCACACCTTTCCCAAGCAGGATTTTGGGATGTGATGGAGCTTGCTGACTTTCCAATCGTCAGTCATGCAAATGCACGTGCTATATGCGACCACCCGAGAAATCTAACGGATCAACAAATTCGCCTACTAATTGAAAAGCAGATTCCGCTTCATGTCGTGTTTTTCCCGCCATTTATCACGGGGACCAATCACGCGACAATCGATGACTTAGTTGATCACATCCGGCATATTGTAAAACTAGGTGGTGAATCAATTTTGGCGTTTGGTTCAGATTTTGATGGCATTGATAAAAAAGTGGAAGGCTTGGAGCATGCGGGTATGTATAATAATCTAATTGATCGCTTACGTGAAGAGTACACAGAAGAACAAGTTACTCGTTTCACATCAGGTAATTTCACAGCCTATATTGATCGCATGTTAAAAAAAGAGACGGAAGACCAGGAATAGCTGGTCTTCGTCTCTTTTTGATTACGCTAAATCTTCACAGCCTTGATAGATCAAGTCGAACAGTTCTTCTAAATCGTTTTCTTCCACACAACTGAACGCGACACGGATGTCCGTTTGGTTGTTGGAGATCACTCCAACGCCGTAGTTATCGAGTAAATGTAAACGAAGTGTTTCTGCATCGAGTGTGCGCAATTTCAAACACATGAAGTATCCTGAATTGAACGGATAGTATGTCCAGTGCTTGTTGAACTTCTCACTGTCTAACAGCTCTTTTGTTTTAACAGCTCGCCCTTTCATGATGGCGAACTTTTCTTCTTTTTCTACAGCGAACTCTTCCGATTGCAACGATTCCAAAATCATCGTTTGTGAAATGTGCGCTCCACTTGAAATCGTACCACGGATGATTCCTTTTGTTTTTTCTTCCAGAGCATGAAGCGTGTCTTTTCCTGCTGCATAGGTAATGAAACCGACACGTAATCCCCATACGTAATTCTCTTTAGTCGCGCCGTCTATCTTCACTGGTAAGATACGCTCATGAATTCCTGCCAAGTGACCAAAAAGAGATTCTGTAATGGAATCTTCATAGAACAGGCCAAAGTAAGCGTCATCTAAAACAACGACTAAATTCAATCCGCTCTCTGCTGCTTCTTTTAAAACAGCTACGATTTCTTTCGCTTCGTCTTCGAGCGGTGTATAGCCTGTCGGGTTGTTTGGGAAGTTCAATAAGACGATGGCTTTCCCAGTCTGCGCTGCTAGAGCTTGTCTTAATCCCTTTGTGTCAAAGCGTGTATTGTCGGCGAAGAGCGGGAACGTGACGATCTTGCCACCACGTCGCACACCGAACACCGTGTTGTAGTTGCCCCAGTAATGGTTAGGGACGACTAGTGCGTCTCCCTCATCCATAAACAGATCCGCTACAATACTTAACCCGTGTGTCAACGCATTTGTCACAATCGGTTTTCCAATGGATTTTCCGACCATGGACGGGTTGTCTTTATATAGCTTTTCAAGCCATGCATCGCGAAGTGCCGGCTTCCCTTGTGGTGGTGCATAAGGATAGACATCTTTTGGTGCATAATCAATACGGTTTTGAATATGTTTAAAATGCATCGGTGCGCCATCTTCTGTCGCAATACCAATCGTCGCATTAAATTTATGGGCTTTTCCAGAGGCTTCGGCCGATTGGCTCAAAATACCTTTTGGGTAAAACAAATTCTTGCCGAGAGTCGACAGCATCTCATAGATAGCCGGACTTTCTTGTTGAATTGCGCTGTTCAGTTGCTGTGCTAATGGATTCACGGTAACGGACCTCCTGCGTTTTTCTATATTGTACGCTATTTACTTTGAAAATTCTTTCCCTAATTCTAAAAAGATTGGACAATGGTCACTGCCCATCGTGTCCGGGTGCATCCCTGCCTCTTTAATTAATGGAGCCAGTTTTTCGGAAACGATGAAGTAATCAATGCGCCACCCGATATTGCGCTCACGCACCTTCGCCATATAACTCCACCATGTGTAATGACCTTCTTCCGTCGGATACAAGTAGCGGAAAGAATCAACGAATCCATCTTCAAGCAGTTGCGTCAGTTTTCCACGTTCTTCATATGTAAATCCAGAGTTCCCGATATTCGATCTGGCATTCCGAATATCGATTTCTTCATGGGCGACGTTTAGATCGCCAGTATAGATGACAGGTTTTGTGAGATTCAAAAGGGTTAAGTACGAATTCATGCGGTCTTCCCATTCGAGACGATATGGAAGTCTCGATAGGTCACGTTTAGCATTCGGCACGTAGCAGTTAACCAGATAAAATTTCGGATATTCCAGGGTGATGATACGGCCTTCTGCTTCGTCTAAGTCTTCACCTAGTCCGTAATGAACAGAGATTGGCTTGTGTTTTGTGAAAATCGCAGTCCCGGAATAGCCTTTCTTCTCAGCATCGTTCCAGTATTGGTGATAGCCGGGTAGATCCAGGTCGAGTTGACCTTGTTGCATCTTGGTTTCTTGAATGCAGAAAAAATCGGCATCTTGTGCGTGAAAGTAGTCGAGCCAGCCTTTTTTGACACAGGCTCGGATGCCATTGACATTCCATGAGATGAATTTCATATTGCTACCTCCTCGTTCGCATTTAGTTTACCATAAAAAAAGACCCGCTAAGCGAGTCGTAGGGGATTGTGAATTAAATCGATCTTGTAAGCGGCATCGTGCAACAACGGAACGAACCACCGGATTTGATAATTTCACTAAGATCGATTTCAATAACTTCAAAATTATTCTCTCGCAATATTTTATTCACGGATGTATTTTGTGGGAGACTGATGATTTTGTTATTCCCGATTGCCAAAACATTCGTCCCCATTGCGAACTGTTCGTCCTTCTCCACTTCCATTAATGTGTAATGTTCACCTAACATACGCAGCGTATCTTTTGAAAGAGCTTCGGGATACACAAGCGCATGCGTTGGTGAGAGGATCGTGAAGACGCAATCTAAGTGAAGACAAGAGGCATCAAATGGAACCCGAATAATTTCATTCGCCGGCAACTGCTTCTCTAAAAAATCAATTGCCTCGTGATTGGTTCGATGACTGACACCTACAAATACTTTATTCCCGTCAACTACGACATCTCCACCTTCGATAGAACCAGCCGTCATTTTTTGATACGGTATTCCATTGGATCCTACCCATTCACGAAGAATCTTCTCTTCGCCTTGACGAATTGGACTGGCCATTTCGGAAATGAAAACTCGTGTGCCAATTGTAAAGCCGATATCACGCGTGAAGACCTGCTCCGGGAATTCCGGGCGCGCATTAAGTGATACTACTTCCATTCCATTATCATTCAGAGCATTGGTGAACGCTTTATGTTGCGCGAGCGCTCGCTCCACATCGATATTGTCTTTAGCATAACGTTTCTGCACTGTATTAATCACTTCTTCAATTTTCATATAGGTTGGTTCACAAACAATGACTTGAGTGAGTTTGTCATATTCTGTTGAGCAGCCGTCCCATTGGTGTTGTTGTTTTTCAAGTCCCATTCTTGTCTCCACCTTTTCCGTTCCTATTTTATATGAGTACTATTTCCTCTTTCAGTACCGCTAAACTTCTTTTGGAAGTTTTTTGGTTTCTTTTTGAGAAAGTAGGGAATCAGAAGACAAATAGATAGATGAAAGGATTGTTTAGATGATTGCTGCAAAACATACACTGTTGACGAAAGAAGATGTCGAGACACGCACGGATTTACCTGAGTGGTTCAAGCGGGAATACCAAACATTTGAGAATACCGTCACTGACAAAACGTTCCCTTGTTATTTTGGTCGAACAGGTCATTTACGTGGTGAATTGCGGTATGCATTTATCGAACAAAAAGATTGGACGAATGCAGCGAGTGCTTTGAAAGATTTCTTAGCATTATTTGAAGATCCGAACCACAAACGCCATGGATTGTTTTTATTCGTGGAGCCATTTGAAACCGAGCAGTCTTTAGAAGCGTACCGCAAACAATTCTGGGACATCTTGCAGTACCTTCACCAAGTTGATGATATTGAATGGCCAAAAGAAGCGCCTAAAGATCCAGATCACTACCTATGGGATTTCCGCTATGCTGGAGAACCCATCTTCGCTTTCGGAAACACGCCAGCCTATAAGCAGCGAAAAACACGGGATCTCGGCAACGCCATGGTCATCGGCTTCCAACCACGCCATATCTTCCAAGGACTTGAAGGTACCGAAAAAGGTGGTATCATGTCACGCGAAAAAGTTCGAGAACGAGTTGAGGCATGGGACCACCTTCCCAAACATCCGGACATCAGTCATTTTGGCGACCCGACTCACAACGAATGGAAACAATTCTTTATTGGGGATGATAGCGAGCCAATTCAAGGGAAGTGCCCTTTCCAACACAAAGCATTATAGAAAAGAGGCCCACACGATTTTACGTGTGAGGCCTCTTTTATACTGAGTGGATGATTACATCATGCCGCCCATTCCACCCATGCCGCCCATATCCCCCATACCGCCAGCTGGCTCAGGGATGTCTGCAACGACTGCCTCTGTTGTTAAGAACAGAGAAGCTACTGAAGCTGCGTTTTGTAATGCTGAACGCGTTACTTTTGTTGGATCGACGATGCCTGCTTCCATCATGTTGACCCATTCACCTGTTGCTGCGTTGAAACCGATGCCGATTTCTTCGCGCTTCAAGCGGTCTACCACGATAGAGCCTTCAAGACCCGCGTTTGTTGCGATTTGACGAACTGGCTCTTCAAGAGCACGAAGTACGATGCGAACACCCGTAGCTACGTCGCCTTCTACAGTTTCAGCTGTCTCTGCTACTTTTTTGTAGACGTTGACTAAAGCTGTACCACCCCCGGATACGATACCTTCTTCAACTGCTGCACGTGTAGCGTTTAGTGCATCTTCAATGCGAAGTTTGCGTTCTTTTAATTCAGTTTCTGTTGCTGCTCCAACTTTGATTACTGCAATACCGCCAGCTAATTTCGCTAAACGCTCTTGCAGTTTCTCTTTATCGAACTCAGAAGTAGTTTCTTCTAATTGCGCACGGATTTGGTTGACGCGACCTGCGATGCGGTCTGAGTCTCCAGCGCCTTCAACGATAGTTGTGTTCTCTTTTGTTACAACGACCTTCGCTGCACGACCAAGCTGTGTAATGTTTGCAGATTTTAGATCAAGACCTAAATCTTCTGTAATCAATTCAGCGCCAGTCAATGTTGCGATGTCTTCTAACATTGCTTTACGACGGTCACCAAAACCAGGAGCTTTAACAGCTACGGCATTGAATGTACCACGAAGTTTGTTCACAACTAGTGTTGCTAGAGCTTCGCCTTCTACATCTTCAGAGATCAATAGAAGTGGTTTTGATTGTTGAACAACTTGCTCAAGTACTGGCAAGATTTCTTGAATGCTTGCAATCTTCTTGTCTGTTACCAAGATATAAGGATTTTCAAGCACAGCTTCCATCTTGTCAGAATCCGTTACCATGTAAGGAGATGCGTATCCGCGGTCGAATTGCATACCTTCTACAACGTCAAGCTCAGTCGTGAATCCTTTTGATTCTTCGATTGTGATAACGCCGTCGTTGCCAACGCGCTCCATAGCTTCTGCAATCAATTCTCCTACTTCACTGTCGCCCGAAGAAATCGCAGCTACTTGAGCAATTGACTCTTTGCCTTCGATTTCTTTCGAGATAGTTTTCAGTTCTGTGATTGCTGCTGCTACTGCCTTGTCGATTCCTTTACGAATACCGACTGGGTTGGCACCTGCTGTTACGTTTTTCAATCCTTCACGAATCATTGCTTGTGCAAGGACTGTTGCAGTTGTCGTACCGTCTCCAGCGATGTCATTTGTTTTAGAAGCAACTTCTGCTACAAGTTTAGCGCCCATGTTCTCAAATGCATCTTCAAGCTCGATGTCTTTTGCGATTGTCACACCATCATTAGTGATGAGTGGTGAACCGAATTTCTTTTCAAGAACCACGTTGCGCCCTTTTGGCCCAAGTGTTACTTTTACTGCGTCTGCTAATTTATCTACGCCACGAAGCATTGCGCTACGTGCGTCTTCACTAAATTTAATTTCTTTTGCCATAATGGATGTTCCTCCTTGTTATTGGATAACCGCTAAAATATCGGATTCACGAAGAATAAGTAGTTCCTTGCCGTCGTACTTCACTTCTGTTCCCGCGTATTTTGCATACAGGACACGATCCCCAACTTGCACATCTAATTCAGCACGTGTGCCGTTATCAAGAGTGCGACCATTTCCAACTGCAAGTACTTTACCCTCTTGTGGCTTTTCCTGTGCAGAGTCTGGAAGTACGATGCCAGAAGCTGTTTTTTCTTCTGCCTCGACTAATTCGATTACAATACGATCACCTAGTGGTTTTAACAAATGAAACGACCTCCCTGATAAATGGTAAATGTCTTATTAGCACTCTCACACGTTGAGTGCTAACACAGTTTCTATCATAATAAATGGCCACACTGATTGCAAGTGAGAAGATGAATTTTTGGCTAATTATTTTTGATGCGGTACAATAGAGAAAGTCTCTTTGAATTTGTTCGTAGAAAGGAATTTACTCCATATGTCTCATCAAAAAATAGCCTTCTCTTTATTGATTACTTACGTGATGATGCAATTGGCCGGTGCAGTCGGCCCACTCCCGCTTCTCTATCTTTTTGAAAATATGGGTGTAGAAGACCCTCGAATACAAGCTGTTGGCTGGTGGATTTTTTCAAGTATGCTAGCAGCCGTCATCATCTTCTTCTACTTTATCCGTAAAGACAAAACATTCTTAAAGCCACTCGGCCCAAAACCTGCTTCGAACTTGGGAGTTGTCGGTTGGGGTGTCGTTGGATTTTTCATGGTTTTGTTTGGCCAAGCGGGTGCGGCTGCACTTGAGCAACTGATCGGCATTGAGCCAGGCTCTGAAAACACGGCGACTTTCATTGCCATTGCTAAATCAGTTCCCGTTGTCATTCTGGCAATCGCCGTTTTTGCACCCATTCTAGAAGAACTGTTATTCCGTCGCATTTTGTTCGGCATGCTGCTCCCGAAGACGAACTTCTTTATCGCAGCCCTTATCAGTTCCGTCATGTTCGGGATCATTCACTTTGAACTCAGCCACATTCTACTTTATTCTGTTTCAGGATTTATATTCGCGTTTATTTATTACAAGACCAAACGTATCGCTGCGCCAATCATTGCGCACATGCTCTTGAACGGCTTTGTCGTCCTCGTTCAATTCTACGCAGAAGACTTGGAACGATTCGCCGAACGGTACGGACAAGTATTCATCCAGTTCTTCAATTAAAAAAAAGACCATCACGTGGATGGTCTTTTTCTATGTCTGCTGCATACGTTGTTGCTCTTCTAATTTACGCTTCGCTTCGGCAGCCAAATATTTGCGGTAGCCTACACGGGAAATCGCGATACTGATTTCGTACAAGATAAATAAAGGAACGGACGTAAACAAGTGAGAGACGATATCTGGAGGCGTAATAAACGCCGCAATGACAAATAACACAAAGTAGGCCATCTTCCGTGCTTTTACAAGCATTTGAGGATTTACGAGACCTAGGCGTGTCAAGAATAACAACACGATTGGCAATTGAAAAATGATGCCAAAAGGAATCGTAATTTGGAAGATGAAGTTAAAGTAATCGTTAATGCTGATGATTTGCGTAATCCCTAATTCCCCTGCTAGGCCCGTCATGAAAGACATCAAATACGGGAATAACAAGAAATAGGAAAAAGAGACACCTGCGATGAACAACATAAACGCAAATGGAATGTACCCTAGTGTTGCACGTCGCTCCTGTTCTTGCAGTCCTGGACTCACAAATGCCCAAAGTTGCAAAGCGATGATAGGAGATGCAAACGTGAACGCTAAGAACAACACGACCTTCAAGTAAATTATAAAGGGATCCATAACTTGAAGGGCATTTAAAGTAATATTTTCAGCGGGTTCCGCATTTTGAAGATAATTAATCAGTGGTTTCGCTAAAAAAAAGCTACCAATCACAGTTACTGCCAAGAAAGAAACCATGACAAACAACCGTTTTCGGAGCTCATTTAAATGTTCCACCACTGTAAATTCAGTATTATTCATGAATGAACATCCTAACTTACTTAACGTCAGATTTCGGTGGATCTACTTTTTTCACGTCATCATCGTCGTCATCTGCTAAGCCTTTTGTAGCCGTTTTAAATTCACGGAGCGTAGAACCCATAGCGCGTCCCAGCTCAGGTAATTTTTTCGGCCCGAACAAAAGAAGTGCAACAATACCAATAACAATTAAACTGATTGGACCTGCAGTCATTGCGGGCACCTCCTTAAGTAGTATGCCTTCATCTTACATCATTTGTTAACAATTTGCTATTTCTACACGATACCTAGATGTGACAGTTTTACGTCACTCGTGGTTGCGTATCATATAGATCAAGGTTTGCAGTTCGACTGACAAATCAATGGTCTGGACACGTATCGATGAATCGACACTTAGTCGGACCGGTGTAAAGTTCAAGATTCCTTTTATACCTGTTGCTTCTAAGCGTTTCGCTGTCTCTTGTGCCGTGCGACTCGGGACTGTTAAAATGCACAGTTCAATCCCATACTCTTCTATCTTTTCTTCTAATAAATCAGGATGGAAAACTGGAATCCCTGATTTTTGCTCCCCAGTCACTGGTGCGTGTGTATCAAATGCAATCACGATACGCGTATTATGGTTTTTTTGAAAGTTGTAATTCAAAAAGGCTGTACCTAGATTCCCCACACCAATCAAAGCCACATTAGTCGCTTCGTCTTGATCGAGAGTTTGTCTGAAAAATTGCAACAAGTGCTCCACATCGTAGCCGTATCCCTTTTTGCCAAGTGCCCCAAAATGCGAGAAGTCCCGACGAATTGTTGCTGAATCAATATTCATCGCATCGCTTAACTCTTGGGACGAGACACGCGTTTGTCCTGCCTTATCAAAGTTTTGTAAAAATCGATAATATAGGGGCAGGCGCTTTGTCGTTGCCTGCGGAATTTTTGTTTTATCAGCTGCCACACCATTCGCCTCCTGTAAATCAGATTTATCTTACACCTCTAACTGTTTTCTGTAAAGCACGCGCATTGCTCTAACCCCCACTATCCAGTACACTTAATAGAGAGAATTGAGGTGTGCACGATGATACTATTGCAAGTTCAAAATGTAACAAAATCCTTCGCTGGTGAAGAGGTTTTGATTAATTGTAAATTAGAAGTGAAAGAACGTGAGCGTGTAGCACTCGTTGGACGAAATGGTGCCGGAAAGTCAACGCTTCTTAAAATAATCGCTGGTGAGATGGGCTATGACTCAGGAGATATCGTGATGCCGAAGAATAAGACGTTCGGCTATTTAGAGCAGCACTCCGGCTTAGAGAGCCCGCTATCGATCTGGGATGAAATGATGACTGTATTTGAACCCCTTAAACAACAAGAGCAACGACTGCGCTCGCTTGAGTTACAGATGGCAGATCCTGTTGTCTACAATGACGCCGCTGTCTATGAAAAAGTGACGCAAGACTATGATCAGTTGCAATTGGATTTTAAAGAGGCTGGCGGCTTCCGCTACGAGAGTGATACACGGTCCATCCTTCATGGGCTCCAGTTCTTCCCTGACGATTACGACAAACCGGTCCAATCGTTGTCGGGTGGTCAACGAACACGCCTAGCCCTTGCCAAGCAACTGTTGATTCAACCTGACCTTTTGCTGCTGGATGAGCCGACGAACCATTTAGATATCGAGACGCTGGCGTTTTTAGAAAATTATTTAAAGAATTATCCTGGAGCTATCGTCATAGTCTCCCACGATCGCTATTTCTTAGATCAAGTAACGACTCTTGTCTATGAGATTTCTCGTCGCAAAATGACACGCTATGTTGGGAACTATTCTGCTTACCTCGATCAAAAAGCCTTGGACTATGAAAGGGACGTTAAGCAATTTGATCGTCAACAAGAAGAAAAGGCCAAGCTTGAAGATTTCATCAGCCGAAACTTAGCCCGTGCGTCTACTACCAAAATGGCACAGTCCCGACGAAAAGTATTGGAGAAAACAGACTGGATGGACTCTCCAAGTGGCGATGAAAAATCAGCGGCATTTGGTTTCTCCATCGAACGAGAGAGCGGCAATGACGTCTTGCGCGTCGATAACGTCGCTATCGGCTATGACACGAATGTGGTGGCATCTGGTATCACATTTCCTATCTATAAGCGGGACAGAATCGCCCTTATCGGACCAAATGGAATCGGTAAATCCACTTTACTTAAAACTGTGATGAAGAAGACACCTGCTTTTAATGGCACGATCTCCTACGGAACCAATGTCCAGTTCGGTTATTACGATCAAGATCAAGCAGATTTAAAGTCTTCTAAAACCGTGCTACAGGAACTTTGGGATGAATGGCCATTGTTTAATGAAAAAGATATTCGCACAGCGCTCGGCAGATTTTTGTTCTCTGGAGACGATGTGTTAAAGCCTGTCTCTTCTCTTTCCGGTGGTGAAAAAGCGCGATTAGCTCTCGCCAAGCTGATGCTGTTAAAAGCCAATACATTAATTCTGGATGAGCCAACCAACCATTTGGACCTCGACAGCAAAGAAGTCTTGGAAAATGCGCTGCTCGACTTCCCTGGAACGCTGTTGTTTGTGTCACATGACCGCTATTTCATCAATCGAATCGCCACAAAGGTCGTGGAACTTGCCCCAGACGGCAGCGAATTATTTTTAGGTGACTATGACTACTATTTAGAAAAGAAAGAAGAAGAAAGAGAGTTGCAACTTTTAGCTGCTCAAGACCAAGCACCTTCTGCTTCATCGCCAACTACAGTTGTGACGACACAAATTGATAAGTCCGCTAAAAAGCGCGAACGGCAGATCAATCGTCGACTTACTGAATTGGAGCAAGAGATGCAGGACTTAGATGAACAAAAAGCAGTCATTGAAGCAGAGCTCTGTAAACCCGAAGTATTTGGTGATCATGAGCAAGTTGGAGCTTTCAATAAGCAATTAGAAGCTATCAATGAGCTGCATGATACGGCTTCATTTGAATGGCTAGAGTTACAAGAAGAATTAGAAACACTGTAGTGAGGACCAGCTTTCGAGCTGGTTCTTTTTTATTCGACAAAATTCCCTATATATTGGTCAAGTGGCAATTTCAAAAAAATATCTTCCACAGATTCATGCACAGGCAAAATGGCTCTACATAAACTATCAACAGACTTATACACATTACCCACAGCTTCATTTAGTTGTTATGCACATATCCGGTGCAAACACTACCACAACATCTAGTGTTATCCACGGTTATCCACAAGTTATACACAAATTGTGTATAAGTACAAATGTTCTCTCTTGACGAATCAAGTCACATTTGATAATAAACTGTAATCTTTGTAATAAATAACGATGGCACATAAATATACTTATAAAACTTTAGTAGATGGAGAGTGGAGTGGAGTGGAGGGGCTGACTCGGGTGGGATCAAAAGCGTTACGTGAGGCCCCGCAGGAGCTTGCGACGAGGAGACTCACGACGTGCCCTCGGAAAGCAGCCCCAGAAAGGAACTCAGAGTAAACAAAAAACAGCAGATTCTCTAGGAATTAACCTAGAGAACCTACTGCTTATTTTTGTTCCAGCTGGTTGGTCCAGCTAGTTAATGGCATACCCGGTCTCCCGTTCATCGCATAATCACTTCGTTCGCCTGCTAAGTACTTGGAATAGCCAGCTGCTGCAATCATAGCAGCGTTGTCTGTACAAAGAGGCAGGCTCGGAACATAAAATGGCGTGCCCTGTTCAGTGAATGTTTGCTCTAATGCGGCGCGTAACCCTCTATTAGCGGCAACGCCACCCGCTGCAATTACTTGTCTCACATTGTATTGTGCCGCTGCTCGACGTGTTTTTTCCACGACCACTTCCACAACACTTTGTTGAAACCCAGCAGCTACATGAGCAGGATTGATTTCTTCCCCTTTTTGCTTCAAGTTGTGCTGATAGTTGATAACCGCTGATTTTAACCCGCTAAAACTAAAATCGTAAGATCCCTCTTCTAGCCAAACACGTGGAAATTGAACAGCGCCATCACTTTCACTTGCAAGGCGATCAATATGAGGACCACCCGGATACGGTAAAGACAAGACGCGTGCCACTTTGTCGTATGCCTCTCCTGCTGCATCATCTCGTGTTTCGCCGATTTTCTCGAAGTGACCATCTTGCTGCATCACAATCAACTCTGTATGCCCCCCTGAAATAACTAAGGCTAAGAGAGGAAATTGCATAGGATTTTCTAATGCATTGGCATAAATATGTCCGGCAATATGGTGCACACCGACAAGAGGTAACTGATGGGCAAAGGCAAAGGCTTTTGCTGCTTGAATGCCAATCAACAAGGCCCCTACAAGTCCAGGTCCCTCTGTGACAGCCACTGCATCCAACTCTTTTGGTGTCAGCCCTGCTCTTTCTAAAGCTTCTTCTATAACGAGTGTAATCTGCTCGACATGATGGCGAGAGGCAACTTCAGGTACAACACCACCAAATCGTTTATGGCTCTCTATTTGAGAAGCCACGACGTTGGAGATGATCTCCGTGCCATCTTTTACGATAGAAGCCGCTGTCTCATCACAGCTCGTTTCAATTCCTAATATATAAGTCATTCAAATTCCACCCACATTACGAGCGCATCTTCATGCGTATCCGTATAATAGTTTTTGCGAATTCCACCCTCTTGGAATCCCAGTTTGCGGTACAAGTTTTGCGCCACATTATTTGATACACGTACTTCTAGGGTCATCACGCGTCCACCGTGCTCTTTTGTGACTCGTATGGCCTCTTTCATCAGCAATTCACCCAAGCCCTTGCCACGGCAACGAGAGGTCACTGCGACATTGGTAATATGGCACTCATCCGTTACTAACCACATCCCACAAAACGCAACGAGGTCTCCTGTTTCAAGTTCCCCCACCACGTAATAAGCAAAACGATTGGCAATCATTTCATTGACAAATGCGTCACGAGACCACGGCGCCGGAAACGATTCTTTTTCAAGTTCCCAGACGGCATCAACATCATCTAACGTCATCCGACGAAAGGAAATTCTCTCATTCATTGGCTTTCATCCAATTGACTTCTGCTTCCGTTAAGCGCAGGTAATCAGGCGTCAGTGCATGTATCTCTAATGCTGGTTCACTGTTTTGTGCCAGTGCGATCAGCTCGGATGCGCGCGGCAATAGCTCCCCTACTCCCGCAAAATGCGAAACAAGTTCAGCGGCAAGTATCTGCTCCCGGAAAGTGGCTACATCTTGACCGCACCAAAGAACAGGTTGCTTCTTTTCTCGTAAGAAGGTTAGAAGTTCATCAAAATGAATATGTGCTTCAAGCAGTACCATTTGTTTCTCATAAACCCCTACAAAAAGGTGATTGCGACGAGCGTCCATAACACTGACCGTCACTCCTTCGAACCATTTGCCTGGAGCAGCTAGGACAGCTAAGCTCGAAACCGGATAAACGGGAATGGAGAGAGACCAAGCGAGTGTCTTCGCAAGAGTCATCCCAATCCGAATGCCTGTATAAGAACCTGGTCCTTTTGCCACTGCAATGGCATCTAGTTGATCCGGTGTGATTCCGGCTTCTTTCATGATGAGGTCAATCGCTGGCATGGCTGCCACCGAATGGGTGGTTTTAAAACTATCTGTATGCTCAATCAGCACGCGTCCTTCTTCTACGAGCGCAACACTGAGCGGTGTATTCGAAGTATCAATTCCTAGCCAAATCATGTGCCATCTCCTCAATCAATTGGGTCATACGCGGTGTCGTTGCAGACATCTCACAAACCCGTTCTCCTGTTGGTAACAACCGAACTGTCAGTTGGATCTGTTCTTCTGGCAAGGCATAGTCTATATATTGTGCCCACTCTACAACGGCTACTGCATGGCCATCAAAGTATTCTTCCCAGCCAAGATCTTCCTCACCATCTGCTAAGCGGTACACATCCATGTGATGAAACGGCAGCCGGCCCTCGTACTGTTTGATGATGGTAAAGGTCGGGCTGTTGACGATGCCTTCTACTCCTAAACCACGCGCAAAAAATTGGGTCCAGGTCGTCTTGCCAGCACCAAGGTCGCCTTCTAGCGTAATCACTTCGCCACCTGTCATACGAGATGCCAAATACTCAGCATGCTGCTTCGTCAGTTCTAACGTTGTCCAGTTGAATTGTTGCATATCCATTCTCCGTTCTGTTCACTGCCCTTCATTATAATATGAAGCGACAGAACTTGCCACCTACGCAAACCAACTTCGAATTCGGTCCAGTAACGTCACTTCACGTGGTGTAATCGCTCGCTTCTTTTCTGTGATCACAGGCACTAGTGTAGCCTCCACAATGCGGTAGCCGGCTTCCCCGTAATGCAGCCCATCGTCTTCTAGGCCGCGTAATGATTCCGTAAGATTTCCTTGATCCATAAAGGCTTTATACAAATCTGCGAAACCTGTTTGATATTCAGCGACCACTTCTTTCACGGCATCTCCATAAGATTCTAGCACTTGATTGGAACGCTGGGTCTGCTTGTCTTCGTCTACTGGTGGCGGTGTTACTAAAATACAACGTTCAGGTCCAATTGCCTTGACCATTTGCTCTAGATTAGCTTTGTACATTTCTCGAGCAACATGTTTGTGCGCCGAAGAGTCATTAGAGCCAAATTGAATAACGACAACATCGGGTTGTTCCGCGAGAACATCCTTTTTGAAGCGTTTCATTGCATCATTTGTCGTGTCGCCACTGACACCTTTATTTAAAACAATGTCTTCCGGAAAATGTGGTTTCAAGCGTGCATTGATCATCGGTTCATTTAATCCTTCGTGACGTGCTGTTAAACTATCTCCAAATAAAATGATTTTCATAGTCGTATTCCTCCAGGTTTCAGATAGATAGAAATGATGGTATTATATCGTGTGGGCTATTTTGAGTCCCATGCAGAAAGGTGGATTCCTCATGGCTAAAAAACGTATTCACTGGCTTGATGCAGCGAAAGGGTTTTTGATGATACTCGTGGTACTTGGGCATTACCCTCACGACATGCCATTCCCATTGATTCAATACATTTATTGGTTTCATATGCCTGCCTTCTTTTTACTAAGTGGGATCTTCTTCAAAGAAGTCTACTCATTGAAAGAAGCCAAAGGGGCACTGACAAAACGATTCATGCAACTGTTATTCCCGTATTTCTTCTTTTTACTCGCGATTACTACGATTCGTTACTCTATCGAACTTGCCACTTTCAATTTTGATTGGCGCTGGTATACAGAAGACTTTGTAAAAATTCTTATCGGGGGGCGCTTTGCTCGAGGAGCCTATGGTGTCATCTGGTTCATTACAACCTTATATTTCTCGTATGTGATTTTCACGCTTCTTACACTTTACGCGAAGCGCTACACACAGTGGTTGATACTTGCTCTATTATATACTATCGCACACATTCAAAGCTTTTGGGCAATGGATGTTGTAGGTGGCGAGCCCGACCAAGCAAGCCAGACCATTCCTATGCTATGGAACTTGGACGTAGCATTTATCGCTGTCGTCTACTTTGCCATTGGGAGCTATCTAAAACAATTTTGGCTAGAAGTTCCCCACCGCACAGGTATAGCAGCGGTAGTAGTGACTGCGGTTGCTGTCATAACAGATAGACTCGGTTGGATTGATTACCATTTGAGTCTTAAATTTTTACGCTACAATCATTTTTTCTTAGATCTTATCATTCCGATTGCTATGATCATTGTATTTGTTTGGGTATTCCAACTGCTGGCTGCCAAGTGGCAAATGAAGCCTCTGCAATTTATTGAGTCCCATTCCATAGCAATAATGTACTTGCATATTTTCACGTATATGGTGTTAAACGATTACTTCCTTCTTGGCCCAATTGGGTTCACTATAACGGGAATTATCTTCCCGATAGTTGCTTCTATTGCTATACGAAAGCTTATTCCACAGGGTGAACTACTACTCGGAAATATTTCCAAGTTTTATGTAACGAAAAGACAGGTGAAGAAGTCTAATGGCTAAAGGAGGAACGCATATGCTGAAAAAATGGTTAGTATCCACAGTACTTCTCGTCTTTCTACTTGCAGCCTGTGGCTCGACTGAGCAGGATCAAACTTCTGGAGAAGGTGGCGAGCAGATGACAAATGAACTGACACAACAAATCAAGGAACAAGATGGAGATCTCTTCTTAGTGATTACGAATGGCACTGATGAGGACGTGACGTTAACCTTCACAAGTGGACAACAATTTGAGTACCAGTTACTAGATGATACCGGTGAAACGGTATACACCTATTCAATGAACAAAATGTTTACACAAGGTATGGTGGAAGAAACCTTAGCTGCGGGTGAATCTTGGGAGCTACCTCTCGATTTATCAAATGAACTGGCTGCGATGACCGTTCCTGAGGGTACCTACCAATTAGATGTTTGGTCCCTTGCTGAACAATTTGATGGAGAGAAACTATCCATCTCAGAATTTGAGTGGTCTGGACAATAAAAGAGACGCACTTCCCAACTAAGGGAGTGCGTCTTTTTATTACCCTTTCGTTCCACCTGCTGTTAAGCCGGAAACGAAATACTTTTGGAATGCTAAGAATAACAGTGCAATCGGTAATGCAACAAGTACGGCCCCTGCCGCAAACGTTGTGAAGGAGTTACCAAATTGCTTGGCCACTAAATCATACAAGCCGACCGCCAATGTAAACTGTTCATTTGAACGTAATAAGATACGCGCAATGATAAAGTCTCCAAGAGGTGCGATGAAAGCAAACAACGCAACCACTGAAATGATGGGTTTAGCAAGCGGCATAATGATTTGAATGAAGATACGGAAATGGCCCGCTCCATCCATACGTGCTGACTCATCAAGGTCTTTTGGAATCGTATCCAAATACCCTTTCATCAACCATGTACTCATTGGAATCTGTCCACCTACATAGAACAAAATTAAACCAAAGTGTGTATCAATCAAATCAAGACGGTTTGCCAAAACGAAAATTGCGATTAAAGCAGCAAAGTTCGGGATCATTTGAAGAATCAAGAATGTCATAAGTCCATTCTTCCGCCCGATAAAGCGGTAACGTGAAAACGAGTATGCTGTAAAGGATACAAGTATTACTGAGAAAATCATAGTCAAAAGACTGATTTTCATTGAATTCCAATACCACAATAAGTAGTTAGATTGCTCTAAATCAAAAAGAAAAGCATAGTGTTTCAATGTAGGATTGTCCGGGAACATCTGAGAACCAGACAAGCTATCTCCTGGATTGAACGATGATCCTAAAACCCATAATAGTGGATAAAGAACAATCGCACACATCGTTAAGATGATCAAGTAGGATACAGTCAAACGAATGAGTTTACCTTGTTTATTCGTCATTACATCATATCCTCCTCTTGGAACGACTTCGTACGTTTAAACTGCCATAGTGCCACGGTAATAACAATGATCGAAAGAATCATCGTGATGGCTGCTGCTTTTCCGTATTGTGCACTTGTCATAGTCAAACGGTAAATCCAAGAAATCAAGATATCCGTGCCTCCTGCATTTTGACTCGGTAGTGCAGGTCCCCCTCCGTTGAATAAGAAGATGACGTTAAAGTTGTTAAAGTTAAATGTGTATTGCGTGATTAAAATTGGAGCTGTTGCATACAGAACCAATGGCAACGTTATCGAGAAAAATTTCTGGAATACAGAGGCCCCATCAACATCAGCTGCTTCATACAATTCTTCAGGAATTGATTGCAGAATACCCGTAGTCATCGCAAAGATGAATGGGAATCCAAGCCAAGATTGAATCATAATCAGCGCTAAACGAGTGAATGTCTCATTGGTCATCCATGGCACAGCGTCTAAACCGACCATCGGTAATAGTACACGGTTGACGACACCAAAGGTATCGTTGAACATTCCAGAGAAAATCAAGATCGTAATGAAAGCAGGAACTGCCCATGGCAAGATCATAATTGTGCGGAAAAGTACTTTTCCTTTTAAATCTTTTTGGTTAATTAAAATAGCTAAGAAAATACCTAATGCTACTTGCAGGGTAGTTGCCCCGAACGTCCAAACGATTGTCCATGTTAACACTGAGAAGAACGTTGAACGCCAAACATCTAGTGTGAAAATATCTTTAAAGTTCTGCAAGCCTACCCAATCCACCAAGTTTGCAGGAGGTGAGTGATACAAATCATAGTTTGTGAATGCTAGCAGCAATACGAAGATAATCGGGAAAATCACGACGAAAATCAACAGGAAGAATCCTGGTGAAATCATCAAGTATGGGAATCCATTATCAATCAAATTGTGATACTGCTGACGAACGGAATTGACACCCTCACCTAAATCACGACGTTTCCCGTTATGGTAAGCATCATATAAGTTAAAGGCATAAATACCAAGACCCATTACCGTCAAGAGAACGGCAATGATTCCATCGATTAATAAGAAGATGGAGTGATCGAGCTTTGGAATTTCTCCGAGTGTAAGGAGCCCCCAGTAACCAAATCCGATGTATTGAAAAAATACTGAGCCAAATGAAACAGCCAAAATCAGAAAGATAAGACCTTTTAGAATTTGCTTGTTGTAAAATTGCCCGACCCCTGGAATTAAGGATAACAGCAGCGCCGTTTTCCGGTGTTTTGTGGAAGATGTTGAATCTTTCATTCGGCCTAGCCTCCTAATCGTGCGATGCACGTTGTACAGTTTAAAGATATGTATAAAAAAATAGGAAGGAAAAGCGGTGGCAACAAGTTGCCTACCCGCTTTCCCTAGTTGTTAGGATTAATGGTTTGTTTCGATGTTTGTATTGATTTGATCAACCGCTTCGTCTAAAGCTGATTTTGAATCAGATTTGCTTGTTGCGATCGTTTGTAGTGCTGAAGCCATTGGTCCCCAAACTTCGCCCATTTCTGGAATGTTTGGCATTGGAACTCCATACTGAGATTGTAATGCTACTGCTTTTGCGCCTTCGTTCTCAGCGATTGCTGGCTCGTCGACAAGAGCAACGTTTGCAGGAATTTCAGATACTGCTTCGAAACGTGCAAGTGATACTTCATCACTAGTTAAGTGTTCGATTAATTTTGTAGACCAGTAAGGATGCTCAGTGAATGCTGTTACGTTCCATCCTTTAACACCCATGAACGTTTTCATTGGCTCACCGTTTGGTAGTGTTGGCATTGCTGCTACACCGATGTCAATTCCAGCGTCACGCATACCTTGGAATGCCCAAGGACCGTTCATTACTGAAGCGACTTTACCTTCATTGAACAGGCCGTCCATTGCTGCTCCACCTGTTTCACCCACGATACCTGCTGGGAATAATCCTTCAGAGTACCATTGTTGAATGTAGTCAGCACCTTCAACAGCGCCTTCATTGTTCAGACCAACATCTTCACGATCAAGACCTTCTGCGCCTTCACCGAATACATAACCACCCATACCGCCTAAAACAGCATGAGAGAAGTAGAAGTTATCCCAAAGTGCTAGGAAACCATAGTTGTCGCCAGATGTGAAATCTTTTGAAAACGTGTAAAGCTCATCCATTGTTGCAGGAGCTTCGTCCATTAATGCTTTGTTGTAAATCAATACTGGTGTTTCAGTTGCTTTTGGTAATCCGTATAATGCACCATTGTACATTTGTGCAGATACAGATGACTCGCTGTAACGAGCTAAAATATCTTCTTCAACCGTAATTTCTTGTAAAAGACCTTCTGTAACAACTTGACCAATTTGGTCATGTGGAAGTGTTACAACGTCCGGTGCATTTCCAGCAGGACCATCTAAACGAAGTTGATCACGGATTGCATCCGCCATGTTCAACTCTTTGAATTCAACTTCAATTCCGTGCTCTTCTTCAAATGATGCGATTGCATCTTCTAACCATCCAGCTGATTTATCAATATCTTCCCAGATAACTAGCTTTTCTGGCTTTTCTTCTGTAGCTGCTTCTTCTGTATTTGTAGACCCCTCTGGTGCTTCTGCTTCTTCTTCACGATCTGGTGCACAAGCTGCAACAATCATCGTAACGAAAAGAGCTAGCAATAAAACTAACCACTTCTTTTTCATAATGCCCCTCCTCTTAGGTTTTCCCCACTCATGCAAGCGTTTGCACAAAGCCCATAATAAAAATTCACTTCATTCTCCTATGGATCTATCTATTTAATCCAATGCGAGTGCACGGTGAAAGCAGTGAAAACGTTTGCATAAATTTAATTTTATTATAGCGCGTATTCATAATTTTACAATCCTTTTTTTGAAAATACTGTTCAAATTGCTCCTTTTGATTCATAGTCCTATACTAACATGGTGGAAATTTACAATAAAACCCCTTCTCTCTTAGGGAGAAGAGGCCTAGCGTACCGCTAAATAAACATCTATTTCATTGGATGAAGTGAATGGATTATAAGAGGCACTCCACTCTTCTAGATCAAATCCTAAAGGTGTGTATTCTGCATGTTCTTCACAAAAAGCATATAAGTAATCATGTGTCTCATGAATTTCTTCTGGGCTTCCCATATGTTTTGTCTTCATATAATGACAGGCTGGCACAGTATAGCTAACCATATTTTCAGGTAACGTGATGGCTCTCTTGACCTTGAAGCCAATTATATTTTTGAAGGAATCTTTTCGTGGATCAAAATTATCAGTAAGTGGATAGGATTGGATAAAAATCACTTCATCGCTCACACGGTCTTTTATCGACTCTTTATGTACGATTAAGTCATTAAAGTAGCTCAAATCAAGCTTGTTTTTCTCGACTTCTACAAGCGTTGCTTCGAATTGATAACCTACAATTGTAAACGCATCTCGTTTCACGAGCTTTGGCTGCATTGTTTTTCCCTCCGGTCTAAACATAATCTCTACTTGAACCATCTTTCATCCTCCTTTATCTGACGTTATAGTGTTATTCGTAGTACCACTTTTGTTTCAGGGGGTCTTTTTCTTAAGTATACCAAATACCAATTTGAAAAATTGCCTCTATAAGTTGGGAAATGTTTAATGTGAAGTCTCGAGGGAATGTAAGATTAACAAAAAAAAAGGAGGAATTATTATGGTTTCGAACTATCACGAATTGGTAAAGACTCTTCAAGAATGCAGTGCTGCCTGTAACCATTGTTTTGATTCTTGTTTGAATGAAGAAGATGTAACAATGATGGCTGAGTGTATTCGTCTGGATAGAGAGTGTGCAGACTTTTGTTCTTATTTAGAACAAGCGATTTTACGGAATTCTCCATTTGTAAAGCAGTTAGCCGCACTCTGTGCCGATATTTGTGATGCATGCGCGGAAGAATGCGGGAAGCATACACATGATCACTGTCAACAATGTGCTAAACATTGTCAGTTATGCGCAGAAGCTTGTCGCGCCATTGCCTAGTTTAATCTCTCGGGCCGTCTCCCTTGTTTCTTATCCTAATGAGTTAAATAAATGGTCGTTCATCTAGAGCGACTATTTTTTTTGTGTGAATGCATAGGATAAGGCCAGGATGCTTACAATCAATGTTCCAAAACCAATCATCATCGAAATTCCTTCAAAAAATGTCATTTGCCTCACTCCTTTCATGGGGAGCGCCTTCTGAAACGACCTCATGTGTTCTTTGTAAAGTCATTATATCGTACATACGTTCGTATTTTCAACAAAAGAAAAACGGCATTTAGCCGTTTTGCATATTTCCCAAGTTGTTTAGATGGAGACTATCGGGATCGAACCGACGACCTCTTGCATGCCATGCAAGCGCTCTCCCAGCTGAGCTAAGCCCCCGTGCTCTCTTATTCTATCGGAACACAGGGAGTTTGAAAAGAATATTTTTCATTTCTACTACAGTTTTTTTATATCACGGATTGCTTGCACGGATAAACGCACCAGTAAAATCGCACATAGGAACAAACCAACATAAGACACTGTATTTAAATACACTGCATAAGCTGTTTCAACTACTTGAGCAATTGCTAACAATGCTACAGAAATAATGCCAAAAGTAATTCCCACCATTAACAAAACAAACTTTGAAAACAGCAAGGTTACGAATTGATTGTTCGCTTTATCTGAGAAAATATCATGGTGTAAAATTATCTTTCCACTTTCTACACGTTTAATGAGTTGGTCTACTCTTCGTGGAAGCTTTCGCAAGGCTGGTAATGCCAAGGCCATTTCTTCCTCAAAGGATTTCCATAGCTCTTTGGGCTCTTGAAACGGTTTCTTCCACATTTCATGTATATACTCTTCTGAGAACTCTTTGGCCTCTGCAAAAGTATCAAAGCTTGGATGGATAATGGACAGTGTCCCATCAAGCGTTACAAGAGAACGTAGTGCTTGGGCAACTGACGGATAAAAATGCAGGCCATGTTTACGCACAATCGCAAACAACGAGAAAACCAGCTCTTGAGTAGGTATTTTAGTGACATAAGAAACCTTTAATAACAGCTGACCTACTTCTTGTTCTAAAGCTATGCGGTCAATATGGGCAGACTCTGAAATCATTTTTGTTAACGCATCTACTAGGACACTTTCATTCTGTTGATGAAGGCCAAGCAAGAATAAATGGAAAGCTTCTTGTTGTTCATTTGGCAACCGACCCACAGCACCAAAATCAAGAAGTGTAGCTTCTCCCGTCTTACCATCTATAAATATATTTCCGGGATGAGGATCCGCATGGAAGATACCTGGACCAATCATCTGCTCAAAGAAGGAGTACAAGACCGTTTGAGCAAGCTCGTAACGATCAAGGTCATGTTTGATAATGAGCTCGTCTGCTTCCACGATTGTGCAGCCCTCTACATACTCTTGAACAATCATTTTGTTGTTACTAAATCTAGTGTAAACGAATGGCACTTTAACTGGGTAGACACTATTATTGACCGTTTTAGCAATTTGCAACGTGTTGCGAACTTCGATTGAGAAATCGATTTCCTCTTTTAATCCCTCCGCAAATCCTCTAGCCAAATCTTGAAAACCAATGCTCTCTGCCCAGGATGATCTTTCTGATATCCACTCTGCAAAATCCAGTAGAATCCCTAAATCGTCCTCCATAATCTTACTGACGTCTGGTCGTAATAATTTCACGACAACGAGCTCATTGCTTTCCTTCAGTCTAGCCTTGTGGACTTGGCCAATTGAGGCAGCTGCAAGAGGCGTATAATCAAAGTCACTAAAGACATCTTCGATTTTCCCTGGCAATGCCTCGTCCAACAGTTTGATTACTTGATCATTAGATAAGGGTGTTACGTGTTGTTGTAGATTACTAAGTTCACGTATAAAGGCTCTTGGGAAAAGTTCAGAACGTGTTGAAAGAACTTGCCCAAATTTAACAAATATACCTCCTGCTTGTTCGAGCGTATCTCGAAAAGCTCGAGCTAGCTCCTCTTCATTCTCACGATGCCTTGCGTATTGTAAGGTTCGAGTGAAGCCATTGGTCATGGCTATTTGTAGGACAGCTCGAAATCGCTTTTGCCTTCTTCTATAAACAAACAGTCTCGTAAAAAATGATTTGTGGGACGAAGGCTTTCCACGTTCCGTTAAGGCTCGAGGATCAAACAGTTCAAAAAATAAGTATAAGAGCATGGCAATTAACAACATACTGCCTGTCCAAATAATAGCACTTGGATCCGTTACGATTTCATAGAAGTCATTGGTGAGAAAGTCTGTAGTTCTCAGGTAAGAATACCAATAAACCACTGTAGTAAGAATCATACTGATAACAACTGCTAGAAAGCGTTTCACAAAATTTATCCTAGTCCCCATTAGTCTTCCACTGATTGAATAGATGAAGAAGCCTATAATTACAGTAACCAGCAATAACCCTAAGATTTTCATACACTCACCTCCCTTGTACCTCCTATTCTCACGCAAAGCTGCCCGAATAACAAGAGGAACTTCCATGGTATACTTAGAGAGATCCCCATTAGTGGGAAGGGAGTGAATTTATGATCATGGAATACTTTCTAGTTTTTTTAGGGGCTGCGATCCCTTGGCTAGAGATGGGCTTAGTTATTCCAGTAGGCATAGTGACAGGTTTAGACCCTGTACTTGTTACAATCGTCGCTGCAATTGGAAATTTACTAACAGTATTTATAGTTATTATAGGTTTTGAAAGATTTCAACGTTGGCTTGCAAAACGTCGTAAGGCTAAACAAGCTGAACCATCCAAAAGAAGCAATCGAGCCAAGGAATTGTGGAAAAAATACGGCTTGCCCGGCATGATTATGCTCGGTCCAGTTTTAATAGGTACACATGTTGCGGCCTTTATTGCGCTTGTCGTCGGCGGGTCGAAAATTCAAACAACCATTTGGTCAACAATTAGTATTATTTTATGGGCTCTCGTCTTTGCAGTTCTCACCGCACTTGGTGTAGATATCTTTGTGAGGGCTACTTAGGAGAATGATGGCAATGAAAAATAGACGCACCTGTCAAAATTGTGGCCATACTTGGGCATACCCAGCTGCACTGAAGCGTGCATGGCTTTCAAATTCCACTCAAAAATGTGCAAAATGCGGAGCTGATCAATATTTATCTGCGCATTCAAGGATGCGTAGTGGTACCTACGCTGTTATGGTGATGGTCGCCATACTGCTGATTCGCGTTTTAGTAGACTTATCTATGGCACAATCAGTAACACTTGCCATCAGCCTGTTTTTAGCCGTATTTTTAATTTATCCATTTACGATTGAATTGACTAATGCTAATCAAAGATTTTCGGAAATGAAGCGAAAAAAGTAGACAATTAAATGTTTTAACAGATTTGGCGTAAATTTTGAGCAGTAACTTGCTCTTTGTTTGCGTCTTTTTTGTGGTTTGCGGGGTGAGCTAGCGTTTATTGGTCAGGGATTTCGTTTTATTGGCCACTAGCAGGGCTTTATTAGCCGCCAACCAACATCTATTGTCCTCTAGTCGATTTTGGGAAACTAATAACCCGAGCCCTTGCTAGGAAGAGCTCTTGGTCACTCAAGGTCTTACTAGGAAGGGCTTTGTGATTGTCAGTAGTCACAGAGAGTGCTGCGGTAGCGTTTCGATGGCTAATTGAAGAGTTTCGGCGATTGTGTCGGAGGTTTTGCCGATTGTGTCGAGAGTTTCGCCCTCTATTTTCCGCGTTTCACACGATACTGCTAGTATGGAAACTTAATCGCCCCTCAAAGGACCTCACTAGAAAGTTCAAGACAACAAAAAAAGGCCACCCCTTACGGGATGACCTTCTTGTGCGCCCAGCGACGTCCTACTCTCACAGGGGGAGACCCCCAACTACCATCGGCGCTGAAGAGCTTAACTTCCGTGTTCGGTATGGGAACGGGTGTGACCTCTTCGCCATCATCACTAGACCTTGAGCCTGTTCGCTCAAAACTGGATAGAACTCCATTGATTTTTTTGGTTAAGTCCTCGATCGATTAGTATTCGTCAGCTCCACACATCGCTGTGCTTCCACCCCGAACCTATCTACCTCATCGTCTTTGAGGGATCTTACTTACTTGCGTAATGGGAAATCTCATCTTGAGGGGGGCTTCATGCTTAGATGCTTTCAGCACTTATCCCGTCCACACATAGCTACCCAGCGATGCCTTTGGCAAGACAACTGGTACACCAGCGGTGTGTCCATCCCGGTCCTCTCGTACTAAGGACAGCTCCTCTCAAATTTCCTACGCCCACGACGGATAGGGACCGAACTGTCTCACGACGTTCTGAACCCAGCTCGCGTACCGCTTTAATGGGCGAACAGCCCAACCCTTGGGACCGACTACAGCCCCAGGATGCGATGAGCCGACATCGAGGTGCCAAACCTCCCCGTCGATGTGGACTCTTGGGGGAGATAAGCCTGTTATCCCCGGGGTAGCTTTTATCCGTTGAGCGATGGCCCTTCCATGCGGAACCACCGGATCACTAAGCCCGTCTTTCGACCCTGCTCGACTTGTAGGTCTCGCAGTCAAGCTCCCTTATGCCTTTACACTCTACGAATGATTTCCAACCATTCTGAGGGAACCTTTGGGCGCCTCCGTTACACTTTAGGAGGCGACCGCCCCAGTCAAACTGTCCGCCTGACACTGTCTCCTGCCCGGGTAACGGGCATGGGTTAGAACTTCAATACAACCAGGGTAGTATCCCACCGACGCCTCCTCCGAAGCTGGCGCTCCGGGCTCTTAGGCTCCTACCTATCCTGTACAAGTTGCACCAAAGTTCAATATCAGGCTACAGTAAAGCTCCACGGGGTCTTTCCGTCCTGTCGCGGGTAACCTGCATCTTCACAGGTACTATAATTTCACCGAGTCTCTCGTTGAGACAGTGCCCAGATCGTTACGCCTTTCGTGCGGGTCGGAACTTACCCGACAAGGAATTTCGCTACCTTAGGACCGTTATAGTTACGGCCGCCGTTTACTGGGGCTTCAATTCGCACCTTCGCTTGCGCTAAGCACTCCTCTTAACCTTCCAGCACCGGGCAGGCGTCAGCCCCTATACGTCACCTTACGGTTTTGCAGAGACCTGTGTTTTTGCTAAACAGTCGCCTGGGCCTATTCACTGCGGCTCTCTCGGGCTTTCACCCTGTCAGAGCACCCCTTCTCCCGAAGTTACGGGGTCATTTTGCCGAGTTCCTTAACGAGAGTTCACTCGCTCACCTTAGGATTCTCTCCTCGACCACCTGTGTCGGTTTGCGGTACGGGCACCTCCCGCCTCGCTAGAGGCTTTTCTTGGCAGCGTGAAATCAGAAACTTCGGACTACGTCCTCCTCGTCACAGCCTGGTGTTGTAGATGCGGGATTTGCCTCACATCACACCTCACTGCTTGAACGTGCACTTCCAGCCGCACGCTTCCCTATCCTACTGCGTCCCCCCATCACTCAAATGGCGGGGAGGTGGTACAGGAATATCAACCTGTTGTCCATCGTCTACGCCTATCGGCCTCGACTTAGGTCCCGACTGACCCTGAGCGGACGAGCCTTCCTCAGGAAACCTTGGTCATACGGTGGATGGGATTCTCACCCATCTTTCGCTACTCATACCGGCATTCTCACTTCTAAGCGCTCCACCTGTCCTTCCGGTCAAGCTTCGACGCCCTTAGAACGCTCTCCTACCACGCATACCCTAGGTATGCATCCACAGCTTCGGTGAACCGTTTAGCCCCGATACATTTTCGGCGCAGCGTCACTCGACCAGTGAGCTATTACGCACTCTTTAAATGATGGCTGCTTCTAAGCCAACATCCTGGTTGTCTAAGCAACGCCACATCCTTTTCCACTTAACGGTTACTTTGGGACCTTAGCTGGTGGTCTGGGCTGTTTCCCTCTTGACTACGGATCTTATCACTCGCAGTCTGACTCCCAGATACAAATCATCGGCATTCGGAGTTTGTCTGAATTCGGTAACCCGGGATGGGCCCCTAGTCCAAACAGTGCTCTACCTCCGAGATTCTTTATCTGAGGCTAGCCCTAAAGCTATTTCGGAGAGAACCAGCTATCTCCAGGTTCGATTGGAATTTCTCCGCTACCCACACCTCATCCCCGCACTTTTCAACGTGCGTGGGTTCGGACCTCCAGTGAGTGTTACCTCACCTTCATCCTGGACATGGGTAGATCACCTGGTTTCGGGTCTACGACCCCATACTCATTCGCCCTATTCAGACTCGCTTTCGCTGCGGCTCCGTCTCCTCGACTTAACCTTGCATGGAATCGTAACTCGCCGGTTCATTCTACAAAAGGCACGCTATCACCCATTAACGGGCTCTAACTACTTGTAGGCACACGGTTTCAGGATCTGTTTCACTCCCCTTCCGGGGTGCTTTTCACCTTTCCCTCACGGTACTGGTTCACTATCGGTCACTAGGGAGTATTTAGCCTTGGGAGATGGTCCTCCCGGATTCCGACGGAATTTCACGTGTTCCGCCGTACTCAGGATACACTCTGGAGGGCAATGGGTTTGGACTACAGGACTTTTACCTCGTGTCGTGGGCCTTTCCAGACCGCTTCGTCTACCTATCGCCTTTGTAACTCCGTATAGAGTGTCCTACAACCCCAAGAGGCAAGCCTCTTGGTTTGGGCTCTTCCCGTTTCGCTCGCCGCTACTCAGGGAATCGATTTTTCTTTCTCTTCCTCCAGGTACTTAGATGTTTCAGTTCCCTGGGTCTGCCTCCGACCAGCTATGTATTCACTGGAAGGTAACATGCCATTACGCATGCTGGGTTTCCCCATTCGGAAATCTCCGGATCAAAGCTCACTTACAGCTCCCCGAAGCATATCGGTGTTAGTGCCGTCCTTCATAGGCTCCTAGTGCCAAGGCATCCACCGTGCGCCCTTCCTAACTTAACCTAAGTTAGTGCTCCTCTAAAAAAGAAGAGACTTAAGGTCACACGTCAATTGCTTGACGTTGTGTTTTGTTACAATCAATGTCGTTCTATCCAGTTTTCAAAGAACAGGTAATGGTGGAGCCTAGCGGGATCGAACCGCTGACCTCCTGCGTGCAAGGCAGGCGCTCTCCCAGCTGAGCTAAGGCCCCAGTAAAGGGTATCTAATTAAAAAATGGTGGGCCTAAATGGACTCGAACCATCGACCTCACGCTTATCAGGCGTGCGCTCTAACCAGCTGAGCTATAGGCCCCAAAAGAATGCAATTGTACTTGAACATTCAAAACTGAACTGCAAGACGTCAAGTCTCAGACCGAAAGGTCTGTTCCGAAATATTCCTTAGAAAGGAGGTGATCCAGCCGCACCTTCCGATACGGCTACCTTGTTACGACTTCACCCCAATCATCTGTCCCACCTTCGGCGGCTGGCTCCATAAATGGTTACCCCACCGACTTCGGGTGTTACAAACTCTCGTGGTGTGACGGGCGGTGTGTACAAGGCCCGGGAACGTATTCACCGTGGCATGCTGATCCACGATTACTAGCGATTCCAGCTTCATGTAGGCGAGTTGCAGCCTACAATCCGAACTGAGAATGGTTTTATGGGATTGGCTTGCCCTCGCGGGTTTGCAGCCCTTTGTACCATCCATTGTAGCACGTGTGTAGCCCAGGTCATAAGGGGCATGATGATTTGACGTCATCCCCACCTTCCTCCGGTTTGTCACCGGCAGTCACCTTAGAGTGCCCAACTGAATGCTGGCAACTAAGATCAAGGGTTGCGCTCGTTGCGGGACTTAACCCAACATCTCACGACACGAGCTGACGACAACCATGCACCACCTGTCACCGCCGTCCCCGAAGGGAAGGCCTAGTCTCCTAGGCGGTCGGCGGGATGTCAAGACCTGGTAAGGTTCTTCGCGTTGCTTCGAATTAAACCACATGCTCCACCGCTTGTGCGGGCCCCCGTCAATTCCTTTGAGTTTCAGTCTTGCGACCGTACTCCCCAGGCGGAGTGCTTAATGCGTTAGCTGCAGCACTAAGGGGCGGAAACCCCCTAACACTTAGCACTCATCGTTTACGGCGTGGACTACCAGGGTATCTAATCCTGTTTGCTCCCCACGCTTTCGCGCCTCAGCGTCAGTTACAGACCAGAAAGCCGCCTTCGCCACTGGTGTTCCTCCAAATCTCTACGCATTTCACCGCTACACTTGGAATTCCGCTTTCCTCTTCTGCACTCAAGTCCCCCAGTTTCCAATGACCCTCCACGGTTGAGCCGTGGGCTTTCACATCAGACTTAAGGGACCGCCTGCGCGCGCTTTACGCCCAATGATTCCGGACAACGCTTGCCACCTACGTATTACCGCGGCTGCTGGCACGTAGTTAGCCGTGGCTTTCTAATGAGGTACCGTCAAGGTACCGACAGTTACTCCGGTACTTGTTCTTCCCTCACAACAGAGTTTTACGATCCGAGAACCTTCTTCACTCACGCGGCGTTGCTCCATCAGACTTTCGTCCATTGTGGAAGATTCCCTACTGCTGCCTCCCGTAGGAGTCTGGGCCGTGTCTCAGTCCCAGTGTGGCCGATCACCCTCTCAGGTCGGCTACGCATCGTGGCCTTGGTGAGCCGTTACCTCACCAACTAGCTAATGCGCCGCGGGCCCATCCTGTAGTGACAGCCGAAACCGTCTTTCAACATCGGACCATGAGGTCCGATGGATTATTCGGTATTAGCCCCGGTTTCCCGGAGTTATCCCAATCTACAGGGCAGGTTGCCCACGTGTTACTCACCCGTCCGCCGCTGAATCGAGAGGAGCAAGCTCCTCTTTTCATCCGCTCGACTTGCATGTATTAGGCACGCCGCCAGCGTTCGTCCTGAGCCAGGATCAAACTCTCCATAAAGAGAACTTAATATAAGCTCATTTTGTTGCTGGCATCATTTTCGAGTGTCAGACACTAGGAATCCCCGCGATAAGTCAAACCATTCAGAAATGCAAAGCATTTATGAACGACCCGACTTATCACAAAATTCCTGGGCAGTGTCTTCTACATCTTGGATAATGATGTCCAAAAAAAAATATCCTTCTCCACTAACGAGGGTTAGCTTCAAAAGGTTGTTGCTTGACGTCTTGCATGTTCAGTTTTCAATGTTCAAAGTATGCTCTCAAAAAAAATTGGAGCGGGTGAAGGGAATCGAACCCTCATCACCAGCTTGGAAGGCTGGGGTTTTACCACTAAACTACACCCGCGTAGTAGGTTTAATATATAATTGGCGCGCCCGAGAGGACTCGAACCTCTAACCGCTTGATTCGTAGTCAAGTACTCTATCCAATTGAGCTACGGGCGCTATATAAAGAATGGTGCGGCCGAGAGGAGTCGAACCTCCACGGGGTTAACCCCCACTAGGCCCTCAACCTAGCGCGTCTGCCATTCCGCCACGACCGCGTAGTCATCAATAGTGCTTGATGCGACAATTATTATTTTACAAAAGTACCAAAGTACTTGTCAAGGCTAAATGGTGAGCCATGAAGGACTCGAACCTTCGACCCTCTGATTAAAAGTCAGATGCTCTACCAACTGAGCTAATGGCTCTTCATAAAAAATGGCTGGGGTACTAGGATTCGAACCTAGGCATGATGGAATCAAAATCCATTGCCTTACCGCTTGGCTATACCCCAATACGTTAATTAAAAATGGCGGTCCCGACGGGAATCGAACCCGCGATCTCCTGCGTGACAGGCAGGCATGTTAACCGCTACACCACGGGACCTATGTAAAATTAAAATGGAAATGACCCCTACGGGATTCGAACCCGTGTTACCGCCGTGAAAGGGCGGTGTCTTAACCGCTTGACCAAGGGGCCATAATAATGGCTCCGAAGGTAGGACTCGAACCTACGACCAACCGGTTAACAGCCGGTTGCTCTACCACTGAGCTACTTCGGAATTACTTTATTTTTGTTGCTCGTCATCAGCTGACTTTTATTATTATAGATATACCTTATAAAAAGGTCAACAGTTTTTATCGATATTTTTATTGTTTTTTTAAACCTTGATAAATAAGAGCTCCCGAACACTTGCCACACCTGTATTTATCAGTATTCATGCGAATTTTCCGACTATATAACAACCTGCATTTTGAACATTGATAGTAGTGTAGTTGAAGAGCTTGACGGCGCTTCACTCCAGGCAATGCTTGGCAAAAGCGTGGGGCGTCGACTTGTTTTAGCAACTGCTTAAAATCTTGATCGCGGTGCTGATACCCTTTCCCTCCAATATGTAGATGATAATGGCAGAGCTCATGTTTAATAATACCTTCTGCTTGACTCAACGTGGCCGCTGTAACATAACCAGGATTTATTTCAATCGCATGTGTACCCAGCAAATAGCGCCCACCTGTCGTTCGAAGGCGTGAATTGAAACGTGCTTCATGCCGGAAGGGTTTCTTAAAATGTTCTATGGAAAGTTGCTCGACCCAGTTCTGAAGTTGTTGATCCGTCATGCTGCAACCCACTTTCTGAAAAATTCAGGTCCTCCTTTGAAGGAAGACCTGAGTGTTTTATTCTTGATTAGGCGCTACCATAGATAACGCCACGCGCCCCTTCTCTACCGCTACATCTTCTATCCAAACTGTGACAATGTCACCGAGGGAGACCACTTCAAGAGGGTGCTTTACATATCCTTTTTTTAACTTAGAGATATGAACAAGTCCATCCTGTTTTACTCCGATGTCGACAAATGCGCCAAAGTCTACGACATTACGAACTGTCCCTTGCAGTTCCATGCCCCGTTTCAAATCTTCTAACTTTAATACATCTGTTTTCAAAAGAGGTTGTGGATATGCCTCTCGTGGATCTCGCAAAGGACGTTTCAGTGCATCAACGATATCATGGAACGTTTCTTTTCCAATTCCAATCGAGTCGTCATAGTTTACACCACTTAACGCTTCTTCAGCCTCTTTAGTACCAATTTGTTTTACCGTGATTCCTGCCCGTTTGCTAATTTGCTCTGCTGCTTCGTAGCTCTCTGGGTGAATTGATGTCTTATCTAATGGATTCTTAGCCTCTGGTACGCGTAAAAAGCCAATAGCCTGCTCATAGGTCTTAGCTCCAAGTCGTGGTACCTTCTTCAGTTGAGCACGTGAAGTGAAGGCTCCGTTATCATTGCGCATTGCCACAACATTTTCTGCGACGACACGGGATAGCCCTGCTACATATTGCAATAAAGAAGTAGAAGCTGTATTCACATCTACACCTACTTGGTTGACCGCTGTTTCCACAACAAAATGCAATGACTCCGCTAATTTTTTCTGAGAAACGTCATGTTGGTACTGGCCAACACCAACTGCTTTTGGCTCAATTTTCACTAACTCAGAAAGTGGATCTTGCAAACGACGTGCAATGGAGACCGCGCTACGCTGTTCTACTTGCAGTTCCGGAAACTCTTGTCGTGCCGTATCTGAAGCAGAGTAGACCGAGGCGCCTGCTTCATTGACAATGACATAAGCCGCTTCACTCCCTGTCTGTTGAAGGCAATTGACGATAAACTGTTCCGTTTCTCGAGAAGCCGTCCCGTTGCCGATAGCAATCAAAGAAATCGGAAACTTTTTAAGTAGCTGGGCTATCTTTTCTTCTGCTTCCTTCAATTTGCGAATAGGAGCGTGCGGATAAATCGCATCAATTTTCAATACCTTCCCCGACTCATCAATGACAGCAAGCTTACAACCTGTTCGGAATGCCGGGTCAACACCTAAAACCATCTTGCCTTTAATAGGAGGCTGCAATAACAAACTCTTGAGGTTCTCAGCAAAAATGTGAATCGCCTGCTCTTCTGCTACTTCTGTCAGGTCGTTGCGCAGTTCGCGCTCAAGCGCCGGATGCAAAAGTCGTTTCCATGCATCTGCTACTACCGATTGCATAAATGGTAAAAGAGGATGTGCGTGTGCTGGTGTCCAATTTTTCGACACGACAGCTAGCACTCGGTCAACGTCAACTTCAACAGCTACACGCAAAACATCCTCTTTCTCTCCACGATTAATGGCTAACGTTCGGTGAGGCACGATTTTCGCAGCTGCTTCTTGGTAGTCATAATACATTTCAAAGACGGCTTTTTCATCAACAGCGCCTTTTTTCAATTTGGTTACAATTAGCGATTGTTTCTTATAGAACACTCGTAAAATAGACCTAATCTCAGGATCATCTGAAATCAGCTCGGCAAGAATGTCAGAGGCACCTTGTAAAGCTTGCTCTGTTGATTCTACTTCACCTTGTATAAAAGCAGCCGCTAGTTTTTCTGGAGTTGAATGTGGCCATTTTAAAATTTCTAACGCCAGTGGTTCTAGCCCTAACTCTTTAGCGATTGTCGCTTTCGTGCGCTTTTTCTGCTTATAAGGGCGGTAATAATCTTCCACTCGTTGAAGAACGGTTGCATGTTCAATCTTTTTTCTAAGATCTTCTGTAAGCTTTCCTTGTTCTTCAATCACTCGTAGGACTTCTTGTTTTCTATCAGCTAATTGATTCATATAGGCAAATCGATCTTCGATTGCTTTGATTTGAACTTCGTCTAATGATCCCGTTTGTTCTTTACGGTACCGTGCAATAAATGGAACCGTCTTAGCATCTTCTAAAAGAGCAATTACTTGGCTCACTTGGTAAGCCTTGATCTGCAATTCTTTTGCAATTTGTTCATGGATGTTCATTCCGTCACGTCCTTTGCGTTCATCTACTTTATTAGAATACCACACTCGTTTCCAAACAAAAAAACCTCCTGCCAAGGCAGAAGGTCCGCTCACAACTCATTCAATTGAATTCTTCCGGCAATGAAAGTTGCGTCATCCCCAAATTTCATCCCCATCATTACTCGTTCATACAAATCATCTGTTGAGCGTGCATTTTTTATAAGCTCTTTGGGATTGCGTATATCGACGCCATCTGAGTGCATCAAGAAGGTATCTCCCGGATAGATAGGATAAGTCTGTGTTCTAAGCGTTTGCTTCCGTCCAGACAAATACCCCATTACTGGGAGTGGATAAATCATTTTATCCAACTTCTTTTGGTACATGTAAAATTTCACATTACCCACACAGCTATAAGCAAGTGTCTGTTCCGTATAGTCCACTTTTACGAGCGCAACAGCTGCTCCACGTTTGTAAATCATTTCTTCATTACAACGAACAAGCAAGCGGTCGATTGACTCTTCCCCGTACTCTTTCAGAATTTCTGGTATGACATCAGCAGATTCTTTAGCCACCGGCCCATTCCCAAGACCATCCGCAATGGCACAAAGGAAGAACGTTGGATGTTCCGCGATATAATACGTATCTCCGGAGAGACGATTCCCATCTTTCGCTTCGTTATAAACGCGGACATGGACTAAATTGGATTCAATGTCCTTCACTCGTCCATTCCACCGGCTGATAGAATGGCATCTTGCAGTTTTTTAATTGCCTTACGCTGGATACGGGAAACGTGCATTTGCGAAATACCCAGGCGCTCACCGGCATCTTTTTGACTTAACTGCTCGATGTATGTAAGTTGAATGACTTCTTTTTCGCGATCCGATAAATATTTTAGTGCATTGGCAACTAGCATGCGCTGGTCAGTTTTTTCATACTCGCCATCTTCTTGACCAATGACATCAAACAAGGTAATAGTACTACCTTCAGAGTCCGCTTCAAGTGAATGGTCCATTGAGAGTGCTTGATAGCTCTTGCCCATCTCCATAGCTTCTAAAACATCTTCTACATCGACTTCTAAGTACGCAGCAATTTCCGCGACTTGAGGAGAGCGTTGCAGTTGAGTAGTTAATTCTTCAGCAGCTGATCGGATACGTGGACCTAATTCTTTAATTCGACGAGGAACGTGAACTGCCCAAGTTTTATCACGTAAAAAACGTTTAATCTCACCAATAATGGTAGGTACCGCAAAGGCTTCAAAGCTGCGTCCGAAACTTTCGTCATACCGTTTCATAGCACCTAACAAGCCTAGCATACCTACCTGGGCGATATCTTCGTGATGAGATTTTCCGTTTGAATATTTTCTCGCAATCGATTCGACGAGGCGCTTATAGTGCATAACAAGCTGGGTTTGTGACTCTTCAGACTGTGTTGTCTGATAATCATGTAACCACTCGAGAACTTGTTCTTTGGAAGCTTGATTATGATGAGACGTTTTCGACATTACCGGTCACCTGCTCAGATCCGACGTTTTTCGTCATAAAGATCGTGACACCTTCTTGGTGATGAACTTTCACTTCATCCATGAGCGTCTCAATCAGATAGAGTCCTAGGCCTCCTTCACGCATAAAAGATACTTCCTCCGTGTCTGAGTAAGGCCCGAGCTTTGCGCGAGTCGCTTGAAAGTCAAAACTTTTACCGTGATCCGCTACCATAATCTCCATTTTTTCTTCGTATAGAGCACAACCAATTACTACTTCGCCTTCTTCATTTTCTGAGTAGGCATGTTGCACTGCATTAGTAATAGCTTCAGATGCAGCGATTTTAACGTCCTCAATATCATCGTATGAAAAACCAAGACGGTTGGCTAAGCCTGAAATTGTCAGACGAGCCACACTAACAAATTGAGTTTTAGCTGGTACACGTATTTCTACGTAATCAAATGGCTTCATCTTCACTTCACCTCTCTTGTTGATGATTCTATGTCCATGATTTCCCCAAGACCTGTGATGTCAAACAATCTTTTGAGTCGTGAAGAGAGTCCTGTTAATTTAAGTTTTGCATTTTCAGACTTAACATTTTTGAAAAATCCTACGAATACACCTAATCCCGTTGAATCCATATAAGAAACTTCAGAAAGATCTAAGACGATTTCTTTAGAATCTTCTAAAGTGATTTCTGCTAGTTTTTCCCGTAACATCGGCGCTGTAAAAGCATCGATTTCTCCTTCAATAAATCCTAATACTTTATTGTCTTCACGCTGTAAGTCTACTGAAATATTCATGTATTTTTACCCCTCGTCTACTATATATGTTTAAGGTTCTATACCTCGTGTTACACGAGTGTAAACATTTACACGGCTCTTTTTACAATAACGAGCGTGAAATCATCACGAAGTTCAAAATCTTGTAACAGAATTAATTCTTTATAAACGTACTCAACCATTTCTTGAGCGCTCTCATTTTTTACGTCTTCAATAATTTGCATAACCTTTTCTATCTCAATGAATCCTTCTTGTGAACGGCACTCCGTTACCCCGTCCGTCATCATCACAACAAAATCTCCTATTTCCAACTGAACAATGTGCGATTGATAAGTCGTCTGCGGTAACACACCTAGAAGGAGACCCCTTACGAATAATTCGTGAAAGGTCTCCTCTTTCAAAGAATAATGAAGAGCAGGCTCGTGCCCCGCTGAAGCATACGTAAACGTATTGGAAGTCGTGTCATAGCTTGCATATAACATCGATACAAACATAGAGTCTGTGACGCTACGTTCAACAATTCGATTGATGACATCTAATACCACGGAAGGATCTTCATTCGCTGAATTAACACTGTCCATTCCATTTTTAATCATGGACATGCACAGCGCCGCAGGAATACCTTTTCCGATGACATCGGCAATGCCAATACCAATCGCTTGTGGATTAGATAAAAAGTGCACATAGTCTCCATTCATCTCTCTAGCAGGAACGGATAACATGCCGATATCTAATCCTTCGATATAAGGAACAGTTGTTTTAAGCAGTGTTTTTTGGACATTTGCAGCTAAATCCATCTCTATGCGGAAGTTCTCTTGTTTTTGTATTAAGTTTTGATGTTCATGAAGCGCAAGACCATATCGAACCATCACTTCAATCAACAAATCAAACGAATGATCAATCGTGTCCGGAATGTCAGCAACAACCTCTTCTAAAGCGGCTCTATGTATACCAATCATTTCTTCTGGCGAAATATTCTTTTGAATCAATTGTTTACTGAATGTCTGACCTTCATAAAGGTTCAGTTCATTTTGTTGTTCAAGATAGTTGCGCAAAATCGCCTTGTATTGCCTTTCTACTTCTTGAGGCATTCGATTTCACTCCTTACCGCAGCCACTTAGTAGCTGTAATCGTCGTACCTACTCCAACCTCTGTATCTACTTTAAAGTCATCCATTAAGCGTTTAACCCCTGGCATACCAGCACCTAAACCACCTGATGTTGTATAGCCATCCTCCATAACCTTTCGTAGATCAGGAATTCCTGGTCCTTCGTCGGCTGAAGTAATAATGATACCTTTCATTGCACCGTCTGTGATGCGTTCAATTGTAATTCTGCCTTTACCGGCATATAAGTAAATATTACGGGCTAACTCACTAATCGCAGTCGTGATCCGAGCCTGGTCAACAGTTCCGAAACCTACTTCCTTTGCCTCGTTACGTCCAAGCTGTCTCGCTGCAACGATATCCCACTCCGTAATGATATCTACAGAAGACTCAATGCTCATAATGGATTAGTCCTCCAATTCTCGTTCAAGTTTTTCCAATCCATTCTCTAAATCAAGGGCAGTTGCAACATCCTCTAAACGGATTCCAAGCTCAATTAAAGTAATCGCTACAGCTGGTTGAATCCCTGTGATAACAACTTTTGCACCCATTAAACCAGACATGCTGATAACATCCCCTAAAACTTTTGCAATGAAAGAATCGATAAAATCGATGGATGTTAAGTCGATAACGACACCACGAGCTGCCGTTGTGTGTAATTTATCTAGTAAATCCTCTTGGAAAGATAAGGCCATTTGGTCATCTAGTTCCCATTGGATTGAAACGATTAAAGTCTCACGTAATTTTAATATCGGAATTCGAGTTCTCATTATACTTCCACCTCAACAATTTCTCGATTTGTAATGGCTAATGCTTGTTCCATACCACGTTGCAATGTGCTAGTTGTTGTAAAATCATTCAAGTTAATGCCGAGCGCCACAATTGTTTGGGCGATCTCTGGGCGAATACCTACTAGCATACATTTGGCGCCGACTAGTCGGACTGCGTCTGCCGCTTGAATGATGTGATGCGCTACCATCGTGTCTACTACAGGAACTCCTGTAATATCAAGAAGCACTACTTCAGCACGGTGCTTCACAACACCTTGCAATAAGTTTTCCATAATTAGTTTGGCACGCTCTGTATCTATTGTACCCACTAGTGGCATCACAGAGATTTTTTCAAAGACCGGAATCAATGAGGCTGATAGTTCTTGTAAAGCCATTTTTTGCAACTGTACAGTACGTTCCCACGTTTTGGAGTAAGCTTCTACAATGCTTTGGTTGAGTGGTGTTAACCAATTGTTCATCAATCGGGTGTAGTTGGTAGCATTATTGTCATTTAAAAAGTCGGATTGTTCCATGTGTTGATACGTTGCTTCTGTAAAATTTGTTAAAGCTTTCATAACAAAAGAGATTGACCAACCATGACGGGCAATCTTCACTGAAAACTCTTCTACTTTGCGTGAGAAGTCTTGGTTATTTTCTGTAAGACTCACGATCATCAAGTCTCCAATTTCATGAGCTGTAGAATCAATCATCTCATCTGACATAATTTGAAAGAACTTACCGTCTTCCTCTTCTTCCATGTATTGCTTCCACGTTTCAAGAATCGGGTTAAGATTCTCACGTATATAGCTTGCTAATGTGACATTCATTTTTCGGAGACACTCCTTCAAATACTGTATTAGTTTTATTGTATCGGAAAACGCATCTTTTAGCACCTTCCAATATTCGCAAACCTAAACAAGAAAAAAGCACAGCATGCGCGCTATGCTTTTTAGTATGTATGTATTAAAACTTGATGAGGCCTAAACTGATAGCAACGGCGTGGTCAACACTCTCCATTACTTGTTCATCTAGGTGGGTGAGTTTGTCGGTTAATCGTGATTTATCGATTGTGCGAAGTTGTTCTAGAAGCACAACTGAGTCACGTTCTAGCTGATAACGTTCCGCATCAATTTCGATATGTGTGGGCAATTTTGCTTTTTGAATCTGGGCTGTAATTGCTGCAACAATCACAGTAGGACTAAATCGGTTGCCAATATCATTTTGCAGAACCAGTACGGGTCTTGTACCACCTTGTTCAGACCCGATTACCGGTGATAAATCTGCATAAAAGATATCTCCTCGTTTTACGATCAAATATGTCAGCCTCCACTTACGAGTCGCTCAGTGGTATCCTGCGCCTCATACTCTGCATGAAGACATTCACTGCAAATAGACAAATTAATATGAGACATTTCAAGGTAACCTTGCATCATGGCTTCTCGTATAATTATTGTTTGTCCTTGCAGCTTCGTCACGTGTGGTTCAATAACACGCTTTCCGTATACGGGACGGACTTCCTCCATATAGTCTGCTAACAGATAAACTGTTTCTATCTTATCTGACTTTCCCCCCAAAAAAAACACCTCCGACATAACTTTCCTCAATACGACAATTTCTTTCATCTTACCATCGATAGCCTTCATGAAAAAGCTAATTTCGACAATTAGAGGGAAATATACGTAGGAAGTACTAGTTTTATTTGTCAGATTGTGGGTAAATCCGTGGAACACGGGTAGAAAGTTGACAGCAGATTTCATAAGGAATGGTTTGTAAAAGCTCCGCCCATTCTTCAGCAGGAATGGTATGTACTCCATTTGAACCTAGTAATACCACTTTTGTGCCTACTTTAAACTCTTTCGGCAATTTTATCATCGTTTGATCCATGCAAATCTTGCCCACTATCGGCACTCTTGCCTCTTCCACAATGGGCGATAACCCTTTTAGTCCCCGTAACAAGCCATCTGCATAACCAACCGGTAAAGTCCCTATCCATTCCGGTTCAGCGCTTGTATAGCTAGCCCCATAACCAATAGAGGTTTCCTTCGCTACCTGCTTCACCTGTACGATTTCCGTTACTAGTCGCATTGCCGGGCGAAAAGGAAAAGGGGTATTGTCTTTCATCCAATTTGAAGGAGCGATCCCATACATAGAGATCCCAAATCGTACCGCATTAAAAACAGCGTGTTGATGTTGAATAGCAGCTGCACTATTAGCAGCATGAATATAACGCGGTCTTTCAGGAAAGAGTTGAATCCACTGTTCAAAACGTTCCAGTTGGCGCGTAAAATGTGGATTTTCAGCTTCATCTGCTGTAGCAAAGTGTGTGTAGATTCCTTGTAGATCCCAGTTAGGATGTTCTGAAAAAAGGGTTACTGCTTGCCGCACTTCTTGTTCAGACTGCAAACCAATTCGTCCCATTCCTGTGTCTAGTTTTAGATGCAGTCTAGGTTTAGCGGATGCAGGGATTTTCAGAAGCCAGTCAAGCGAGTGGGCAGTTAAATGGATATTGTGTTGCTCAGCAAACGGCAGAAAATGATGAGGGGAAATCCCTAACACCAAAATTTCTGACGTGCACCCTTCTTGGCGTAACTGGACCGCTTCATCAGGAGTGGCTACAGCAAATAAAGAGAGCCCGCGCTGCTCTAAAAACTGGACTACGCGAGCTGCTCCATGTCCGTAAGCATTAGCTTTCACAACAGGGATGAGCGTTGTTTGCTCCGCAAGTTGTGACTGAAGAGCTGCAATGTTTTTGTAGATGGCTTGTAAGTCAATTTCTAAATAAGTGGGACGATAATAAGGTGTAGAGTTCATAAGCAGTACCTTCTTCTATGGGAGTGTTTGTTTATATGGTAGCAGCATTTTTGAATCGGTCAATTGCTATTTTTGAGAGGCCGCACTCATGGAAGCTGCAACTTCAATCATTTCATCCGTTGTAAGCTGAGTAGAAGCAAGGAAATAGGATACGCCATTGTCTTCCCATTGCATAGAATAGTCTGTCATGGCTCCTAATTGAAAATCTATAGGCGCTGGATCCCCTGGTGCAAATACAGGAAGCAATTCGTTTGGTGCCGCAGGCTCTTGCACAAGAGTGAATGATTTTTCTCCACTGTAATGTAAAATGACTCGTTTTCCTCGAGATGTCTCCATCACTTGCTCTTCAACAAGTTCAACTCCTGGAAGCTCGGCAAGCGGATAGGCGGTTTCAAATTGCGGGTCGTCTAGCTCCGCACTAGCCGTTTCATCTTTTGCTTTTTCAAAAGGATCCACTTCATAATCAGCAGCTGTATGAATTTTCCCTAACTCTATCTTCTTAAAATCCAATTCCATCTTCTCTTGCCCATCTTCTGAGTGGATAACCACTCGCGTTGGCAATAGTGATTTTTTGTCGATTTCAATCGTCTGCTTCGGAAGTTGTTGTTGATGGGAATGTTTTGTCTTGGTCACAAATGTATAAGTCTTATCTTGTTCCGTAAACTGTGCTTCTTTGTCACTTTCAATGTCACGGAACAGGGATTCGATCAGATAAGCCTGACTATGCTTCAATGGCCATTCGCTTTTGAACTGATAGGATTTTTGAAGATGGGGCGATATCACAAATACTCCTTCTTTATTGCGCACAATCAATTGATTTTTTTCCGGATCTTGATCTGTCACCGATACGCGGTAGTAATCTGGCTTCGTGTGCCATACTTCAATTTGGTAACTTACTGCCCCTTCAGGGGATTGAACATGCATTTCTGCCTGCACTTCATACCCCTCTGGTTGCGCCCATTTTTCTGCCAGTTGTTTTTTCACTTTTTCTTCACTTGCTGCTCCGCAGCCTGCCAATAGACAAATCAAGAGGACCAGTACAAAGGTCTGCCATTTTTTCAGTGCGTCCATCCTTTCCATATACCATTCTAGGACACTATATGCGATAGAACACTGGCTATGACAGGAGAATCACTTGGGCAGCCGCATAGTCTCTTGTATGAGTAATGGAGATAAACCCTTGCACTGCAACGTTTTGGAACAGTAGTGACGGTGCTCCACTAGGTGCTTTACTTACTTCAATATCTTGAAAACTACAGTGCGCTCCAATACCTGTCCCTTTGGCTTTTGCGAATGCTTCCTTGGCAGCAAAGCGGGCAGCTAAAAATTCTAGCTGTCTACTGGGGATCGCTTGTTCGTAGTAAAGCTGTTCATTGGGCGTTAAAATACGTTTATAAAATTTAGGGGATCGCTGAACCAAACGTTCGATTCGGCTAAGTTCAATGATATCAAGACCAATTCCACTAATCATTCCACTTCTAAAGCTCCTCTCTACCATGTATACTAAAATCGAATGAGGTGAGTATTATGTTTATTAGACACGAAAACTTTCAACAATACCGGACGTATTACCCTGTCGTGTTTACGCTGCTGGTTGTGACCATTGCTGTTCATATTATAGCAAACCTCCCTGTCATCGGAAATTTGATTTACTCGATCGGGATCGGCCATAACGGCTCCATTGCAGCTGGAGAGTATTGGCGCCTGTTGACTCCAATCTTTCTTCACGGCGGTTTTATGCACTTGCTGTTTAACATGTTTTCATTATTTCTTTTTGGACCAGAGCTTGAACGAATCGCAGGCCGTGCTCGTTTTCTGACGATTTATTTCCTTGCAGGAATCGCAGGAAATGTGGCTTCTTACGTCTTTGAAGATGCGAGTTACATGCACTTAGGAGCCAGTGGGGCAATTTACGGGATTTTTGGTGCGTTTGCGGCTTTAGTGTATTATACACGCAACGCTCTCCCACAATTAAAACAAATTATCTTGCCAATTATTCTTATTGGAGTAGTTATGACGTTTGTGACACCTAATATTAATATTACTGCTCACTTAGGTGGCCTAGTGGTAGGTTTCTTACTAGGTTTTTATTACTTCCACCCGTCTCGTATTGCCAATTGGAAAAAAGCAAAACCGCGTACCGCACTGCGTTAATAAGCAGCCGGTCGCGGTTTTTTTATGCGTTTGGTAAATACCAGTTCATCACACGTTTCATATCTTCGAGTTCCATTGCCTTCAAGCTATGCTCACTTCCGAGAGCACCTGATTTGATGGTTGCATGAAGAGACCCTGCTTCTGCTCGCTCTTCAAAGTAAGACTGAGAAAGAGTCACTGCTTGAATGCGTTTCTTAGCGAGCCACACAGTCTTGCGAGAGAAAAAGCGGTACTGCATCGCCATGTAAGTTTCTCGAACAGCTACACCACTGGCTTTGTGATTCCAAATATCAAATGCAATACTTAAAGGCATCAACAAGAAGAACAGCAAGCCATAAGGGAAGAAGAAATAGCTCAATACAGCCCCGATAATCGCGATGAGAAGTAAATTAATACGGTAGTAAAATTTTCGTGTACGTTTCGGTGCTCTTGTGAATTCAGGATTCCAATCCCATTCCGGGAACAATTCAGTAAGCAAGGCAACCGCTTTGTCTTTTTTCATTAGCGGCACAAGCTTGACCGTTTCACTCTTTTCCAATACGCTACCACCCGCACTATCTAACACGATGGTGACATAACCAAACAATTGACGGAATGGATTTTCAACCAATTGAATGCCTTGAATGCGGTGCATAGGAATCGTAGTCCGTTTCTTCTCTAATAGCCCACGTTGAATAAGTAAGTCCTTGCCATCTCGAGTCACTGTGTACCCGTAGTTTTGAAGATACGTAAGAGCAATACTGATTACAAAACTGATCAATACGATTACAAATGACAAGAGCGCTACAAACATGGCTCCAAATTTAAGTAAGTCGATTACTTCATCATAAATTGCTTCATATGGTATAAATTCCGAGAACTGAGACAATACGACCGCCGCACCGGAAAATATAATCCCGATACCACCAGAAGTTACTGCTAGAACAAGCAAATCTTTTGTCGTCATTCGGTACAGTAGATCCCCAGTCGACGTTGCTTCAATTACTTCTTCTTGGAGTTCGTCAGTTTGTAAATCAACTGGAGTTGTTCGAGCCTGTTTGGCTGCCATCATTTCTTGTTTGATTTGTTCGGCAGCTTCGAGACGAATGGCGGTTAATTCAGCTTCAGCTTCCCCACTGGCCCCTCCACCAGCTGTTTCCACTTTCACTTTCACCAAGCCAAACGGTCTGTGGAAAATGGATTCCGTATAGTCCAAACTTTGAATTCGATCAAACGGAATATAGCGTTTCTTTTTCACGAACAAGCCGTACTCAATCCGTAATTCCCCGTCTTCGAACCAGTAGACAAACTTCCACCACTTAATGATGCCCGAAAGTAAATAAAGCACTAAAGCAAGCGCCGTTAATACATAGGGAACGTAGCGAAACAAGCCACTGTCTTCTCCACCTGATCCCCCGATAAAAATGAAAAGAATGATGGGGAAGATCAGTTCTTTCAAGCCTTTGACGAATGAAATGACTGCCGCAACCGGGTGCAATTTATAGCGAGTTTCAGACATCGTCTTCCGCCACCCTTGCTAATTCTGAAATCCTTCTGCGCATCGATTCAGCTTCCTGCTCATCTAAAAAAGGAATGGTGTGGGACGTTGCGGCTGTTGAGATATGTATGGACGCTAATTGATAGCTTCTTAAAATCGGCCCTTGTTCCGTATCTACATGTTGCACACGCACCATTGGAATCAACGTACGTTTTCTAACAATCAGCCCGTGTTGAAGTTCAATTTCATGTTCTCTGACTTCATAACGCCAACGTTTCCAACGAAGACTTGGCAAAACACCTGTCAGTAACGCTATGAATAAAAACAAAGTGACAACCGTTACAATGTAAACCCATCCTAATTCAAAAAAGAAAAAGTTGAGTGCGCTGATCCCTCCAGCCACTAAAACAAGAAATAGGGATTGAATAAGTCCGTAAATTCGCCAGACTGTAAGCCCTTTGCGAGATAAATGATTACCTGTGTACATAAAACGACCTCCTTAACTACCTATACGAATGTTTGGGGAAATAAGTTTCAAAAAAAAGCTTCTTCCCCGTAAAGGAAAGAAGCTTGTAAAAGTATTAGTCGTTACGACGAGCTGGACGTGGAGCACGACGACTTGAACCATCGCGTGGACCTGATGATGGGCGACGAGCGCCACCACGGTCTCCACCACGGCCTCCGCCTGAACCACTAGGACGAGCGCCACGGCCTCCGCCGCCGCCACTTGAACGATTACCGCGGTAACCTCCACGGCCTCCACCAGAACGTTCTCCACGCATAGGTAGTGGACGTTCTTCAGAGATTGATACAGGTTGATCGCTTGGTTCTTTAGTCATTGATTTAATTGCAGCAGCAACCAAATCAACAGCATCTAAATTCTCAAGAAGTTCTGTTGCTAGAGTACGGTAGTCCCCTAGATCATTCTTCTCTACTAATTCAGTTAATGTATCCATTGCTACACGTTGTTGGCCAAGTAGCGCCTCATTTTCACTTGGTGGAAGTAGAGGTGTCATGCGCTTCTTCGTAGTTTCTTCAACAATACGAAGGTAACCCATTTCACGTGGCGTTACGAATGTGATAGCCATTCCGCTCTTACCTGCACGACCAGTACGGCCGATACGGTGAACATAGCTTTCAGGATCTTGTGGAATATCGAAGTTGTAAACATGAGTTACACCTGAGATATCAAGACCACGAGCAGCTACATCCGTAGCAACAAGAATGTCAATTTTGTTTTCTTTAAATTGTTTTAACACAGACATACGTTTTGCTTGGCTAAGGTCTCCGTGGATTCCCTCAGCTAAATACCCGCGGATGCTAAGTGCATGTGAAAGTTCATCAACGCGACGTTTTGTACGACCAAAGATGATCGCTAGTTCTGGTTGGTGAACATTGATGATACGTGATAATACATCAAACTTTTCGCGTTCTGCTGCTTTTACGAAGAATTGTTCGATGTTTTCAACTGTCATTTCTTTTGACTTGATTTTTACTTCAACTGGCTCTTTCATGAACGTGTTCGCAATTTTGCGAATCGGTCCTGGCATAGTAGCTGAGAATAAAAGCGTTTGACGTGTTGCAGGAACATTCGTAAGGATTGAATTGATATCCTCGATGAAGCCCATATTCAACATTTCATCTGCTTCGTCTAATATTAGAGTATTAACGTTTTCAAGTTTCAAAGTACGACGGTTGATGTGGTCAAGAATACGACCTGGTGTACCCACAATAATTTGTGGATTGTTTTTCAAAGCACGGATTTGACGTGAAATGTCTTGTCCACCGTAAACAGATAGTAATTTTACACGCTTGTCATAGCCAAGTTTGTATAACTCTTCTGATACTTGAATCGCTAATTCACGAGTCGGTGCAATGATCAACCCTTGAATGTTTGGATTTTTTGGATCAATCTTTTCAATTAATGGAATACCAAAAGCAGCTGTTTTACCAGTTCCTGTTTGAGCCTGACCTAAAACGTCACGGCCTTCCATTGCATGAGTGATTGTACCTTCTTGGATAGGGGTTGCTTCTTCAAAACCCATACGTTTAATAGATTTTAATGTTGAAGCACTGATGTTTAATTCTGAAAAATTTGTCAAAATGCATATCTCCTTTGTTTCTGTTTTGACAAATGGTTACATTTTCAGATGACTGGCGGCAAATTTCGAGCCAATTATAGAGGAACGTCTCCGTTACGAAAATCTCTGTGGTTTATCACGAGAGGTAATTTAATAATAGGAAAGCCCGGTGATTGCCGAGCGGCTGATTAGTGCGTAAAACACGCCTAAATTGATACAGCCGTTAAGTTCAAAAAAAAAGCGCTCTTCACAAATGATAGAAGAGTCTTTACACAAAATGTATCCATTGCTCAAAACAGTGTATCATGCGTCACCCAAAAAAGCAACGCATGTGCACATAGTGTTTCCCGTCTTTTTGATTCTATTCACAATTCATTCAAGTTGTATGCGCTTGCACCTGCTCAGGTATAGCAATGGGTTGATCAAGGAATGCCAAGGCTTGGGCAAACCAATCTTCGCAATCATCACTGTAGCAGATGTGATGCTTTCCACCCTCTGAAAAAATGAGTTCTTTTTGTTCAGATCCTAGTTGTTCATATAAGTATTCAGCCGCTTGAAATGGTACGATACCATCTTTTTTCCCTTGCACAAGACAAACCGGGATGGTGATTTTACTATAATAAGGTTCGACCAGCTTTAATACGCGGGTAAATTGATAGGCTGAGCGCAGCGGCGTCTTCCCTACTTTTTGATGATAGCGCATATAGACAGGATTTTGATCAGCTTGCTTTTTCAACAGATCAACCGTAATTTCACGAATGTCTTGCAACATCTGACCCGGTGCAATGTATTTTGCAGCAGCACTGAGTAGCACAAGACGTTCTACAGGATAGCGAAGAGATAGATACATCGCGATAAGTCCGCCCATGGAAAACCCGACGACATACAGACGGTCGACTTGAGGCATCAATTTGCGTATCGCAATTTCTGCCTCCATCGTCCAATCCTCTGCCAACATTTCTGTCAGTTCTAATTGTTCTCCATGTCCCGGTAACGTGACAACAGATACTAACCAATCCGTGCGTGCTTGCACGTAGTCTACAAATGGTTCTACTTCATAAGGTGCTCCTGTATAGCCGTGAATAAATAATACACCGGTTTTCATCTGCTCTTCACACTCACTCTCGGTGCCACGTCTCCATGGCTCTTTCTACTTTCATACCTCGAGAGCCCTTCAGTAAAACCAAATCCTCAGAAGTTAGTTGAAAGGCAAGATGCTTTTGAAGCTCTTCCATATCCTCTGTCCAAAAAACCTGAGTGCCGAATGATTCGTGCAATGCGTTATATAAAACTTTCATACGTGAACCAATTAAAGCAACACCTGTAAAGTGCTTTGGTTCAATAGAAGCCGCCAATTGAGCATGATAAGCCAGTTCTGCTTCACCTAGCTCTAACATATCGCCAAGAACAAGCCATTTCTTTTTACCAAAGTCAGCATCCCGTAAAAAGTGGATAGCCGCTTGCATCGACGTTGGTGCAGCATTGTATGCATCATTTATGAATGTTGGCCCGGCAGTCTCAATAACTTGCATGCGCATATCCGTAAGTTGCACTTGCTTCAAACCTTCGTAAATTTGTTCAATAGTTAATCCCAATTCTCTTCCAATGAGGATTGCACCTAATGCATTCTTTGCCTGATGTTCTCCTAGTACTCGCAATAAGAAGTCTCCTTCTACATCACCAGCCGTTGAAAATTCAGTCCCTTCGTTCGAAAACGAGGTTTTTGTTAATTGAAGGGCACAATTGCTTCCTTTTCCATAAGGAATGGCTTTGACACCCTCTGCTTGTGAAACAGCTTGTTGAAGTAATGGCTCATCACCATCGTAGAAAAGAACGCCATTTGACTGCATACCCGCTACAATCTCCATCTTAGCTTTGGTGATGCCTTCACGTGATCCAAGATCTTGCAAATGCGCTTCTCCAATATTGGTAATAACCGTGTAAGAAGGCTTGGCTAGTTTAGATAAAAATTCAATCTCTCCAAATGAACTCATACCCATCTCTAAAACAGCCACTTCCGTATCTTCGTCAATCGCTAGAAGCGTCAAAGGAAGGCCAAGTTCATTGTTGAAATTGCCTTGAGTTTTGATTGTCTTGAAATAAGGCGAACACAGACCCGCGACCAAATCTTTTGTAGAGGTTTTGCCGTTAGATCCAGTTATTCCAATGAACGTCGCTGTCAATTCTGCTCGGTAAGCAGCCGCTAGTTGTTGTAAAGCAAGTGCAGCGTCATCTACTAGTAATATAGGGCGATCTGTTGGTGGATTTGGCTCATCTTTTAACCAAAGTGCTGCACTAGCCCCTTGTTCGAATGCCTGCTCGACAAAACGATGTCCATTTACTTGTTCACCGCGAAATGGAATAAAGAGCTCACCTGGCTGAATGGTGCGAGTATTGAGTGATGCACCTGTGACGATTACTTCACCAAACTCTCCAGCGTCTGCTCCTAACCATGTGGCTAATTGCTGTAGTTTCTTTTTCATTGGGAACCGTCCTCATCTCTTGTATAGGCACGGTGTTGTTTTTCTTCAAAGCGCTCCAGCCCAAGTTGAATAAGCTCTTCCACTAACTCAGCATAGGTCTTGCCAGAAGCTATCCATAGTTTTGGGTACATGCTGATTGGTGTAAATCCTGGAAGAGTATTTACTTCATTAATCAGGACTTCTCCGTTAGTAGTCAGGAAAAAGTCTGCACGTGCTAGTCCTGAACCATCTAAGATTTTAAAGGCTGTGATAGCGGCTTGTTGAAGGTCATGAAGCTCTTGTTCTGTGATTTCTGCTGGAATTGCGTAATTTGTAGTACCATCCACATATTTTGCAGAATAATCATAGAAGTCTTTTGTTGGTAACACTTCTCCAGCCAAAGAAACCGTTGGCGTATCGTTGCCCAGCACTGACAGTTCAATCTCACGAGCAACAATCCCTTGCTCCACCACAATTTTACGGTCGTATTCAAAGGCAAACTGAATCGCTTGTTGTAATTCTTCGCGTGATTTTGCTTTAGAAATCCCCACACTTGAGCCAAGGTTGGCAGGCTTCACAAACAATGGGTAAGCAAGTTGCGCCTCACACGCATTAAGGAACTCAGTTTGATTTTCTTCATACTGACTATGTAAGCAGTGGAGATAAGGAACTTGATTCAGTCCCGCTTGATGGAATAATTGCTTCATGACAACTTTGTCCATTCCAGCAGATGAGGCCAGGACGCCATTGCCCACATAAGGCAAATTCATCATTTCAAACAATCCTTGAATCGTCCCGTCTTCCCCGTTTGGTCCGTGAAGAACTGGGAACACAATATCAAAACGCGTGTCTTGATGTGAAGCAAGCTGCACAAATTGTGCAATAGAGTTTGGCTGCTCAGAACCCGTAAAGCGAAGACTCTCTGCATCTTCTACTGGCTGCTGTAACGCATCTCCACAGATCCATTCCCCTTCAAGAGTTATATAAATAGGTGTTACTAAATAGGTTGAAAAGTCTAATGCTGAGATAACTGCTTTAGCGGTCATTAAAGAAACTTCATGCTCTGCAGATTTCCCTCCGTACACGATACCGATCTTTTTCATTTTAAATCCTCCAGTTTGGAACGAGCTATAAACGGAAGCAGCCCGATAGTAGGTTGTGCTAAATAGGTTTCAACATCTTCCATGATTTCATCTGGGAATGAAGGATCGGCTATCTCTCGAAGCTCGAGACGAAAGCTACCATCTCCCATACGTGCTAGTGACAATAATGCGCCGTCCTCAATCAACTCTTCAAAAAGTTGAAATTGTTCATGCAGAAGCTCAGGTACGACTTGTTGTACACGTCTTCTAAAGAACATAGAAGTGCGGGTTTTCTGAATCGCCAGTTGATTAAACAAGTGGACGATCAATCGCATCATTTCATCATATTCACGGAAGTAAAGTTTTGCTATACGTTCACTCTCATCACTTAAGTAGACGAAACGATTTTTCAACGTATGATAGAACGGACTTCTGAATGTCTCTTTTTTATGAGCTACATATAAAAGTTCAGCTTGTTCTTGTGGTGACAGTTGAACAAGTCGTTTATCATCCGCTACGTCTAATAAGCAAAGACGAGATTTTTGATCTCTTAAGGAGTTCACGAACTCTTTAAAATCTTCTTGTACAATATATTCGAACTGGGTATGCATATCAAATGATGCATCGTCGTAATCATGTTCGAGCAGCACAATGGCTTGTGTATCTGAATAATAGTGAAGCACTGTGGGGAACGTCAATCCACTGAACAACGCAAAGTTGTGGGCTTCATTTCCATGAACAAACAAATGGTGGACATATTCATCCACTACGGGTACTTTTACTTTTTTCATAAGACGTCCCTCCTCCCTTTTAGTTTATCACCTTTTACCGCCTGCAACATCTTCCATCTAACTGCGTCTATAGAAACAGGCATAAAAAGTTTTTGTGCGTTATAATAAAGGGATGAAATTTAGATGTGGGTGACAGAATGAATACTAACAAACAATTTACAGATCGCTTTGACTGGGTACTAGGTTTTCTTTTATTACTATTTTTAATCGTCAGTTTGATGGCCATATCGTCTGCTCAAACGACTGGCCAGTACGGTATGAATTTTATACCAAGACAATTATTTTGGTACATAGTTGGCATGGTCATTATTGCAATGACTATGTTTCTTGAACCAGAGCAATACAAAAAAATGGCTTGGATCATTTACGGTATTGGCCTCGTCCCTTTAATCGTCTTATGGATTTTACCAGATACTTTATCATTTGTAGAAGCTCGAAATGGCGCTCAAAGCTGGTTTCATTTACCCGGAATCGGCAGTATTCAACCCGCCGAGTTTATGAAAACCTTTTATATTTTAGGGGTTGCTCGGCTTATTGTGAAGCACCATGAGAACTATCCACTGAAAACGATAAAGAGTGACTTATTGCTCTTAGCCAAAATAGGCGGCCTGTTCATCGTGCCGTTTGTACTCATCATGCAACAATCAGATTTAGGTACGGGCCTTGTGTTCATTGCCATTACAGCTGCATTGGTTATCGTAGCAGGAATCAGCTGGAAGATTATTTTACCTATTGTAGGCTCAGTTGCAGCTTTAGGTGGCTCTTTGATTTGGATGGCGTTAAACATGCAAGATTTTATCGTCAACACTTTGGGCTTTAGTCCTTATCAACTAGCCCGCATTTATTCCTGGTTAGATCCTTATTCTTACGCATCCAATGAAGGTCTTCATTTAATTAGTTCTTTGAATGCGATTGGCTCGGGAGAAATTTTCGGTAAAGGGTACGGCGGACGTGAAGTCTACGTTCCGGAAAACCATACAGACTTTATCTTTGCAGTAATCGGTGAAGAATACGGATTCATCGGGGCCAGCTTGGTCATCGTTTTGTACTTCGTACTGATCTATCATTTAACAAAAATTACGTTGCAGTTAAAAGATCCATTCAGCACCTACGTGGCGGCTGGAATTATCGCGATGATCACGTTCCACGTGTTCGAGAACATCGGGATGACGATTCAGCTATTACCGATTACAGGGATTCCGCTTCCTTTCATCAGTTACGGGGGGAGTTCGTTGATGGGGAATATGCTCGCACTGGGCTTAATCTTCAGTATGAAGTTCCATCACAAGACTTATATGTTTGGGAATCAAGATGACGATTAATTTAGATGTGGAGAACGCTTGCCCAGAAATCGCGTGAAAATCAGGCGCACCAAATGAGACGCTTTTTGTCTCAGTTGGGGTGAATGATTTTTGCGTGAATTTCTAGCGTTCGCAACTTGATTCCAATTAGATGTGGAGAACGCTTGTCCAGAAATCGCGTGAAAATTAGCACTCCATTCGAGGTAAGATTCACCTCGAACGGGGTGCTTTTGTGATTACGACATTAATTTTATTTATTAGTACACTAATTACTTTTATTAAGACATTAATTTGTTTGATTAGAACATTAATTTTTTTCATTAGTACATTCCTGATGTTATGGAAACTATTTTTACTTCAAACGTCCATCTTACACTCCCTGCTCACATTGTTGATTTATAAAATGAGCAATAAAAAAAGCCCCTCACAATAAGGAGCAATTAACCATGCTGTGGCTTCGGCGCAGCTGGTGATGCTAAAGCTTTGAGCATTTCGAGGCGGGACTTTGTTTTGGTTACTTTGACGCCTAATTTCGCAAGATTACTCATTAGGTTTTTTACATCCATTTCTGTAGCCAATAATACCTCACCCTTTCCGAAAATTTAAAAACCGTTCGTCGTCTTTATTCCATATTAGTATACCACTTAAAATCGGTTTTAAATCTTTCAATTTTGTTACAATCGTAGAAAGTTTGTAAATGCTTTGATTTGCTAAGGAGATGTTTTTCTTTACTTACCCATGCAGGGTATTCTATAATGGCACTAATCCACACATGAGGTGATTTTATGGAAAATCTTCAACCTGCACCAACCATGCGAAAATCACATCATTCCGAAGATATAAAACGTAATTTGACCGTTCGCCTTAACCGAATTGAAGGTCAGATTCGTGGGATTAAAGGAATGATTGAACGCGACACATACTGTGATGACATCATCACACAAATTTCTGCAACTCAAGCTGCCTTGAATAGTGTGGCCAATATTTTGCTTGAGGGTCATTTGAAAAGTTGTGTGCGTAATAAAATGCTGGCGGGTGACGAAGAAATTCTAGATGAATTACTCGTAACTGTACAGAAACTGACCAAGAAATAAGGAGGACTTCTCATGATCCAACCCATTAAATTACACGTTGAAGGTATGACTTGTGGTCACTGTGTGAAAGCCGTACATGACCGCGTGAAATCTCTAGCAGCAGTTGACGAAGTAGACGTACACCTTGAAACTGGTGAAGTCGATATCGAGTTTGATCCAGAAGCAATTGAAATCCGTGAAATTATTGCAGCTATCGAAGACGAAGGCTACAAAGTAAAAACATTTTAATGATAGATAAATAACTGCTGGACAAGCAGTTATTTTTTCACAAAAATATATACCCCTATATAGTATAAAGGAGGGTTGTCACCAATGAAAACAACAGAAATCCCAATCACAGGAATGACTTGTAGCGCATGCTCCAATCGTGTAGAAAGAGGTCTTTCAAAACTTGAAGGAGTTTCCACAGCAACAGTCAACTTTGCTAATGAGAAAGCGCATGTCAGTTACGATGAAACCAAATTAACGGCTTCTGATATGGCCTCTACAATTGAAAAACTTGGCTACGGGGTAGCTTATGAGACAACCGATCTCGCAATTCAAGGAATGACATGTGCAGCTTGTTCGACTCGCATTGAAAAAGGATTGAATAAACTGGAGGGCGTTTCATTTGCCACAGTCAATTTAGCACTGGAAACAGCTCAAGTGAAGTACAATCCTGCTGAATTGTCTGCAACAGACCTTGTTCAAAAAGTGAGCGCTTTAGGGTACAGTGCAACAATTCCTAATGAGGAAGAGCCAGTTGACCATCGTGTTGATGCGTACCGTCACAAAAAGAAATTATTCTATCTATCTGCACTTCTCTCCTTGCCTCTTCTTTGGACAATGGTCGGACACTTCTCCTTTACACAATGGATGTATGTGCCTGATTTGTTGATGAATCCTTATGTTCAATGGGCTCTTGCAACACCTGTTCAATTCTACGTTGGCGCGATGTTTTATAAAGGCGCGTACAATGCGCTTCGAAATGGCAGTGCCAATATGGATGTGCTTGTGGCACTCGGGACATCCGCGGCCTACTTCTACAGCGTCTACTTAACGCTTACAGGTGCCGGACATCATGAAGGGCTTTATTTCGAAACAAGTGCCGTACTGATCACATTGATCATACTCGGGAAAGTGTTTGAAGCACGTGCAAAAGGCCAATCTTCTGAAGCAATCAAAAAGTTGATGCAACTTCAACCAACAACTGCAACAGTCGAACGGAATGGTCAGTCACAAGAAATTTCAATTCATGATGTGGTTCAGGGCGACATTATCATCATTCGTCCTGGAGACCAGATTCCTGTCGATGGGAAAGTGATCTCAGGAACGTCTACTGTAAATGAATCTATGTTAACTGGTGAAAGTCTACCTGTCGAGAAAACTGAAGGTGCTATTCTCTACGCTGCAACACTTAACGATCACGGTTCCCTTCGCATGGAAGCAACAGGTATCGGGAAGCAAACGATGCTTTCGTCCATCATCCGCGTCGTCGAGCAAGCACAAGGTTCTAAAGCGCCAATCCAACGACTGGCCGACAAGATATCAGGAATCTTCGTGCCCGTCGTCGTCGGGATTGCTATCGTAACATTTGTCGTCTGGTATTTCTTCCTGACAAACGGAAATTTGGAAACAAGTTTGATCAGTACGATCGCCGTCTTAGTTATCGCTTGTCCATGTGCTCTTGGACTCGCTACACCTACATCTATCATGGCAGGGTCGGGTCGAGCAGCTGAACTAGGCATTCTCTTTAAAACAGCAGAAGCAATGGAACAAACAAAACATATTGATACTATTATTCTAGATAAAACGGGAACCATTACTAAAGGGGTTCCAGAACTTGTTCACATTGAAACAGCACCGGGATTTGAAGAAGCAAACGTACTAGCGCTTGCCTCCTCTGCTGAACAAGGCAGTGAACATCCAATTGCTCGTGCAATCACTTCCGCTTACTCAGGAGTACTTCAACCAGCAGAATCTTTTCAAGCACTTCCTGGTAAAGGAATCCAAGCCAGTGTGAATGGCTCATCTATTGTGATTGGAACGCGTGACTTACTAGCCGAAAAAGAGTGCACAGGCTCCCCTTCCCCACATGTCAATCAATGGGAATCTGAAGGAAAGAGCGTACTATACATGGCAGTTGATGGTCAATATGCAGCTACCTTTGCTGTAGCGGATACAATAAAAGCCTCTTCTCAAAAAGCTATTGAACGTCTACATGCAATGGGACTTCAAGTCATCATGCTAACGGGTGATCAACCTGCGACAGCAAGAGCCATTGCGGATCAGGTAGGAATTAAAGATTTAGTAGCTGGCGTTCTACCTACTGGAAAAGCCGATGTAGTGAAAGAGTGGCAACTAAAAGGTCACAAAGTCGCTATGGTCGGGGATGGCATCAATGATGCTCCAGCTCTAGCTGCTGCTGATATTGGCATAGCCATGGGTACAGGTTCTTCTGTAGCAATGGAGACTGCCGACGTGACATTGATGCAAGGTGATTTGATGTCACTTCCCGATACACTGGAAATGAGTCGTTTAACTGTTCGCAACATCAAACAGAACCTTTTCTGGGCATTCGCTTATAACAGTCTCGGTATCCCTATCGCCGCAGCAGGTTTCCTTGCCCCTTGGTTAGCAGGTGCGGCAATGGCATTCAGCTCGGTTTCAGTAGTATTAAATGCCCTTCGTCTACAACGCGTAAAACCTTGAACCATCTCTTTGAGGTGGTTTTTTTCTTTTACAAAAGAGTGTAGAATAAGAAGCACTACGAAGAAAGCAGGTCTTAGGATGAAACAATCAATCGCCCTCCTCATGTCTGTCCAATTTTTTGTTTACTTGGGCTTCGGCATTATCATCCCTGTTCTTCCTGAAGTGATTCTTCAGCAGAACTATTCAGAAATACATGTAGGCGGCTTACTCTCAGTTTACGCATTAGCTTCTTTTTTCACAGCTCCTTTATGGGGAAAATACTCCGACCAAACAGGAAGAAAAAAACTAATCCTTGTTGGCTTGTTCGGCTTTAGTTTAAGTTTTTGGATCTTTGCTTTTTCATTTGATTCCTTGATCCTTTTATATGCTTCTCGACTTGTCGGAGGATTATTCTCAGGCGCACTCTACAGTGCCGTGACAGGGTATGCTTCTGATATCTCTACAGAAGAGACTCGCAATAAATATCTAGGTTTACTCGGTATGTCAATTGGACTCGGCTTTATATTTGGTCCTGCGATTGGTGGCATTTTGGGCGATATAGCCCTTCAACTTCCCTTTATTGTATCGGCGATATTGACGCTTGTTCTGATGATTTATGCACAGATCATTTTAAAAGAACCTGAACGCACTGGGGAAGCAAATAAGCGGCAATTGTTGCCTAAAGGTACCAGTACTTTATGGAGTTACCGAATTAAATACCTTTTCTTGTTCTCGTTCATGGTCACGCTCTTACTTGCTGGCCTTGAGGCAACGTTCCAATTGTTCCATATCGAACGCATTCAAATAACCCCTCTGCAACTCGGCTACCTATTCTTGTTTAGTGGATTTGTAGACGCTATCGTGCAAGGTGGAATTGTGAGGCGAATTAAAAACGGGACGGAGACAACATGGATCATTTGGTCTCAGGTCGTTGCTGCAGTTGGCCTAGCGCTCACATTTTTCACCTCGAGCCTATTCATGGCGGGAGTTACCTTGTGTATTTTTACAGCAGGAAATGCGTTAGCACGCACAACGCTAGTTTCCCTCACCACTAAAGAATCCGGTGGGAATTATGGGACAGCTGCAGGTGTTAGTTATTCTATGGATAACCTCGGACGTATCATAGGTCCCTTAACATTCGCTTGGATATTCACGCAATTACCGAATACTCTTTATGTGTTATCGGCGGTTCTTTCTTTACTAAGCATTGTATTGATACTTCGTTTCCGAGCAGACAAACGGTCTTTGCGCCACATCACTCCTATTGAAAACAGCTAGCCCCTCATGGGACTAGCTGTTTTAAAGTGGCTGGATTTCTTCTTTTAAAGGTTTACCTTTCTTCTCTGCCAGTTCAGGATGGGCACGATGCAGGATGGCTGGTCTTGCCAAATACAACACTGTTACGACTAATGTAACCGCTGAAGTCAAAAAGATAGGTTCTGGTGGGAATGTGTCAAACAAGAAGCCGAATAACACCATTCCGAACGGAATCAACGCTATGGCAAAGGTCTCTAGCAGAGCAAAAACACGTCCTTTATAATCATCATCAATAGTCTTTTGGAAATACACTTGCATCGGTGTATTCGTGAAGATAATGATTACACCTTGAATGAACATGATCGCGATGTAGAAGAGTAACATCTGATTGTAACTCATAGCGACGAGAAGCGGAACTGTAATGGCAGCAAGCATGACACCTAGCACAAGAATTCCTCTTTTAGAGATCAAAAGAGGAAATTTAAAATCTTTTCTTGCAGATAGATAAATGGACGTCAGTAACATCCCAATGGCAAACGCTGCTTCTGTAAATCCGAAATGCTGTGCGGACATCTGCAATTGATCAATCAGTACATAGGAATACCCCACTTGGAACGCTCCGAAAATAAAGTTGATCACAAGCGCTATTATCATAAGCGATTTTAGTATTGGCTGTTTACTGACATACGAAAGACCTGCTTTCATACTCGCGAACATTTTCTCTTTCTCACCTTCGGCTACTTCTTTCCGTTTCGAGAAAAGAGTGAAATTCATCGTTGCCTCTAAAAGAACGGCAATAGCTGAAGCACAGGCAAATACAATCAAGAAAACTTCTAGAGACACTGTGCCGTAGAGAATCCCTCCTACTGCCGGACTAGCAATGGCCGCAAATGAGATAGACATTTGATTCAGCGACATCGCTTTTTGAATGCGTGGTTCGTCAATTAAACTCGATATCGATGAACTGAAAGCAACGCCTGAGAAAGTAGAAGCCATCGCTAGTATGGCCGTGACCGTGTAGATTGCAGGTAATGATAAACCGTAAGCCATCATATAGAAGATCAAAGCTACGATTGTTGCTACAATCGTTACTTGCGCTACAATGACAATAGCCTTACGATTATATTTATCGACTACATAGCCAGCAAAAGGTGCAAGAATGGCACGTGGCAAGATACTGAAAATCAAGTTAATGGCAAAACTAGATGCCGACCCAGTCATCTGCAAGATATAAAAGCTGATCGCAAATGTGTAGACAGATGCACCAAAAGTAGAAATCATTTTACTGGTAGTAAATGTCCACAAATGCTGCGTAGCTTTTTTCACTTTCCATACTTCGTTCATGGATATCCTCCTGAAAGTTTAATTTTATTAAACTTAATTTACCATACAAAAAAGTTGATTGCAAGCTAAATGTTTAATATAATTAAACTATGAAAGTAGAGGGATGAAGATGACCTTAGGAGAACGTATTCGCACACTGCGAAAAGAACGAAAAATGACTCTCCAACAACTAGCTGCTGATGCTATCACTAAAGGTATGCTCAGCCTAATTGAAAACAATAAAGCTAAACCTTCTATGGAAAGCTTACAACATATTGCAACTATGCTAAATGTATCGGTAAGTGATTTATTGGAAGACTCCTCTTCCCCACAAAAGAAAGAAGTTGTGAAAGAAGGAGAAGATCTTTTTCGTAAAATTGATTACTCAAATCTAACTGCTTTTACAGAAATCACTTCACTCATTGAGCCTCTGCTGGCTACTTTAGGAAGAGGTTATTTAGACGCACGGTTATTAGATCTTTACGCACGTGCAGCCTATGAAACGAATTTAGCTGATTGGGAAACTTCTATTGAGAAAGCCATTCTTCTATATGAAGAAATTCAAGTAGCTAGAAGAGCTGCCTCCCTACGACTGTTTCGCATCTCTGTCAAATTCCGAGAAAAGCAGTATCAACAAGCTCTTGAACAGCTTTTAAAAGAGCGTGAAGCCATTGAAGAACACACACTGTGGTCAGATCCCTTGCTTCGGTTAGATTTTGATTATTCAGAAGCTGTCTTTTACTACGCGGTGGGCCAAAAGGAAAAAGCGCTGGAAACCATGCACGCAGCCATCGATTTTTCGAAGCAACAAAAAGTTTTTTACCGCTTAGACCATTTATATCGATTGGCTGTTGTCCATGCGATAATGGCAGGCGATAAGCAGGAAGCAGAAACGTATATTAGTCGCTTAAAGGCTTACGCGCTATTTACAGATGACAAAGAAATCGAAGAGTTTACGCAGCTGATTTGGATTCACTACAATACAAGTTATTCAAAAGATATTGAACGTGCTGATGAGCTGATGACGAAGCTCTTGCAAACATCAAAACCGCTTGACCAATTAGATTTTGAGCGTGTTGAATATGCAAAAATAGCTTACTATAAAGGAAATCTTGCTCTAGCACAACAGGTATTAGAAGAAACACCTCCCGCTCCATCCTTTGTTAGTCATCCAGTTGACTTGAGTCTTTATTCCGAGAGGGAATACTACTTGGCTTTGATTTATCTCAATCAAGGGGATACAGCTAAAGCACTTGAGGTTCTTGAAACAAGTTGGGACCAGCTGCAACATTTTCCCGAAACACCTTACCAAACTCGCATGAAAAAACTTCGTGAAGATTTGCTAAAAGACGTCCAGTAAGAAACAACTCTAGAACGGTGCTCAATACAAACAAAAATCAGTGAGTTCTCTGGAATTTAATCTAGAGAACCCACTGATTTTTATTATTCTAATCTATTTAAGTTTAATAACTTTCTACTGTTTGTTCTGACTGAGGTTGATTATACACCGTCTCGTCAAGTTCACCCGTTACTTTCGCAGTTGTAACACCAGCCGTCATTGAACCACTTACATTGACAGCTGTACGTCCCATATCAATTAAAGGCTCAACTGATACTAATAAACCAGCTAACGCTACAGGTAGATCAAGTGCAGACAATACTAGGATGGCAGCAAATGTAGCTCCGCCCCCTACTCCTGCAACTCCAAAAGAACTGATGGCAACGATACCAACTACCGTTAAAATAAATCCTATATCAAGAGGATTGATTCCTACTGTTGGGGCAATCATGAACGCTAACATGGCTGGATAAATTCCTGCACATCCATTCTGGCCAATAGAAAGCCCGAAAGAACCTGAGAAGTTTGCAATTCCTTCTGGAACACCTAGTTTTTGCGTTTGTGTATGAATGTTTAGTGGTAAAGTACCTGCACTAGAACGTGAGGTGAACGCAAATAATAGAGCTTCAGAAGCTTTTTTTACATACGTAATTGGATTTACACCTGAAATCAATAGAATTACTAAATGAAGCAGGAACATAACACCTAACGCTACATAAGAAGCGACAACAAATTTTCCGAGTGTATAGATTGCTTCAAAATTAGATGTTGCGACTGTTCGCGCCATAATCGCCAAAATACCGTATGGTGTTAAGCGAAGTACGATTCGAACGATTCCCATGACCAGCTCATATAATGCATCAATCCCCTTTTTCAAGGTCGCAGCGGTTTCAGGTGAACGGCGCACTACAGATAGATACGCAAAACCTATGAACGCAGCAAAAATAACAACTGCAATCGTTGAAGTGGGTCTTGCACCCGTTAAATCTAAGAATGGATTTGCAGGTAACAAGCTCAATAATTGCTCAGGCAATGTTTGATCTGCCACTTCAGCAGAACTCTCTTCTATTGCTAGACCTCTTGATTGCTCTGCTTCTCCACTAAAAATTTGCTCTGCATTTAAATCGAATAGAGCTGCAGATGAAATTCCTACAACGGCTGCAACAGCTGTTGTACCGATTAATATAGCCAAAATAATACCAGCAATCTTCCCTAACTGATTGCCCAACTTTAATTTAGCAAATGCACCAATGATAGAAATAAACACCAAAGGCATGACGATCATTTGAAGCAGTCGAACATAGCCTACCCCAATGACATTATACCAAGCAGACGTGTCTGCTAAAATTTCTGAATCTGACCCATAGGCTAAGTTTAAAATGAGACCTAATGCAATACCTAAGCCAAGTGCAGTAAAGACGCGAGTCGAAAATGATTTATTTTTACGCTTCATCCAAACTAATACAGCGATAAATAAAATAAGTGCAAAAATGTTTACCCAAACGAGCACGATAACTCCTCCTTTTTTTCACGATGTAACGTATTCTACTCCTTTAAAACCAACCTGTAAAGTATGAATAACTGATAAACTATATTAATCTGGAAGCATTCGGTATACTACTAGTAATACTTCCAAAGATAAGGAGGACTTGTCATGACAGCAACATTATTCAGTATCGCAGCTTCACTCGTCATCATTTTAAATATTTTCTTGGCAATTGCCCTCATCTTTTTAGAACGTCGTGATGCCAGTGCTACCTGGGCATGGATTCTCGTGTTATTTTTCATCCCCATTCTCGGTTTTATTGTCTATTTATTCTTTGGACGCCAACTTCGTAAAAAGACCTTATTTCGCTGGGAAGGTCGAAAAAAAGTGGGAATTGAACAGCTTATCAATTACCAACGAAGTGCAATCGAAGAAGACCGCTTTGAGTTTCGTTTAGATGATGCACAAAACTACAAAGATTTAATCGTAATGCATCTGAACAATAACCAAGCGGTTCTCACTCAAGACAATAGCGTCCAGATTTTTAATGACGGACGGGAAAAGTTTGATGCTTTATTAGAAGATATGCGTTCAGCTAAAGATCATATTCATCTGCAGTACTATATTTTACGATTAGACAACCTAGGAAATGAAATCTATAACGTGTTACTTGAACGAGCTCGTCAAGGTGTAAAAGTACGCGTATTATATGATGAAATGGGTTCTCGTACTTTAAAGAAACGACACTTTAAAGAACTAATCGACCTCGGAGGACGTGTCGAAGCATTCTTCCCGGCTATTTTTCCAATGATTAACATGCGATTGAATTATAGAAATCACCGCAAAATTGTAGTTATCGATGGAAAGATTGGTTACATTGGTGGCTTTAATGTGGGGGATGAGTATTTAGGGCTTGATAAAAAGTTCGGCTACTGGCGTGATACCCACTTGCGCATTGAAGGTAGTTCTGTTCATCCGCTACAAACACGATTTATCCTTGATTGGAACCAAGCATCCGCAGACCATGACATCGAATACGATGAGCGTTACTTCCCAACCATCCCGATGAAAGGATCTGTAGGTTTGCAAATTGTTTCTAGTGGTCCCGATGAAGAATGGGAACAAATTAAAAATGGGTACTTAAAACTGATTACCTCTGCTAAAAAGTATATTTATATCCAAACACCATACTTCATACCAGATGCTAGTTTTATGGACGCTCTGCGCATCGCTGCTTTATGTGGCATTGATGTACGAATTATGATTCCGAACAAGCCTGACCATATCTTTGTGTACTGGGCAACCTACTCCCATGTAGGTGATTTACTAAAGGCTGGCGCTAAAATATACATTTATCAAAATGGCTTCTTACACACGAAAATGATTGTGATTGATGATGAAGCCTCGACAGTTGGTACTGCTAATATTGATGTACGCAGTTTCAAGTTGAACTTTGAAGTGAACGCATTTATTTATGACCGTGAAACGTCACATCAATTGGCCTTATTATTTGAAGAGGATATGACGTATTCAACTGAGTTAACTCGCGACATCTATTTAAATCGTACCCGAATGATCAAAGCCAAAGAATCCATGGCTCGATTACTTTCTCCTATTTTATAAAACACGACTTAGATGTGGAGAACGTCATGCTAGAAAGTCCGAGAAAATCAGGCGTGCCAAGTGAGGCGCTCTTGGCCTCGGTTGGTGCGACTGCTTTTGGAGCGTCTTTCTGACGTTCGCAACTCGATTCCATTGAGTTGTAGACACAGCGCGCCCACGGAACGCAGCCCCGGAACGGAACTCAATGTAAACGAAAAACAGTAGATTCTCTAGGTTTATGAAATGCCTGAGAGTCTACTGTTTTCTTTACGTTAAGTTCTTTAAATATGGTTTGTTCCGATTTTATTGTTCAATAAACTCTTCTACTGTTAAACCAGACTCTAAAATTTCTTGAGAAGTCTCTTTTCCAAGATAACGGAAATGCCAGGGTTCATACATATAGCCTGTCAGTTTCTCTTTTCCTTCTGGGTAACGTAAGATAAAGCCGTAATTGTGGGCATTTTCCGCAAGCCATTTGCCTGCCTCTGTCTCCCCAAAACTTACCCGGGCAAAATGTTCTTCAAAGTTTTCTTCTCCGATATCAAATGCTAAGCCGGTCTGATGTTCGGAATGGCCCGGACGAGCACTGTAGCGGTCTGCTTCTTCTTGGCCATCATTGCTGACGTAACGTTCATATAATTCTTGCTGGCGCTCAAATGAGCGGTACGTACTAAACGCCACAAGAGAAAAGCCATCGAGTTTTGCCGCAGCGGCCATTTCGTTAAAGGCTTCGCGTGCCTCTGCACTCTCTCCCGGTGCATAATCTGATGGAAGTGGATATTGTTTGCTGGCCATTAAGATATCCTTGATAACTGTCGGCTCTTGAGGAAGTGTTTCATTCCCTTCATAACCTTTTGCACCAGACCTGTCAATTTCTGGTTCGGGTTCTGGTTCTAGCTCCGGTTCTGGATCAGTTACAATTGGTTGTTCAGGCTCTAAAGCGGGTTCTTGTTCGACCGGCTCTTCCTCCTGCGTGGTAATACTAGGGATTGAAAACGGAAGATATCCTTGAGCACCTGCCCAATAAGTTCCTCCTGCAGAAAGGATTACTAAAATGGCTACAATCCAAGGCCATTTACTCTTTTTTTTCGATTGATAAAGGTACGAGCGCGTATTCATGATAAGCCTTCTTTCATTTCTTCTCAGTTGTTTAAGTGTATCATGTTCCTACGAATAATTCTTCCTTTCTCCTGGTAGTGGCGTATAATGAAAGGATTGAATCATACGAGTAGGAGTCGTTCACATGAGTTCTCAAAAATGGATGTCTGTACAATTTTTTATTTTCTTCTTCACATGGGGTGTCTTTCTCCCTTACTGGACTGGCTACTTAACCAATGTAAAAGATATGAGTGTCTATGCAGCAAGCTTAATCATGGGTGCTGGTATGATTGCTCGAGCATTTTCTACCCTAGTTCTATTTCCTGAGCTAACAAAACGCTATAGTATTCATATATTTTTACGTATTCTTGCTCTAGGGTCCTTGTTAACTTTCGTACTTTATATCCCACTTTCTTCGTTCATAATGTTACTACTTATTACCGTGTTGTTCAGTCTTGTCTATCCTAATTTATTACCTGCTATGGAAAGCTGTGCTTCTTTGCTCATGCAGAGGGATCGAATCCATTACGGACGTAGTCGCTCCTTTGGGTCAGCAGGATTTATGGCTGCTGTATTGACCATTGGCTTTTCAACAGCACAATTTGGTGAAGAGGCGATTCTTTGGGTGATGATTGCTGCATTGGCTTTTGTTGTACTTGCTTCTTCTTGGAAAGCACCTGAAGCATTGACGGACAAACCTATTCGTGAAGATCAGCAAAGTACATGGCAATTAGCAAAAGTGTTGCTGAAGCAAAAAGAGTTTTTAGCTGCGTTAGTCATCGTCGTATTGATACAAGGCTCCCACGCTTCGTATAACTCCTACAGTTTTATTTATTTGCAGGATATTGGTGTCAGTAACGGCTGGATTGGCGTTATCATTAACGTGGCTGTTCTTGCGGAAATTGTTTTATTCATGGTCGCTGATCGCTTTTTCGGAAAATCAAAAGTCAGTACACTCTTTATGATTGCAGCAGTTGGTGCAACCGTGCGCTGGGTAGCTATTTGGCTGTTCCCAATCGCCGCAGTGTTCATCGCTACACAAGCACTACATGCCATATCATTTGGCCTTGCTCACTATGCATTTATACAGTTCATCGCACGTACTTTACACAAGTCGGCAATCCCAACAGCACAAGGTCTGTATGCCGCTTTTGCCATGAGTTTAAGTAGCGCACTGCTCACATTCTTAGGAGGATATTTGTATGATATCCAAGCTGGCTACGCCTTCTTAGGTATGGCACTGTTCTCTTTCCCAGCAATCGTGTTATTGATTCTACAACGCGATAAACTTAGCTACTAAAAAAACGTGTGAACCCTCATGGGCTCACACGTTTTTATGTTAGAATTACGATCAAAACAACTACAAATGCTACGGCGAAGAAAATCGCCATACCCTTCATCCATTTTGCTTCTTTTTCCATTCCTTGTTCTTTAAATCGAATCGCTCGGTAGCTATTTGTAAACACAAATACGAGTGTCATAAAGAGTACCGCAAGATTCAAGGAGTTTTGAATAACAAAATAAACGGCTAGCAAACTAGACAGTACTACAGGGATACCAAACAGTAAGTTGCGCGAGCGCGATGGCATTTTATCACTCATGCTGCATCGACTGCTTTCTCAGGGTGCTCCGAGTAAAACTTACGACCCAAGTATGTTTGGAAAATCAGTAGTAAACCACCAACAGTCCAGTAAAGTGGGAGTGCAGCCATGGATGTGAAGGAAATCAACATAATCATAATAGGAGATATCCAAATCATGATTTTCATTTGTTGTTTCTGCTGTTCAGGAACTGTCCATAACGATACTTTGGCCTGAGCAAAATAGACGATACCTGCAATTAAAGTCATCGCAATATCAGGAGACCCTAGACTGAACCAAATGAATTCATGTGTTTTCACATCTTCTGAATATAAAATGGCAAAATACAGTCCCATAATAATTGGCATCTGAATCAAAATTGGTAAACAGCCCATGTTGAGAGGATTCACGTTGTGTTTGCGGTACAATCCCATCATCTCTTGTTGAAGAGCCATTTGATCTTCTTTTGACTTTGTTTCTTTTAAACGTTTTTGGATATCATCCATCTCTGGCTTCAGTTTATCCATTTTCACTTTCATACCTTGTTGTGCTTTGTAATTGCGAAGCATTAAAGGCATTAAAACTACACGGATAATGACTGTGATGGCGATGATTGCCAAGCCGTAACTACCATTAAACAAAGTCCCGAAGTAATCGAGTGCCCAGTCAAATGGTCGAACAAAAATCGAATAAAACGTACCTTCTTTATTTTCCACACCGGAACATCCGCTGAGGAATAAAACAGTTGCTACAAGTAATGCAGCCAAACTCCATTTTTTCTTCACATTGGTCACCTTCATTTTTCAAACTAACCCTACTATATACTAAAGCTTCCCTATTAATCAAACGCTAATAGGGAAGTTCACTCACTTGACACTTTCTTCAAATGCAAATTGGAAAAAGGATGTGGCTGGTTGGTCACGGAATTGTTTCGGTGTAACAGTGGTGTATTTTTTAAAAATTCGCGTGAAGTAGGATTGATTACAAAAATGAAACTGGTCAGAAATGTCTGAAATAGATTTTGATGTATGACGTAAGAAATACTGAGATTCCTCTACTTTACGAATATTTAAATATTCCACTAACGTAATACTTGTATGCTCTCTAAAAATGCGGGACAAGTGACTTGTACTGATTGAAAACTTCTGCGCTATAGCTTCTACTGAGAGGTCGCTTTCAATTTCGTCGTTTATGTAGAGTATGACCTTATTAACGGTTTGATGAGTAAATTGTGGTTTTGTGCGCTCAGACAAGACGTGCACATAGAATTCTATGAGTTCTTCTCCACATTGAAGAAACAACACATCGCTCATTCGATTATCAATCACTTCCATGCATGATCTGCTGAAGGCAAAGGCTTTAACCGGCGGCACTTGGCTATCAATTAATTTTCTCGCCATAGTTGCAGCAAGATGTATGTAGAAAAAACGTGCAGCACGTATCATATCTTTACCTGTAAGATGACTGAGTGCATCAATAATTAAACGCAGTCGTTCTCTTGCTTGGTCTAAATCAAGCGTCTGCATATCATGAAACATTTCTTTTTCAAGCAAGAAATAGCGTTCGGCTAGCGCATCTTGGCTAGAGTCTGCGCTATTTTCTTGAAAAGAACTTGAAAAAGCTTCTAAAAATAATTTGTCTGAGGAAAGCGGATTTTTATGAATTTTAGTGAGCATATGATTTAACCTCTTTTTCTTAACCACATAGTATCTATTTATTTTAAACCATTATGCTCACTTAACCAATAGTTTTTACTAATTATTTTCCATTTTTTCCGGTACTAGGACACGAAGATGCTGTGGCAACACTTCAATATCTACTGGGGTGCAGCTTCCTTCATCTCCATCAACATTACAAAATAGCTCTTGTGATGTTTTTATATGCACTTTTTGAGTGCGAATATAATCGACTCCATCATCTTCTGCTAGTTTTCCTTGAAGTAGTTTAGATCCTACACGTAAAAAGCCAGGAATTCCTGATTCACGTACAACCATCACATGAAGAGTACCGTCATCCACTTGTGCTTCAGGCGCCAATTTTTCAAAGCCACCTACAGAGTTAGTAAGTGCGATTAATACAAGCGTCATATTCCCTTTCCATTCTCCATGGTCGTGAGTAATCGTCAATTCTACTTCATTGTCTTGTAGAATTGCTTTTGTACCTTCTAATAAGTAGGCTAATGGCCCAAGACGAGTTTTAGACTCTACCGAAGTATCCGCCACTTTTGAAGCGATTTCTCCTATAGCGACGATATTCATAAAGTAAGAATCCCCTATTTTACCGATATCTGCTCGTTTTTCTTTCCCTACTTTTAAGGACTCGATTGCTTCTTCTGCATCTAACGGAATGCCAAGTGCTCGGGCAAAGTCATTGACAGTACCAAGGGGAATAAAAGAAAACAGAGGTCTATGAGGTTGCTCAGCTAATCCATTAACAATCTCATTGATTGTTCCGTCTCCGCCCATCCCTACTACAAAATCGACTTCAGCAGCACATGCTTCTTTTGCAAAACGTGTTGCATCTTTAGGACCTTGTGTCTCTTTAACATCTATTTCGTAATTCATAGAAGTTAATACTTCTACTACGCGATCTATGTACTCTGTCGCGAGCTCTTTACCTGATGATGGATTGTAGATTAATACGGCTTTTTTCATAGTTATTGTCTCCTTTTCAACATTTTTTTCTATAAAAAAAGAGCTACGAGAGCTCTTTTAGGTATTATTGATAATCGACTTCTTTATTAGAGACGTCTGTTTTTTCTTTTTTTGAAGATTTATCTTGAACTTCTTCATTGTAATATTGAACACTAGTCATAGCGCCTTCATCAACCATTTTGTTGTCATCCACATCTTGTGGGTCTGGGTGACCGGCTGTTCCATAGCTTGATTTACTTGTCGCGTTTTGATCCATATAAGCATTGAACTTAGTTTTCAAGTTGTTTACCTGTACCATTGCTTTATCGCGATTTTCTGGTTTGCTAAAATATGCGTACGCTGCAGCAGCTATTCCTGCTACCATTAGTGATGAACCATTTGATTTTCTTCCCATTTGTAAAACCTCCAGTTAGTGAATTCTATTGCTTCTATTTCTAGTAATACCCGTATAAAGGATTCATTAACCATTTAAGGAGATTATTTTTTCAACATATAGATATGGGGGATGCCATCCTCTAAAAATTCTTCAGAGATCGCTTGGAATCCAAAGCTACCATAAAAGGATTGCAAATGTGCTTGAGCGCATAAGCGAATAGGTTGCTGACCATATTCTGATTCAACGGCTTGTAAGGCTTGCTTTATTAACTCTTGCGCCAGTCCCGAGCCTCTCTTCTCTTTTCGAACAATAACACGTCCAATTGACACTTCTTCATACTTTCCTGCAGGAACGATTCGACAGTAAGCTTGTAAGTCATCATCTTGGTTATAACTAATATGTAAGGAAGCTTGATCATAGTTGTCGATATCCGGATAGACACAATTTTGTTCAACTACAAAAACGTCTGCCCGAAGTTTAAGTGCCTCATATAATTCATTTACAGTCAATTCATGAAACTTTTTACATGTCCACATGATGTCCACCTCCTTCTTTCTGTTTAATTATGGCATAATCTGTAGCCACAGAACCAGAAATTTGTTATGCTAGTTGAAATAGTTTCGAGGTGATGGCCATGATTCGTGTGATGACTGAAAAAGATATCCATTCTGTAAGAGAAGTCGCCCTGGCCAGTTGGGGAGAAACTTACAGCGCTCTTTTTCCTGACGAAATTTTAGCAGAGTGGTTCGAGAGAAATTATTCTGCGCCCATGCTCAGTAAACAACTAGAAAAAACAAAAATGTTTGTTATTGAAGAAGAACAACAAGTTGTTGGTTTCGCTAGTTTTACAAAAGTGGATGAAGACGGGGATAGTGAATTAACTGCCCTTCATATTTCTCCTGCGCATACACAAAAAGGCTACGGTACTTCCTTGGTTGGAAAAGGTATTGAAGAATTGCAAAAAAGAGGCCTGCACTTGTATGTATACGTAGAAAGTTTGAATCTTGCTGCTCGCGCTTTTTATGAAAAGCTCGGATTTCATTTATTAGAAGAATTCGACGAGTACTTTGAAGGCTACCCTACAACAACAGCTCAATATGTCCTACCATTAAAAACTCCCACCCTCATTTGATTGAGGTGGGAGTTTTGTTTGCTTATAGGGGACGATTTGGTTCGTAATAATCTAAATCCTCTGAAGTACGCGTTGTGTCAGTAGTATATGGTGCTTTACGTACAAATGACATGATTGCTGCAATATAAAGCAGAATTGATGTAAATGACAATAAGTAAGCAAACAATCCAGCTAAGATGAAGAAGATACCTGCAAGCTTCGGATTTTTGTTGTTACGGATATTTAAGATAGCTAAAATATTGAAAATCAAACTGATGACCAAAGTAATCACAAGTCCCCATCCAAAAATGCCGAACAGTCCCATGCCGCTTTCAACAAAATCTAAAACCATCTGTTGTTCTTCTACTCCAAGAGTAGGATCTTCTTGTATCCCGGTAACGATTTCCTGTTCAAGTTCAGCCATAGTAGTTGGATCATTTAAAGCCGCACTACCAGTTGAGACAAAGATGGCAAGTAGAATGATAGAAATCGTGGTAAAGACAGCGCCAATGACACCAAGAACTATTTCTCCCGTTCGTGAAAATTTCATAATGTGTTCCTCCTTGTTTAGTTGTTCATTAATGATACGGTTCATAACAGAAAACGTTTCATTAATTTTAGTATCCCCTAAAAATAGTACAAAAAAACTAGATTTAGAAACAAAGACCCGGGTATACATCTAATAAGACACATTACATAAACGAGAGGATGAGAAAAATGGAAAAGAAACTAGTATTTTCACAAGGTGACTTCTTATACACATTGGCTGGAGCTTCTGCACTAACTGCTTTAGTGGTGTTCTTCGTATGATCAAACGCTTAACCTTAGACGAATAAAAAGGCAATCACCGTTCATAAGAACAGGGATTGCCTTTTATTATGCTTTTACATCTTCATAATCTTTATAGCGATCAAATGCTGTTACCACGTATGAGCAAACAGCCTCCATTTTGTAGTCATGCTCACGAGCATAGTCTGCGGCTTTGTCTAGAAGTTGCTTTGCAACCCCTCCACCTCGGAGTTTTGGTGAAACAAATGTATGATCCATTACCATAATATCTCCAAGTAATGTCCACGTAATTTCTCCAACCTTTTCATTGCCTTCACGTACTTGATAGGCAAATACATCATTTCCTACTTCTGTTAACTGAAAATCCATGAATCACCACTCCTTTTCTTCAGTCTATCATATTTTATGCTTCAAACGGTAATGGACGCAATTTAGATTCGATCTCTTTTCTTCGTCCTTCTAAAAATGGTGGCAAGGCAAGGTTTTGACCTAATGTTTCAATGGACTCATCTGAGGCAAAACCAGGTTCGTCTGTTGCCAGTTCATATAAAATGCCATTTGGCTCTCTGAAATAAATGGATTTAAAGTAATAACGATCCACTAACCCAGACGTTTGATAGCCTGCTTGGGTCAGACGTTCTTGCCATTTTGGATAGTCGTCCATAGACGGGATACGAAATGCTACGTGATGAACACTGCCTCTTCCCGGCCGCTCTACAGGTAGATCTGTTCTTGTATGAATGTGAACTTCTCCAGCAGGACCACCCTCTCCACTTGAAACAACTATGGTTTCTGGTTGACCCGCCACTGGAGATGGATAGTGACCCACTTCAGTAAATCCTAAGATAGTCGTTAAGGTTTCTTGTGTTCGCGCTGCATGGCGCACAGTTATATAGGAAGGTCCGAGTCCTACAATTGCAAATTCAAGCGGTATGTCGTCTTTTTCCCATGCCTCGCCATACGGAATTCCTGTACCATCGTCGACTACTAAGTGCAGGCGCGATCCTTCAAAATCTTCAAAGTATAAGACTTCTCGGTGAAATGCTACACCTCTCTCAAGAACCGGCACTTCGAAACTAGCAAGTCGTTGCTGCCAAAAGTCCAAAGCTTCAAGCGATTTTACGCGGAATCCTGTATTTGAAATACTTGATACACCTGGATACGTCTTACCTGCCATTGGAATATCAAAATAGGTCATGTCTGTGCCTGGAGTCCCAATAGCATCTGCATAAAATAAATGATACGAACTAGGCGAATCTTGATTGACACTCTTTTTCACAAGACGCATGCCGAGAATATGAGTAAAGAAATAATGATTTTTCACTGCATCTTTTGTAATTGCGGATACATGGTGAATGCCAGCTACTTGCATGTGGATGCAACCCCTTTATCTTGAATTCGAGATAATTACAGTGTACCTCATTCGTAATAAAAAGAAAAGAAACACCACTTGGGTGCTTCTTACTTAGTTAAATATAGAACGAATCGAAGAAATTAAATCATTAAAGAATTTACGAACTCCGTTCCAGAAGCCCTCATTTTCAACAATTGTTCCTAGTTGTTCTTGTATCGAGTTGCTTAAATCTTCAAGTTGCGTAGACCATTGGCTAAAATCAATGTCAAGCTGGCGAATACGGTCCATCAAATCTATTAAAAGCTGACGGTCTTGTTCAGAAAGCTCTATTTGTAGATTGGCTAATTGATCGCTAACAATCTGCTCAACATCTTCTCGTGTTGCCGGATTTTGCTCAGCAATTTGCTGTTTAATTTCCGTTAATAATTCACTTACCTTTTCTGGATCCACGCCTGATTCTTCCGATAAGATTGTAGCTACTGAAAGTTCTTCATTGGCTACATCCGTACGCTCAGAATCAAGTTGTCCTCCAGTTGCTTCATAAGCTTTATAGATTCCTACTAAAGCTGAGTGACCTGTTACGGGGCTTGGGGCTGCTACTTCAACAGTTGCATTTTCAATCCCTGCTGTTAGCATAGCATTAGCATACATTTCATTAGTCACTTGAGTAATGTTTTCAGGTGTGACAATTGAAATTACCAACCCTTCTCCTGCATCGGTACGTGTGATTTTAGCGGATGAAAACATGCGAGCAGACGGGTTTCCATCTGTGATATAAGTAGCAAGGTCTTCTCCAGTGACAGTAATTTCTTCAACAGTGGAGTCTTGAGAAACTTGTAAGGCATTTTGAACGCTGACTTTTTGTTCAGCTGTTAAATTTGCTCCATAAACTACAATTGGGACACCTAATTTTTCGTCGATTACTTCTTGATTTTCCCCGTTAGCAAAAGTGACAGTTGGGAATAGAAGGACAAGTGCGAGTAAACTAACTAACCATTTTTTCATTGTGTAACCCCTTTCTGCTTATTCAAACGTTCTCCCTAGCAAAAGGTTTCCTTACAATTTCGAAAGTGTCCAACCATCTTGCTGCTGAATTTTCCCGTCCTTCATTAGTTTACCTAAAGCACGCTTAAATGATGCCTTACTCATAGAAAACATTTCTTGAATTTCATCAGGTGTAGATTTATCACCAAAAGGCATCTTGCCCCCTACTGTTTGCAGGTAGCGCCAAATCGTTTCGGCATCATCTGAAAGTCGCTCTTGTTTTCGTGGTAACAGAGAGCCATTTAGTGTTCCATCTTCTTTAACTTCAATAATACGAACTGTTACTTCTTCGCCCAGTCTTGGTTCATGCTGACGCTCTGTTTGGTGGACAAAAATACGGTACATTCCTTTTGTGGATAATAAGAACGTTCCAATTGGAAGCAACCGATACGCGCGAGCAGAGATGTCACTATTGTAAACAGTTGTTGGCGCCTCGACATAAAGCTCTTCAATTTTCTCTTCTGTTGCAAGGCGACCCAATAAATTGCCATCGCGATCTGTACGAAGGGTCATAAAAATACAATCACCTGGCTGTGGCCATAGTTCTCGAATTTTTGGTAAATCTTCGCCTTTTACAATTGCTGCTTGTGTTCCACCAATATCAACAGTCGCTCCATCACGGTCTGTGACTTTAACAACTTTTGCCCAGCCGTAAGCACCTTTGCGGATGGTTGGAATATGGCCAGTGGCTACTAAGTTTCCTTTTCTGTCAGCGTACGTAAAGACAGAAACTTCTTGGCCCTCTTCCCACTGTTCTATAGCTTCTGATTCATTGATTACCAATACATCTTTATCCTCTGTGACAGCAACCCATTTTGAACCATCTTTTTCGAGTAATTTTACTTTAACAACTGCAGCAATTTCTAATTCTGCCATATGAGCCCTCCTCTAATCTTCTACTTTTGTATCTGAGCGAAACTGTTCCAACTTCTGTTGAAGTTCAGGGTGTTCTTCAAAGAATAGAACGAGCTCTGCAATACGATCAATTGATTCCCAGCTTAAATGATGCTCGATCCCTTCAACATCCTGATAAATTAATTCTTCAGAAACGCCTGTAAGGCGCAAAAAATTCTCTAACAGGTCATGTCGCTTCACGAGTTTTTTTCCTAACTTATTTCCTTTTGGGGTCAATGTTAAACCACGGTACTTTTCGTAATGCAAGTAACCGTCCTTATCCAGCTTTTGCACCATCTTTGTTACGGACGAAGGAAGGACTTCCAAGGCTTCCGCGATATCAGATACACGTGCATACCCTTTTTGTTCGATCAATTGATAGATTTGTTCAATGTGGTCTTCCATACTTGGTGTTGGCACTTGCGTTCTTCCTTTCCTACTCAGTGTTCTAAGTTTACTACACTCCAAGTGTGTGGACAAACCGCTAAATTAATTTCATGTCCTAGGTTTAAGTAAAACCTATGAAGGGTATTCATCTATTAGCCAAGCAAATATTACATATTGTTGAAGAAGGAGGTGGCATACATGGGCCGTATTCTATGGTTAGTGATTGTCGTACTTATTGTTATTTGGTTATTAGGATTCTTATTTGAAATTGGTGGAGGATTAATTCATACACTTCTCATCATCGCTGGTATCATCTTCGTGGTACAGTTATTGATGGGTAAACGATCCCTATAGAAATAGGCCGCAGCTTAATCGCTGCGGCCTTTTTTTATTGAATGCGTGAGTAGATACAAGTATCAGCAAACTCTTTTGAATCCGCCTTGCGCGCACTTTTTCGCAAGATCCCTTCTAATTCATAGCCACAGCGTTCGGCAACTCGTCGACTGCCCTGATTGTCTTCGTCACAACGAATTTCAACTCGCACTGCTTTTAACTCGCGGAAAGCAAACTCCGTAAGCATCTGAACAGTTTCTGTGATATAGCCCTTCCCCTCGTAACTCGAGCGTAACCAGTAACCAATTTCAAAACGCCCTAGATTCCAGTCGATACGATGAAAGCCGGTAGAGCCAATGAAATTACCTGTTTCTTTTTCAAACAAATGCATACGGAAATCTTCTTGCGTGACAAAAGCGGCGATTGCTTTTCGCATGCTCGTCTCTGTTTCTTCCATTTTAGGAGGCTGCTGCGCCCATATCATCCATGGTTTGAGTGTCGCCATACTTTCAGAAATCGCTTCCCAGACATCGGGTACGTCTTCAAGTTTTGGCGCACGCACGATGAGGCGTTCAGTCTCCAAGTAGTCCGGCACTAATGGCTTTTTCGGTTGGTCCTGCACCGCCATCATTTCATCCCATGCAACTGGCGTCGATGTACCCTTCAGAAAATCTTCACGCGTCATCCCGTAAGTAACTGCATCGTAATAACGCTCTTCTTTTGGTGAAAACCACGCTTGGCGTAGCTGTGCTTCTTTCACAAACCCTGCACGTTCAAAGGTCTTGCGCATGGCCACATTATCTAAACGTGTGTGACCCTCCAGACGAATTTTCTTCTCTTGTAAGGAAAACACGTATTCCGTCACTAATTTTAACGCCTTGGAACCATAGCCTTTCCCGCGCGCAGTTTCTGCAATTCTTAGGTCAAATAGCGGTATTTCATCTTGTAGATCATGTATTTTTACAATGCCGACCTTATCCGCTTGTTCGTTCTCTACCCAAAACGTCTTCACATCGTCAGACTCATAGCCGCCCTCTCCAATTGTTTTTTCAATTAGTTCGCGTTCTGGTGTGGCATTTCCATGAAATGGCCATGAGTTTGTCGTAAGAAAATGTATGAGTTGCTCTTGTTCTTCCATTGTCCATTCTGTAAGTCTCATAAAGACCTCCCGTATAGCACGTTTGCATTGCTAGTCTTAAAGCAAAGATATACTTTTCGAGCCTTTTTTGCAATCTTTTGCACATCATTTAGGGAGAAGTCGTAGTATATGAGCCTCTTTATAGTCAGCAGTCAACGAAGTTTCATGATAAGTACCCGTTGCCCAGTCCTCTACTTGATTATGGAACCAAGGTGATTTTACATGTCCGCTCTGGCCTGGACCAACAATATGATAGGCAGAAGATAAATCACTTAAATCTGCTACAAAACGCCAAGATGCTCCGTGCGTCACTTCTCCCTGTTCGTTAAACGCGGCCGCTTGCGCAGTAATTCCGGATCCACCAATAGGTATAGGTTCTGGGTTAAGCACTCGCGCTAAGATAGGAGAAGCACCGGCTAATGGATGAGAAAATGTCAGCAGATGCTCATTTCCCCATTGCCACTCTGTCCAATCTTCCCCGTGTTTCTCTTGCATTTCTTCCATCATTTCGTTGAAAGCTAGCTCCAACCATTTATCAAAGCCACCTACATCTTCTACCCACGCACTGACCTCTCCATCTGCATAGGTTTGCAGCAGTTGATCGGTAATATTTGCTTTCCCGGGCATCATCTCGTAGACATCCTCTGGAATCTCTTGCGCAAACAACACATCCGGAAGCTTCTTCATCCATTTATTAAAAATCAGAGGTTGTGCTAGTTCAGCTTCATCTATTTTTGTCCATTCTTGCATCGACGAAATCAATTCATCATTATTTTTCCCTGTTTCTGTAGTGGCTAATGAGTCTAGCATCTGGTCCAGAAATCTTCTGGCCTGGAGGTTGTGTTGGTCCATTTGTAGATCCATCATGTCTTGTACGGATAACTCATCAGTTTCTTGAAGAACTTCGGCAATACGTTCATAACGATACGATTGAGCCCAGAAATCCGTAATGTGGTAAGGATAGCTGTCATCAACAACTTGGTTGTTCGCTGTAGCTATAAACCCTTCTTGTGGATTGACAGCTGTTGGCAACTCCTCGTAAGGTACATAACCATTCCAACCGTACTCTGAAGAATCACCTGGAACCGGCAATTGCCCATCTCCTTGTTTCCGAAGCGGAAGCCTACCGTTTGCTTTATAAGCGATTGTTCCATCTTTAGCTGCAAAAACAAAGTTTTGTGCTGGTGCATGGAATTGTTCAAGTGCTGCTTCAAATTGATCCCAATTAGAAGATTTATTCATTTCTAAGATGGCTTGGAGTTCTTGTGTTGGTTCAAGTGCTGTCCATTGCATGGAAAATACAGCTTCAGCATCCGTGTCCTCATATAACAAATCAGAAATAATCGGACCATGACGGGTAACCACAACTTCATAAGGAACCGCTTCTTGATCTTTCACTAAAATTTCGTAAGAGCGCACTTCAGCATCTTCCCATTCACCATCGTAAGAAAATTGATGCGGGTTTTCGGGATTCGGTTTCTCAATATACAAGTCTTGCACGTCAGGTCCGACATTCGTCACGCCCCATGCCACTTGTTCATTGTGACCTAAGATAATACCTGGTATTCCAGCAAAAATTACCCCACTCACATTTTGTTCAGGAGATTTTAAATGCATTTGATACCAAATAGAAGGTGTGCTTAACCCAAGATGAGGATCATCAGCAAGCAACGGTTCTCCAGTTGCCGTCTTCTCTCCCGAAACTACCCAGTTATTACTCCCATTGAATGAGTGTGGCAGAACATCAATCGGAAAATTCATACCGACTTGCACAGCTGTATTTTTGTTTGCTTCTAAAATGGCAGGGTCACCCTCTGGATAGGTGATGAATAATTCACGAGCTTTTTGTTCCTCTAAATTTTGTACAGCCCAATGACGAATGGCAAGTGAGGACCAGTTGCCCCCTAAATCATAGGCCATGTATTTTCCTATAGTCAGGGAATCGACAGGCGTCCATGGTTCAGGCTCATAGCCGAGTAGGTTGAACTCGTAGCTTAGCTTTCCATCTTCTTTGGCATGGGTGATAAAATCGTTGACGCCCTCTGCATACCAAGCCAATACTTGCTTTGCCTCTTCACTATATCCTTCATACGACTTTTCAGCCGCGTCCCTCAAGCTAAATGTTAAAAAGAATTGATCCGTCGACAAAGCCGCTTCCCCAACGACTTCAGACAATTGCCCACTTGCTTGTCTACGTGCAAGGTCCATTTGAAACAGGCGGTCTTGTGCCTGCACAAATCCTTGTGCTCGGTACAAATCAGCATCTGATGCAGCCTCTATATGAGGGACTCCCTCTTCATCCCGAGTCACCACGATTTCGTCAGTAATAGATGTAAGTGCCATTTCCCCTTCAATTTGCGGCTTTGAATTTGCCACAAACCAGTTCAAACCGAGCAATGCAAGAGTTAGCAGAACAAGCAGTGACCCCATTACCCACAATGTAATTTTTATTCCTTTTCTCATGATACCTTCCCCCTTCACAGGTAGGTATTCGGCATAAAACGTCATTATCCTTTAAATCAAGAGACTGGGTTAGAACAAATTAATAAAACTCGAACACATTGAAACCGGAAAGGAACTCAGCGTAAACAAAAAAAACAGCAGATTCTCTGGAATTCATCCTCGAGAATCTGCTGAATTGTTTTTGTACAGCCTCAGTAACTTCCTATTCTTCTCCTACTATCTTCACTTCCAGCTCTAAGTCGACGCCAAATTTTTCTTTGACCGTCTTTTGCACAAGCTGAATCGTACGAATATAATCAGTTGCCGTAGCGTTATTTTTATTGACGATGAATCCTGCATGCTTTGTTGAGACTTCTGCACCACCAAAGCCCTTCCCTTGAAGATCACTGTCTTGAATCAGCTGACCTGCAAAGTAACCAGGTGGACGTTTAAACACACTTCCAGCAGACGGATATTCTAGCGGTTGCTTAGAAGTTCGCTGGTGAGTCAAATCTGCAATTTTTGTATCAATGATTTGTTGTTCCCCAGAAGAGAGCTCAAATTCTGCTGATAACACAAAGTACCCTTTTTTCGAAATTATACTTGAACGGTACCCTAGATCTAAATCTTCTTTTTTCAGAATCAAAAGCTCTCCTTCAGGCGTAACCACTGTGCACTGTTTGATGACATCTTGAATTTCCCCACCATAAGCTCCAGCATTCATTACCATAGCACCACCCACTGTACCTGGGATGCCACATGCAAATTCTAGACCCGTCAATCCTTGAGTCGCTGCATGTTTTGACACATCTATGATAGCTGCACCACTCTCTGCATAGACATGCGTATTCGTAATTGTAATTTCTTTAAGCTTCGTCAGTTGCAGAACGATGCCACGAACGCCTCCATCACGGACAACCATGTTTGAGCCATTGCCTAACAATAATAATGGCACTTTATACTGTGCTGCATAATTGATAATGACGATGGCTTCAGCCTGTGATTCAGGAGAGGTAAATACATCTGCTGGACCCCCCATTCGTGTAATCGTGTGTAGTGATAGTGGTTCATCTAACTTAACTGTATGTTCAGGCAGGACTGCCGAAAGATCTTCAAACCATTTTTGTTTAGACAATGATGCCAAATCCTTTCTATTTAAAGCCTTATACTAAGTATGAGAGAGCTGTTGCCTTTTCACAAGAACCAATTGTTACGTCCATTGCTGTGACCATTGCTCTATGCCTTCGATAACCGAACGAAGTGCTTGGCCTTTTTCTGTTAACGAGTACTCTACACGTACAGGCACTTCTGAATAAATTTTACGGGTAACTAACCCTTCTAACTCAAGTTCTTTTAATCGTTCAGATAACAGTCTCCCGCTGATTGGCATTGAAGACTCTAATTCATTAAATCGTTTAGAACCATTCAACAACTGATAAATGATTAATGCTGTCCACCGTTTTCCTAATAAATCCATAGCGCTAGAGAGCCTTGGACAAAGTTCTGATTCTTTCATTATATTCACTCCTAATTACTATAGTATAAAAAAAATTGCACAAAAACGCAAAAAACATTATTTAATTACTTGACGTGTGTTTATTATTATTTTATAGTAAGTTACGTAAAGTAACTAGTGATTTATTTTTTTAATCATATATCTTGATTTCGAAATAAATTACGGGTATACTTTTAGAAGATTATGAAAACAAAGGAGAGACTTTAAAATGACAAAGTACACAGATGACACAGCTCACTCAAGCATTGGATTTTCAGTAAAACACATGATGGTTTCAAAAGTACGCGGGAACTTTAACGAATTCTCAGCTAACCTTGAAGGACAAGAGACAGATCTTACTGGCTCAACTATCGAATTTACAATTGATGTAGCATCAATTAATACTAATAATGAAGACCGTGACAACCACTTACGTTCTGCAGATTTCTTCGATGTAGAAACATACCCATCTATCACTTTCAAAGCTACAGACATCCAGTCTAAAGGCGGAGACGAGTATAAAGTAACTGGTGATCTTACAATTAAAGATGTAACTAAAGAAGTTACGTTTGATGCAGAATATGAAGGTAAAGGCACAAACCCATGGGGTCAAGAAGTTGTAGCTTTCTCTGCTAACTCTAAAATCAACCGTAAAGACTTCGGTCTTACATGGAACCAAACACTTGAAACAGGCGGCGTATTAGTCGGCGAAGATATCAAAATTGATATCGAACTTGAATTGAATCCTGCTCAAGAAGCGTAAATCAAAAAGCAGCCTTGGCTGCTTTTTTTTTTGAAACTTTTAGTATCTCTGTCTCGTAAAAGAAAAGAAACAAGTGAAGGTGGAGTGTTAAATGTTGTGGATTGTAGCAATCGTAGCCATTGTAACTACAGCAGGTGTGATTGAAAAATATATGAAACATCAAGTTCGAATCGCTGAAATCAAAAATCAAGCTGTAAAAGATGAACTTGCACTCGAGCAACAACGCTATGAAAATTTTGTTTTAGAAACAGAAAAGATGCGTCTAGAGCTTGATTACAAACGAGATGCTCTAACTTACACGAAAGATCCCGTGGTGGAAGATCTCGAAAAACATTCGAGCAGCTCTAGTAATTATGGACAAAATTAAATCAGTAGGTTCTCTAGATTAAATCCAGAGAATCTACTGATTTATTTTTTATATTGAATTCCGTCCCGCCGTAAATAACGATTTAATAGAGCTTACCTTGGCGATAGAGCACTTCTGAAAGTCTTCCAACTGCATGAATGAATGCGTTTTGGCGAAGTGCGAAAGGATCTGCGTAGTACTGCGGAAGAATGGTCTCCATTGTCTGACCCATTTTTTCGTAAAGCTTCGAAAACACTTCTTCTTCCGAATAGAATTGCGTCTCTCGTCCTTGCAGCCATTCTAGATAGGAAACGATTACTCCTCCTGCATTGGCTAAGATATCCGGAATTATAACTACCCCTTTTTCTGCCAATAGCTCGTCTGCTTCTTGGGTTACAGGTGCATTAGCTCCCTCAACTAAGATACGCGCTTTAATATCTTTCCAATTGTCTTGGTGAATTTGATCTTCCAGTGCAGCTAGAATTAGTACATCGATATCCATTGTCAACACTGCTTCACGTGCTTCTACAGTTGCTACAACATTGATTGCTTTCAATTGTTCTGCTGTGACCGGTAAATCGCCTTTGTTATTAGCTGTAAATTCTACTAAGGCCGGAATATCCAGGCCATCTAAATTTGTTAATGTAACATTCCGATCTGACACAGCCACAACTTTATTTTGAATCTTTTGATCACGATAGGCTTCTAATGCTGTCACGGACCCTACATTCCCAAATCCTTGAATTGCTACTGTCAAAGGTCTGCCTGAATGTTCTAATGTAGTTTTAGCAAAGATATTCTCTGAGTTCTCAAGGTTCGTGCGATTTTTCTCCACATAGTCATGAAGTAGGTATCTCATGGTAAAGTACACGCCCTTACCCGTGGCTTCACGTCTGCCTAATGATCCACCATTGATAACACTCTTCCCCGTAAAACTGCCGAGATAAGGTTGTCCATGATTAATTTTCTTATATTCTGCCATCATCCAATCCATTTCTCGTTCCCCTGAACCAACGTCTGGCGCAGGGATATCCTTGTCAGGACCTAAAACATCATTGAAGTTACGTACATATTTTACACATAAAGCATGAAGTTCCTTCTCAGATAAAGAACGTGGATCGATGACAATGCCACCTTTACCACCACCGTAAGGTACATTGTGCAACGCATTCTTTAAAGTCATCAGGAAAGAGAGATTTTCCACTTCATGCTCATTAACGGACTCATGAAAACGGATTCCTCCTTTGTAAGGACCTGATGCATTGTTATGTTGCACGCGAAAAGAAGGAATTCTCACAATTTCTCCGTTTTCTAACGGCATACGTATGTAAGCCTTATGAATTTGATTAGGAGTTGATAAGATAGCTTCCATTGATTTAAAGGCTTTATCCCGACTTTCCCCTTTACAGACGGGTAAAAATTCATGACGCTTTAGTAGTGCTTGTAATGCTTGTTTTACGATCGGATGCGATACTTTACTCATCCGAACCACCTCCTTGAATTGAGTTTCTCTTCTAGTAAAAGCTTTACCCCTCCGTCATTAAAGTAAACGGAGGGGTAGGTATGACAAGGCGCTTATTTAGTTTCTGGTGAATTCTCTTCCCAACACTCTGTATTGGTTAGTCCTGAAATATTTTTAGCATAAAATTGAGGGTCTAGACCACGCTTACGTTGTGCGACATAATCGTCAAGTACTTGACCCGCCAGTTTACCTAAGATAATGATGATCACAATGTTAATGACCGCCATTAACCCCATAAATAGATCTGCCATGTTCCAAACCAATTGAACTTTTGCTAAAGCTCCGAACATGACCATAGCGAGTACTAACACACGGTACCCTTGTAACCAACCACGATGTGCATTGATCAACTCAATATTCGTTTCGCCGTAATAGTAGTTTCCAACGATTGAACTGAATGCAAAGAAGATGATGGCAATTGCCACGAAATAAGGCGCCCAACTTCCTACATGATCAGCCAGTGAATTTTGAGTTAGGACGATTCCATCATCAGTAGCCGTTTTATAAAAATCAGATAGCAAGATGATAAACGCTGTTGCTGTACAAATGATGATTGTATCAAAGAATACTCCTAGACTTTGTACTAAACCTTGTTTAGCTGGATGGGAAACGTTAGCTGTTGCTGCCGCATTAGGGACTGAACCCATCCCTGCTTCATTGGAGAACAATCCACGTCTTACCCCTTGCATAATTGCTGCACCAACCCCGCCCCCTACTGCCTCTTGTAAACCAAAAGCATGGCTAAAAATGAGCGAGAAAAATGCTGGAATTTCTGATAAATTTGTAGCTACTACAAACAACGCAATTAAAATATAAAGCACTGCCATAACGGGAACAATGACTTGTGTTACTTTCACAATTCGGTGAACACCACCAAAAATAATTGTTGCTGTTAACCCAACTAACGCTAACCCAATAACCCATGTTGGAATGTTAAAAACGTCGCTGACCGAAACAGCAATTGTGTTTGATTGAACAGAATTGAAGATAAATCCAAAGCTAAGTGTCAATAAAATACTGAAGACAATTGCTAATTTGCGTTGGCCTAAAGCTTTTTCCATGTAATAGGCCGGACCACCGCGAAACTCGTTGCCATCACGCACCTTATAGACTTGTGCAAGCGTACTTTCTACGAAAGCTGTGGCCATACCGATGATAGCAATTAGCCACATCCAGAATACGGCTCCAGGACCCCCGATTCCAATGGCTAAGGCAACTCCAGTAATATTACCCGTTCCTACTCGAGATGCTGTACTAATGGTAAAGGCTTGAAATGCAGATACACCTGTATCTGTTTCTTTCTTTTCGGTGATAACGCGAAACATTTCACCAAACATGCGGAACTGAACAAATTTAGTACGGATTGAAAAATAAAGACCAGCACCGATTAAAAGGGCAATTAATATGTAAGTCCATAAATAATTATTTGCCCAGTCCACAAATGAGTTTAACCACTCCATAAAGTTTCCCGCTTACTCATTTAGATTTCATTCTCTACATACCCCAAAAGTCGCAGATAGCAAACAAAAAAGAGACTGAGAAATAGAAAAATCAGTAGCTTCTCTAGGTTGAATTCCAAAGAGAATCTACTGATTATTTACGTTGAGTTCCGTTCCGTGGGCGCGCCGTGAATCTTCTCGTCGCAAGCTCCTGCGGGGCCTCACGTTCCGACTTTTGACCCCACTGGAGTCAGCCCCTACACTCCACTCAACTTCAGATTAATTAAATTTTTTAACTATAGTCTGAATGGGCTTCTATTTCCTTAAAAATCACATACGTCGCCATCACAAGTAGCACCTTGACCACCAATGGTTTGAAGGGTAGGTTTTAAGCCTTCTTCTTCGGCAACTTTTTGTAGCGCCTCTTTGAATACTTCAATAGGTTGTGCGCCAGAAATGGCATATTTATTGTTGAGGACAAAGAATGGTACTCCTTGAACACCGATTTGCGCAGCCTCTGTTTGGTCGATTTGGATTTCTGGGAAGAATTGATTACTCATGAGTACCTCTTCCGTTCCTGAGGCATCCAGGCCAACTGAAGTAGCTAACTCGATAAGAATAGCCGAATCATTAATATTTTTTCCATCGATGAAATAGGCTTGCAGCAAGGCTTCTCCTAAATCATTTCCCTTACCTTGTGTATCTGCCCATTTTACTAGACGATGTGCACGAGCCGTATTGGCCGGTTTTGCATTATCAAAATTGTACTCTAGCCCTTCTGATTTTGCTTGCTCGATGACATTAGCTGTCATCGCTTTTGCTTGTTCAATAGTTGTATTATATTTTCGAGCCAAGGATTCGTAAATAGATTCAGTTACAACTTCGGGGGTACCGGCATCTAGCTGGTAACTCTTCAAATGTACTGTTACCTGACTTGAAAACCCAGTCTCTTCTAGCGCGCGTTCTAAGCGGCGTTTTCCAATATAACAAAAAGGACAAACGTAGTCTGACCAGATTGCGATTTCCATACAATCACCTCTTAGTCAGCATAGTTTGTTCTTCTTAGAAAATCAATAATTTGAGCTTATTCTGATAAGGCTTCTGTAAGTGCTGGAACCACTTGCTTTTTACGTGAGACCACACCTTTTAGTAAGGCAGTGTGATTTGTAAAAGCAACGTTAAACGCTTCTTCCGCTTTGTTTGCCATCTTACCTAAAGCAAGTGCTACTGAATCGTTATTTAAAATATCTGTCACGACGAAGAAGTACAGATCCAACTCTTTTTCAGAAATCCGGTCATAAATGGCCTTTTCAATTTCTGATTGACGATTGAACACGTCTTGTGGATCTACGACGTTGACTTGAGCTATTTCAACTTTGTAATTGCCCATACCAAATTCTTTTGCGTCCAATGTCAGTAGATCATCAATTGTTTTTGAGGATACATCTGCTCCTGCTTTTAGCAGGGATAATCCATATTCTTGTGCATCTACTTGAGCAAGAGCTTCTAATTCTTTTGCAGCTTTTAAATCCTGCTCTGTACAAGTAGGTGATTTAAATAGTAAAGAGTCTGAAATGATAGCTGACAACATTAAACCTGCCATAGCTTGAGGTACTTCAACCCCATGCTCTTTGTATAGCTTGAATAATATCGTTGCCGTACAACCTACTGGTTCTGCACGATAATAGAGTGGATCAGCAGTTTCAAAGTTAGCAATACGGTGGTGATCAATGACTTCTAAAATATGGGCATCGCTTATACCCTCTGCGCTTTGTTGGAATTCATTGTGATCGACAAGAATGACCGGTTGTCCTTCTTCTACTGCCACTATTTCACGTGGAGCTTCCACTTGAAAATGAGTTAAAGCAAAAGCAGTTTCTTCTGTAATATCACCGAGACGAACTGCCTCTGCTTCGTGACCGATTTGATTTTTCAAGTATGCATAGACGATAGCTGACGTTACAGAGTCAGTATCGGGATTTTTATGACCAAATACTAGTGTTCTAGACATGGAAATGCCTCCTTCAATTTTTGTGCTTCTTCAGTTTAGCATATTTTTTCCCAAATCGACATTATGGATATAACGCATTTCGACTGAATTTTCATGGTATACTAAAAGATATTTTGGCAAAGTGTAAAAGAGGGTGATAGGATGGCACGGACAACCGAAGCAAAGTATTTACCGCTTCATGATTTTTTTAAAAAGACGGAACAAAAGACAGTGAAACTGACATTTCCTCAAATGGAGGCTATTTTAGGACAACCACTTCCCAATGCGGCTTATTTAAGTAGAAGTTGGTGGAAGAAAACAAAGCCTCCCGCTCTCCATTATTTTGCATGGACTGACAATGGCTATGGTGTCAGTGAGATCGAACTCAATCAATACGTTATCTTTCAAAACTCGATTCATGAACACGATACATCGCATGAGCGGGAGAAGCAGGATATTTTAATTGTTCGTGAAGCAGAAACAGAAGACGCTCGTGCATTTATCCAACTGCAAGAAGCTATTTATTCAGAGACGGATTTTATGCTTTACGGCAAGTCTGAACAAAAACAATCTGTGCAAGGCATTAGAAAGCGTTTAGAAGAATGGAAACAAGCGCGCAATTCTAATCTATTTTTAGCAATTATGAATGGTGAATATGCTGGTTATCTAGTGGTGATCGGGGGCCCTTCTCCACGTGCTTCTCATAGAGCATCTATTGTTATAGGTGTGAAACAGCAATTCTCAAATAAAGGCATCGCCTCTACTTTAATGTATCACGGAGAGAACTGGGCTAAGGATGTCGGTATTGAGAAACTTGAACTGACTGTAATTAAAGAAAATGTCATCGCTCAAAAATTGTATAACAAACTAGGTTTCGAATTAGAAGGCACTCGTAAAAATGCACTGCGCATTCAAGGCCATTATGTTGATGAATATTATATGGGCAAGATGATTGATGCCTAAAAAAACAGCCACTTAGCGAGTATCGCTAGGTGGCTGTTTTGGCGTCCGGTATTTGGAGACATAGGGATTATCGGTTTCCCAGAACCGGTACGGGTAGTGAACCGCTTCTCCACTATTGTCGATACCGATTCGAGGGCCCGTGGATACAGATTGAGGGATTCTTCCTTCTGCAATGTAAAGCGGTGGTTCACTCCACAGACTACCGTAATGCTGCATCGTGATTCCAAGCGCTTTTGTCAATTTACCCGGACCGTTTGTCCACTGTTTCATTGGTAGCTGATTACGATTACGTGCCATAGTGGCCTGGCCTTCTAGAGGCTCAAGAGCTCTGATCAAGATAGCATGAGGTTCCCCTACATCTTCTGCCACCACATTGATCAGTGTATGTGTGTGCATTTGGTAAGTGTAAATATGACCTGGTTCAGAAAACATGACTTCTGTACGCTTCGTCTTTCTCCCACCAAAACTATGAGCCGCCTGATCCAAGACTCCCATATAGGCTTCTGTTTCTACAATGTAGCCGGATAGTCTTCCTTCATCTGTATCATGAACAAGTAGTTTGCCAATCAGGGAATTCGCTAGCTCCAGAGTGGGAAGATGATAAAACTCGTCAGGTAATATTTTCATTTACAGGATCAACCCAAGCTTCTTCGCTTCAAAGCGCAGTTCATCTCGGAAGTCTGGATGAGCAATCGCAATCAGTTGTTCTGCACGCTCTGATAAAGGACGACCAAACATCTCAGCTACGCCGTACTCCGTGACAATGTGATCAACATCGTTTTTATTGGTTGTGACAATCGAGCCCGGTGCAAGTGAAGCTTTAATGCGAGACATTTCCCCATTTTTAATCGTAGAGGTCATGGTGATAAACCCTTTACCATTTTTCGAAAAACGTACTCCTCGCGCAAAATCTGCCTGGCCACCTGTAGATGAATAATAACGACCAGCAACTGTCTCACTAGCACATTGGCCAAACAAATCGACTTCGGTTGTCGCATTGATTGAAATCATATTCTCTTCTTTACCAATTTCTCGTGGATCATTGACTGTTGTTACCGGCAAGAATTCAATCGCTGGATTGCCATGTAAAAAATCATAAAGTCGTTGAGAACCATGAGCAAATGTTGAAATCATTTTTCCTTGATTGGTAAATTTACGCGTTCCATCTACTGCTCCAGCTTCCACTAAGTCAATAATTCCGTCTACAAACATCTCTGTATGAATACCTAAATGACGATGTGTTTTCAACTGGCTTACAACCGCATTCGGTATTCCACCAATCCCAATTTGTAAGGTATCTCCGTCTTGAATACGTTCTGCTACATAAGAAGCGATTTTCATATCCATCTCAGAGATCGGTGCTGGCTCATCACTAACAAGAGGCTGATGATTGACTACAAATCCTTCGATTTGGCTTTTATGAATCTGATTTTGACCAAACGTTCGTGGCATATGTTCATTCACTTCTACGATAAATGGTACTTTTCCGATAAACTCACTGACGATATCTGCCTGGGTCCCTAATGAATAATAACCAAACTCATCCATAGGTGAAACGACCGCCATAACCATCAACCTTCTTCCAACTTTACGTAGTATGCGTGTGACTTCATGAAAATTATTCGGCATCAAATCAGCGGTGCCTTGATGAAACTCCTTTCGATTTGCGCCACTAAGAAAGTAACTGATGTGTTTTAAGTGGGCATCTGATGCATTGTTCATGTACGATCGACCACGTAAAGGCAGAAGTTGATGAATACGCACTTCTCTTAGTTGCTCTTGGTGTTGTTCCAAATAATCAAGCAAGCGGTTAGGCTCCCCATTTGTTAAGGGAAAGATAATATCTGCCTGTGCAGGAATACTAGTAATCACTTGTTGTGCGGTTAATTCCTTTGTCATGATTCCACGTCCTTCGAGAATAGAGTTAGCTTTAGTGTAAACGAATTGCGAATGAAAAAAAAGAAGCCACTGCCGAGGCAGTGACTACAAGGTATCTTGTAACTCTTGTTGTTTCGTTTCTGTTCCGAGAAATGCAACTGCAAGAACGCCAATGACGATCGCCACACAGAAGATCCCAAAGATGATACCAATCTCGTAATTAGCAGCCACCATAGTTCCGACAAGAAGTGGTCCAAGAATTCCTCCTATCCGGCCAACGCCAGCAGCCATTCCCGAACCTGTCGTTCGAATCACAGTAGGGTATTGCTCTGGAGAATACGCATAGAGTGCACCCCAAGCGCCTAAGTTAAAGAAGGATAGGAGCATACCAGAAATCATTAGCATTGTCAGTGTTTCAGCTGAACCAAACACAGCCGCACTTGCTGCTGTTCCAAGAAGATAGGTAATTAAAACAAACTTGCGCCCCATTTTTTCAATAAGCCAAGCTGCTGAGAAATAACCTGGCAATTGAGCCAGTGTCATGATCAAGACATACTCTAACGTTTTAATTAAACTGAAGCCTTTAAGTACCATGACAGAAGGCAACCACAAGAACATACCATAGTAAGAAAACACTACTGTAAACCAGAGAATCCACAACATCAACGTTCTTCTCCGATATGTCGGTGCCCATAATTCTTTAATATTTTGAATGACAGTTCGCTTCACTTTTTCTACATTTTTATACCGAGGTGAATCAGGTAATTTCAAGCGTAGATAAATTGCATAAAAAGCAGGTAAAGCTGTTAAAGCCAATGCCCAACGCCATCCGTAGTCTGGGATAACAAAGTAAGCAATCAACGCTGCTAATATCCACCCTAATGCCCAAAAGCTTTCTAAAAGCACGACCACTCTTCCGCGCTCTTCAGCTGGAACTGATTCTGCCACAAGTGTAGCAGCAACTGGCAATTCTCCACCAAGTCCCATTCCTACAAAGAAACGTAAGACTAGAAATACCGCTAGTCCACCTGCTAATGCTGATGCACCGGAGGCGAGACTAAACATCAATAGCGTAATCATAAAGACATTTTTACGGCCAATCTTATCTGCTATTAAGCCAAAGAAAATGGCTCCTACTGCCATACCGATAGAATTGACACTACCAATCCATCCCATTTGTTCAGGGGAGAGGCTCCACTCAATCGCTAAAGCGGCAATAATAAATGAAAGAATACCAACATCCATCGCATCGAACATCCAGCCAAGACCAGCAATACCGAGTAATTTGTTACGTGACATCGGTTTAGGTTCTACAGTTTTATTCATCATTCAAGCTCCTGTCTTTACACGTGTCCTGTTAACCAACATGAGTATACGCTTATTTTCATGCATTTACAACTAAAATATTACGGTTGAAAAACCTTCTGTCGTACTGTAAAATGTCCATTATGAAAAGACATTTGTTTTCACTAAAAGTACAGAGAGGCGGAATGAACAATGGCTTGGTCCGGATTACTTCATCACTATAAAGAATATTTACCTATTACAGAGGAAACTCCGCTTCTCACCTTGTTAGAAGGCAATACACCATTACTTTATGCCGAAAATCTATCTAAACAGTTGGGTATTCATCTTCATTTGAAACTTGAAGGCGCGAATCCTACAGGATCTTTCAAAGACCGTGGAATGGTGCTAGCCGTGGCTAAAGCCAAAGAGCAAGGCAGCACCGCTGTCATTTGTGCCTCTACTGGAAATACTTCAGCTGCAGCTGCTGCTTATGCAGCACGAGCAGGCATGAAGGCAATCATTGTTATTCCAGAAGGGAAAGTCGCAGCAGGCAAGCTGGCGCAAGCTTATATGTATGGTGCTGAAGTCATCCAAATTCAAGGGAATTTTGATCGGGCACTTGAAATGGTGCGCGCTATCAGTGAGACATCGCCCGTGACACTTGTGAATTCAGTGAACCCTTACCGGATCGAAGGTCAGAAAACGGCTAGTTTTGAAATTATTGATGCACTAGGTAAAGCACCAGATATTTTAGCTATTCCGGTCGGTAATGCTGGGAATATCACAGCGTATTGGAAAGGGTTTGTTGAATACAACCAATTGCACCAATCTGGCCTTCCGAAAATTTACGGCTATGAAGCAGAAGGAGCAGCAGCAATTGTCAAAGGCTATCCTATTGAACACCCAGAAACTATTGCCACAGCCATACGTATCGGGAATCCTGCTTCTTGGAAATTTGCAGAACAAGCGCGAGACCAGTCTGATGGGCTTATCGAAGCCGTCACAGATGACGAAATGCTTGCGGCTTATCAGCTTTTAGCCGGAACGGAAGGTGTCTTTGTTGAACCGGCATCAAGTGCTTCTGTCGCAGGAATTTTACGTGCCGTTAAACAAGGTGAAATTCAACCAGGCTCTACTGTTGTAGCCGTCCTGACTGGTAATGGGTTGAAGGATCCTCAGACTGCTATGGATTGTCGATTTACTCGACCCCGTCAATTAGAATCAAGTGCACCTGCACTTCAAGACTATCTAGAGGAGGTGCTTCAAAGATGACAGTAAGTATCCGTGTGCCAGCGAGTACCGCTAATTTAGGACCGGGTTTTGATTCCATTGGAGTAGCTTTACCCTTCTATTTAACTGTTGAAGCATCTCCTCACGAATTTTGGGAAGTGATTCATGAAGGCGCACATCTTCCACCGGTTGAAGATGTGCCTACTCATTTAATTTTTCAGACAGCCTGTGAGCTCGCGCATCGTCACGGAAAAGTAATGCCGTCCCTTCGTCTACATCTAACAAGTGAAATTCCTCTTGCACGAGGGCTAGGAAGCAGTGCAGCTGCCATTGTAGCCGCTTGTTTACTGGCGAACCATTTTGCAGAGCTGGACTTGGAGAAAGCCGACCTTCTAGAGTTTGCTTCCCTTTGCGAAGGTCACCCGGATAATGTCGCCGCAGCTCTCTACGGAGGTTGCATCGTGAGTTATCATTCCTCGGAGCAGTTGGTTTTCTCACGTTTCGAACTTCCTACTTTTCAGTGGCTACTAGCTATCCCGGCTATAGAATTGAAAACAGAGAAAGCGCGACAAGTGTTGCCAGCAAGCTACACACGTGAGCAAGCTGTTGCAAGTAGTGCAGCTGCCAACATGTTAGTCGCTGGACTTGCTACGGATAATCACCAACTTGTCGGTTCCATGATGAGTTGCGATCAGTTCCATGAACCCTACCGAATGTCGCTCATCCCATCTGCATCTGATTATAAAGCGTTTGTAAATGGGTTAGGCGCATATGGAACGGCTATCAGTGGAGCAGGTCCGACGTTGATTTCAGTCATTCCTCCGTGTTTCGATGTTATGTCAGTTCAGGAGAAGTTCCCGCACTTCAAACTCTATAAGGTTTCTACAGCTCCCTTTGGCGCAGAGCTTAGCCTACAAAAAATCAGCATGTTCTCATAAATTTTCATGAGAACATGCTGATTTATTTAATTCTTGTTGTGTAACTCAATTTGAGACGGGTGTTTAGTTTCCATAAAAGCAGCAATGTAAGAGTGGGAACCGCTAACGTCAGAATGGGCAAAGTTAATGTAAGAATGGAAGAAGCTAATGTCACAATCAATGCACTTAATGTAATAATCATCCAACTAAAGTATTTCTCCAATACATACTTTATGATTTTTCTAGGAAGGGCTTTTGATACTCAAGATCTTACTAGGAAAAAGCTTCAACACATTTAGGGGTTCTGGCTGCGAGATTAGTTTCCATAAAAGCAGCAATGTAAGAGTGGGAACCGCTAACGTCAGAATGGGCAAAGTTAATGTAAGAATGGAAGAAGCTAATGTCACAATCAATGCACTTAACGTCACAATCAAAAACGCCCCCAGGGAAATGGTTCTTTTCCCGAGCGGCGTTCCACATCTAACTCAATCGAGTTCCAGGCGTTAGAAATACATTCGAAAATCAATTGCACACATAGAGGCATAGAGCACCTCTATGCACACCCTTGATTCCCGAAGCATTTCTAGGCAAACGCCTTCCACATCTAACTCAATCAAGTTCCAGGCGTTAGAAATACATTCGAAAATCAATTGCACACATAGAGGTATAGAGCACCTCTATGCGCACCCTTGATTCCCGAAGCATTTCTAGGCAAACGCCTTCCACATCTAAAAATTAAACAGAAAATAGCACTAAACTTGCTGCCATTACCATCATTCCAGCGACTACTCCATAAATTGATGAGTGTGCCTCGTCGAATTCTTTAGCGGCCGGCAATAGCTGATCTAGTGAAATAAACACCATAATCCCAGCTACTCCTGCAAACACTATACCGAACATGATATCTGACAAAAATGGCATTAAGATTAAAAACGCCACAATTGCACCGACCGGTTCTGCTAAACCTGATAGAAATGATAACTTGAAGGCACGCTTTCGACTCCCCGTCGCATAATAAATAGGAACTGCTACAGCTATCCCTTCTGGAATATTGTGAATGGCCACAGCAATTGCAATGGCGATACCTAAGCTCGGGTCAGCCATTGCGGACATAAACGTTGCAATCCCCTCAGGAAAGTTATGAATACCAATAGCTAGTGCAGTGAACATCCCCATTTTCATCAAGCGAGCATGCTCTGCAGGTGTAGGCCCTTCATCCATCGCCTCTACAGACTTCACTTCATGCGGGTTACCTAAAGACGGCAATAGCCGGTCTATCAAGCCAATAAGGAGCATACCCCCGAAGAATCCTACCAATGTCATCCAGTAGCCATTTGTTGCTCCGAGCTCTGCCACTAAAGCATCTTTTGCCTTAAAGAAAATTTCAACTAGCGCTACAAAAATCATGACCCCCGCCGAAAAACCAAGGGAAACTGATAAAAACTTTTTATTTGTTCGTGAAGTAAAAAGCGCTATTAAGCTACCAATCCCTGTTGCTAGTCCTGCTAAAACCGTTAACCCCAGTGCAAAGAGAACATTCCCATCCATAAAAAATCATCCTACTCTGTCTTTTTTTATTAGTATATGCGAAATGTTTCCTCTGCGCAACTTTTTTTGTCTTGCGAAATTCAAAGACCCACTTGTTGTAAATACTTTTCAATTTCAAGCCAGTTCTGCTCTACTTCTGTCCGAATTTTTGGATTGTAAAAGACCGCTGCAGGATGATAGGTGGGCAAGATAGTATAACTCTCAGAAGTCCATTCGAACTCTTCCGATTGTAGATCACGCAACCTTTGAACTGGGTGATCGATCAGTTTCCCTTGCCATTCGGAAACTTTATAGTCTTTTCCTAGCAATCGTTGCAATCCGACATTGCCTAATGTAACTATCAGCAACGGGTCTAGTTGCGCGATTTCATAATCTAAAATAGGTGCATGCGCCAAAATTTCTTCTTTTTTTGGAGCTCGGTTATATTTCTTTTGAATAACTTCACCAGAGCGTAGTTTTTTAGCTTTCCATTGATAGGGGCGACTACGTACAGGACTAGTCATGTACACATCTTCTCGGGTTAACCCAATACTCGTAAGAGATTTATCCAATTCTGCTCCTGCTCTTCCGACAAACGGCTTTCCTTGGATAGCTTCGTTTTCACCAGGGGCTTCTCCTATCAATAGAAGTTTCGGTTTTAGTGGGCCCCCACCTCGTACAAATCCCTCTACTGCATGCCCTTCCATTCGCTGTTTTGCAAGCGCCACAAGCTGTTCCGTTACTTGAAACTCCATCTTACTACCTCCTAACGGGAAAACCCTCTCAACCTAAGTTGAAGAGGGTCGGTGTTTTTTAAATTGTCGTTCTCTGTACTCATACCACCACATCACTAACGCAAACCAGACATACCCAATTGACCAACCTGCCACAACATCTGAACCGTAATGATGAATTTCGGCTACTCGGGAAAGTCCAATCAATAGCGCAAGAAGAAGTGCGGCTGACCAGATGAGCACCTGTTTTTTTCGTTCGTACATATATTCAGTAAGAAAATAGGCCAAAGTTAATAAATAAATAATCCCTGCCATAGAATGACCTGAAGGAAAACTAAAGGACAAAAGCTGACCTTCCAGTTCAGGTCGTTCTCGTTCAATTAATGTCTTGAGCAACTGATTGAGCACACTACCTCCACCCACTGAGGCTAATACAAATAACATTCCTCGGTAATTCTTTTTAAAAATCCATAGATAGAGAACTAATACTAGAGAGACAACAGTGACAGTAGGAGGATTGGCAAAGAAATCAAAAACTCCTATTATCAAGTTCCCTTCAAACCACTCGCTAAATACACGGTCCGTCCATAATTCTTCTTTATTTACATAGTAATAATACATAATAAAAAAGAGACCGAGGGCTGGCAGTGCAAGTATGTATTTCCAATTATTCATGGTCACTTAACTCCTCCCCCTTGTTTACTATTGTTCTACCCGAACTGTAGTCAGGAATAAACGTTTGTCGTTAAAGTATTCCAGCATTTTAGCATATCCACCTTCTTTATTCCCGTTAATTAAATTCTCATCGACATTTCGACTTATTTCGCTATACTAAATAGTAGTACTTGAAAGGAGAACCCTCATGCTTCGTAAATTCTTTAGTTATTACAGGCCTCACAGAAGGCTTTTCATCATTGATTTTTCAAGTGCAATCATCGTTGCTATTCTTGAACTTGCCTTCCCTGTAGCTGTCCAATACTTTATTGATGACCTGCTACCAACGGGTGATTGGGATCTCATTGTTCAAACAGGGGTCTTGTTATTATTCGTCTATATTCTTAGTACATTTTTACAATACGTGGTCAATTACCTTGGCCATAAACTCGGTATTAATATTGAAACTGATATGCGTCGAGAGCTTTTCAACCATGTCCAGAAACAATCGTTTCGTTTCTTTGACAACACCAAAACCGGTCATATCATGAGCCGGATCACGAATGATTTATTTGATATTGGAGAGCTTGCTCACCATGGTCCTGAGGATATTTTTATAGCCATCATGACCTTGATAGGTGCCTTCCTCCTTATGTTCAACATCAATCCTGAATTGGCAGTCATCGCAATAGTTATGGTGCCTTTCTTATCGATTGTTGCAACTTATGGAAATATTCAAATGAACAAAGCTTGGAAAAAGATGTATGGCAAAATTGCTGATGTCAACGCCCGTGTAGAAGACAGTGTTTCAGGCGTACGCGTTGTTCAATCTTTTACAAATGAAAGCTTTGAAATGGATCGTTTTCAACAGGATAACAATCAATTCCGTTTGGCTAAATTACGTGCTTACAAAGTAATGGCGCAAACACACTCTAGTATTTTCATGATGACACGTCTTGTTACGTTAGTTGTGTTAGTTGTGGGTGCATGGTTTACATTGTCAGAACAAATTTCTTACGGGGATTTTGTGGCGTTTGTGTTATTCGTCAATGTACTGATAAAGCCTGTGGACAAAATTACAGCGCTTCTTGAACTTTATCCAAAAGGAATGGCCGGATTTAAACGGTTCATGGAGTTAATTGAGCAAGATCCGGAAGTTCAAAACCTTCCGCATGCAAAATCAGCTCCTGCATTACAAGGAGATATTGACTTTACAGATGTAACTTTTGGATACGACGACCATAAAAAAGTCCTTAAATCGATTAATTTATCGATACCAGCTGGACAAACCGTTGCTTTTGTCGGACCTTCAGGAGCTGGAAAAACAACTATTTGTTCTTTGATTCCGCGATTCTATGATGTAAATGAAGGCGAAATTTCAATCGATGGCATTCCGATTCAAGATATGACGACTGAATCACTACGATACCAAATCGGAATTGTGCAACAAGATGTATTCTTGTTTACAGGGACCATTCGTGAAAACATTGCCTATGGAAATCTTGCTGCAAGTGATGAAGAAATTATGAATGCTGCTCAAAAAGCGCATTTAGAAGAGTTTGTCGCGGGTCTACCAGATGGCTATGAAACGCAGATTGGGGAACGTGGTTTGAAGTTGTCTGGTGGTCAGAAGCAACGTCTAGCAATTGCTCGGATGTTCTTAAAGAACCCGCCAATTCTGATTTTGGACGAGGCGACTTCAGCCCTGGATACAGCAACTGAACAAATTATACAGACTGCCCTTGCAGAGCTTGCTGAAAATCGAACAACGCTTATTATTGCTCACCGTTTAGCTACAATTCGTGACGCTGATCGTGTCGTTGTAGTGACTGAAAATGGCATAGAAGAACAAGGCAGTTATGATGATTTGGTCGCACAGGGTGGCGTTTTTGCCACTCTTCACAATAGTCAATTCCGAGAGAGTAAGCTTGGGATTACACAAGAATAATAAGGTTTTTAATTCTATCAAAATGGAAAAAGGTTAGGACAAAATTAAATCAGCAAGTTCTCTAGGTGAATTCCCAGAGAATTTGCTGATTTATTTGTGTATGTTGAGTTCCGTTACGGGGCTGCGTTCCGTGGGCGCGTCGTGAGTCTCCTCATCGCAAGCTCCTGCGGGGCCTCACGTTCAGACTTTAAATCCCACTGGAGTCAGCCCCTACACTCCACTCAACCTTCTAACTAGTTAAGTCCTAATACTATATTTGTCCCAATCTTTTCCTATGCATGCAAGAAGCCTTCTAAGCGAGCAGCATCTTTTGCAGACAATTCTACTGTCATCAATGTACCTTGCTCATCATACTCCGTATCAAGTACACTCGCATGTGTATTGAGGTAATCCACTAATTCCCCTTGATCAAAAGGAATCAAAAGTGAAAGCGTTGTGTAGTCTTGGAAGATGCGTGACTTAATTTGATCAATTAACTCGTCAATCCCTGCTCCTTCTTTTGCAGAAATCCAAAGTTGATCATCTTTGTACACAGGGTATTCCCTCTCAGCACGATCACTTTTATTAAATACATAAAGTGTCGGAACATCTTCTACACCGATTTGATCAAGAGTCTTGTTTGTGACATCAATCATGTAACGGTACTCATCATTCGATACATCTACTACATGCAATAAAAGGTCGGCATCCCGCGCTTCTTCAAGTGTAGAACGGAAAGCTTTGACCAAGTGAGTGGGCAGCTTACTAACAAATCCAACGGTATCTGTCAGTAAAAATTGCTTTTGGTCTTCTAGCTTCACTTGGCGAACAGAAGTTTCGAGCGTAGCAAACAGCATATCTTTCTCAAATACTTGTTTTTGTTCTTTCCCTGCCTGCAGCATCACTTGATTCATAATCGTCGACTTACCAGCATTGGTATACCCAACTAATGAAACTACAGGTAACCCTTCTTTTTGTCGGCGCTTACGCTGTGTATCTCGTTGGCTTTTAACTGTTTCTAGTTCTCGTTTGATGCGTGAAATTTGCTCCTCGATTTTTCGACGATCTAGCTCTAACTTTGTCTCACCCGCACCACGGTTTTTAAATCCGCCACCCGTACCACCACCTTGACGAGAAAGGGATGCACGTAAACCGACAAGTCGTGGCAGCATGTATTGCAGCTGTGCAAGGTCTACTTGAAGTTTTGCCTCACGTGTCTTTGCCCGTCGTGAGAAGATGGCAAGGATGAGCATCGTTCTATCCATTACTTCGCACTCTAATAATTCTTCTAAATTGCGGATTTGTGAAGGGGACAGCTCATCATTAAAAATGACTACGTTAGCTTCAGTTGCTTCGAAGAGCATTTTGATTTCTTCCACTTTCCCTGTACCTACATAAGTGCCCGCATGGATTCGCTCTAAATTTTGAGTCACAGTACCGGCTTTTTCAATTTCTATTGCAGACGCTAAATTTTCGAGTTCTTCCATTTCATACTCAAAATGATGATCTTTTTGTCGCTGAACGCCGACAAGGATGGCTCTTTCTCGTTGTGTTTCTTCCATTTTGGCACCTCCTATGGCAAGAGCGTATAAATTCCGCCCTCTATCTCTACCGTATTTTCCTTTCCGGTTCCAACGATGTCAACTCGCTGCAAACGGCATAGGTCTTGTTCTGACTCCACAAAAGTAATACGTGTATTCGAAAGTATTATTTGTGTACCTTGCTGAGCCACTTCTAATAAGTTTGCCCACTTCTCTGCAGTTTGAAACGGTGTCTTAGTAGCAATTACTAATTCTTGCACTCGTAACTCTTCTACACGCGGTGGAAGTTGCTTTTGTTGTTCTAAATCGGCATATTTTTCTTGCTGCGATTGCTCCCACTCGATAAAGAAAGGTAACGGCAAGTCTTCACTTGGATTTTCTTTCACAAAAAGCATTTTCCAACGAAGGACATCCCCATTTGGCGTTTTCCGAGAGGCATCGAGAATTTCTGTAGTTTGTATCCCTTGCGTTTGAAAGCGATTATAGACTCGTTCAATGGAGTCAGGACGCAAACAGATCGTCCCAAATCCAGGCCCATTTTTAAGGTCAAACAATAATAATTTAGTGAGTGGATGATCCGCATCTTTTGCAACTGAAAGATTCACAAGGGATAACCACTCTATATAGCTTGAAGCTAGAAAAGCTAATGTATTTGCGGTTCCCCATTGTACATGTTCCCCACCCAACACACTTGAAATTCCTGCATAATTTGTTTTTTCAACGACTTCTTTAGGTGATTCTGACACAAAATGAACGATATGATCTAAATTCATCTTATTCTCCTGTCTATTGCTGTCTATTTCCCGGGAAATAACGCCTCAGTTTGTCACTTTTTGTTGCCCGAGTTCACGTAGCATATACTTTTGTATTTTACCAGATGCCGTCATAGGATACGCCTCTGTGAATTCAATATAGCGCGGAATTTTATGGTGTGCGATTGTTCCTTTTGCAAATTCTCTGACCTCTTGAGCTGTCAGAGAGTGTCCCTCTTTGACAATGATCCATGCCATGAGTTCTTCTCCATACTTGGTATCAGGAATACCAATCACTTGAACATCTTGGATACTTGGATGCTGGTATAAAAATTCTTCAATTTCTTTTGGGTAAATATTTTCTCCTCCTCGGATGACCATATCCTTAATTCTACCTGTTATATCGATATAACCATTTTCGTCCATTACCGCAATGTCGCCTGTATGAAGCCAACCATGATGGTCTATTGCTTGTTTTGTGGCCTCTTCATTTTTGTAGTACCCTTTCATAACTAAATAGCCGCGAGTACAGAGTTCACCAGGTACACCTGTTGGGGATTCCTCACCTGTTGCAGGGTCAATGATTTTCACTTCCACCCCTGGATGAGCACGACCAACCGAACTTACTCGTTTCTCGATAGCATCATCTGTTTTGGTTTGCGTAATAACAGGAGAAGATTCAGTTTGGCCATAAGCAATGGTGATTTCTTTTGCGCCCATATCATGAATAACCCGCTTCATCACTTCCATCGGACAAATGGAACCAGCCATTATACCTGTCCGAAGTGAAGAAAGGTCAAAACTAGCAAAGTCAGGATCGTTTAATTCGGCAATGAACATGGTGGGTACCCCATACAAACCCGTGCACTTTTCATCTTGGATTGCTTGAAGTACTTTGTTCGGATGAAATTGTTCCAAAATCACCATTGTTGTGGCATGGATCACACTCGATAAAGTTCCCATGACACAGCCAAAACAATGGAAAAATGGGACAGGTATGCAAAGTCGGTCATTTTCCGTTAAATGAATATAATCACCAACTAATTGTGCATTGTTGACGATATTTCGGTGAGATAGCATAACGCCTTTTGGAAACCCAGTCGTTCCAGATGTGTACTGCATATTGATAACATCTTCATTGGATAGTGACTGAAAGCGTTCTTCAAGTTGTTTGCCAGAAACGTTGGGAGCGCCGTTCTCCAGCTCAGACCACGTCATCATGCCCTCTTCTTGTTGCTCATTCAATAAAATAACGCGCTTCAGATAAGGTAGCTGATTTCTCTCCAAATTTTTGACGATGTCGATATACGAGGTCCCTTTAAACGAATCAGCTAACAGTAATGTTGTACTGTCTGACTGCTGCAAAAGGTATTCTAATTCTTTCTTTTGATAGCTAGTATTAACGGTTACCAATACAGCACCTATTTTAGCTGTGGCAAACTGCGTGAGTAACCACTCCCTTTTATTATCTGCCCAAATGGCCACGTGCTCCCCTTTTTGAATACCTAGACTCATAAATGCGCGAGCGAGTGTATCCGTTTCTTCATCAAACTCTTTGTACGTTTTTCGAATCCCGTGTTCAGGGTAAACATACGCTTCTTGATGTGGAAATTCTGTTGCCGTTTTTCTCAGCACTTGCCCTATTGTTAATTCATTAAACAAAACAATCTCCCCTTTGTCATGTTGTCCCTTCTATATTATCACAAAATTCTGACGAGACTTCTTCCATTCCTGCCCCATTTTGAATGTGCTATGATGAACAGTAGAAAATTGATGAACGGAGGTGTTCGCAATGGAACTTGAACAGTTGCAACTTGAACTGATTACACGATTCAGCGAACAACAATTAATAAGCGGGGTTATCAGTCAATCACGTTCAAAAACTGAATCGGCAGGAAAAATCAAAATCAAGCCTGTTGAAATCAAAGGACTGTATCACATCCAGTTAGAATATCATTTCGACCAAACCATCACGCATGAGAATAAGCTCCCTTCCGAAATGGAGGAGACAGTAAGAGAGCTTTTAGATCGGTATCGCCAGTTGCAAATGAATTGGGCAGGTGAATCGGTGCACATCCAGCTTTCTAAGAAGAAAAAAGTAACCATGAAACGTTCGGTTACTGACAATCAGCCACCTGTAGAACTCTCGCATAACCGCAAAAAAAATTATGTGCTTGATCCCGATGTTGTCCATCCATTTTTAGTTCATTTAGGCGTACAAACAAAAGATGGCAAAATTAAAAATCAGAAACATGATAAATTTAAACAAATCAACCGGTTTGTCGAGTTTGTCGAAGACTCTCTTGCTTATCTACCAACTGATCAACCACTTCGAATTATTGATTTCGGTTCTGGAAAGTCTTATCTCACATTCGCCCTCTACTATTATTTGAAAGAATTAAAAGGGTACGAAGTGAACATTACAGGTCTTGATTTGAAAAAAGATGTCATTGCCCATTGTGAAAAGTTGGCACGAGAATTGCAGTATGATGGATTGCATTTTAAAGTTGGTGATATCACTGACTACAATAACGTTCAGCAAGTGGATATGGTTGTGACATTGCACGCGTGTGACGTAGCAACGGACATGGCGTTAGGGCGAGCAGTGAAATGGGGAGCTCGTGTCATTCTAAGTGTGCCTTGCTGTCAACATGAATTGTTCACTCAGCTGGATTCTCCAGCCCTTGCTGTGATGACACGTCACGGACTCATCAAAGAGCGGTTTGCGTCTTTAGCCACCGACTCCATCCGTGCACAAGTTTTAGACCTTGTAGGCTACGAGACCCAGCTGGTTGAGTTCGTCGACCTCGAAAATACACCGAAAAATATTTTAATCCGTGCCTACTATACTGGCGCGCAACCAAAGCCAGAAACGATTGCTGAGACAAAGGCGTTTGTTGCGTTTTTGCAAGCCAAACCGTTTCTAGTGAATGAGCTGCAAGAGGAATTGAAAGGGGTTCTGACATGACAACACAGCAGTACACGGTCCGTAAATTGATTAACGGAGCCATCTTAATTCCTGCAGTTTTTATTGCCTTACTGGCGACTGCTTATTTTGAATGGCCTATATGGACAACCGTACTTTTTGCTATTGGTTTAACGGCGATATTTGTTATTCTCGTAAACCGCTGGCAGGCACTGGATCGTCCTATTTCTAAAAATGCTTATACGGTATGGAATGTTGTCATCATTTTAACCTTTGTTATTATCTACTACACCATTCGTAGTTCTATGTAAAAAACTCAGCTGACCGCTTATGGCCAGCTGAGTTTTTTTATATCATTTTTTGTGGTTGCACATACTCATCAAACTGCTCTTCTGTTAAAAGCTCCAAGTAAAGAGCTGCTTCTTTTAAGGTTGTTCCATTTTCATGTGCATATTTTGCAATTTTCGCAGCATTTTCATAGCCGATATACGGATTTAACGCAGTCACTAACATGAGCGAGTTATCCACATGACGTCCAATAACCTCTCGATTAGGTTCAATTCCTACTGCGCAGTTATCGTTGAAACTGTGCATAGCATCTGCTAATAAACGGACAGACTGCAAGAAGTTGAAAATAATAACTGGTTTAAATACATTCAATTGATAATTCCCCTGACTAGCAGCAAAGGAGATTGTTGTATCGTTCCCCATCACTTGAGCTACAACCATAGTCATTGCTTCACTTTGAGTAGGATTTACCTTTCCAGGCATAATCGAGCTGCCCGGCTCATTTGCAGGAATCGTTAATTCCCCTATCCCCGAGCGAGGTCCACTTGCTAGCATACGCACATCGTTAGCGATCTTCATCAAATCGGCCGCGAGACCTTTTACAGCACCGTGGACGGTGACAACATCATCATACGATGTGAGTGAATGAAACTTATTTTCAGCTGACGAAAACTCACTCTCGACTAGCTTAGAAATTTCTTTCGCCACCAAGTCACCAAACTCCTTTGGTGCATTGATCCCGGTTCCTACAGCTGTGCCGCCAATTGCCAATTCGCGCATAAATGGAAGAACGGCTTCAATCATCTGTTTCGATTTTTCCAACATCCTTACCCAACCACTGAACTCTTGGCCAAGCGAAAGTGGTGTGGCATCTTGCAGATGGGTCCGCCCTATTTTCACAATAGTCCCATACTCTTCTGCTTTTTGTTCAAATGTTTTATGAAGCGCATCGATTGCCGGCAATAACCGCTGTTCGACAGCCAACACTCCTGCTACATGTAACGCTGTTGGAAATGTATCGTTCGAGCTTTGAGATTTATTCACATCATCATTGGGATGCAAACGTTCTGATGAACCAGATCTCTCTAGCAATTGATTTCCTCGATTGGCAATGACTTCGTTGACGTTCATATTGGTTTGAGTGCCACTACCTGTCTGAAAAACCACGAGTGGAAAATGTTCATCCCATTGCCCAGTACGAATCTCATGAACGGCTTCTACTATAGCATCACGTTTTTCCTTAGACAGATTGCCAAGTGAATAACTGACTTCTGCTGCAGCGGCTTTAACGGCTGCTTGCGCGTAGACTACTTCTAGTGGCATTTGATCCGTGCCAATTTTAAAATTTTGTTTACTTCGTTGTGTTTGGGCTCCCCATAGCTTATTTGCCGGAACTTGAATCTCACCCATTGAATCTTTTTCAATACGATAATCCATTCAAAAATCCTCCTTCACTTTGCTGGAAGTGCCTTCATCTTCCGTTTAATCATACTGGCCTACATGATGCACTTCAACAAAAGTGGCTTGTTTGTGTACAAGAGTCCATCAATTAATTTCTTACTATAGCAATTAAAATTCGATTCCCGTAAGATGTTGCAGTAAACTAGTAGAATACGAATAAAATCAACAAGGAGGAACATACGTGAAATCTTTAGCTGCGTTTGTAACGCGTTTTTATAAATCCATTATTGCGTTTTGGGTTTTAGTATTAGTGGCGTCCGTCTATTTTGCCATACAGTTACCTGATACATTACAAGGGGACGGCTTTCGAACAGATGGTGAACATCAAGAAGTAATGACCACCTTAACAGAAACTTTCGATATTCCTAATGAAACCATCTTAATGGTCTTTGAAGGGTCTTCTGATGAAGTCATCGAGCAGTCTTTACAACAAGTGGACGAGCTCGGAGTAGCGGACACTATTGTTTCACCACTCGAGGATGACTCTTTACGTGATGGAGATTTAGCCTATGCTCAAATTCATTTCTCTGAAGAAACGGAAGATCTTCCTGCCATTGTGGATGATTTAAAAGAAATTGCGAACGAAGAAGAATCCGTAACGCTAACAGGTGGTCCTGTAATCAATAAAGACATCAATACAGCCAGTCAGCGTGATTTAGCAAGCGCAGAAGCTATTGGGTTGCCGATTGCTATTGTCGTTTTATTGCTTGCTTTTGGAAGTGTTATGGCCTCGTTTGTTCCACTGATCATAGGAATTATGACCGTTGTCATCTCGCTAGGAATATTAGGGGTCATCGGCAACTCGCTGGACCTATCTATCTTTATTCTCAATATCATTCCCATGCTTGGTCTGGCATTAAGCATTGACTTTGCCTTACTATTTATTAATCGATATAAAGAAGAACGAGTCCATTCATCCATTAGTGACGCTGTACAAACAGCCGTCCGGACATCAGGCCGTTCTATTATCTTTTCGGCGATTTGTGTCTTCATTGGTTTAGGTGCCATGCTTGTCATGGAAGTTGATATTTTCATGAACATCGCACTTGGCGGGACATTGGTAGTCACGCTTGCAGTACTCTCTTCCCTTACATTACTTCCTGCTCTTTTAATGTTAATTGGAGACCGAATCAACAAGTGGACTATTCTACGTGTACGCCCTGGTGGTAGCACACGTTGGCAGCAATTTGCTGCATTCGTCATGAAGCGACCAGTAGCGTTGATAGTGGTTGCCCTTGTGTTATTAGGTATTGCTATTATTCCGGTAAAAGATATGACGCTTTCAATTCCACAAGTCGACTCGTTACCTGAACAATATGAGTCGCGCCAGTCATATGACTTATTAGACAACCGCTTTGGATTTGGTGAAGAATCAACGGTTTACATACTTGCAGAACGACCTGAAGGCTGGGATTCTGAACAAGCAAGAACTGATATTTTTGATTTACAAGAGTTTTTGTTAGAGGATGAAGCAGTTACTAATGTGTCCACCATATACACAGCTACAGACATTCCTTCTCCAGAAGCACTAGAACAACAATTGCAAGTGCCTGAAGCTGCCGCTGCACTGACACCTGCATTTGAAGGATTTATTCAAGACGAATTATTATTTGTTCCTGTGACGCTTGATTATGAAGGATCTTCTAGTGAGGCCCAACAATGGGTTCGTGATCTTGGGGAAAGAGAATTTGATTACTCCCTCTCTATTGGAGGGCAACCAAAATTCAACCAAGAGATATTTGATGAAATTTCAAGCAAAATTGGCTTATTGCTAGCCATCATTCTTGGTTCGACTTTCATTATCTTGATGATTGCTTTCCGTTCATTAGTCATTCCATTGAAAGCCATTCTTATGAATATCATTGGGCTGGCTGCGACATTCGGAATACTCGTCTACATTTTCCAGTTCGGTCACTTTGGGTTACCTGAGACAGAGATCGCTCTTATCATTCCTGTCATTGTGTTTAGTCTTGTATTTGGCCTAAGCATGGATTACGAAGTGTTCTTGATCTCAAGGATTCAAGAAGAGTATGTCAAATCACAAGACAATACAGCCGCTACGATTGCTGGTCTTGTATCAACAAGTAAGATTATCACTTCGGCTGCATTAATTATGATTGTTATTACAGGTGCTTTCGCCTTCACAGACGTAATGCCTGTTAAACAGATTGGTGTGGGGATTGCTATTGCCATTGCCATTGACGCAACAATCATTCGTCTGCTGCTTGTGCCAAGCTTGATGAAACTCTTTGGAAAGTGGAATTGGTGGTTACCATTCCGCAAGGGCCCTTATAAAGCTGGTGGCTTTCATTAATAATTAAGAGTCTTACAGAAAAAGAAACTCAGCAAGTTCTCTAGTGTAATTCCAGAGAATTTGCTGAGTTTTATTTACGTTGAGTTCCGTTCCGGGGCTGCGTTCCGTGGGCGCGTCGTGAGTCTCCTCGTCGCAAGCTCCTGCGGGGCCTCACGTTCCGACTTTTGATCCCACTGGAGTCAACCCCTACACTCCACTCAACTTCTTTGCTAATTAAGTTTTGTGAAAATGTCTTATACCAGTATATCTGACGCTTGACTATATACCCATATAGGTATAAGGTAATCCATAGAAGGCATCTTCATTATTTTATGCTATACTTTTTGGCAATGAAGAGTTTCGGGAGGGTAGAACATGAATTATGATGCAAAGACTAAAAACCGAATCAAACGCATTGAAGGCCAGCTACGTGGAATTCTCCGAATGATGGAAGAGGAACAAGATTGTAAAGATATTATCACGCAACTTTCTGCCTCTCGATCAGCTATCGATCGTTCAATTGGTGTAATCGTTAGTGAAAATCTTGTTGCCTGTGTCCGCAAAGCTGAAGAAGATGGGGAACCGTCAGATGCCTACGTAAAAGAAGCGGTGGATCTGCTCGTCAGAAGCCGCTAAAAGTCTACTATATCTATCACATTTAAAGGAGCGATTTTGGGATGAAAACAATCACACCACAAGAAGTTGAACAACAATTAAAAGAAGGTAAACAATTGAATTTAATCGATGTACGTGAAGCCGATGAAGTAGCTTCAGGTCACATTAAAGGGATTACACATATTCCACTCGGCGTTTTAGAGTTTCGTATGAATGAGCTAGACAAAAACAAAGAATACGTAATGGTTTGTCGTTCTGGCGGACGTAGCGGTCAAGCAACAATGTTTTTAGATCAACAAGGCTACAACGTGACGAACATGTCTGGCGGAATGCTAGAGTGGGACGGCGAGACAGAGCAAAACTAATTTAGCGTAGTAAATTAGAACAAAATAAATCAGCAAGTTCTCTAGGATGAATTCCAAAGAACTTGCTGATTTTTCTTGTATATTGAGTTCCCATCCACAAAATTATCTTAAGTTTGTGTTGGTTCAACTCCTGTTTATTCCATCACAGGACGGATAGTTATCGCTGTACTTTGACCAGGATAGGATTCTGCCAGCACGTTAAAGGTGACCTCTACCTCTTGTCCAACTTTTAGCTGATTCTGTTGGTCGAGAGTCACTCCAAACCAAACAGCTGGCAACCCTGAGTCAACGACAGATTGTTCATTTATATCTTCTAGCTCCTCTGGTGTACCAGAAACTACTAATACCCCTTGCTCAGCTATCGCCACAATTCTGCCCGTCATTTCATTGTCCCCAACAGCCTGTTCTTGTGTCGGATTATTTGCAAAAAAGGAAATCACGGCAAACATGATTAAAGCAATTACGATGACTACACCTATAACTAACCCTACTGCTACTTTTTTACCGCTCATTGCGCTCGCTCCTTAGTCTCTTCGTGTAATCCATTCGGTGATAATTACAAACGCGATGACGACGGCAATGACTAGTGCTATAAACCAACTTGGCATGTTTCATCATCCTCTCTCTTCCTAGTATAGGGGAAAACTAGGCAAAGTGAAAAGGACCAGCATAAATGCCAGTCCTTTTACTTATGCTTTATCTGAGGGAGAGTCTGAACTCCCGAAATCTTCAACCTCTTCAAAACTATTGTCCATGTCTTCACGTTCAGCTGCTGCATCCAATATCTTTTCTTCGATTGGACGATGATCCTCAGGGCTTTGGTCAGCATGCTCCACACATGTTAAAGCTGTTGGAACAATTTCAAGGCGCTCATAAGGAATCTCTTCTCCACAAACTTGGCAAGTTCCATAAGTGCCTTCTTTAATTGCTTCAAGTGCAACTTCGATTGACTCTAATTCTTCTTCTTCATGGCGTTCTAAAGCTTGCTGCGTATTTTGATCTGTTAAATCAGTTGCATTGTCTGCTGGATGATTATCATAATTGGACAGCTCTGTCGTCTCCAACTCTTCGTGAGAATTATGATGTTCTAAAATTTCAGCACGTCGCTGCTCCAGTTGTTTTTTTAAAGAATCGTAGTTCATAAACCTCTTCCTCTCTGTTTCATCAGTTAGTAAGAAGAATACCCGAACTAGGCTTTTCTAAAACAACTCAGTGTTCGTAGAGCATTTTTCGCGTCATGCCACCATCTACCACAAAATTTTCAGCGGTTAAAAAATCGTTGCGTTCATCTAGCAAAAAAGAACACATGCGGGCGATGTCTGAAGGTTTTCCGACTCGTCCTGCAAGATGTTGGTCATGATCCACATCGCGCAGATCTTCATAAGCCGTGGTCTCTATCCAACCAGGTGCGATACTATTCACTCGAATATGATAAGGGGCTAGTGTACGAGCCAGAGCATGAGAAATCGCAACTATTCCGCCTTTAGAAGCAGCATAGGCCTCTGTATCGGGCTCTGACATGAATGCGCGTGTCGATGCCATATTGAGGATGACACCACCTGTATCTTTCATTTCTTTAGCCACCAGCTGACTGCACAGGAAGATGCTTGTTAAGTTAGTTTGTATGACTTCATTCCAACCATCTAAAGTTAACTCAAAGAAATCCGTAAATTTACTAATACCTGCATTATTAATCAACCCGTAAGGAGTACCATGTTCTTTAAAAATTGAGTGAAAGGTTTTCGTAACACTCTTCTCATCTTGTAGGTCCAGCGCATAATAGGAACTGTTTTCTAATTCCTCTGCTACTGCCTTTACTTGCGCCTCTTCTCGGTCCAGTAAAATCGTTTTATAGCCTTCTGTTGCTAGTTGTTGCGCGATGCCTTTTCCTATTCCGTTAGCTGCACCTGTGATAATGATTGTCTTCATTTGACCCGACTCCTTTCGTTTGCTGCACATCTCGAATAGATATATTGTATAATAGATATACAGTGTAGACATAGAGGAAGGATTGTACCGACATGCCAATTCCATCAGATATGAGTAAACCCATACGTAAGACTGCAAAACTGCATGCTTATCACCAGTTATTGAATTGGATTATTGATGGCACGCTTCAACCCGAAGAGAAATTGAACGATATTGAACTAGCGCAAGCATTAGGCGTTAGTCGAACACCGATTCGTGAATCACTCCAGTTGCTGGAGTCACAAGGTTTTGTAACGATGCAACCTGGTAGAGCCACACAAGTCACACCCGTTCAAAAAGATGATATCAATCATCTTCTGCCACCACTTGCTTCGTTACAAGCTCTGGCTACAGAACTCGCTGCTCCTTTAATGACAGACGAAATCATTGCTGAATTGGAAGCAAAGAATCAGCAGTTTGCAGACGCTTTAAAAGAAAAAAACTTTACAGAAGCCTTGCGTATTGATGAGCAATTCCATCAAATCATTATTGATACAGCTAATAACCCTTACATTTCACAAATAGTAGAGATGTTGCAGGCACATGTTCGCCGCTTATTCTACTCAGAAAAAATCATTTTACGTGAATCATCCATTGAGACACATGCACAACTGATCCGTTTGTATAAAGAAAAGCAAACGAATGATCTGGCTGCCTTAATGACCGATAACTGGCTGTATACTCTCGAAGAAATTTAAAAGTTTTTGGGCAAAATGAAAAGTAGATTCTCTGGTGATTAACCTAGAGAATCTACTTTTTTTGTGCTAGCTACTTTGTTTTAATTTGTAGTTGGTCGCGAAAACACAGTTGCTGTTGCAATACCTGCAACGACAATAATAATAAACGGAATCAACCAACCTAATCCTAATCCATAGAACGGTAAGACCGAATCATAGATATTCACGATAGAGGCTAACCAACTAGGTGCCGCATCTCCGAAGAAGCCTTTGAATCCATCGATAATACTGATTAAGAATGTGACAGCTGTTACGGCTACATACACCCAACGCTGATGCCCAAAGAGTGGCGCTGCAAACGTTAATAAAATCAATGTGATAGCTAATGGGTAAAGAAGCAACAACACTGGGATTGAATACGTAATGATTGAAGACAAGCCAAAGTTTGCAAAAATCGTCGTCATTACAATGAAAATAACAGCAAATACTTTATAGCTAATCTTTGGGAACAACGTATTAAAATACTCTGCAGTTGCTGTTGTTAAACCAATAGCAGTTGTTAAACAAGCCGCAATGATAACGACAGCTAAAACTAGAAGTCCGATTGCACCAAAATAATAATCAGCTGCCGTACTTAATACCGGACCACCGTTATCAAAGATGCCAAACGCTTCAGTTGTAGTTGCACCAATATAGGCAACACCTGCGTAAATCAAACCAAGGAATAGAACAGCGATTCCTCCTGATTTAGCAGTAACTTTTAAAATACCCTTTGTTGAAGTAACACCTAAACGACGAATCGACTGAATCACGATAATACCAAATACTAAAGAGGCCAAGGCGTCCATCGTATTGTAACCTTCCGTGAATCCTGTCATAAACGCATTAGTTTGATAAGCTTCAGTTGGTCCTGTAAAAGAACCGATTGGGTTAAATAAAGCCGCTAAAATCAATACAGATAAACCAATGATAATAATAGGTGCTAAAAATTTACCTACACGATCCACTATTTTAGCCGGATTCAAGGATAACCAAAGTGTGATTCCAAAGAATACCAAAGTGAAAAGTAATAAACCAATCGAAGCTAATGATTCACTAACAAATGGCATGATCCCAATTTCATATGCCACTGCTCCTGTACGAGGTAACGCAAAGAATGGTCCAATTGTTAAATACAAAGCTACGGTAAAAGCAATTCCATAAGCCGGGTGAACTTTACCCGCAAGATCTTGTAAGCTGCGGCTGTTGGAAAAGCCCATCGCTAAAGTTCCTAAGAAAGGAAGTCCAATTCCAGTAATTAAAAATCCAAGAACTGCAAAGAACAAAGCCGTTCCTGCATTTTGACCAAGGCTAGCAGGGAAAATTAAGTTTCCTGCTCCGAAAAATAGCGCAAACAACATGACGCCGATGACTAGTTGATTTGAGAAGGATAATCGTTCGTTCATCATACACCCTCAACTTTCTATTAATATATTGCATATTCACTCAAGTTTCGATAATACTAGACAACTTCCGAAAAAGCAACTATTTTCAGTGTTTTCATACTTTTCACCATAGCGTTGCAACTTTTTTCCATAAAAAAAGGAACCAGCTAGATTCCAGTTCCTCAAACTTGTGGAAGTAATCGTTAAATTGAGACTTGTTTCACAGAAGTTAGCCATTGCACAATTACCTTACTCAATTCCTCGGGCTGCTCGTACATACTCATGTGCGCCGTTTCAGTTAATAATTTTTCTGTCGCAGCTGTTGAACCCCCTATAAATGTTTTGTAGGAAGGAACTACTTCATCTGTTTCACCTGCCACTAAAAGATGTGGGATTGTGCTGTCTGTTAGCATCTTCCGTCGATCTTTTCGGTCGCGCATAGCTTTTAAAAAGCGAATTGCTTGCTTTGGCTCTGTTTGAAAGCCGATTGCTTTTGCTTCTTCGATAGTTTCCGGATGTTGTTTCTTAAAGTTCCCATCAAACAGTTTAGGGATCAATCCATCAATAAATTTTTCAATTCCCTGCGACTCAATCGTCTGAATCCCTTTCTCACGCCCTTCCTTCCCTTCATCTGAATCAGGAAAAGCTGTGGAATGAATAAGAGAGTACCCGGAAAGATCTTGTGGATACTTGTCGGCATAAGCGAGCGTTAAATAGCCTCCTAAAGAATGACCAATTAAGGTCATCTTCTTTATCCCCATTTCTTCCTTCCATTTTCTCAGTAGTTCAACATAATCTTCTAATGACGCGTACGGCATTTCCTTTGAAGCACCGTGTCCTGGTAGATCAATATAATAAGCTTTCATATGAGATTCAAGTAAGTGTTCGATTGACTTCCAATATGCATGGCTGCCACAAAACCCATGAATAAATACGACAGGGTCTCCTGAACCAATTTCCTTAAACGCAATACCTGTTTGTGAAGTAACATGTTGCATCATTGTTCAAACGCCTCCCTATTCTTATCGTTAGTTTTCTATTCCCTACTGATTCGAGTTTACACATTAAATTTTCTGACTATTCCACATCGAAATACCTAGTTTGCTTATTCGGATTATGCTAGGATGAAAGAAAACGGATAGTAGGTGAAAATGGTGAAAATAGTTGAAATTCGGGATGTTCAAATCGGTACTGGGAGACCGAAAATCATCGTCTCTCTCATTAGCTCTACTCGCCAAAGATTACAACAAGAAATCGAATTTTTACTGCAAAAACAACCTGACATGTGGGAATGGCGACTCGATTTCATGGAAACCTATGAGTTCAGTGAACTAATTGAAACACTTTCTTTCATTAGAGAGCTGACCTTCCCTGCACCACTGATTGTGACCTACCGGACCATTCAAGAAGGTGGCCATGGTCGACTGCGTTCCGCAGCTTACCGCGAACTATTAGAAGGCATTTCGGCTAGTAAACTTTGTGATTTCGTAGATGTTGAACTATTTTCTGAAGACAACAAATCCCTTGTTGCTGCCCTCCATGCAAATGACTGTAAAGTGATTGTCTCTAACCACGATTTCCACAAGACACCCCCTAAAGAAGAGCTGATTTGGCGCCTGCGAGAAATGCAGTTTATTAATGGAGATATCGGGAAACTAGCGGTCATGCCAAAACGGCCACACGATGTTCTAAGCCTTTTAGACGCTGCCGATCAAATGAAAACGTTGTATGCCGATAGACCTTTTCTTGTGATGGCAATGGGAGAGCTCGGAGCTATCACGCGACTTGGTGGCCATCACTTTGGTTCTTGTGCGACTTTTGCTGCCGGATCATCACCTTCTGCCCCGGGTCAATTGCCTGTGGATTTAATGAAACAGTTACTTCTTTAATGCTCTACTATGGTTCTACTAAAATCAGTAGGTTCTCTAGGTTACAAGAGAGTCTACTGATTTTCTTACGTGGAGCTCTTAATCCCACTGGAGTCAGCTCCTCCACTCAACTTCATACCTAATTAAGTTATATACCTAACTTTGTTACAGCATTTTTATGAAACTTTTTGTTTCGGAGTCCGTACAGTAGAAAGAAGGGAGTGAACGGAATGACGTTAGTAATTGAAAATGTCACGAAAACGTATCAGAATTTCACAGCGGTCGATCAACTCAACCTTACGATTCCTAAAGGCGAATCTTTTGGCTTGATTGGTCAAAATGGCGCCGGGAAAACAACGACGTTTCGTATGATATTGGATTTACAAGAGACTACACAAGGGACAATCAGCTGGGATGGTCAACCTATGAATGCAGTTAATCGTGATTTACTTGGTTATTTGCCTGAAGAGCGAGGAATTTTCCCGACAATGCCTGTGGAAGAACAATTGTATTTCTTTGGGGAGTTACGCGGGAAAAAGCGAAAAGAATTAAAACCTGAAGTGGAGTACTGGATTAAACGCTTTGAATTAGAAGACAAACGAAAAGAAAAAGCTGAAAAGCTATCAAAAGGAAATCAGCAGAAGGTGCAGTTGATTGCCAGCTTTATTCATAAACCCGATTTTCTAATTTTAGATGAACCCTTTAGCGGATTGGATCCTGTTAACAAGGACTTATTAAAAGAGGCCATTCATCATTTGAAAGAACAAGGAACCACGATTCTTTTCTCCAGCCATCAAATGGATCATGTGGAAGAGCTTTGTGATCATTTGTGTTTATTAAAACGTGGGAAGTCACTCTTCTCTGGTAGCTTACTGGATCTAAAAAAGAGTTATGGCAAAATAAAATTAGCTATTCGGTCTCCCCATTCTTTTGAAGAATTAACTACTTTGGCGGGTGTTGCGCATGCCGTCCAGAAAAAAGATCATATCCTTTTAACTTTAAAGGATGAGTCCTATGCTCAGTCTATATTTGATTACGTCTCTGCTGGTAAATACATTGAGCGATTCAGTCTGGATTACCTGACACTCGATGAAATCTTCAAATTGAAAGTAGGTGAACCAGATGGCGAAGTTTTGGCTGCTCGTGAAACAACTGTATAAACAAAAAGTCAAAGCGAAATCATTTTTGTTCACAATTGCACTATATGGAGTCATTTTAGCTGGCGTGCTATTTTGGAATAACATTAGTGAACTTTTGTTTAGTGATGAACCTATGCAAATGACTGTTGTAGATGATACTGCTTCTGGAGCAGGAGAATTAATCCAACCAACAGAAGATATGGAAGTCACCTTATCAAACGACTCCCTTGAACAAGCAAAGGAAGAAGTAAACGAAGAAAATGCAGATATCGTCATTCATTTGGCCGATCAAGAAGGGCAGTTAGCAGCAACCATCTTTACATACGAGCCCTTGTCTTTCACAACACAAACTACCCTCTCCGGTCAGCTGGATTACGCTGGCAAGTTATACGCTGTTCAACAGATGAATCTGACATCCGAACAAGCGGAACAAGTTCTTGGAGCACAAGCCTTCATTGCTTACGAGCTCGTAAATGAGCAAGCTACTAGTGGTAAATCAGAATCTGAAAAGGCTGCTGGTATTGGCGTCTCTTATTTGGTCGGGTTTTTGATTTATTTCTTCGTCATGACGTTCTTATCCATGATTACGTCTGATGTCGCATCGGAAAAAGGCTCTCGCGTGCTAGAAGTATTGCTTGCTACGATTAAACCGACGACACATTTCTTAGCTAAAGTTATTGGAACTTTGCTCGTTGCGTTAACACAATTAGCAGCAGTCGCACTCATTGCTGTTCTGTTAATTGTCGTAGCAGACAGTTCTCGATTAGAATTGGTGCGGGATATTATGCAAGACCTGTCAGTTGCTTATCTAGCCTACACAGTTGCCTTTTTACTGCTGACACTTGTGTTTTATTTGATCTTTGGTGCCCTTCTTGGCTCTTTGGTTTCCAAAGTGGAAGAAGCAAGCCAGGCTCTGGTCCCTGCAATGATGATGGCGCTAAGTGGCTTTTATGTACTCATCACAGGTTCTTTCAACCCGGATACGATGTTGATTAAGGTATTTTCGTACCTTCCTTTCTCATCTGGTATGGTCATGCCACTTCGTATCGGCGCAACAGATATGCCACTATGGGAAGCCGGTGTATCCTTCTTAGTACTAGTAGTGACAGTTACCGTGCTGTTCTTCTTCACTATGTATTTCTATAAACGCAGTGTGTTGACGTATACAACGGGTGGCATCTTCTCCAAATTCAAAGCGGTTTTTAAAACAACAACGTGAACAGGCCAAGTGCCTGTTCTTTTTTTTGCCTCTTCCCATACACTACGTATGAGGAGGTAAGACATGTGTGGCATTGTGGGTGTTGTTCAGTATGACGAACCATTTGATCTGCAAGTACTCTCTCTCATGACCGATACGCTTCATGAACGCGGCCCGGATGCAACGGGTTTTTGGCATGACGAGAATTGCGCTTTTGGACATAAACGATTAATCGTTATTGATCCTGAAGGAGGACAGCAGCCTTTCATTTGGGAGCAGTACCGCCTTGTATACAACGGGGAGCTCTATAATACTGATGAAGTTCGAGACCGATTAAAACAGCTTGGTCATCAGTTTCAATCCTATAGTGATACTGAGGTCCTGATTCACGCTTTTGCGGAGTGGCAAGAAGACTGTGTGCATCACTTAAATGGCATCTTTGCGTTTGCTGTTTGGAATGAACAGCAACAAACTTTATTTATGGCGCGGGATCGTCTTGGGGTGAAACCTCTTTTTTATTCTGTCGGCCCCGACTACCTCCTATTTGCGTCTGAAGTAAAAGCTCTTCTTGCACATCCAGCGGTGAAGCGAAAAGTGAACCGTGAAGGCCTTGCTGCTCTCTTGGTATTTGGTCCTGGCCGTTTTCCAGGACGAGATGCTTTTTGTGAAATTTTCGAGCTTCGCCCTGGACACCGCGCATTTTACGAAAAACGCCGTGGGTTTATGCAGCAACGGTATTGGCAATTACCAAGTGCGCAACATACTGATTCGCCAGAACAGACCATTCAAAAAGTACGTGCATTGACAGAAAAAGCTATTCACCGTCAACTCGTAAGTGATGTCCCCGTTGGCACATTTTTATCAGGCGGTATTGATTCGAGCATAATCACAGCGATTGCTGCAAAAACCTCGTCTCCTCTTTCCACATTTTCGCTGGAATTTGAAGACAACTCCCAGTACTTTCAACAATCGACCTTTCAACCTGACGAAGACGCACCCTATATCAACGCCATGGTTGAAGCTTACGGGCTTGACCATAAAACAGTAACCTTAGATGCTCAAAATCTGTTTGATGCGTTACGAGAGTCTGTGAAAGCCCGTGATTTTCCCGGTATGGGGGACATCGATAGTTCTTTGTTACATTTTTGTAGAGTCGTGAAGCCTGATGCCACAGTGATTTTATCAGGGGAGTGCGCGGATGAATTGTTTGCAGGGTACCCGTGGTTGCAGCAAGAAGATCAAGTGCCAGATTTTCAATGGATCCGAGATCTCTCACAGCGTTTAGATGCTTTACATCCTGCTATTCGAGAAAAGCTTCCGGTAGAGTTACTTTATGAGAGTGCCAAGTCTAGCTTATTGCACGAGGTCTATAATCGGGAGGAAACTACCGCTAGTTCCAACCACAAAGGCACGAGCTATTTGACGATGCAGCACTTCATGCAAAATCTACTAGAAAGAAAAGATCGCATGAGCATGCGTAGTGGATTGGAAGTTCGCGTGCCTTTTGCTGATCATGAATTGTGGGAGTACGTGTGGAATATCCCTCTTTCACTGAAACGACTGGGTGGCAAAGAAAAGGGACTGTTACGCGCTGCATTTCATGATGTTTTGCCAGATGCCGTTCTACACCGTAAAAAAAATCCCTTTCCTAAAACGTTTCATCCTTTCTACACATCACTCGTGCAAAGTGAACTTGCCGCCATCGTAGCCTCCAAAGGTTGGATCACTACTTTGTTTCGTCCTGCCTTTTTTGATGAGCTTTTCAAAGCTTCAACGCATGGCCGTGTTCCATGGTTCGGCCAACTTATGCAGACACCACAGCTCATGGCTTATCTCATTCAATTGGAGTATTGGGCAACGGAATACAATGTGGAATTAAGTATAGATTAAAAAGAGGCTGGGACAAAACCTAGACTCTAATTGAAAAACGCGCACGGCAGAAAATTCTGCTGTGCGCGCTTTTTTGTGTACAAAAATAAGGACAACTTCTGATAGAATTGAGTCACCACAACAAAATCCAAATCGAAAGAAGTGTCCTTATGTTTAAAAATTATAACATGAATCAACTAGTGTTACCTCTAGATATCGAGATGAAGTTATCAAAAGATGATATCGCCTTCTCTATCGACCGTCTGGTCGAGACTATCCCCGATGAAGCCTTCCACGAATTTCGACGTGACAATGGTTGTCCAGCTTATCACCCAAAGATGATGTTGAAGATCATTCTCTGTGCATACACCCAATCCACATTCTCCGGTCGCAAGATCGAAGACCTGACAAAGGACAGCCTAAGAATCATGTGGCTTGCCCAAGGACAACAACCCAGTTATCGTACGATCAACCGTTTCCGTGTACAACCCGCAATGAACGCACTCATCAAAGAATGTTTCATCCAGTTCCGCAATCGTCTTGTGGCAGAAGACCTGATCGATCAAGATGCGATCTTCATTGATGGGACCAAGATCGAGGCGGACGCAAACAAGTTCACATTCGTCTGGAAACGAGCCGTAGAAAAATATCTGACAAGCCTGACTGAGAAATCCAAGCAGATGTATGAAGAACTTTTCAAAGCCAACATCATGCCTGCTCTAGAGGTCGAGGAAGGTCTCACGGCTGAACAGATGTCCTTGATGGCGGACAAGCTCGAAGAGCATGTCCACGAGAAGACGGCGCAGATCGAGTCCACCGAAGACGTGGCTAAACGAAAGAAGATACGATCAGAACGAAAAGAACCAAAGAAGCTACTAAAACTGATCAAGGACATGCTTGTCCGAAAACATCGTTATGAGATCGACCTGGGGATCATGGGTGAGCGAAACAGTTATTCCAAGACTGACAAGGATGCCACGTTCATGCGGATGAAAGATGATTATATGAGGAACGGTCAATTGAAACCTGGCTACAACTTACAGATCGCAACAGAAAATCAATATACTCTGGCTTATGCAGTATTCCCAAATCCAAGTGACTCGAAGACGATGGTTCCTTTCCTAGACAAAATTGAAGATGATTTCTTCGAACTTCCTGAACATATCGTGGCGGATGCGGGTTATGGCAGCGAGCCGAACTATAACGACATCCTAGTGAAACGCCAAAAGACACCACTCATCACTTATGGTCAGTATCTTCGAGAACAGAAGAAGGCCTATAAAAACAACCCATTCCAGACAGCGAATTGGACCTATGACGAAACAACGGATTCCTATGAATGCCCTAACTCTAAACGTCTTAACTTCTCCCATTTGAGCGTACGCAGAGACAAGACTGGTTTCGAACGCCAGTTTAAAGTATATCGAGCGGAAGACTGTGGCGGTTGTCCATTCCGATCACAGTGTACAAAGGCACACGAGGGAACCAATCGCACGATGTCTGTGAATGTCACCTGGGAAGAACAAAAAGAATATGTGAGAACCAAGCTTTCAGAAGAAAAGACCGGGTCTATCTATCGCCGTCGCAAGACGGACGTGGAACCAGTTTTTGGATTCTTGAAAGCTAATTTGGGTTTCACTCGTGCCTCCGTTCGCACTCGACCAAAGGTCGAGAACGATATCGGATTGGCACTTATGGCGGTGAACTTGAGAAAATATGCGGCCAGAGTGTAGAAACTCTGGCCGCATACTAGAAAAACCCATAAAAAATGACCATCAATCAATCTCGATGGTCATTTTTTATATTATCGGCTATGTTTTGTCCCAGCCTCTTTTTCCGTCATGAAGAGCGATAACGAATCCAACGCTCTACGAATTCAGCCATAATTGGGATCATGGCTTCATTGGGATTCAGTTTTGCATGGTGCAATCCGTACTCAGCTTGAGCACCTGCCCAGAACAATACACCTGGAATGTCTTGAATAAAATACCCAAAATCCTCCCCTGTCATTGCTTCATTTGAGAGACGAAAATCGACCACTCCATCCTTCTGGGCAAATGATTCAAACGTGTTTGCAAGCAATTCATCATTTACTACTTGATAATAGGCTGACCCATAATCAATAGTGATGCGGCAATCAAATGAACTCTCAATTCCTCGAGCTATAGCCTCGATACGTGCCTGAATTGTTTTCATGACTTGTGCATCAAATGTACGAATAGTTCCTTCTAAACGAGCATGTCCAGAAATAATATTTTGTACGGTACCCGAATTCATTTTCCCTATCGTAACAACGCTTGGTGCAAGAGGATCAACGGACCGACTAACAATCGATTGCAATTGCACTAAAAGATGAGCAGCCGCTACTGACATATCCGTAGTTCTATGTGGAAAAGCTGCATGCCCTTCTGTCCCGAAAAGGTCGATGTAGAGTTCTGATGTATTCGCAAAAAGAACTCCTGGCTTTGTTGAAACCGTTCCTACTGGGAGTTCTGGTGCGATATGCAACGCATAAAATTCATCAGGTTCCAATTGAGGTTGTTCTTCTCGAACCCATTGCAGCATAGGAAGCGCCCCGCCTGGAGACTCTTCAGCAGGCTGAAAGAACACGAGCACATCATCTCGCGATGGATTTTCTGCGAGTTCTTTTACTAAATGTAACGCGACAGTCATATGAATATCGTGACCACAGGCATGCATAAACCCTGCATGCTCACTGGCAAACGATACTTCTGTTTGTTCTGCGATTGGTAGCCCATCGATGTCCGTGCGCCAAGCAATCGTTTTTGTGGAAGCAGTGCCGTTTACTTTCACAACCAGCCCAGTTTTCCAATGAAATAGTTGGATATGCTGCTGCGGAAATGTCTCAATGGTCTTCTCGATCAACTGCTTCGTTTTTAGTTCTTCAAATCCTCGTTCCGGAATTTGGTGGAACTTGCGACGTAACTGAATAAGTTCGTGTGTCATTTACAGTTGGCGAAGCTCCTGCATAATCTCGGTCTTCGAACGTGTTTTGTCATCGATTTCTTTAATGACGCGTGCAGGTGTACCAGCTACAACTGTATATTCTGGAACGTCTTTTGTAACGACTGCACCCGCTGCAACTACAGAACCTTTTCCGATTTTAACACCCTCTAAGACTACTGCATTTGCACCAATCAACACGTCATCTTCTACGATAACTGGTGTTGCTGAAGGTGGCTCAATAACACCTGCAAGTACAGCTCCTGCACCAATATGACAGTTCTTACCGACTGTTGCACGGCCACCTAAGATAGCTCCCATGTCGATCATTGTTCCATCGTCGATAGAAGCACCAATGTTAATGACTGCACCCATCATGATGATACAGTTGTTACCGATTTGAACCTGGTCACGGATAAATGCTCCTGGTTCGATACGTGAGTTGATAGATTTCAAATCCAATAAAGGAATCGCTGAGTTGCGGCTTTCATTTTCGATAACGACATCTGTGATATGCTCTTTTGCTGCTTCAAGTGCTGGTTCAATTTCAGCCCATTCTCCGAAAAGGATAACAGAGTTCCCTTGGCCAAACACTTTTGTATTCTCACCAAATGAAAGAGTGTCCAGCTTGTCACCGTTCACATAGACTTTCACCTGAGTCGATTTTTTAGCGTGTTGAATGTACGAAATAATTTCATATGCATCTAGTTGCTTCATTACACTACCTCCCTAAAGTACTAATGTCCATTGTACAAGAATATTTTTAATATATCACGTATTTTTGTATAAACTAAGCAAAGTCGTTTACATTTCTGCGTTTTGTTTGTATAGTTTAAATACTATTATTCTTACAAGATTGGTGGGTTTTAAATGAAAACAATTCCAAAACCTCTCGTCACTCTCAATCAATGGATTATCGTGCTAGCGGTTGTTTTAGCACTTAGTATACAGTCTATTTGGCCACTGCTAATTCCATTCCTAGCAAATGGCATCAGCTTAGTTACCGGCTTCCACCCTATCTTAGCTCCAGCAAAAAGATTATTGAAAAAACCACTTTCCTCTTATGTACAAGAAGACGTTGGTCAGCTTCGTTTTAATCAAATGATGGCCGTTGCTTTTCTTGGAACGGCGATTGTTGGTGGTCTAGCAGGAAGTTCTGTGGTGTTTGTTGCGGCTAGTATCATGGTAGGCCTTGCTGCTTCTATCGCATTAGCAGGCTTTTGTATTGGATGTTTCATTCGCTTTCAATACCAGCAGTGGAAGTATCGCCGAAGTACATCTTCCTAAGCTTCACAACTGTTGATCCTTGATCAGCAGTTTTTTTGTTTGGTTTTACTAGTAAGATCTTATGACTTAAGGGGCTTGTTTGGTTTGTTTGTGCCCTCAAATGGTCTTTATGTGACTTCAGCGACCTTTTTTGTGCCCTCGGAGTTGCTCTTTGTGCCCCTAGTCATTTTATGGAAACTAATTATTTCTCAAAACCTCACTCATTCGCCTGTAAACAACATAAAAAAGCCTCACTCTTCAACTACAAGAGCAAGGCTTCCTCACTTTATTCTTCTTCAGGTTCCACTTCTTTCTTTCCACGTCTAAAGTTCAATCGGCGGAATAAAAAGAATCCAATTAAGCCCAGTACTACGAAAGAAAAAATAGAACCGATAGACTCCGTAGTCAACGAACTTTCTCGAACCGCTTCACCTGTAAACTCTACTGACCGTTCTCCCACAATGTAAACACCTGGAGACTCTTCTACAGCTATCTTCTCAGCTGGATCCACACCAGGGATGGCAAAATACGGTGTTCCTACTTCATAAGCATTGGAGAAGTTGCCGCTGTAAAATTCTACGCGGTCCCCGTACTCCGTTACTTCACCGATTTGCTCGCCTACTTCCACAACGGATTCACTTGTCAGCTCATACACAAAATCCTCATAAACAACAAAAAAACTGGCGTAGTTCGCAAAAGCTTGAGAAGGTAGAACCATCCACCCGAGCAATGCTAGCACCGCTAAAATTCGTTTCATTCGCTTAAATCCACATTGTGATAGACTTGGCGCACATCTTCTAAATCTTCGATGGCATCTACCATTTTTTCAAATTGTGCTTGGTCTTCTGCGCTCAACTGAATATCATTTTGAGCAAGCATTGTTAACTCGGCAACAGAGAACTCTGACACGCCAGCACCACGGAAGGCTTCTTGCACCGCATGGAACTGATCAGGCTCTGCATAAACAATTACTGTATCCTCTTCATCAAGAATATCTCGTGCATCGACATCTGCATCCATTAGAAGCTCGAGAACATCATCCTCTGACTTACCTTCCACTCCAATAACAGCTGTGGCATCAAACATGTACGATACAGATCCACTGACACCCATGTTCCCGCCGTTTTTACCGAATGCCGCACGAACGTCAGAAGCTGTACGATTCACATTGTTCGTCAAAGCGTCCACAATTACCATAGAGCCGCCTGGACCAAAGCCTTCATAGCGAAGCTCGTCATAGCTTTCTTCTCCGCCGCCTTTTGCTTTTTCAATGGCTTTGTCAATAATATGTTTTGGTACGCTGTAAGTCTTTGCACGTTCTAAAACTACCTTCAATGCTTGGTTAGATACTGGATCAGGCTCGCCTTGGCGTGCTGCTACATAAATCTCGCGACCAAACTTTGCATAAATACGACTTGTATTTGCGTCTTTTGATGCTTTCTTTTCTTTAATATTGTTCCATTTACGTCCCATAAATTGTCACTCTCTTTCTATTCTGTCGCCTCCCATTATACACGAATCTCTGGCTCCCTTCTAGTTCCGAGGAAACCGCGTCAGGATGCAGGTTTCTATGCTATAATTAGAGCATGAAAAGTACACGAAAAGGGAGTTTTCCAATGACAGTTCAAGTCTCATTTTCTGGCGATTATCGTTCACTAGTTACACCAGAAACTTCACAAAAAATCAACGCTATTTCTGAAGCAATGAACGCCCGCACTTCAGCAGGAGCTGAATTTTTAGGCTGGAAAAACTGGCCTTCTGAAATCGACTCACAGTTAGTGGAGCGTATCCAAAAGACCGCAGAAAAAATTCAGCAGCAGGCAGACGTACTAGTCGTCATCGGAATTGGTGGTTCTTATTTAGGGGCAAAAGCTGTCCTCGAAGCGTTGCGTCAGCCGTTCCAAGTGACTGAAAAAGTAGAGATTATCTTTGCCGGTCATTTAGTGAGTGGGGCTTACCTTAAAAACCTCCTGACGTATCTTGATACGAAAGAAGTTGCCGTCAACGTCATCTCCAAATCTGGCAAGACAACTGAACCCGCGATTGCTTTCCGTTTTATTCAAGACTACATGGAAAAACGCTATGGCCAAGAGGCTGCTGAGCGTATTTATGTAACCACCGATGCGGAAAAAGGTGCTCTATTAGATGTCGCGAAAGAAAAAGACTATGCTCGTTTTGTTGTTCCAGACGATATTGGAGGACGTTATTCTGTCTTAACATCGGTTGGTCTCCTTCCTATCGCAGCAGCAGGTCACTCCATTGATCACCTGTTAGCAGGTGCGAAACGTGCAGAAGGCGAATTAGCTACGGTCGATTTAGAGGAAAACCCAGCAATACAATATGCACTAGTTCGTGACCACTTGTATTCGACTGGCTATCCAGTAGAAATCTCGGCCATCTTCGAAGAACGTTTGAAGTTTGTCCAAGAGTGGTGGAAGCAACTTGTTGGAGAAAGTGAAGGCAAGCAAGGAAAAGGGATTTTCCCAGCATCTGTTCAATACTCGACTGATTTGCATTCTCTTGGACAATACGTACAAGATGGCAAGCGTATGTTGTTTGAAACATTTTTAAAAGTAGCGTCAGTAGAAGACGACATCACGATGCAACTTGCGGAAAATGACAGCGACGAACTAAATTACTTGGCTGGCAAGACGCTACACACAGTAAATGATGCTGTGCAACAAGCTACTGCTGAAGCCCATTTATCTGGAGGAGTACCTCTAGTGACGCTTGAAATCCCTGATTTATCAGAGGACACGATTGGTTACTTGTTGTATTTCTACATGATCAGCTGTGCATACAGTGCTTATCTGCTTGAAATCAACCCATTTGATCAACCTGGTGTAGAAGAGTATAAAGTGAATATGTTCCGCTTACTAAACAAACCAGGATTTTAATTCAACAAAAAGAGATTAGGACAAAATTAAATCAGCAAGTTCTCTAGGGTTCCAGAGAATTTGCTGATTTTTCCTGTATATTGAGTTCCGTTTCGGGGCTGCGTTCCGTGGGCGCGTCGTGAGCCTCCTCGTCGCAAGCTCCTGCGGGGTCTCACGTTTCGACTTTTGATCCCACTGGAGTCAACCCCTACACTCCACTCAACTTTCTAACTAGTTGGGTTTTAGTTCTGTATTTTGTTCTAGTATGTTTAGTTTAATACGCGAGTCCCACTCGAGTACGTTTAAATTTATCTTCGGCGAGCGCTGTATAGGCGCAATGGGCAGTATCTGCTGTCGAGATCTGTTTGCCATCAATAGGCAGGTAATCTTCCTTGGTTCTGTACACTTCAGTCAGCGGACCATCTGGCAGATAGGTCGGGCAGATAATCGTCCAGTCTAGGTCACTGTCCTTGAATGCCTCAAAGACTTTGGCATGTTCCTCAGCAGCAAACGTCAATTTTCGATTGGATTCCCCAGATTGAAATCTGTAAGCGCCTGGTTCGGTTCGACTGTTTAAAATACCGGCCGTCCCAATTGTCACAATTCGCGAAACCTGTTGATTTTTCATCACCGGAACCACAGCTGCAACAAATTCAGAAAGCGTAGTTTTTTTATCTGTTCCAAGACCACTAAAAACGGCGTCTACTCCTTGTAAGACCTGCTCGATGTCTTGTGCTTTCCGAGCATCACCTACCCACACATGAATCCCTGGTTGTTCCATCCACTCTTGCTTTGAACGAACAAGTAAATGCAGTTCGTGACCTGCCGCAAGAGCCAATTCAGCCAACTGCTTACCTACACGACCTGTTGCTCCAAATAGTGCGAGTTTCATGACTATCGCCTCCTCTACTTAGTGTAATCAAGTGCATTTTAAAATACGAATGAAAACCCTCATCCACTGGACAAGGGTTCGCTATTAAACAAGTTTGTATATACGGGCTTCAAAAGGAGCAAGCTCAAGGCCTTCTGAATCTGAATTAGTTAAAATAATTTCTGCATCCTTCACTGTCGTATAAAGACTTTCAATCGATGCCGTTTCCTTTGTTAAATTCGAAACAATCAAGAAACGTGTGTTTTCAAAACTACGAGTATAAGCGTAAACTTGTGTATCTTCTGCCAGCATTAGCTCATAGTCTCCATAAACGAAGGCTTCATTTTCTTTGCGTAAACGAATCATTGTTTTATAAAAATGAAGAATGGACGCTTCGTCCGCCAACTGGCGATCCACATTGATTTCTGTGTAATTTGGGTTCATCCCAATCCAAGGTGACCCCGTCGAGAAGCCAGCATTCATCTCATCTGACCAGTGCATCGGCGTACGAGAATTGTCACGGCTTGTCTGCCACAAGTCTTGCATGATTGCTTCGTGCGTTTCTCCGTTAGCCGTACGCTCTTTATACATGTTTTTAGCTGAAACATCGTTGTATTCATCAATAGTATCGAACTGAACATTCGTCATACCAATTTCTTGTCCTTGGTAGATGAATGGTGTTCCTTTCATGAAGAAATACATCGTCGCCAAAGCTTTTGCACTTTGCGCCCAGTACTCTTGATCATTCCCCCATGTAGAAACAATGCGGGCTTTGTCATGATTTTCTAGGAATAAAGCATTCCAACCGTCATTAGCTAGGGCATGTTGCCAGCGCGTCAAAACGTTTTTCAACTCAAGAACGTCTAACGTATTCCCGTCCCATAAACCTAAGTGTTCAAATTGGAAGATCATATCGAACTTGCCGTCAGTCTCGTTGACCCATTCTGAGATTTGTTCACTGCTTACACCATTCGCTTCTCCGACCGTCATAATGTCGTAGTTCGCGAATGTCTTGTCTTTCAGCTCACCTAAGAATGGCATGATTCCTTCTACATTCATGTACTTCGACCAAGCTTGAATGTACTCTTTGCCTTCTTCTTCCGGCATATCCGAGAATGTCAGGTCTTTCTTGATATGGCTGATTGCATCTACGCGGAAACCGTCGATTCCTTTGTCCAACCACCAGTTGACCATGTTATACAAAGCTGTACGCACATCTTCATTTTCCCAATTAAGGTCTGGTTGTTTAGTAGAGAACAAGTGCAAGAAGTATTGACCACTTGCCTCGTCGTATTCCCAAGCAGAACCGCCGAAAATACTACCCCAGTTGTTTGGTTCTTTGCCGTCCTTGCCATCTTTCCAAATATACCAGTCGCGTTTGTCATTTTCTTTAGACTCACGAGATTCGATAAACCACTCGTGTTCATCTGAAGAGTGATTGATGACAAGGTCAATAATCAGCTTCATACCACGCTTGTGCACTTCGGCAAGCAATTCATCGAAATCTGCCATCGTACCAAACTCGTCCATAATATCTTGATAATCACTGATATCATAGCCATTGTCGTCATTTGGTGACTTGTACATCGGACAGATCCAGATAATATCGATTCCTAAGTCTTGAATATAATCCAAGCGAGAAATCAGACCTTGCAAGTCTCCAATCCCGTCTCCATTTGAATCTTGAAAGCTTCGTGGGTAGACTTGGTACGCCACCGCTTCTTTCCACCATGTTTTTTTCATATGCTGCCTCACTTACTTCTACCGTGTATTGAGAGATTGGCAGGAGTTGCGGACGATGAGCGTAGTGTCCACAAACTGATGGGTCGCTTCTCTCTCTGGTTGTTTGATGCGCTCGAGTAGTAACTCGGTCGCTTTTAGACCCAATTCAAAAATATTGATATCCACTGATGTCAAAGGTGGTTTTACATGCTCTGACAAGGCATGGTTATTAAAGCTAATAATCGAAACATCTTCTGGTACGCGAATCTCTAATTGTTCAAGGTAACGAATGATTTCGTACGCTACTGAGTCATCGTGCGCCACTAGAGCAGTAGGTGGTGACTGTTGTGTCATTAACTGTCTGATTGCTTCTTTTCCATCCTGCTCAAAAGCAAAGTCGTGGATAAAATATTGTTCTTGATACTTTAATGCATGCGATTCAAGTGCCGCACGGTATCCCTCTAGACGATCAGATGATACGACGAACTCTAAATCTCCTCCGATGAAGGCGATTTCGCGATGCCCTAATCCGAATAAATATTCCACCACATCTTGTGCAATCTTTTTGTTGTCATTGTCGACAAAATCTACTTGGTCTTCAAATGCATATGGACGCCCCACAATCGTGAACGGGAAATGCATCTCACGTAAGTAATTGAGTGTTTTATCATCTACTCGAGAGTACAACAAGATGATGCCATCTACTTTTCTCCCCTGTACCATCGCGACAACTTCTTGGAAAATCTCTTCTTCTGTGCCACCTGTAGATAAATACAGACCTAGCTTGCAGGCATGTGCCGTTGTAGAAATTCCTCGGATGACTTCCGGGAAGAACGGGTTTTGGAATGCGAGTGTCGCTGAGTTTGCCATCACGACACCAATAGTTTGCGTCGTGCGTGCTGCAAGATTTCGTGCTTGGAAGTTTGGATAGTAGTGCATACTTTCCATGACTTCCCGTACCTTTTTCTTCGTCTTTTCACTAATCCGTGGGTGATCGGCGATGACACGTGAAACAGTGGAAGGAGAGACATTGGCCTCTCGTGCAACATCTATAATCGTTACAGCCATGCGAACTCCTTCTTTCTTAGATAGTGTCAACCGCGCCGATTCGTAGTTCAGTCTCTTTATCAAAGAAGTGTGCCCGCTCCATGTGGAACACGAGATCCACAGTCTGGCCGCGTTCGATACCGTTTTGTGCATCTACACGTCCAATGAAGTCTTGCCCTTCTAAATTTGCATATAAAATCTGCTCGGCACCTGTAAGTTCTGCCACTTCAATGTAGGCAGGTACTCGGTGTGCGTGCGTTACATCATAAGCTCCGTTATCATCTGTAACATGCTCTGGACGAATACCAAGAACGACTTCTTGTCCTTCGTATGCTTTTAAACGTGCTTGTTGGTCATCCGTTAGTGAAATCAGTACTTCGCCAACTTTGAACTGACCGTTTACCACTGTACCTGTTAGGAAGTTCATAGAAGGTGAACCAATAAAGCCACCAACGAACATGTTGTCTGGATTGTCGTATACTTCTTTTGGTGTACCAACTTGTTGAACGACACCGTCTTTCATAATGACAATGCGCGTTGCCATCGTCATTGCTTCTGTTTGATCATGTGTCACATAAATCGTTGTTGTGTTTAAGCGGTTATGAAGTTTAATAATCTCTGAACGCATTTGAACACGTAATTTGGAGTCTAAGTTCGATAATGGCTCATCCATTAAGAAGACAGATGCATCACGGACGATTGCGCGGCCTAATGCTACACGTTGACGCTGTCCACCAGAAAGCGCTTTTGGCTTACGATCTAGGTACGGATCAAGACCTAAGATCTTTGCAGCTTCATCTACACGGCGCTTGATTTCATCTTTTGGCACTTTGCGAATTTTCAATCCGTACGCCATGTTGTCGAACACGCTCATATGTGGATAAAGTGCGTAGTTTTGGAACACCATCGCGATGTCGCGATCTTTAGAAGCCACATCGTTCATACGCTTGCCATCAATCATGAAGTCGCCTTCAGTGATATCTTCAAGACCCGCAATCATGCGTAATGTCGTGGATTTCCCACAACCAGATGGTCCTACAAATACGATGAACTCGCGATCTTCCACCTCTAAATTAAAATCAGTTACTGCTTGTACCTTATTGTCATAGCTCTTTGTAATATTTTTAAGTGTTAGAGTTGTCATGCCAAACTTCCTTTCTCGCGGTGCGCCGCAGCGTCGCGTACAAGCATAGCTGCTCCTAGCATGCCTGCTTCATTTCCAAATTGAGCTCGTTTTAAAGTCAATGGCTTCAGTAACAATGGTTCTAACTCTTCAAGTAGTTGGCTCCACCAAGCCTCTGCCGAATCAATGACGCCTCCGCCGACTACGACAACATCCATGTCGAGGATGGCTTGTAGAGAAGAAATCGTGAGCGCAAGGTCCTGCACATAACGCGCACGCACTTGTTGCGCTTGCTTATGGCCTTGTAAAGCTAGTGGAAATACTTCACGAGGTGTGACGAATGAACCGTCTTCATGTACGACTTGGTACTCTTGAATCAAACGATGGATGGCTGAACCGGATACGTACTGTTCTGCGCATCCGCGTCTACCGCACCCACAAGGGATGCCATGTGGATAAAGAAGCATGTGACCGATTTCACCGCCACCGCCATGTTTGCCGTCCATGATTTTGCCATCAAAGATCAAGCCTCCGCCAAGTCCCGTACCGACAGTAACGGCTACTACGTTGCGTGCCCCTTGACCTGCACCAAGAATAGCTTCTGCCAAGGCAGCTACATTTGCATCGTTATTAACGGCTACCGGAAGCCCTGTCGCTCCTTCCAGCCACTCTTTGACCGGCGTTCCTTCCCAGCCTTCTAACTGCATTTCAAAGACGATTTTCCCTGAACCTGGTTCTACCATGCCGCGCGTCCCGATCCCAATGGCTTGAATTCCAGGATGGTCGGAAATCGCATGCTTTACATGCTGCTCCAAGTAAGGATAAAGAGGAATTTGTGTAGGGACAGTCCAGTCAGCTAAAACCTCACCTGTTGTCGTGACGACACCAAAGCGAATTTTTGTTCCGCCGATATCTACTCCAAGAACTTGTGTCATTGGTCTTCTCCTTTTTCAAATGACAGAATGAACGCATCATAGGCTCTCAACTCAAATCCTTCTGCAGTCTCTGTCGGTTGTGTATTTGCAAGTATGACCCCATATCCCGAGTCGAGCATCGAGATGTCTTTACGTTTGATTGTCTGTGTCTTATCTGTAAAGTTCGCTACGATGTACCAAACGGTCGAGCCAAGAATTCGTTTATAAATGAACAACGCTTCGTCATCTGGTAACAACAGTTCAAAACTTCCTTCCGTAAACATCGGAAGTTGTTTGCGCAATCGGATCAATTGCTGATAGAAAGCAAAGATAGAATCTGGATCATTCACAGCCTGCTCAGCGTTGATTTCTGCCGTGTTAGGGTTTTGTGCAAGCCAAGGCGTTCCCGTTGTGAATCCGCCTTGTGGCGTCCACTGCATCGGTGTCCTAGCGTTATCACGCCCTTTTACGTAGATGCGTTTCAAGATACTTTTCGGCTCTTCACCTGCAGCCAATCGTTCGTTGTACATGTTAAGTGTTTCAATATCTTTATAATGCGAAATGTCAGGTAGTTGGATATTCGTCATTCCAATTTCTTCACCTTGATAAATATAGGGAGTTCCTTTCATCCCGTGCAATACAAGTGCCAGCATTTTCGCTGAATGCACACGATAGGTGCCATCATTACCGAACCGTGAAACAATTCTTGGCTGGTCATGGTTGTTCCAATAAAGTGAATTCCACCCTTGTTCTTTTAGAGCAAGTTGCCACTTCTCAAAATTGCGTTTTAAATCTGGTAAGTAAAGATCCGTGTAATTCCATTTGCCTCCAGGACCACTGTCTAAGTCCATATGTTCAAATGTGAACACCATGTTCAATTCTTGTCGATCTTCGCTTGTGTAAAGCAAGGCATCCTCGGGCGATGCACCTGGCATCTCACCCACTGTTAGAATATCGTACTTGTTTAATACCTTCTCATTCATTTCTTGGAGATAGGTGTGAATCTCGGGTCCGTTCATGAAATACGGGCTACCGTCTCCGTAGTGAGAGCCTTCGTGCACAATGCCATCTGGCAGATCTTCATGCTTTGAGATGAAGTTGATGACGTCCATCCGGAAACCACCGATTCCCTTGTCGAGCCAGTAAGTCATCATATCGTAGACTTCTTGGCGAAGGGGCTCATGACGCCAGTTCAAATCAGGTTGTTTACGGGAGAAGAGATGCAAGTAATGCCAATCGTCTTCTGTGGATTCCCAAGCAGAGCCTGAGAACACGGACCCCCAATTATTTGGTGGATTTCCTTGCTTCCATATGTAATAGTTTCTATAAGGAGAGTCTGGTGATGATTTAGACTCTGTGAACCAAGCATGCTCATCAGAAGTATGGTTAACGACAAGATCCATCACCAATCGAATACCTCGTGCTTTGGCTTGCTCAATCAGTTGCTCTAAATCTTCCATCGTACCAAACTCTTCATGTATGTTTTGGTAGTCTCGAATATCGTAGCCATTGTCATCGTTCGGTGAATCGTAAACAGGGCTGAGCCAAATGACGTCAATACCTAAGTTTTGTAAGTAATCGAGTTTAGTAAGGATACCAGGGATATCCCCAATGCCATCTCCATTGCTGTCCATAAAGCTGCGTGGGTATATTTGGTATACGACGCTAGTTTTCCACCAAGGCTGTTGTTTCACGGCATTCACTCCCCCATTTTCTTTCTCTCATTCTACTGCTTTCAAAATGATTATGCAAGCGCTTGCACAAAATTCTTCTTACATAAAAAAACACGAACCCTTAGTTGGATTCGTGTCTGTCTTATCGTTTTACTAATTTCCAATTTCGTTTGGCAATTTGTTGGACGGGATCCCACACACCATTGTATGGTGGTGCGTAGCTCAAATCGAGATCTAAAAGTTCCCCTAAACACATCTTTTGGGTCAATGCGACGGCCAGCACATCTATGCGCTTGTCTACACCGTCTCCACCTATAATTTGCGCGCCAAGCAAGCACTGGGTTTCTTTTTCCCAGATGAGCTTGGTATAAAGTGTTTCTTTCCCTGGGTAGTAACCAGCTATATCATGACCTGCACGTGTAATAGTTTCATAAGCGATACCTAATTGCTTCACTTCTTTTTCACTAAGCCCTGTTTTCCCTAAATCTAAATCGAAGAATTTTAAAATGGATGTCCCGAGTATTCCTTTGAATTGATTGTTGAACCCAATCATAGATAGACCAGCGACCCGCCCCTGCTTATTCGCAGTAGTGCCGAGTGGAACGTAATCCTGCTGCTCTTTTAGTAGGTGATAGTGGCTTGCACAATCTCCAGCCGCATAGATATCCGGAATCGTCGTTTCCATTCGCTCATTAACAACTAGCGCACCGTTTTTCAGTTTTTCAGCATTATTTATGAACTGTGTAGACGGGGTAACTCCAATCGCTACAATCACAAGGTCTGCTTCATATTCGCCTTTTGAAGTGTGAACTTTTTCAACAGATTCGTCACCACTGAACTTCACGACTTCCTCTTCTAGATGAACCCGCACATTTTTTCGCTCGGCTTCTCGTAAAATCAATTCAGCCATCTCTGGATCAAAGATGTTGGCAAGTTGGGCTCCCCGTTGAAAGATGCGAACTTCTTTATCCAGTTCCCGGAACGATTCAGCGAGCTCCAGCCCTATGTACCCTCCACCGATAATGGCCACCCGCTTCACATCTTTGCGAAGTGCCGTCAAAATTCGTTCTGTATCTGGAATTGTTTTGAGTGGGTAGATCCCTTTTAACGAAATTCCTTCCCACTCTGGCCAAACAGGAGCTGCCCCCGTAGCAATCAGCAATTTATCGTAGGAGACCTCAAAATCTTCAAGTGAATGTAAAATACGACCACGCACGATTTTGTTGCCACTGTCCACCTCTCGTACTTCATGACCTGTTCGTGCATCGATCCCGTATTTGGTCCGAAATTCTTCCACACTACGCGCGATGACGTCCGATGACTTTTCGATTTCTCCACTGATCACATAAGGTAGTCCACATTGGCCGTAGCTATAAATATGTCCTGCTTCAAGTACTGTGATTTGTGGATTTTCTTCGTTCCGAACAATTTCCATCGCAGCACTCATGCCGGCTGCGTCTCCCCCGATAATGACGTAGTTCATATGCACACGCTCCTTTTCTATCTGTATTCTAGCTCTACCCCTTCTGTTCCTTTCTAAATCGTGGAGAATTTAGGGAATTGCTCGTGGGGAGCTGATTACGTTTGGAGGCTTTATTTGATAAAGATTGTAATCTTGTAATTTGGTTAGATGATAAACCCCAGCCCTTGAATCACAAGCCAAGTTTACTTGGTTTGCGATACAAGAGCTGGGGGTTGCCTAATTTTTTCTTTAACATCAGAAAACTTCCTTATAATTTGTATCTTCAGACAGTGCTGCTTCTTCGATTGGAATTCGCACAGATAACATCCACAAATTTAATAAAGAAAACACAAGTACAGTTATAAACGCATTGAACATTAATGGAATAACTAACAGTTCAAGAGCTACAATTGTGTAATTAGGATGTCGCATAAATTGAAAAGGTCCTTTTTTCACGACGGAAGCTCCAGGAAGGATCATAATTTTCGTATTCCAAAATCGTCCTAATGAGGAAAGAATCCATATTCTTATTAATTGAGTTATTGCAAAGACTATAAGAAGTGGTATCAAAAATAAGGTTAACCCTCGATCAAGTAATGTGAATTCGAGCAAGAGGCTAATAAAAAAACCGACGTGCATAACAACCATAAATGGATAATGACGTTTGCCCACTTCATACCCACCTTGAGATTTTATCCACTCTTCATTTCGCTTCGCTATAAACAATTCAATTATCCGTTGAATAATGACAAATCCAAAAATGATAAAAAAAACGAGTTCATTTATGTCCATTTTAAAAGCACCAATTCGCCACTGAACCCTGGACCCAGAGCGGTTAATAATCCTATATCTCCGACACTTTTCTTCTGCTTCATAAATTCTTCTAACACATATAAAACCGTCGGGGAGGACATATTGCCGTTATGCTTTAATACTTCTCTCGATATATCCGTTTTAGTAGAATCGAATCCCAATGCTTTTTCATACGCAGCTAAAACTTTTTTTCCACCTGGGTGCGCAATAAAATGATCAATTTGTTCTGCTGACAATTGATACTCGGTTAAGAATTCAGTTACAAAAGGTTCTAACCATTTTTCAATAATGGAAGGGATACTTTTCGAGAAGACCACATGCAGACCATCATTTTTCATATTCCAACCCATTACGTCTTCTGAATTATCCATTGTTTTAGCAGCTGTGGCGACAAAATTTGGACGAGGTTCACTTGACGAGACTTCCACTTCATCTCCACAAACTAAGGCACATGCAACTCCGTCAGCAAATAAAGATGCCCCTATCAAATTGCTTTTCGTGTAGTCATTAGGCTGAAAGGTGAGGCTACAGAGCTCAACACACAAAACAAGTACTTTTGCCTTTGGATACGCAAGGCAAAATTCAAATGCACGACTCAAGCCGGATGCACCACCAGCACATCCTAAACCCCAAATCGGAATTCTTTTGACATACTCTGAAAATGGCAATTGATTTAGAATACGTGCATCAATACTAGGTGTTGAAAAACCAGAACTGGAAATGAAAAAAATTCCGTCAATCTCTGAAGGATGTATAGGCTTTTTTAGAAACTTGGAATTGTTCAAGCAAGCATCAACTGCTGACGCACCATAAGAAGTTGCTAACTCGATATATAGGCGATTCCTTTCTTCTAAATCGTGTGGCTGTTCGAACCACTCCATCGGTACACAAAACTGTCTCGATTCTATTTCACCATTTTCAAATACTTTTAACATCCGATCTAAGTCAGTGTAGTGATCGGTAAATAAATTCTTCAACAATAAAGCTGCGTCTTTTTGAGAGTATGAATAAGGCGGTTTATATGAGCTGATTGAATGGATTTGTGGCATACAGATCCTCCTTCTATGGTTCACTGATAGTGTCAGCTTCTCCATATGAAATAAAGTATATTCATCGAAAATAAAGCCATCATGCTAATAACACGTCATTAACATGGAGGTTTTTCATTATGAAGAAGTGGATGTTGATAGGGTTCATTTTGCTTATATCTGGGTGCAGTAAACAAGATATGTTGAATCCAGTAAGTGGTGAGATTCAGCATGAGCTTGCTACATCAATTGTGAATTCGGAAGGAAAAGAAATTGGAACAGCAGAAATGACAGAAACAAAAAAAGGTGTTAAAATCCGGTTAATTTTAAGTGGTTTAGAGTCAGGTGAAAAAGCAGTTCACTTTCATGAAATTGGGAAGTGTGATGCACCGAAGTTTACAACAGCTGGAGCCCATTTCAACCCTTTGGATAAAGAACACGGCTTTGATAATCCAAAAGGCTATCATGCTGGTGACCTGCCTAATTTAGTTATCTTGAAAAACGGCACGGTAGATGTTGAAGTAGTGACTTCCAATGTGACGCTTGAAAAAGGGCAGAAGAATTCATTACTCGATGAGGATGATAGTGCACTTGTCATTCATGCAGGACCCGACGATTATGTAACAGACCCTTCAGGGAATTCTGGAGATCGCATAGCTTGTGGGATTATAAAATGAGAAAACCAAAAGAAACTTTATTTTCGTCCATTCACTTAAGTTAGTAAAAGTAGAATGGAACAGTCAGAGAGAAAAGCCTTCCTAATACCTTACAAAAAAGGCAAGGAACTTTGTAAAGAGTTCTTTGCCTTTGACTATATCTATTGAATTACTAATAGCTGCCTTCTTCAGAATCAGTTTGAGTGAAGGAGTTTTTCTAAATGTTTTACCGTAGGAGTCAGGTTTAACAAGAAATAGGACTCACGCAATCTCCGTGACGGACCACTAGACATTAAATAACCTGCTCCTCCCTGATGCAACATCGTACCGTGAGTAGCTTTGGCTGCCAAATAAGCGACTTCAAGCCTTAGCTTGAGTAATTCTTTCCAATACCCAACACTAGGACCGGCTTTTGCTATGTCGTAGACGCTGTTTTTTAGAGTAACCAATTGTTCCTCAAGTTCTTCAGACTGGATCGGCAAATAACTATTACACCCCATCTGTTTATTGCAGACTTGGAGAATCGAGTCAATGGATCCTCTCGTGACCCCAAACCCTAAGGGAGTTTGATAAAGAACAAATGCAGGTCGGATTATAGGGATGAATACGTCAGCATCTTCTGCCACAATCCAATTGTCCGGAATCCAAACCTCTTCAAACGAACATGCAAAAGTAGCACTACCGTTGACTCCCAAATACTCCGCTTTTTCCTTTAGAGACAAGCCCTCTGTTCGGCAGGGAACAATAGCCATGATGCGTCTTGCGTCATCCACTTCGGCCACTATTCCAAACCAGTGGTCGTCCCCTAAGTTCGAGACTGAAGGTAACTTCCCTGAAATGATATAACCGCCGTCCACCTTCTTCGCCCGCAAATGTAGCTTTTCAAGTCCTGCATAATATTTCATAGGGTTTGAGAGCCCCGTGGCACCTAATATTGAGCCGTTTTCAAATTGTGGCAGTAGGTGTTCCTTCAGATGAAGATTGGTACTTTGACGGATGTAGGTCATCGCAGCCAAATGGCACCAAAAATTAAATGCCGTGGTCATACATACCTTCGCAATCTCCTCTACCAACATCACCTCACGTGAATAGGAAATACCTTCAGAAGAATCGAGAAACCCATTTTGACCTAAACTCTTTAAAAAGTCAGATGCATAAAACGCCTCTGTATCGATTCTCTTCACATATGGCTTTAATTTTTCAGCAATCAGCTCTTGCAAACGGTCTGTGTGTGCCACAGGAACTCCCCCATTTCCATTCTTACGATAGTTCAGTCAATGTATCAATCGGTGCCATTACAGCTTCACGCGCCTTCTTAACGGTTGATTCATCAGGAGAATCATAGAAGCATAGACATTTCGTCATATCTTCACACACATATGTGCGAGAGAACTTCACTTCAGGGACCTCATCATAGTGGACCGAGTTTTTCGATTTTCTTTCTAAGTAAGCATCCATTGTAAGGTTCTCTGGAAGGTTCCACTCTACCAAATAATTTACCGTGTCCGCCTGTTTTTTCACTTCTTCTAGTTCTGTACCGACTAGTCGCACCGGTTTGATCAGAGTGACCGGAACTTCTAGTTTGCGTAATGATTCATTCACTAAAGTGCGTTCTTCAGCTTCGATAATGAAAAAAGCACGTGATAAATCTTTTGCTACCTGGACTTCAATCAAAACAGCACCTTGAGTGCCAATCTCGTCACGAACAGCTTCTACTTTTTGCTCGAATGATTCCTTGTCCTTGATAGTGCCATTAAAAACAGATTCGACTAGATATAAAGTGGTCATTGAAATTCCTCCTTTGGATTCAAAATCCAACCATTTAAGTGGGATATCGATTAAAGATTATTTTAAATGACTAGGTAATAAAAAACAACTCAGTTGTATCAATTTTTTCAATATGATTAAATAAGTGATAATGGAGGGAGCACAACATGCGCGAAACACGATACAATTTGCCTTGCAATATAGCACAGACTTTAAACTTGATTGGGGACCGCTGGACGTTACTCGTTCTTCATGAGATCTTGGTCGGCACAAAGACTTTCAATGATTTAAAAAAACAATTGCTAGGAATCTCATCGAATATACTTTCTGACCGATTGAAGCACTTAGAAAAATCAGGACTCGTACGTTCATCTCTTTATTCGGAACATCCACCTCGATACGAATACGCTCTCACAGAAAGCGGGAAGGCACTAGAACCCGTGTTTAATGCCATGGTTCTATGGGGGAGCGAGCACCTGGACCCTTGCTATAAAAAGCTGGTCCATACTTCTTGTCAACATGAAGTGGAGATTGCCTATTATTGTCCCCACTGCGAAGAAAATGTAACACAGCTTGAAACGACTGTTTTGAGAGATGAAGTAACAGAGTAGAGCAGAGATGCTCTACTTTTTTATGTGGCACGAATACCCCATTGTCTATTGATCCATCTTTCGAATACCCCTACTACCTTATCTAAAAGCAAACCTAAGACCCCTATAAATACAATTCCCGCCATCACAAAGTCTAGCCGCATGGAATTTCGTGCATCCACAATGAGATATCCAAGTCCAGATTGTGCCCCGACCATTTCACCAGCTACTAAGAATATCCACGCCGTACCCACTGCTATATGAAGTCCATTCGCAATGAATGGAAAGGCTGCAGGGAAGATCACCTTAAAAAGGAGCTGAAACCCTTTCACCTCAAAATTATCAGCCACCTTTAGATAATTGGCATCTACTTTACGGACTGCCCCAACTGTTGACAGCAGAACAGGGAAAAAGGCAGCAATAAAGATGATGACGATGGCTGGAATATCCCCGATTCCAAACCATAGGACAATAAATGGAGACCAGGCGATGGGAGATACAGGTCGAATCACTTGGGCAATCGGGTCGAGTATGCTCCAAAGCAGTGGTAGTCTTCCCAATAAGAGTCCTAGACCGACAGCAATAACAACAGCAGATAAATATCCTAGCAGGAAACGATAGAGGCTAACTTGAATGTGTGTTATCAGTGTCCCGTCTTGTATGAGACTCAAAATGGCTGTACCCACTGCTATTGGCGGTGGGAACAACACAGCATCGTAATCGCCAAAAGTATAGATCATTTGCCACACAGCGATTAAGAGTACAAAGCCAATCCCTGCCGGCGCTAAAGATTTTAGTTTCATTTATCGTCACATCGCTTCATCTAATAATGAGTGGTCTACAAAATCAGTGTAACTTGGTGGATTGTCCATAAGTCCCATTTCAATAAGACTTGCACGTAATGCTTCATACTCATCTTCTCGAATCACCAGATCATCATACGCGATCCACTCAAATGATAAATCCAAAACCTTTTCTTCGACGTTCATATATTTTGATGACATTTCATGTGTATGTTCATCTTTTGCTTCTGCCACTTCGCCGGCAGCCACATAGTAATTGACGAACTCCTGAGCGACCTCTTTCTCGTTTTGAATGAAATCATTACGCAGCACAAGCGTACAATCGATGGAGTTCTCCCAGACATCCTGATCCTGATACAGGACTTTGCCCTTTTCAAGCGAGACGGAAATAGCACCAAATGGCTCTGCCACCACGTAGCCTGCAATACGACCTTCAGCAAGAGCCGCTGGCATCTCTGCAGGTGGTAGTTCGATGACATTTACATCTTCATACGCCATCTGGTTTTGCTGTAGCATTTGGTACAGCAACACATTATGCGTAGAAAATTTATGAGGTATGGCAAAGTTCTTTCCTTTCAAGTCCTGAGCTGTATTGATTGAAGGGTCTGTAACAAATACATTGCCGTCACGATGTCCCAGTGCTACTGCTTTAAGATCGATTCCCTGCTCTTTTGCTTTCATAGCTAGTGTGACGAGGACAGAAGCCCCATCAATACGGCCTGTATTCAAGGCATCCATCAACTCAGGCCATGAACCAAACTTCACTAATTCCAATTCAAAATTTTCATAGTCTTCTAGCTCTTTTTCAATGTACAACGGTACAGCATGAGTTATGGGTAAATACCCTATTTTGACCACGCGTTTTTCATTGTCTGAACCAGAGGATGAGCTATTCTCCGTACCGCAAGCCGTGAGGACCAGGGCAAATACCAAAAGTAGTGTGATTAGCAATGTGAATGATTTTTTCATCGGATTCTCCTTATTGTGTTTAGTCATTGGTTAAATATGAAATTCTATGGCCGATTCCTGTCGGCTGAAATGGAATTCATCCAAAATTTGTTTGCGGTATGCATAAAAATCCGGATGACTTCGATCGCGAGGTTTCGACAATTCAACATGGATTTCATGGTGAATACGACCTGGATTGGAATGCATAATAAAGATGCGATCCGCTAGATAGATAGCTTCATCAATGTCGTGAGTTACCAACACGATAGTAGTTTCTTCCTTGGCTTGTATGTTGAGTAGTTGATCTTGCAGATGGTATCGATTAAATGTATCCAATGCAGCAAATGGTTCGTCCATCAAGATCAGTTCGGGCTGTGGTGCGAGTGCCCTCGCTATCGCGATACGTTGTTTCATACCGCCTGACACTTCATGGGGAAACATTTGACTCTTGCCTGAAAGACCTACCAGGTCGAGATAATGGCGTGCTCTTTCTGATCGTTCTTTTGCTGATAGAGAAGAACTTTCGAGACCGAATTCCACATTTTTTAACGCGGATTTCCACGGAAGCAATCCGTAGTGCTGAAAAAGCATGATTGCTTTTCGGCTAGGTTTTGTAATGGGCTCATTCTGCAGCTTCACAAAGCCCTGATCTGGTTTTTCAAATCCTCCAATAATATTTAGAATGGTACTTTTCCCACATCCACTCTCTCCCAACAGAGCAATAGTCTCTCCCCGTTGAATAGTGAATGAAATGGAGTCAAGAACCTGGTTCAGTACTTGGTCAGAGTGAAAAGCCTTAGAAATTTCTTCTACCGATAAAAACGGTGCATCTCCCATACCTATAATCACAACCTCACATTAATTTATTATTCCTATTGATATACTATGATTTAACTTTAGGTTATTTTATTATACTCTGTTGTTTTTTACAACTCATTATTCAGATTATTTTAATAGATGTATTAAAATAACCCTAGGTCTAACGAGGTCTAGGATTAATCAAGACTTCGGTAGACTCTAGGGTCTTACTGTAGTTACGGGTATATCTTTATCCTTTTTGCTCCCTCTATCTGACTCACTAAATCAATGTCCTATTTCTATATCAGTTTAAACATTTCCCTACACTTGAATCTACGTGATGAGGAAAGTATTTCTTAAAAAATGGCTAACCACTAATGAATGAAAGAATTACGCAATGAGCACATCAGGTCTACCTACTCACAAAAATGTTTAGAATATAAAGCTATAAGGCGCAACAAAACTATTCCACTATCAGTTTTTCATAATGTACGGCTTGATCATTTTTATCCGTCCCCTGATAACTAATACTTACCTCTTTTAATACCTCTGCATTCGTAATTTTACCTACAAAATATCCTCCTGCAAATATACATCCTATGATTACAAAACTGATTAAGTAATTTATCGACTTACTCATTTAATTTCCTTTTATAACTGTTTCTGAATAAATAAATCATTTTTACTTTGATGCAAATAAACATCTTTGATAATTATAATCTGTAAATAGTTTACATTTTATATTTCTTTTCTGAATCGTGTAGTAATTTTGGGAAAAGGTGTATTGAGTTTTGTGTTGAGCGGGCGTTCTGGAACAAGTGAAGCGTTTTCTGCGACAAGTTGCTCGTTTTATACGACCAGTAGGGTCTTTTCTAAATCAAGTAAACTGAATTGTAGAACCGAAGTCGTATTATGGAAACTAATTGGAGCATTCGACCTTGTAAAAAAACCCGCCCGACAGTTTCGTCGGACGGGTAGAATTCGTTATTGTTTGTTATTCGACTTGCCACCAAGCTCACGTTCCCAGAAGCGGTGTTTTGCGACTTCATCAACGAATGAAGTAGATAGTACGTCTTCTGTAACACCTGGTTCACCTGTAAACCCTAAGTGTTCGAGAAGTGCTTTGCCTTCTCCGGCAGCACCTAATGGTTTCACGTGATCAAATGCTTCTCGCAAGAAATTAGAAGCTTCTTTTTTGTAGACACTTGAAGCATCCGGTCCTGCCACTGCCACAACTGCATCGTACAACACAGAATCAGCTGTAAGGAATTTCTGATCGATTTCCAATCCGCCATCTAGTTTCCCTTGGCGTTCTGCGATGATCTCAACCTGAAGGCCAGCTGATTTCAATGAATCCACGACTTCTTGTACATTGCCAGGCGCTTCAATTGACGTAAGTACAGCTACTTTACGTGTATCAGCTTTCATAACAGTGTTTAATTGACTTAATGCTGGAGATTGTTTGTCATTGTAAGGACCTTTATCTGTTGGGACCTCAATGCCTAAACTTTCAGCAACAGGCTTAGCCAAATCAATATGCACGTGGCTGAACATCTCTACCACTTGCTCACGAATGCTCGGTTCTTTACATTTTCCGAGTTCAAAGCTCATCGCATCTATCATATGCTTCTTCTCTACTTCCGACATACTATTAAAGAACATCGTTGCTTGAGAGAAGTGGTCTTTGAAGCTCTCACTACGTGCACGGACTTTACGCGCATCGATTTTTTCTTCGTAATGGCTAAATCCGCCCTCTTCTTCCGGGGTAGTGCGTGGCGTATTGTTAGCCAATGAATTTTTGTGATAACTCACACGACCGACATTGATTGTTTGACGGCCATAGCCATCACGCTGGTTGTTAAAGAACGGACAAACTGGACGGTTGATCGGCAACTCGTGGAAGTTTGGTCCACCAAGACGAATCAATTGTGTATCAGTGTACGAGAACAGACGACCTTGTAGTAATGGATCGTTTGTGAAGTCGATACCGGGCACTAAGTGACCTGGGTGGAATGCAACTTGTTCCGTTTCCGCAAAGAAATTGTCTGGATTGCGGTTCAACGTCATCTTCCCAACAAGTTTCACTGGCACGTCTTCCTCTGGCCATAACTTAGTAGGATCTAAAATATCGAAATCAAACTTGAACTCGTCTTCTTCAGTGATGATTTGAAGACCAAGTTCCCATTCCGGGAAATTGCCATCTTCAATTGACTGCCAAAGATCCTCACGGTGGAAGTCAGGATTTTTACCGTTCACCTTTTGTGCTTCATCCCAAACGACAGAATGCGTGCCAAGGACCGGCTTCCAGTGGAACTTTACAAAGTGAGACTTGCCTTCTTTATTGATTAAGCGGAATGTATGAACACCGAAACCTTCCATCATACGTAAGCTACGAGGGATTGCACGGTCAGACATTGTCCACATAACCATGTGAGCCGACTCTTGATTGTTCGCTACAAAATCCCAAAACGTATCGTGTGCCGAAGCCGCTTGTGGAATCTCATTATGTGGCTCAGGTTTAACTGAGTGCACAAGGTCCGGGAACTTGATGGCATCTTGAATAAAGAACACTGGGATATTGTTTCCGACTAAATCGTAGTTCCCCTGCTGTGTGTAGAATTTAGTTGAAAATCCTCGCGCATCACGGGCTAGGTCTGCCGATCCTCGAGAGCCAGCAACTGTTGAAAAGCGGACAAATACGGGTGTTTTAACAGAAGTATCCGTTAAAAATTCTGCTTTTGTATAAGCTTCAAGAGATTCATACAATTCAAATTCACCATGGGCACCTTCACCGCGTGCATGAACAATTCGTTCTGGAATACGCTCGTGGTCAAAGTGGGTCATCTTTTCTCTAAAATGGAAATCTTCAAGTAGTGTAGGTCCTCTTTCTCCTGCTTTTAAAGAAAATTCATCTTCAGCCATTTTGAGACCTTGATTGGTTGTGAGGGCCTGATCTTGATCATTTACACGGAACTGGTCGAGCTGCTCTTGCTTGCTGTTCTTTTCTTGATTTGTCAAATGGGCTTCCTCCTTCTAGTGGAAAACTAGTTCTCTATCACTGTTCCCTAAATCCATACAAAAAAACCCAATCCAGTTAAATGGATTAGGTTTGAAAAACTATTAAGCCATGATGTGATAGCCACTGTCTACGTAAATGACTTCACCCGTAACGCCGCGACCTGTGTCACCTAATAAAGCAACTGACATATCTCCTACTTCTTGTTGCGTTACGTTACGCTTTAAAGGTGCTTTTGCTTCGATTTGATGCAAGATTTCATTGAACGCTGGTACACCTTTCGCAGCCAGCGTACGAATCGCACCGGCAGAAATGGCGTTGACGCGAATCCCATCTTTCCCGATATCATTTGCTAAGTAGCGAACTGATGCTTCAAGTGATGCTTTGGCAACACCCATGACGTTGTAGCCGTCGAGTACGCGCTCTGCCCCTAAATAACTCATCGTGATGATCGATCCGCCTTCTGTCATGAAAGGTTTTGCTTCACGTGCAGTTGCAATCAATGAATAAGCGCTCGTGTCTTGTGCAAATGCAAACCCGTCGCGAGACGTCTGCAAGAAGTTGTTGTGTAAGTCTTCAGCGTGCGCAAATGCGATGGAATGAACCACGCCGTGAATCACACCGAACTTTTCACCAATTTCAGTGAACGCTTGTTTGATGCTCGCATCATCGTTTACATCACACTGAATGACGGCAGCTTCGCGTCCTTCTTTGTCTAACACCTTTTGAATCTTTCCTTGTGAACGTTCTTTTCGGTATGTGAAAATGACGTTTGCCCCAACATCGAACAACGATTTAGCAATACCCCATGCAATGCTTCGCTCATTGGCAACACCCATGACTACAATATTTTTACCTGCTAAATTAATTAGATCTCGCATAGCAACCTCCATTGATAACTGTTATTAGTACCTACTACTAATTTTAACATAAATAAAAGAGCCTGTCATCAAGTGACAGACTCTGAAAATTTATAAGGACTCTTGTAAAATAGTATTTAAATCCGGAGCAAACTGGATAGCATCAAGATTATGTTGGGTTAAATAATCTTCCATCCCTTTTCCACCTGCAAAAAATTTAGTCTTTGGATAACCTTTTGCAAATTCGTTGAGCTTTTCAAGCATTTCTGGATGTTGCTTTAAGGGAACAGATGTTGAAGCCGACAACAGGACAAATTTCGGTTTCAAACGGTCTACAAGTGCCTCAATGGATCCTGGGGCTGGTGACGAACCGATCATGAAGGACTTCCAACCGCGCACCATAAATTGCAGCAATAGGATGTGCAGCGGAACCTCATGAAGTTCTCCTGGGATACAAGCGCCGAGTACTAGTGGTGCATCTTCACGGTAAGGATAGTTGCGGCGAATTTGTACTAAGAAATCGCGTACAACCATGCTGGATACTGATTCTTGATACTCATCCCACTGTCTTTTTTCCCATCGATTCCCGACTTCGCGTAAGTACGGAAGTACAACGGAACTTAAGAAAAGGTCGAGCCCTAAATCTTGATGCGCTTGGTGAAGCGTTCTGTTTAATTCTAGCTCTTCACAATTGGCACCGTACTCGAGAAGCTTAAATACATAGTCATTCCATTCCTCTACTACTGGAACTGGTGTCACTTGATTTCCCGCTTGTTCTACTTCTTTTTCTTTATCGATCAGGAGTGCCGCTTGTTTAATAGTATACCCTTCATCAGAAAGGCGTTTCACTCGAAGCAACGTAGCGATGTCTTGATCTTGATAAAGGCGATAGCCATTATCCATGCGCTCTGGCTGAATTAACTGGTAGCGTTCTTCCCATTTACGGATGACTTGTTTAGACAGACCCGTTACATCAGAGACCTGTTGAATATTATAGTTACCCTTCACTGGTCGGCCTCCTTCCATTTTTCTGATTTGATAACATTATACAATAATTTGACGTGGAAAACAATCTCTCTGTATAATTGTTGTAAAGGATGTGTTGAATGTATGGATAAAGTAGGACGTATCTTAGGCATCGGCCTCATTACAGGTCTTATACTAAATTACTATTTCAAGTTCATTGAATGGCTGACGGGAGACAAGGTCTACACGTTGCTACTAAACGTTGATTATTTCCCTATTCTTAAAAACTACTCATTTCCTGAGTGGGTGGAAATCAGCTTTCATCTCATAGTTTCTTTCGTTTTAGCATTCATTTACGCTTGGCTTTGGAAGAAATGGAATCGACCATTTCTCTATACCGTTATCAGTGCTTTTATGATTGGATTGATCATTTATCCTTCCACTGGATTATCTGACCGCACACCCGAAGTTACGGATGGTAGTGCATTATTTTGGTGGCAGACGGGCCATTTGATATACGGCGCGTTACTTGCTTGGTTATTGCAAAAACTCAACAACAAGACTGGAGGATAAAGTATGTTTTTAGCATGGAATGAAATCAAAAAGAACAAACTACGTTTTGCACTGGTAATCGGGGTACTTTTTCTCGTATCGTACCTCGTCTTCTTTTTAACTGGCCTTGCCAATGGTCTCGCTAATTTGAACCGTGAAGCTGTCGATAAATGGGACGGGGATGGCATTATGTTGACCGAGGATTCTGACCAAAGTTTACCGCAGTCGTTCTTGTCAATTGAAGACGCAGATGAACTAGATGCAGAAACGGCTGTTCTAGGACAATTGAACACGATTGTGACAACCGGCGAATTGAAACAAGGTGTAGCTATCTTTGGCATCAATGAAGAGGAATTCATCACACCGGATGTATCGGACGGGGAACTATTCTCTGGAGAAAATGAAGTTGTGGCAGCAGACTTCTTACAAGAAGAAGGATTTGAAATTGGTGATACGCTGACCCTCTCTTCTTCTGATGAAGAATTGACAATTGTCGGCTTCACGGAAGATGCTCGCTTCAATGCAGCACCTGTCCTTTACACATCACTGGATACGTTCCAGACGGTACGTTTCGGGGAAGCAGCTCAACAGAATGCCGATCAAGTCAATGGCATCGTCATCCGTTCTGACGATTTAGCTGCACTGGATGCACCTGAAGACTTTGCGATCGTTGATACACAAACGTTTATCGAAAACTTACCAGGCTATACAGAGCAAAAATTGACGCTCGACTTTATGATTTACTTCTTATTTATTATCTCGGCAACGATTGTTGCGATATTCTTATATGTCTTGACTGTTCAAAAAATCAATATGTTCGGTGTCATGAAGGCACAAGGAATTTCAAATGGTTACTTAGCACGATCAGTGGTAGCACAGACATTTATTTTAGCAGTAGTGGGAGTCGTGACGGGTTACGTGTTGACGCTCGTAACTGGATTGTTCCTTCCGAACGCCGTACCTGTGCAGTTTGATGGCGTCGCAATGGCGATCTACGGCATCGTTTTGATTGCAGTTGCCATTTTAGGAGCCATCTTCTCAGTATTAACGATTGTAAAAATCGATCCATTGAAAGCAATAGGAGCGTGATGAAATGACAGTCTTAGAACTCAAACAAGCGAAAAAGACATTCGGATCTGGCCATAAAAAAATAGAAGCTTTAAAAGAAACCAACTTTCAAGCGCAGGCCGGTGAGATGATTGCTATCATTGGTCCCTCCGGTTCTGGGAAAAGTACCTTTTTAACAATTGCAGGGGGCCTACAAACGCCAAGCGAAGGTGACGTGCTGATCAACGGAACGTCACTTGCGAAATTGAATGAGAAAAAGCTTTCCAAAGTTCGCTTAAATGAAATCGGCTTTATTCTGCAAGCTTCAAATCTCGTCCCGTTTTTAACAGTTCATAATCAAATGATGCTATTGAATAAAGTCAAAAAAGATACGTTGAATGAGCAAGAGCTTGAAGAACTCTACAAAGATCTTGGGGTTGAAGAATTACGAAACAAATACCCTTCTGACTTATCAGGTGGGGAACGTCAACGAGTGGCTATCGCAAAGGCATTGTACACAAACCCATCCATTGTACTGGCGGATGAACCGACAGCCTCATTGGACTCTGAACGTGCCTATGAGGTCATGGAATTGCTGCAAAAAGAGACCAAGTCAAAAAAGACAACTACCCTTGTCGTCACACACGACACACGTTTAATTGACTATTGTGACCGCGTTTTTAAAATGACGGATGGCACATTACGCGAAGAAGACCATACCCCTAAAGAAGGCGCTGCTCATGACTAAGCGAACTCTCGTCTGGTTTCGCCGTGACCTTCGCCTTCACGATCATCCAGCGCTAGCACAAGCTGGTCATGACGGCCGGGTGCTAGCTGTTTTCACTCTATCTCCTGAGATGCGTAAGCTGGAGGCTTCTTGCTGGTGGTTGGAAGAGTCTTTGAAGGAATTGAAAAGCAGTTTACATGAAAAAGGTATCACACTTCTTGTATCGGATGAAGACCCAACGACTTGTCTTCCGAAACTTGTAGAGGAACACAACTGTGACCAGGTGTTCTGGAATGATAGTCATGCAACAGATGAGCGCAAAGTAGAGCTAGCCGTCAAAAAAGCGTTAGATGAAAAGTCCATCGCGTATCAAGCTTTTGACGGTGACCTCCTGTTCCCTCATCATGAACTGACTAAAGACAACGGTGAACCTTACTCCATCTTCACCCCTTTCTACAAACGCTCGCAACAAGAAACGGTGAAGCGACCGGTTGCGATGCCGGAAGAGTGGCAAGACATTCGTGCTAAGGCTCTTCAGACGATTGAAGACTTACAGCTCCTTCCTGATCATCCGTGGACAAAGAAATTTGCAGAGCACTGGACACCTGGTGAAAAAGCAGGCATCAAACAGTTCCAACACTTTGCAAAATCCGATATTAAGGATTATAAAAAAATGCGCGATTACCCAGATGCCCAAGCGACATCAGAAATTTCTCCTTATCTAACATGGGGGAATCTCAGCGTACGAGCTGTCTACTATGCTGCAAAACGTGAAGAACATTCTGAACCGTACTTACGCCAGCTAGTGTGGCGCGAATTTGCCAAACGCCAACTCCTTGAGCATCCTACACTTGAGAAAAAGCCGCTGCGGTCTGAGTTTGATTCGTTCCCTTGGAGAGACAGTAAGGCTGATTTTGAAAAGTGGAAGCGTGGCGAAACCGGCTATCCTCTTGTCGATGCGGGGATGAAGCAGTTGTGGGAGACGGGCTGGATGCACAATCGTGTGCGAATGGTCGCGGCTTCTTTCTTAACGAAGCATCTTCTTCTACCATGGCAATGGGGAGCCGAATGGTTCAAAGAGACTCTTGTCGATTATGACGAAGCCAATAACGGCATGGGTTGGCAATGGGTGGCGGGTACAGGTATTGATGCGGCACCTTACTTCCGAATTTTCAACCCAACTACACAGCTTGAAAAGTTCGATAAGCAAGAAGAATATGTCCATACCTGGAACCCAGACGCGATGAGCAAACAACTCGTGGATCATAAAGAAGCACATGAACGTGCACTTGCTGCTTATAAAGCCACTAAGTAATACAGTTGTCTCTTCATGACGCACACTTCATTCTCCCTCATGCTATACTGAGAATGTAATTTATCCAACTTAGTTAAGGAGTGACGCATGTGAATTTTCAACCGGCAACACGAATGGAACGCTTCCCCACCTCAATTTTTGGAGAACTTAAAAAAGCCGCGGCTGCTCGTGTATCAAACGACTTACCTGTCTATGATCTGAGCCTTGGTAGCCCGGACCTCCCACCAGCGGAAGCGGTTCGACAGACACTCTCAGAGAAAAGTGCGCTCGCCACTTCTTATGGCTATACATTGACCGGCACAACACGTTTTTATGAAGCGGTCGCAACTTACTATAAAAACCGGATGGGTGTTTCACTCGACCCTGAAACTGAAATCGTGCAGACGATGGGGTCCCAAGAAGGACTGGTCCACCTCCCTCTCGCCTTTTGCAATGAGGGAGATATCGTCCTAACTACAAATCCTGCCTATGTCGCTTACGATGCTGGTATTCATGTAGCCGGCGCTACGCCCTACTATCTATCTCTTGATGAAGAGAACGGCTTCTTGCCTGACATCGCTTCGATACCGGATGAGATTGCCGACAAAGCTAAGTTGTTAATTTTAAACTTACCTGGTAACCCAGTTCCGGCATTGCCGAGTGAGACGTTTTTTAAAGACGTAGTCGCTTTTGCCGAAAAGCATAATATCATTGTCGTACATGACGCGGCCTACGCAGAATTTTATTTTGATGGAAGTGGCCCGAAAAGTTTCTTAGCGACTCCAGGTGCCAAAGATGTTGGACTTGAAATCAATTCACTATCTAAAACCTTCAGTTTAGCCGGCGCACGCATTGCCTATATCGCAGGAAATTCCGAGTTAATTGACGTGATCAAAAGCTTGAAATCTCATCTTGACTATGGCATTTTTGAACCGATTCAAGAAGCCGCTATTACAGCACTTTCACATGCAGATGAAATCACGGACAATTTGCGCCGTGTGTTCTCAGAGCGTCATCATGTGTTAAAACAAGGGCTCGAGGAACTCGGTTGGAAAGTCGCCCCTTCAAACGGCGGCATGTTCATTTGGGCAGCCTACCCTTACCCAATGAAAGATACGGAGTTCGTATTCCACGTTTTACGCGAGACTGGTGTCGTGATGGTACCAGGATCTATCTTTGGAACAGAAGGCGACGGTTTCGCACGCATCGCCTTAGTAAAAGATGTAGAGGTATTAAAAGAAGCACTCGAAGCATTAAAGAAACTCCAACCGATTGAAGTTGGATAAGGAGGACGTTTAGCTATGTACATTTATTTAACGGATGCACCGCAAGTGAGCGGTTTTCATTTAAAAGGGGAAACCGAGCGCTACATCAATGAATATAAGACGCTTCAAGAACTAGATGGTCATGGCTATGAAGTGATTGATTCGTCTGGAGATTTTTCTGAGAAAGGCTTTTTTGTGCTCAACAATATTCCAGTGACTGAAGCAGGTCGTCCTGTTTTCGAACAACGCTTCATGAACCGTGCCCGTGCTATCGAAGACGAACCAGGTTTCATTGCGATTCGCGTGATGCGCCCGATGGATTCTAACACGTACATCATTTTGACGGAATGGGAAGACGAAAAGAACTTTAAAGAGTGGCAGTCGTCTCAGGCGTATTCGAAAGCGCATGCGAAACGCGGTACCGACGAGGGCATCGACAAGCGCCCAGCGATTTTTGATGGTCCTAGTTTTGTCACAACATTCACTACAGCATAAAAAAGAAGCCAAACTCATGTTTTTTCATTGAGTTTGGCTTTTTTCTTTTATTTGATTAGTTTCCATAAAATAACTGAGGGCACAAAGATGGCCGCCCAGGGCACAAACCCCAAGCGACCCAAGCCCTTGCTAGCAAGACCTTAACAAATTAATCTGTTACTCGTATTCTTTCTGAATATCCTTCGTACTTCTAACGGTATCAATCGGACGAACCAATTGTTCAATTTGGTCACGGTGCCCTTCCAATTTTGGAGGAAGCGCTAATTTTTCTCCAAGTGTTTCATATGGCTCATCATCCATGAATCCAGGACCATCTGTAGCAAACTCAAACAACAATGGTGGCGCAATGCGTGCGTAGAGCGATTCAAAATAGAAGCGATCCACGTACCCGGAAGATGGAATTCCTGCTTGATTCAAACGATCAATCCAGAAATGTAATGCTTCTGTGTCTTCTACACGGAATGCTACGTGGTGAACGGTTCCAAACCCTTGTTGTCCTTGTGGTAAGAGAACATTTTTTTCAATAATGACAGCTGCTCCGTTTCCACCTTCGCCAACTTCCATCCATGTTAATTGGCCTGAAGAGGCAACTTCACGGAAACCGAGTACTTTGTCTAACATCTCTTTCAAGAAGTCGACGCGGTCGTAACGAAAAACAATTGGACCTAATCCTGTTATCGCAAATTCAAGTGGAATCGGGCCATCTTGCCAAGGCGTTCCAGAAGCAACACCTGAATTGTTTTCATCTGAGATTAATTGATAACGTTGGTCATCAAAATCGGAGAACTTCAGTACTTTTCGATCAAATAAGTCTTCAATCCCTTGATTTTTTACACCAAGACGTTCAAAGCGCTTCAACCAGTACTCCAACGATGCATCAGTTGGCACACGGAAAGAAGTCCGGTAAATCTCATTCGTCCCGTGTGAGCCTTTTTGAATGCCTGGAAAATCGAAAAATGTCATGTCTGTTCCCGCACTACCGCGGTCATCGGCGAAGAATAAATGGTAGGTTTGAATATCGTCTTGGTTGACCGTCTTTTTAACTAGACGCATACCAAGCACATAAGTGAAAAACTCATAGTTTTTTTCAGCACTGCTTGTGATGGCAGTTACGTGGTGGATCCCTTTTAATTCGTTCATTTTTGTTCCTCCTCATGTTTTGTGTAAGTTAAGTGTAGCGCATAATTATCTTGAATTCAAGATATATGTTTTTAAAAATACCCATCCCTTTGTGGAATGGGCTAGTTAGTATCTATTCGTCTAAAATTGAATCGCGTTTTTCAGTTAAATAAGTTAAGACTTTGTTTGTTGGATCGTATGATTCACCGTAAAACTCTTGGTCTTTATAGGTGTGAATGTTCTCGTATGTCCATCTCATCGCTTCATATACTTCTTTTTCATCACGAGGCTGCGGCGTCCAGTAAAGAATTTCAAGTACCGTATTCTCTCCTGTAGCTAACGAGCGTCGGTTGTAACCGATTTGTGTTGCATGAACAAATCCTTCACGCTGGTAAAAACGTAAACGCTTTTCTGTATCTGTATCTTCATAGTTCACAGGCTCAACTTCTAATAGAATGGTTTTGCCAGTGGCTTTTAACTTTTCAAGTAGCTTTTTCCCAAGACCTTCTCCACGTGCTTCTTTCGAAACAAATAAATAGTCAACGAAAATAAAATCTTCAAACTCCACATACATCAACACATGCTTCGGCCCTTCATCTTTTCGATAGACAGTGCCCTTTTCTTCAAGCAATGTTTCCATATGCTCACGTGACTTCATTTCTTCAACAGGGAAATATTGATTCAATTTTGTATACCAGTTCATGATTTGTAGCTCCTTCGAATTATTCATTGCCCGGAGATTTTTATTTTTTGCAGCGTACAAGTTGAGGAAAAATCAGGCTAGATAAAAATCCTCACCACGACATCTATACCCTACATTCGTTATACTTAAACCTAAAAGAGGTGTTTTTTTCGATGAAAATGTTTACTGATCATTTAGATAGGGAATTACTAATCCCCCATTGTCCACAACGCATTGTTTCAATTTGTCCCGCAATCACGGAAACACTCTTTGCATTAGACGTCCAAAAGCAATTGGTAGGCCGGACGAAGTATTGTATCTTCCCAAAGATTCAAGTCGATAGAATTCCTACAGTCGGCGGCACGAAAGACGTCTCTCTAGATAAAGTACGCGAGTTGAAGCCTGATTTGATTCTTGCAGAAAAAGAAGAGAATACGAAAGAAACCGTAGAGCTTTTGTCCAAAATTGCACCTGTTATCGTCTTGGAAGTCCAGACAATCGAGGACTCCTATCGCTTGATTCGTGATCTTGGAACAGTAACCGGAGCACCAACCGCTGCCTCTCAACTTGAAAGGGAAGCACGCACGGCTTTCGATTCCTTGCCAAACGTATCAGGTAACCCCTCTGTCCTCTACATGATTTGGCGCAAACCGTACATGGCAGTTGGCAACACTACCTACATTCAAGCTATGCTTGAGCATATGGGCTTTCACAATGCAGCGAAGTCCCTTGAAGGCCGTTATCCTGAAATCACGCCAGAATTACTAGAAGAACTCAATCCAGATTTCCTGTTTCTTGCTTCCGAACCGTTTCCTTTTGCTGAAAAACATAAGCAGGAGTTTGCTCAGTTTACACCGACCTCCCAACCTGTATTGGTCGACGGGGAAATGTTCTGGTACGGGGCAAAAATGCCGGAAGCTGCCCAGTATTTGAAGGAACTTTTTGAAAACAATGAATCCTTTCGCATTGACAATACCAACTAAAAAAAGGTAAGATAAACGAAACTTTTTGTTCGGGATGGGTAGAAGATGATGGAGAGCCGTCATCGCCCTAGAGCATAGTTGAGTGGAGAGAGCAGAGATGAGAAATCCTCGACAAAGAAGAGTACACTGACGCGACATGTCAAAGAGAGCCGGTCATTGCTGAAAGCCGGTCATGTCATCAGCTGGAATGGACTTTGGAGAGTCTTCTGAAAAGGAAGAACGGATGATCCCCGTTACAGGATCTGGAGAGAGTTTTCGAACTCAAAACCAGAGGTGGTACCGCGAACCGTTCGCCCTCTGCAGGCTTTTGCCTGTGGAGGGCTTTTTCATATTCTGCTCCTACGAGAGGAGCCAACATCAGATGACATATTATGTGCAAGAGTCTCTTAACGGAGATTCCTTAACCCCTATTTCCATCTATCACCGCCTACAAGGCGATCGAAAGTTTTTGCTTGAAAGTTCATTGAAACACGAGAAATCAGGTCGTTATTCTTTTATTGGGGCATCTCCTTCTACGATGTATTGCGGAGAAAAAGGTCAACTAACTGTAAGAGATCTAGCGAGCGGGAATGCCAATCAGTTCTATGGAGACGCCATGACACTGTTAAAACAGTTGCTACCTCCACCACTTCCCAATGGCCCATTTCCTTTCTCGACAGGGGCAATCGGCTATGTGGGCTATGAGGTACTGGGGCACACTGAACCGACAGGTCTCCCCCTTCCGAAAGCGCGCGAGTTACCAGATATCTATTTCCTCTGGTATCCGACAGTCGTCGTTTACGATCACCAGACACATACCGTCACCGTATTAAATAGTAGTGGGAATGAAGATGAAGTTGCTCGTGTCGTTGCCCAACTCAAGAAGACACCGGACACGGAGCTTCCAGACGAGGCAACACCTCTTCACTTCACATCGAATATCACCAAAGAAGAATTTTTAGCCAACGTCGAAAAATCGAAAGAGTGGATTTACGAGGGTGAAATTTTTCAACTCGTTCTGTCGCAAAGACTCTCTGCTTCCATCAACCAGACACCGTTCGCCTATTACAGAAAACTACGCCGCGTCAACCCGTCACCTTATATGTTCTACATCGACTTTGGGGATGCCGTTGTTCTTGGCGCTTCACCGGAAAGTTTCGTACGAGTGTCAGATGGCATTTTGCAGTCGAATCCAATTGCCGGAACTCGGCCACGGGGCACAACACCAGAGCTAGATGTAGCTCTGGAACAAGACTTGCGGCAAGATCCGAAAGAACGTGCCGAACACGATATGTTGGTGGACTTGGCCCGCAACGACGTCGGCCGCCTCAGTACAGCAGGCAGTGTCAAAGTCACCAAGTACCAACAAGTCGAACGCTACCAACACGTGATGCATCTTGTATCAGAAGTCGAAGGGAAATTGCTTCCAGATATCCATCCACTCGAAGCACTGACCGCTTGTCTGCCAGCTGGAACAGTTTCCGGTGCACCAAAAATTCGCGCGATGCAATTAATCAATGAACTGGAGACGACGCAGCGCGGTGTCTATGCAGGCGCTGTTGGCTATTTGAGCGCAAGTGGCAACTTAGATGCAGCTCTTGCGATTCGTACAGCGGTCATCTCCGAAGGGTCTATTGCGATTCAAGCAGGTGCCGGTATCGTTTATGACTCGGACCCTGTGAAAGAATACGAGGAAACGCTGCACAAAGCACGCTCTTTACTGGAGGTATTCCAATGATTCTGTTAATCGATCACTACGATTCGTTTACTTATAACCTGGCTCAGTACCTTCAAGAACTCGGCGAACAGGTCGAAGTGGTACGCTATGATGCACTAACTATTGAAGCAATTCATCAGATGAACCCGAAAGTCATCGTATTATCGCCTGGTCCTGGTCATCCGAGAGACTACACGGTAACGCAAGATATTTTCAAGAAGCTTCATACAACTTACCCGTTCCTCGGCATCTGTCTCGGCCATCAGTTAATGGGGCTTTGCACAGGAGCGGAAATCATCTCTGCACCTCAAATTTTTCACGGCAAAACGTCCCAGTTAGTTGATGCTGTGACGAACGAGGATGTCGGCGTAGTGATGCGCTACCATTCGCTAGCGGTTGATTCCGGAACTCTCTCAGAAGAGTTTGTAACTGTAAGTTTTGCGCAAGAAGACGGTACCTTAATGGAAATGCGCCATCGCACATTGCCAATCGTCGGAATGCAGTACCATCCGGAATCCATTGGAACTCCCGATGGCAGAGAGCGCTTGGCCAACTACTTACAAGGAGTGATGCGAAGTGAAAGCTACTTATGAGCGAATCTTAGAAGGCGACTACTTATCGCAAGCAGAGATGAAACAACTTGCCGGACAATTTTTTGAAGCGAATGCCGATGAGAAGTTGATCAAGGACATCCTGCTGGCTCTTCACGCTAGACAAGAGACTGCTGAAGAACTTGCCGGTGTTGTGGATGCATTGATGGAACGTGCTACTCCTTACCCGACAGTTCCCTTTCCTGTCTTTGATATGTGCGGGACAGGTGGCGATCAATCGGGAAGCTTCAATATCAGCACAACGTCTGCCTTTGTGACCTCAGGCGCTGGCGTTCGTGTAGCCAAACATGGCAACCGCAGCATCTCGAGTCGATCAGGAAGTGCCGATGTATTAGCAGCTCTTGGCTTAGAACTCACAGTCGCACCTGAAGAAAGCGCACGACTCCTTAAGACCACAGGGTTAACCTTTTTATTCGCACCGGATGTTCATCCGTCAATGAAAGTGTTGCAGCCGATTCGAAAAGCAATCGGGAAACCGACACTTTTCAATTTGATCGGACCTCTCGCCAATCCTTATGCATTGACGCATCAATTAATTGGCGTTTACCGGGAAGACTACCAGCAAACTCTAGCTGAAGCAGCGCAACTGCTTGGCAGAAAACGAGCCGTCATCGTGACGGGTGCAGGACGTCTTGACGAAGCATCTCTCGACGGAATGACACGTTACACTGTGTTGCAGGATGCTGAAATTACGACACATACGTTATCCGCAGAACAGGTCGGTCTTTCCCCTCTTCCGCGTGAAACAATCGCAGGTGGCGAGGCAGAAGAAAACGCTAAAATTTTACGTTCTGTTTTACAAGGAGAGCCATCCGCCTATCTCGATACAACATTGTTAAATAGCGGATTCGCATTGTTTGCAGCAGGTGCTGCATCTACTGTAGCAGAAGGCATTGAAGTTGCTCGGGAAAGCATTCAGTCCGGCAAAGCACTTCAGCAATTACTGCATTACCCAACAGCTGTGGAGGTAACGTCATGACAATACTGGATACAATCATCGCAACGAAATATAAAGAACTCGAACAACTGAAGAAAACAATTTTTCCTGGGCGAGCAATCCCGCTTCGCCGAAAATTATCAGATACATTGACGCAATCCAATCGCCTTGAAGTGATTGCAGAAATCAAGCGTGCATCTCCTTCAAAAGGATTGATTCATCCGAACCTTGATGCCGTGGAACAAGCAAAACGATACGTAACTGGTGGTGCAGCCGCCATCTCTGTTTTGACAGATCAAGAGTATTTTCAAGGATCGTTTGACGATTTAAAACAAGTGGCAGAAGCGACAGAACTCCCGGTCCTGTGCAAAGACTTTATGGTCGATTCACTGCAAATCGATGCAGCCTATCACCACGGAGCTTCTATCATCTTATTGATAGTGGCCGCTCTGGAAGTGGAAACCCTCCATTCGTTGTACACCTACGCAACGGGTCTGGGACTTGAAGTGCTCGTTGAGGTGCACGATGAAGAAGAACTGGAAGTTGCTCTTACCCTAGGAGCCCAATTGATTGGAGTAAACAATCGCGACTTACGAACATTCGAGGTTTCTCTGGATACGACAGAACGATTGGCGAGTATGATTCCCACATCTGCAAACATCCACCTGATCAGTGAGAGCGGGATTGTCACACAACAAGATGCAGAGCGACTAAGTGCTTGTGGAGCTCACGGTTTGTTAGTCGGTGAGACACTGGTCCGTGCGTCTTCAGTAGAAGAGGCCCTACAAGCCCTTCAAGTTGGGAGGGTCGTCCATGACACGCATTAAAATTTGTGGACTGAAAGAAGCGGAACATGTGGAAGCTGCGGTATTCGCAGGAGCAGATGCCATTGGTTTTGTTTTCGCCCCGAGTAAACGACAAGTGACTGTTTCGGAAGCGACGGAACTCGCAAAAGCCATTCCCTTTCCCGTCAAAAAAGTGGGTGTTTTCGTGAATGCGACTGTCGAAGAGATTAACGCTACAGCTCAAGCAGTCCCCCTTGATTACGTCCAATTGCACGGAGACGAATCGGACGATTTACTAAACGTCATTGAAGTACCTGTGATCAAAGCATTTTCGATTCACTCCAAAGAAGACTTGAAAACTGCTTTTGCAAGCCCTGCTCCTCTCGTATTGGTTGATGCACCAGGCACGACACATCGTGGAGGCTCAGGTCACACATTTGATTGGACATTCTTTCATGAAGTACCCACATCTAGACCCTTCATTTTAGCAGGTGGATTGACACCGGAAAATGTCGGACAAGCCGTTCGAGACTTGCAACCTGTTATGGTAGATGTTTCAAGCGGTGTCGAAACTGACGGACGAAAAGACAGCGAAAAAATTAAGGCGTTCATACGCGCCGTTCGGGAGGAATCACGATGACAAATTACACAGCACCAGTGAAAGGCCGCTACGGAAACTACGGTGGCCAATTCGTTCCAGAAACGCTCATGCACGCTTTAGCAGAACTTGAAGAAGCCTACCTCGACGCTCAGAAAGATCAGGAGTTCAACGATGAAGTCCGCTACTACCTGGAGCAGTATGTCGGGCGTGAAAATCCGTTGTATTATGCAGAACGTCTAACTGAGCATTACGGTAAAGCGAAAATCTATTTAAAACGCGAAGACTTGAACCACACAGGTGCTCATAAGATCAACAACACAGTTGGCCAAGCCCTCCTTGCAAAACGCATGGGCAAAAAGAAAGTGGTCGCTGAAACTGGAGCTGGTCAACATGGTGTTGCCACAGCAACAGTCAGTGCATTGTTTGGACTTGAATGTACAATTTTTATGGGGAAAGAAGACATTCGCAGACAGCAGTTGAATGTTTTCCGGATGGAGTTGTTAGGTGCTAAGGTCGTCGAAGTCACACAAGGCAGTGGCACGCTGAAGGATGCGGTAAACGAAGCGCTTCGATACTGGGTCACACACGTAGATGATACGCATTACATCATGGGTTCCGTTCTTGGCCCTCACCCGTTCCCGCAAATTGTGCGAGACTACCAATCTGTCATTGGACAAGAGACGCGTCGCCAAAGTTTAAAGCAATTCGAGCAGTTGCCTACCCACGTTCTTGCGTGCATCGGCGGCGGAAGTAATGCCATGGGAATGTTCTATCCGTTCATTAATGATGCAGAAGTAAAGTTGATTGGAATTGAAGCTGCAGGTCACGGGGTCGCTTCAGGGAAACATGCAGCGAGTTTAACTGGAGGAAAAGTCGGCGTGTTACACGGCGCCATGATGCATCTCTTACAAGATGAAGCCGGTCAAATCAAGGAAGCCCACTCGATTTCTGCCGGTCTAGATTACCCTGGTATCGGGCCTGAGCATAGTTATCTACATGACCTCGGACGCGTGCAATACACGTCTGTAACAGATGAAGAAGCATTGACTGCTCTTCAGCTACTCGCCCAAACAGAAGGAATTATCGCTGCGCTTGAATCTGCGCATGCACTTGCTCATTTGGATGCCCTTCTTCCGACAACAACGGAAGACGATCACGTGGTAATTTGTTTATCCGGTCGTGGAGATAAAGATGTACACACAATCTGCGAAGCTTTAGCTAGTAAGGAGGAAACGGAATGAGTCGTTTAACTACAGCAATTCAATCACGCGTTGATGCAGGAGAAACAGCGTTTATTCCGTACATCATGGCGGGTGATGGTGGTCTCGATGCCTTGAAAGAGCAACTGTTATTCTTACAGAATTCTGGGGCAACTGCGGTTGAACTTGGCATCCCCTTTTCCGATCCTGTCGCAGATGGTCCGGTGATTCAAGAAGCTGGTCTCCGATCTCTTGCGCATGGAACTACGCTTCGCGACGTTCTTGAAACAGTAAAGGGTTTAGAGGATGACATTACCATTCCACTCGTAGTCATGACCTACTTCAATCCTATTTTGCAGCTTGGTCTTGATATATTTGCTTCCTTAGCAAAAGAGGCACGCGTGGCTGGTGTCATTGTACCCGACCTTCCACTTGAGGAGTCTGAGATATTATCAGATGTTTTAGAGCCTGCCGGAATAGATTTGGTTCAATTGGTCAGCTTAACGAGTCCACGTGAGCGCGTGGAGCGCATTGCGAAAGCTTCCCAAGGATTTGTTTATGCCGTCACTGTTAATGGGATTACGGGTACACGCCAGTCGTTACCTGAAGAAACCTTCAAGCATCTCGCTGCTTTGAAATCTGTGAGCCCCGTACCTGTCATGGCCGGATTTGGGGTCTCCACTCCTAAACATGTGCAGCAATTAGGCGAGGTCGTGGACGGTGTTATTGTCGGAAGCTTCGTCGTAGACGCGCTTCATCGCGGTGAGCGAGATTCTATTCGGACGTTGTTAGAAGCTACTCAATCTGTGAAGACTTTAGGGTGAGCGAGCGTTCATCGGATGAAACCGGGATTTAATGAGACGTAAGCTGGTTTTATTCGACATACTGCATGGTTTATTCGACATAATTGAATTTTAATGAGACCAAGTCGTTTTATGGAAACCAATCCAAAGAACCAAAACCCATATTTCTCAAACCCTTTCTAGTTCAAACCAAAAAAGAACCCGACACTCCCCAGAGTATCGGGTTCTTTCTCTATTGGTAAAGACCTTGGTCCAAATCATCGAAACGATAGTGACCTTTTCATCCCTCTGCTACTCGTCCCCCAACCAGTCTCAAGAGAGAGAACTCCTGTAAGGATCTAGGTCAGAAACTTCCAATCTAGTGGTCGTTGCGCATGATGGGATCAAAAATCTGAACCTACTAAATTAGTTTTGTTCGCTTTTACGACGACGAGTCATGAATGCTGCTGCACCTAGAGAAGCTGCTAATAGAGATCCTAGTAGGAATCCTTCTGCGCCCATGCCTTGTTCTTCAGCCATTCCGCCCATACCAGTACTTGGCATACCTTCTGGCATTTCGCCGCCTTTGAAGTTCTCTGGGAATTGATCAACAATTGCTCCTGAGATAGCTTCTGATGGCATTAACATGTGAGCATATGCTTCACGTAGGTTTGAGTAAGCTCCTTCATAGTCGCCCTCAACATATAGGTCAAATGCTGCTAGTAATTGATCAACGTGAGCTGTCAAACCAGCTTCTAAATCTGCTGCTGGTAAGCGATCTTCTGTAGCTGTAGCTAAGAATGCTGCTTGCTCAACGATATACTCGTCAAGTTCTGCCATTGCTTGCTCTTTGCCAGCTTCATCTTCATTAGCTGTTGCAACTACATAGTCTACAAAGTAGCCGATGTGGCTGTTCCAGATCTCTTTAAACTGCGCTCCGCCTTCTTCACCGTATACTGAAGCGACTGCTGCTGATAGATCATCTGCATTTGCAAGAAGTGCTGCTGCTGATGCGTCATAATCAGGGTCACCGTCAACGCCATTTTGCATAGCCATTACTGCTAAACCAGCGTGCTCTGTGAAGATACGGTCTAAGTTAGCACGCAAATCAGCTGCTGGTGTTACCGCTACTGAGTTTTCGAAGTTCTCTGGGAACTGGTCAGTGATTGCTGAAGCCATACCAGATGCTACCATTACCATGTGATTGATAGCTTCACGCTCACTGATGTAAGACGCTTCGTAATCTCCAGCTACATAGCTATCGAAAGCTGCTACTAATTGACCAACGTGTTCAGTCAAACCAGCTTCTAGATCTGCTGCTGGTAAACGTCCTTCAGTTGCTGCATCTAAGAATGCTGCTTGTTCTACAATATATTCATCTAATTCAGCTACTGCTTGGTCTTTTCCAGCTTGATCATCTGCTGCTGTTGCATTTGCATAATCAACGAAGTAGCCAATGTGTGATGACCAAATTTCTTTAAATTGTGCTCCTGCTTCTTCACCGTATACAGAAGATACAGCTGCAGTTAAGTCATCTGTATTGCCGCTAAGTGCGCCAGCTAATGCTTCGAAATCTTCTGTTCCGTCAGCACCTTTTTTCAATGTTTCAACTGCTAAGAATGCGTGCTCTGTGAATAAGTGAGTTAATGCAGAACGTAATTCTGAAGCTGGAGATGAAACGCCCATATCTCCTGTAGCTTCTCCACCAGTTGAAGAATGATCACCGTGGTCTGCTGCGAAAGCTAGAGTTGGAGCTGCCATTGTCATTGCTAGTGTAGCTGCTAAAATTGCTTTTGATTTCATTTTGTAGTTCATGTGAATCTCTCCTTTTGGGTTTTGTTTGTTTTGATTTACACATAGCTAACGGAGGGATATCTTAAATGGATCACTTTTTTTGAAAAAAACTTTAAAAACTTTTGACCAACACTCTCCAACCCTTGCTACTACAGGGTTAACAAGTTCTACAAACTGTATAACTTTATTCACTATTACTTTCTAAATGATACTAATTTCATAAAAAAAACCGCTCACACAATGTGAACGGTAACCTGATTATTCATTTCCTGGAGCTGAAATAGCGGATGCTAGTAACACCTCTCCAAGAGGCGACTCACTATCTTTTGTTGGTTCATGAGAGACAGCGATTTGATCCCAAGAGAAATCTTGCCCAGCCGGAAGGGTATACACTACCGCTCCATCTGTCCCAGTTGATGTAAATGTTCCTGCACGATCTGGACCGTCTTCATCAATTAACCATACCTGGTACACTTCTTCATCTGATAACTCTGGAAGTGATGACGCTTGAACGACCACACGAATCTCGTCACCATTACGGACAATCGATGCGGTTCCCGACGAATCACCCTCTAAAGGTTGTAAATTCACTAGGGCAACCAATTGGTCGACAGTTTCACTTTGAGTTACCAAAGCTTGCTGCTGATCCTGTACCATCCAACCCAGATAGGCATTCCCTACTAATGATAGTACTAACGCAGCTGCTATCAATGGTATCCAACGAGCTGTCGTTTGCCGCCCGCTCTTTGTTGATTGTGGTTGTTGAAATGGTACAACTGTGTCTGACTGTACAGTTTCTTGCTCTGCCACTGAGGATGAATTGTCTAGAATGGAACCAAGTACTCGCTCCTTCATACCGATTGGTGGTTCGACCATCTCCGAGACGTAAGGAAGGTCTTCTGATAACATCTGCCACTCTGCCAATTCTTGTTGACACTCTGAACAGCCTTCTAGATGTTGTTCGAATCTTTCTTTTTCTTCCGCTGTCAATTGATCGTTAAAATAATCGATTGTTAAATCACATATCACTCGTTCCATCTGCAAATTCCCCCCTTTCCGGTTCTAATCGTTTACGTAGATGCTGCAAGGCTAAGCGAATCCTTCCCTTTACTGTTCCAAGTGGAATATCAAGGTCTTTGGAAATGCGATCTTGCGAATACCCATGAAAATAAAACAGCTCTACGATTTTTCTTTGATCTTCTTTTAAATGAGACATCGCCTCACGAATTCGTTCACTTTTTTCTTTCCATTCGACTGCTTGCTCTGGCGCATCATGAAGTGTATCATTCACACGCTCTGCATCTTTATCGAGTAATCCTACCTCTTGTTGCTTACTCGATTTTCGAATAAGGTCTAGACACCGATTGCGCGTCATCGTCAGTAGCCAGGAAGAAAATTTCCCCCGACTGGCATCAAATGTCGCATGGTCACGCCAAAGCTTAGAGAAGACATCTTGCACAACATCCTCTGCACGTTGTTTATCTTGCATCATACGATATGCAAAAGAGAAGACAAGACGTTCATATTTATTATAAAGCGTTTCTAACGCCTCAGAATCTTTTTCTAAAATTCTTTCATACAATTGTTCATCTGTAAAAGACACATACTTTCCCTCCCCTACTCCCAGTTACTTCTTATCATAACGGATAGTAGTAAGGCTTGCCTAACAATAAGATAACGAAATAATTTCTGAAATGGATCACTTTTTTCGTAAAACAGGTTTAACAATTAAAAGTAAGGTATGATGAAAAGAAAAATGAGGTGTCTCAAATGATTTTTATCGTAGTCTGGATCTTACTTGTAGCCTATGCGATTTTCTTTGCACCTGGACAGGGAAATAGCAGTGATCCCGTACTCACAGAAGTTTTTGCAGGCAATTGGGCAGCTATCGATCCGTTAGTCTTAACGGTTTTCAACTCTTTAGGGATATTCCCTTTAATCTTCTTAACACTTTTACTGCGAAATGATACAGAGCGCTGGCCGGCATGGCCATTTTCAATCGCTTCATTTGGACTAGGTGCTTTCGCGTTGCTTCCATACTTTGCATTTGGAAATCGACCACCCGAAAGAAAAATCAGAACGCCAAAATGGTTGCTTCGTATTTTAACTTCAAAGACTTGGTTGATTTTCTTGATTGTGATCACCGTCGCAAATCTTGTTACTTTAACAAACGGGGTATCTATAACTAGCTATGGTGCAGTTTTTCAACAATCCCATTTAGTTTCGGTCATGACAGTGGATTGGTTTGTGTTATGGGGCCTTTCCATTTATGCTGTCTATCACTATTATCCAGAAGCTCGCATGAAACCTTTAGCCTTCTTACCAATCGCTGGCCCGCCACTCGTGCTTCTAGTAAATGCAACACGCCTCAAAGTTTAACTTTTACACTGGCGGGGTATTGTCCAGTAAACACCTAAACTTGAGGAGGTATTCTAATGGATAATAACCGCCAGGAAGAAAAACACATCGAGGTTCGTCGAGAAGAAAAGACGGACAGCGGCTTAGTTGGCGCAACATTTATTAAGTATGCAGCTTACATCATTATTTTCTTTGGTATTCTTTGGTTCTTGATCTCATACGTTTTCCCGATGTTTAGCTAATTCGTAAACTAGAAAGCCGAGTCCTATAGCGACTCGGCTTCTTTTGTTTGTTCGGGCACATTGACAAGTGCGTAGCGTTTCCATGCTTTACTCTTCCAGCGGAATAACATGATTAAACCACGCGTCCATTCATCGATGGCAATGGCAGCCCAGACCCCTACTAATCCCCAATCTAAGATGAAGACAAAGAAGTACCCAAGCGGCAGACTGATTCCAATCATTGAAATAGCCCCCATTAAAACAGGGAACCTTGCATCTCCTGCTGCGCGAAGTGAATTAATAATAACTATGTTCAAAGTGCGTCCCGTTTCCAGCACCAAACCAAGAACAAGTACTTGCGCCGCTAGTTGAATGACTTCTGGATTGTCTGTAAAAATGGATACAATCGATTTGCGGAAGATCACAACAAGTGTCACTGCTGTAACGGTGAACGTCATGGCATAGCGTACACTTTTCCAAAGTTGCTGGTAAGCTTCTTCTGAACGACCAGCTCCCACAAAACGTCCTACGATGATCGCTGTTCCCATCCCAATGGCAATCGCAAATAAGTAAGTAAACATGGAAATATTATGCGCGTATTGGCGCGCGGCCAAAGCTTCTGCTCCGAGGTAAGTAATATAGAAAAGGAACACAATTTGAGCCGACTGATAAAGAATTTGTTCAAAAGCCGCAGGTAATCCAATTCGCAAGATCTTGCCCACGTAGTCTTTAGACCAGCTGACATAATCTCTCCACTTCACACGTACTTCCATCACTTGATAGAACAACCAGAAAAATACGAGCATTGCTAAGAAACGACTACCAATCGAAGAAATCGCGGCCCCTTCTACACCAAGTTCCGGAAAGCCGAATTTACCAAAAATCAAAACATAGTTACCGATAACATGGATAATGTTCATACCCAAGGATACGTACATCGTTTGTTTCGTCCACCCGTGCACACGAATTACTGCGGACAAAGAATTGATGATCGCTTGCAAAAAGATGGCTCCCCCTACTATCGATAAATAGCTTTGGGCGAAATCCAATACATCTCCTTGCAAATTCATCGCAACCATCATAGTTTTTGCAAAAACGAGGTAAACGATACTCAAAATAATTCCTATCACTAAATTTAAAGTGATCGATATAGCGGCTACTTTTGAGGCTTCTTTTATAAGTTTGGAACCTAAGAACTGCGCAACAACAATTGAGGCACCGGCTGCGACAACTTCTAATAGAAGAATGGCAATGTGAATGTATTGATTGGCGGCACCTACACCTGAAACCGCGTCATCTGATAACGAGCTCAGCATAAAGGTATCCACAATTCCCATTAACATAAATAAGAAGACCTCTAAAAAGATGGGCCACGTTAAATGAAAAAGGTTTAAATCACCTGTAGGTTTTGATTTTTTCACGGTATTCCTTCTTCCTAATTCAACATTTACTTAGCATAGCAAATATTTCGGAAAAGAAAAGAGTTGAAAAGGGTTACATGAAAAAAAATTTGCTTTTAAACGGAAAGAAAACCGCAAGCCGAAGCTCACGGTTCCTTCATTAATCTAAAATTTTAATAGTGATAGTTTGACGTCCCCAGTTCAAAGCATCTTGTTGCTCTGGCATGAAGAGATCAATTTTGTTTCCTTTAATAGCTCCACCCGTATCACCAGCTATTGCTTCTCCGTAACCTTCTACCCATACTTTAGAACCTAATGGGATAACTGAAGGATCGACTGCAATTACTTTTTGATTTGGATTGGCACGAAGGTCAATTCCTGTTGCTGTTGTACCTGAACATCCTTCACAATAAGCTGTATACGCTGTTGCTTCTACAGTCATTGTTTGTGCTGCCTCTACAGGAGCTTGTTCTACCGGTTGTGATTGCTGTGGTGCTGCTTGAGCTTGTTCAGTCTGCTGAGTTTCAACTGGTGCAGCAGCTTTTTGTTCTACTGGTGCTGCTTGTTGCTCAACAGGAGCTGAAACAGCTACTTGCTGCTCAACAGGTGCTGCTTTATAGTCAGTTCCCTCTACGAACAATTGTTGTTCTGGGAAAATAAGATCTGATGTTAAACCGTTCCAACCTTTAAGGTCAGCCACGGAAATATCATTCTTTTGTGCGATTTGGTATAGCGTATCGCCGCTAACCACTGTGTAAGTCTCAAATTCACCGACTTGTAATTCTTGCTGTGGGAAGATAAGAGTTGAGTTTAAGTTGTTCCACTCTTGAATATCTCCAACTGATACTTGATTTTGTTGTGCAATGGACCATAATGTGTCCCCGCTTTTAACTGTATAAGATTGTTCAGCTGCAGATGCGCCAGCCGCTCCAAATAATAAACCTGAAATAGCGGTTAGTGCAACGATTTGTTTTTTCATAAGTTAAAATTCCTCCTTTTCACTAACGACCCCTATCGTACCACCTACACATTGCAAAACGATGACAAGGAGATAGCCACAGACTATCAATTGCACGTCAGCAACATCTCGAAGATGACAGGCACACCACAACTATGACAAACAGATGACAGCCATGTCCCTCACCTAACAATAGCTCCTTAAGCCTAGATTCGAAGCCCTTTCACTTGTAATTCGCTACTCTTTTAAAGTTACGTTATACTATTTTCATAGATAAAAAGGAGAAATGTCCATGCCTATCGGTATTGAAAAGTTAGACACTGCCGTCTATAAAACATTAAATTTATTACCAGATGCCGCATTACTGGCAAACGCCTCGTTTGAAGTTCAGTGGATGAACGATGCTGCAGAAAAGCTACTTGATTTAGTGGCCCCCTACTATGGTTTACCTTCTAGCAAAGAAATGCTTGGTCATTCAATGGATTTCTTCCATAGAAAGCCTAGCCATAACCAAACCATAATGCATGCCTTAACGGACATGCATCGCATGCGTATCACATTAGCCGAGTCTATACATACGGACATTATCATTCTTACCGTAAAATTTGACGCTGCCGAGCCTCACTATCTAGTCATGCTAGCTGATGTGACAACCAAAGCAGAAGAAGATGAAAATCAACAACGACTCATTCGCCAGCTCTCTACGCCCATCATGAAAGTGTGGGACAATGCGATGGCCCTCCCTTTAATAGGAAGCTTTGATTGGCAGCGCTTTGATCGCATGGTGATTGCCGTATTAGAAGAATGTGCAAAAAACCGCTATGAATACGTGATATTAGATGTTTCTAAGATTGATGTCTCTGGTGATCAACAGAGCTATTCTTTCTTTCAGAAGTTAGCTGACTCTCTTCGTCTAATCGGCGCTCAGTGCGTCTTAGTTGGTGTAACGCCTCGACTTGCTATGGAAATAACTACTCTAGAACGTTCTCTTCTGATTTTTGGATCAACGTACGATGGTATCCGCTATATAAGTGAACAAAAATAAAAAACTATCCAGATACTGCACTCAACGTGCGGCACTGGATAGTTTTTATTATTCTCCTGAAAGAAGACTTACTGCAACTTTAACATCAATAGAGCTCGCCCCGCCGCGGTAAACACCTTGTACAGGACTCACATCATTATAGTCACGACCTACGCACATGCGGATATGATTTTCTAAAGCTTCCACATTGTTGGTCGGATCAAGCCCAACCCAGCCGATTCCTGGTATCATCACCTCTACCCACGCATGACTAGCAGCGTCCCCAACTAATGCGGAATCTTCACCTACGTATAGGTAACCACTCACATAGCGGGCAGGGATTTGTTTGGCACGCAATATGCCAAGCATGACATGGGCCATATCTTGACAAACCCCTCCACGTAATTCGAAGGAGTCACTTGCTGTTGTTGTAACATCTGTCGCATCCGGATCGTAACTGAAGGTATCGTATACATAGCGCATCACTTCAATCGCATATTGTACAGGGTTCGTCATTAGACCAATAGCACCGTCCACGCGCTCCATTTGCTTTACTGTCAAATACGTATAAGCTGTGTTGGCTAAGTAACCAGCATAGTGTTCTTGGAAAAGGTCTGAATGGAAAATGTCTTTCATTTCTGGTGAATAATCAATTTGCTGGATAAACGGGCTTCGTTGAATGCTGACTACCGATGTCGACTTGATTTCCAAGTGTTGATGATGTTCAGCAATGAAGAAGGTTTCTACGTTATTGCCCCAAATATCCGTATGTTCTTTCGTTAAAGACATCGGTGTGATATCCGTTCGGTAAGAAAGAAGGCGTTGACACTCATCAGAACGTGGCTTCAATCGAATCGAGTTCATACTTTGATCGACAACCGTCTCATACTCAAAGATGTTCGTGTGTTCAATTTTATACTTCATGGCAGTCTTTCTCCTCATTTCTGGTGGAAGCGATTGTTCTTGATGTTGTGAGAAAGTCGACGATGAAACAGGTTCTGTTAAATAGTAGGTCTTTGAGAATATTTGACCGATCTGATTACACTTGTCTTGGAAGGTGTTCAAGAAATTAATCGTTTCGTTTGTATCCAAATCTTGAATTTTCATTTGGTTAAATTCACGTCTTAGCGCATCCATTGCCTCATAAAGCTCTACAGAGTAATGGGCGACCTTGGCGTTCTCAAGAGCATCTACCGCTTCGCGGACGTGGTCCATACAGTAACGAATAGAACGCGGGAAGTCTTGATTGGTTATTAAGAAGGATAAGATTTTCGTCGGATCCATTTTGGGTGGATTCGACTTTAAATAGGCCTCATAACCGTTCACCATCCGCAGTGCGCTCGACCAATAATAGTAATCACTAGCCTCGTATTCTTTTTCCCGTGTTCGTGTCTGTTCACTCACGACATTTAAGATGCGTGCAGTTTTCTCGGCACGCTCTAGCCACTTCCCAATCTTCAACATATAGTATGCCACATCGCGTGACATTGCTGCTTCAATTATGCCTTGAGCCATATAAGAAGCCTGCTTGGTTTCATTGAAAAAATCACGCATTGTATGAATCGAGTAAGCACGGTCTGGAAGAGGATTGGCGGATAAATAAAATTGATTCCAAGCCTCAAACAGATCATTGGGAATGTAATCACGTGTTACACGAGCATTATCCCGTGCAATACGTACACAATTTAAAGCAGAGTTTGAATTTTCTTCCCCGTATGTTAAATACGAAATCAAATCCTCCACTCGGGTCTTCCCATCACTTTCTAGCTGCTTCAATTCTTCAGCAGTAGCACACACTTCAAATAAAATGTGGTAGTCTTCTTCTTGAAAAATGTCCTTATTTCCAGCTTCAAGCATCTGCGTCAAATGAACATGCATGATACGGGAGTGACTTTCCGATCGTTCGATGTTACGCGCCATCCAGTACAGCGCATCTGCTACACGACTAAGCATGCGCATTCCCCCCATTCTTCAAAATCCACGTATCTTTGGCACCGCCGCCTTGAGAGGAGTTGACGACGAGTGACCCTTGCTTGAGCGCCACACGTGATAAGCCACCCGGTAGGACATGTGTTGATTTGCCACGCATCACAAATACGCGTAGATCGACGTGGCATGGATAGAACTCTTCTCCTTGATACGCAGGAGCTCGTGAAAGTTGAATGGTCGGCTGCGCAATGTATTGATGAGGCGATTCTTGAATCTTCTGTTTGAAGATTTCAATCAGCTCTTGATCCGCCTGAGGCCCAATCAACATATCATAGCCGCCTGAAGCTCCCACATTTTTAATGACGAGCTCACGAATATTTTCTAAAACCCACTCGCGTGTTTCTTGTTCTTCTAACCGATAGGTCTTCACATTCGCAATAATCGGTTCTTCGTTCAAGTAAAACTTGATCATATCGGGAACATACGAATACATCGCCTTGTCATCCGCAACACCGTTACCGATAGCATTAAGTATAGCCACGTTACCTTTCTTATAAACATCTACTAGTCCCCTAACCCCCAACATGGAGTCTTCGCGGAAAGCGCTTGGGTCCAAGAAATTATCATCGATCCGACGATAAATGATATCAATTCGTTGAAGCCCACGAATGGTCTTCATATAAATATAGTCATCCTTCACTAGAAGGTCACGTCCCTCTGCTAAATGAATTCCCATTTGTTGGCCTAAAAATACATGATCATAATAGGCAGAGTTATACATCCCTGGCGTTAGTAGCACAGCAGTCGGGTTTTCCACTCCTGGTGGTGCATGATCAAGCATCGCTTCATGCATGTAAGTCAATTGATGTTCTAAGGTATGTACAGGCTCATCTGCAAAAAATTCAGGATACACTTGGCGCATTACATAGCGATTCTGGTAAACATAAGACATGCCTGAAGGATTGCGTAAGTTATCTTCTAAAACCATGTAATTTCCTTGGGCGTCACGAATTAAATCAATTCCCGCTAAAAATATATGATTGTCGAGTGGTACACGTACACCTTCTGCTTGTGCCTTATAATAGTAGGCATTTTTTTCAACAAGGTCACGCGGCACGAGTCCCTCTTGCAAAATCCGCCCCTCATGATAAATATCTTTTAAGAAACAATTCAGTGCTTCTGTTCGTTGCGCCATCCCCTTTTCAATCATCTTCCAATCGTCTGCGGGGATAATAATAGGAACGGAATCAAACGGCATCGTGCGTTCAGTACCTACATTTTGGTGATAGACAGTGAATGTAATTCCTTGGCGTAAAAATGACAGCTGTGCCAATTCGTGCTTTTCTTTCAGCGTAGATGGCTCTGTCTCTGCAAGCTTTGCATGGAAATTTTGATAATGTGGTTTCGGTGAAATTGTCTTATCAAACATTTCATCAAAGAATGGTTCTACTTTATAGTTTTTAAACACTTCATCGCCCCCAGTCGTCTTAATTTTCTGATTTCTACTTTAAGTTTACCATACCCTTAATTCGATTTTCCTACTCTAAAATTTTTTTAGCCTGTTTGAAATTTGTCTACTTGTTAAAAACTAGGGTACAGGATAGATAATGAGATTTTTTAGAAGGAGGAAATGATATGACACAGGATTTCACAAATGAACCCTCATCCTATTGGCTGGATGGACCGCAGATTCCTGAATTTGCAGCTCTCTCGAGTTCAATCAATACCGATATTGTAATTGTAGGTGGCGGTATTGTGGGGATTGTAGCTGCATACCTACTGCGCAATTCAGGTCGCGCTGTCACCGTTTTAGAAGGTGGTCGTTTATTGCACGGTACCACTGGTTTTACGACAGCCAAACTTTCTGTTCAGCATGGCTTGATCTACGATGAGCTTATTTCCACTTTCTCGGAGCAAGATGCACGAGCATACTACGAAGCGAATCGACAAGCGCTCGACTGGGTTAAAGAAAAAACTGAGGAGCATTCTATTGAGTGCGGTCTAGAAACACGTCCTGCTTATTTATATGCAGAATCTTCTAGTGGTGAACAAAAAATTGAAAAAGAATTTACTGCTTATGAAAAGTTAGGGATTCCTGGTGCATCCCTGACGAAGAAGACGGATTTACCTTTTCCTATACGAACAGCTCTTAAGCTAGAGAATCAACTTCAGTTTCACCCTGTCTATTTTTTAACAGCACTTGTTAAAGAAGCACAGGCGGCCGGAGTTAAATTTTATGAAAACTCACGCGCCAAAACTGTCCATCTTCCTAGTCAGGTCGAGTTGGTAAACGGTCATAAGGTAGAGGCCCAACACGTCCTCGTCACCAGCCATTTCCCATTCAACGATTTTGAAGGCCTGTATTTCTCTCGCATGAGGGTAGAAAGAAGTTACGCTATGACGCTGCGTGGCAATGTGCAGGAAGACATGGGCATGTATATCAATGTGGAGTCACCGACACGCTCAATCCGCACGGTGCTAGATGCTTCAGGAGAACGGTTGCTTCAAATTGGAGGCCAAGGACATATTTCTGGTCGTCACGAAGAAAACACACGAACCAATTACGCGAAGCTACGTGACTTTGCATCAAGTTATTACGGAACATCTGAAGTGACGCATAACTGGTCCTCTCAAGACCTGATGCCACTTGATCACTTACCTTATATTGGCCAAATGGTTACCGGGATGCCGAATGTATTTGTAGCGACTGGTTTTTCAAAGTGGGGTATGTCGAACGGAGTGGCTGCTGCCCACTTACTTGCAGACCTAGCTCTTGGTAAAGCCAATCCTTACGAAGAATTATTTTCGCCAACTCGCACAAAGCTACGTCCTAAAGGAATCGGCAACTTTATCAAAGACAATGCGGGTGTCGCAAAAGAGCTGATTAAAGGCAAAGTGACGGGAGCCGAAGCGTCGCTTGATGAGCTTGGCCTGGATGAAGGGAAACTTGTTCGGGTCGACGGACAGAAGCTTGCTGCTTATAAAGATCCGTCCGGAAATGTCACGTTTGTCAAACCTGCCTGCACACATATGGGTTGTGATGTCGCTTTCAATCAAGCGGAGCGGTCATGGGATTGCCCGTGCCACGGCTCACGATTCAGTTACCGGGGCGATATTTTAGAAGGACCCGCCACTGCCCCGCTTGAGCAAGTGCATCCGAAATCTTAGATGTGGAAGGCGTTCGCCCAGAAATGCTTCGGGAATCAAGCGTGCGCATAGAGGCGCTCTTTGCCTCTGTGTGTGCGGTTGATTTTCGAATGTATTTCTAACGCCTGGAACTCGATTCCATTTAGATGTGGAAGGCGTTCGCCCAGAAATGCTTCGGGAATCAAGCGTGCGCATAGAGGCGCTCTTTGCCTCTGTGTGTGCGGTTGATTTTCGAATGTATTTCTAACGCCTGGAACTCGATTCCATTTAGATGTGGAAGGCGTTCTAACGCCTGGAACTCGATTGCGTTAGATGTGGAAGGCGTCGATAAATTCCAACAAAAAAAGTGTAGCTCCTTTAGACCGGGAGCTACACTTTTTTAGTTGCGTCGAAAGCCTTCTTCTTTTAAGTACAAAATAGCGGCTTCTTGCGACTCGAAGCTGTCTTCCAAATTCAGACCATGGTAAATGTTCCATAATTCATCTTCTTGAAGAAGCTTCAACTCTGCACCGTCTTTAGTCGTCCAGATTTGTTCGCCGCCCGCTTCTTCTTCAACGGATTCTCTCGTTGACAGTAAAGCAATCGAATAGCGAATCATCTCTTTCATCTCATCTTCAGAGGCTTCCCGAATATTGACCAGTCCGCGATCGTCTGCTTCATAAGGACCGCCGTCTCCCACAAACACATAGCCGTTCCCGTTTGGATGTAGCTGCTGTACGACAATCGTCTTGTCGTATTGGCTCTCTTCAAAGTGGTAGTTTAGGCGTTTTAGAGAGATTGATTTTTTCGTAAGCTCTGGAAATGTCTCGATGATTGCTTGTTTTTGTTCAAATGTTAGCATAATGGACCTCTTTCTCGTATGGTTGTTTCGATGTAAGTAGTATAGCATACTTTGTGGGTGGCGTCGGGGGTTAGGGGGTGGTTTTTGGTGTGTGAAGGGCCTGTTGCTTGGGGGGTGAGCGAGCGTTCATGGGATGAAATCGGGATTTCATGAGACGCAAGCCGGCTTTCTTCGACATGCTGCATGGTTTCTTCGACATAATTGGATTTTAATGAGACCAAGTCGTTTTATGGAAACTAAACTCCCGGCCCCCACACAAAAATCCAGTCCCCACGAGAGACTGGTTCAAAGCAAGCACCAAAGATCTTCCTAGTAAGAACTTGAGACTCAAGCCCTTACTAGAAAGTTCAAGTTCATCTATGGTCAAGTTTAACCTCAAGCCATTTTACTTTAGATGGGCGATGCAGCGTGTATGTCCGGTTCTTTCTGTAAGCAGTACTTCTTACTTCACCTGATTTCACTAAATTCCCGAGTAGTCGTGAATATAAGGTCGGTAGAATTTGCTTTAAATCGTTCATTTGAAGAGTATCGCCTAGCAAGTCAAATAGCCCAAGAATATTCTCATTCACCATATGATTGTTTTTTACCCTGCATTTGGGACATACCCACGTTCTCACATGAAGGTTCATTGGAGAATAACAAGTTAGACAAAGTAACCCTCGGACCAATTCGGAAGGTGCAATCCCATACCTTTGACAGAGGTCTGGCTGATAGAAAGGGGTTGCTTTTGCCTTTAGGTTTTTCACAAGACTTCCCAAATGAACTTCTTGTTCTGGCAATTTCAATAATTGGCTTATGTAATAAGGTAATTGTTTTAAGAAAAGGATTTTGTGAGGAGAATTTGAAGGCGCTGCTTCAAGTACTGCTGAGCGATTGGTCCACACTATCACCGTGTATATTGGCAACTCAGATTTGCTAAGTAGCCTTTTGAAATGAAGTACGTTGCGATCCATCTGAGCAAATGGACAGTCCATTGCCATCACCTCCCCGTCAAGAGTACGTATCAATTGGGCAGGGTTCTGATTAAAGAAAATGTGTCCTTTAATATTTTTAACTTCAAGTATGAGAATGAATTGAGAGGTAAAGATGAGGTAATCGATTTGAATTGAAAAAGTATTGGGGATTTTAACATGGTAGTTGTGAAGAACGTAGGCTGGTAGCTGATGGAGAGCTTCTTGAAGATAGGAGGCGACATCCTTCTCCCCGCTCTCTCCGGCCTGTTTCATTGCAAGAGATTTCTTAATTTGCGGAAGTTTGATGTGACTGCTGGGCAGACGAGCTGCTAGATAGGTTAAAGCTGGCCGCTTTGGGTGAGTCGTATACAGTTTTATAAAAAATCCTCCTTTATCTTATTAGTCGTAATCCAAGTCCTCTTTAGTCATATACTTGCGCCATGAATTTCGCTGAAAATAAGTAGAAATTACAACAGACCAAAACATTAACAAGAACATATAAAGAACTACCACTAAATCATGGTTAGCAAAGTACCCGAATAGAATAATCGTGTAGATAACTGCAATTAGAAGGCTTTCACGAAGAAAATGTTTTAGACCATAGTGACTTTGCATGACAAACAAGATAATAGCTATGAGAAAAGGTAAGTGAAAGATCATCGACAGCCTCCTTACTTGGTATTTTTTTTCATTATAGGTGGAAGCTGTTTAAAACACAACTGATTTATTTGGGGAAGATCTTTCTAGGAAGGGCTTAAGCAATCGAAAGGTTTTCATGGTTTCTGCGAAGGATTAGGGTGAGCGCTCGTTCATCGGATGAAACTGGGATTTCATGAGACGAAAACCGATTTTCTTGGACATACCGCATGGTTTATTCGACATAATTGGATTTTAATGAGACGAAGTCATTTTATGGAAACTAAACACCCGGCCCCAACTCACTCCCTCACCCTCACTCCTACTAAAAACCCCCAGCCGACCTCGGCTGGGGGCAAATGATTAACTCTCGGATGAAGTTGGTTGCAGCGTCTTCTTCTCTTCGACAGCGGCTTCTGATTTCTCTGCAAACAAGCCGTCAGAGATTCGATCTAAGCTAGGGCGGATAGTCCCTTTGCCCGAATAGTTTTCGAGCATTTCTCTGACGTCAATTCCTGATGAGGCTTTCAACGTTTCTTGCAGGGTCGACATCAAGTTGGTTGCATAGGACGTCACCTTATTGGCGCCGCCTCCTTCACCACCGCCGGTATCGACCACTGTGATTTTATCAATGTTACCAAGTGGAGCCGCAATTTGTTTTGCGTATTCTGGCATCATGCGAACGATCATGTCGAGTACTGCGGCTTGACCATATTGCTCGAAAGCTTCCGCAATTTTGCGTTTCGCTTCGGCTTCCGCAAGACCTTTCAAACGGATGATGTCTGCTTCTGTCTCCCCTTGCGCGCGTTCTGAATCAGCTTTCGCTAGTCCATCCATACGCACTTTTTCAGCATCTGCTTTTGCACGTGCTTCGATAGAGTATTTCTCTGCATCGGCAGCCGCGATTTGGCGTGCTTTGTCAGCAGCCGCGTTTTGCTCGATAGCGTAGCGATCGGCATCCGCTTTCTTTTTGACCTCTGAATCGTACTGCTTCTCACGACGTAGAATTTCTTTTTCTTCTAACTCGATTTGCTTTTGACGCTCAATAATTTGAACCTGCATCTCTTGCTCCGTTACTTCTTGTTTGGCGCGTGCCGTCTCAAGTTCGTAAGCTTGGTCAGCCCGGGCTTTTGCAATATCTTGCTCGCGACGGTATTCCGCAACTTTCAACTGGTTGTCTTTTTCCGATTCGGCGATTTCTGTCGCTCGCTCGAGTTCTGCACGTTGAGCATCTTTAGAAGCTTCGGCACGCTTGATGCGCGTCTCTTTTTCCGCCTCTGCTGTTGCAATGTCTGCATCTCGTTTCACTTGAGCAATACGTGGTTTCCCTAAAGATTCCAAGTAGCCATTTTTGTCGCGAACATCTTTGATTGTAAAGGATACAATCACAAGACCCATTTTCGCTAAATCGTGGGACGCCACACGCTGCACTTCTTGTGAGAATTTGTCGCGGTTCTTATAGATTTCTTCCACAGTCATTGATCCTAAGATAGAACGTAAATGACCTTCTAACACTTCTTTGGCTTCATTTTCACGGTCATCTTTAGACTTACCAAGGAACTGCTCTGCTGCTGTGGCGATCTGAGGAATCGTTCCGCCAATTTTAATGATGGCCGTTCCATCTGCCATAACAGGTACACCCTGTTCCGTGTAGACTTCCGGAGTCGTTACTTCTAACTTGCTGGATAGTAGGCTAAGTGGTTCTGCTTGTTGGAAGACTGGTAATACGAAGGTACCCCCGCCTCGGATAATTTTGATTCGGTTCCCCGACTCATCCGTATGTACGGTCTTTGTGCCCAGGTAACTCCCTGTTACGATTAGCGCCTCATCTGGTCCTACTGTTTTGTACTTTGCGACATAGACACCGATGATTGTTAGTAAAACAAATCCAACTACAGCTAACACAATCCATAAATCCATTCCCATTTGTCTTTCCCCCTATAATTTGATTGGTTCGTATTCTTTGACGTAAAACGTCCCATCTTCCACTTCTACGACAAGTACAGTCTTTCCATAATCGATTTCTTCATTTTCAAGGCCCGTTGCTCGTTTAGCAAGATTCCCATTGACTGTCTCAAATAAGATTTCTCCGTACCCATCAGCCGGAATCGGAATAATCACTTTTGCAACCAACCCCGCAAGCGATTCATCCGTGTAGGCGAGTGATACTTCTGCAGAAGCCATTGGAAGTAGTACAAAGAAATAAATGACAATGTCGAGAATGAGCGCTAGTACACAGGCTGCGAGTAGCACGACCCAGCTGTTCCAAGCTGTGAACCATTCCAGCAACAATCCTGACGCCGAAGCTAAAGTGAAGAAAGCAAACACCAGCGTCGGATGCAAGAACGGGATTCCTTCGCCGATTGCTTCTGTGACGTCTCCAAAAAACAAGTACAAGAAAGTAGCCGCCGCCATTACAATCAATACAAAGAAATAGACTTGCTCCATTGAATAACCGAAAATCTCCATCGTTATCACCTGCCAAAATCCGTCATATTTAGTGGTCAACTACTATACGCACGATGTTTCAAAAAGTTTCAAATTTTCCGGGAAAATAATTCAACTCTAGAGAATAGTCTGAATTTAAGATATACTTCAATTTGTAAGCAAATTCATCTCAGAGGAGGTATTTATGAAAACCCTTACACGCTTGTCCAATCGTCTTATGGAAAGGTTCTTACCGGATCCATACATCTTCGTTGCACTACTTACTCTTATTGTTTTTTTATTAGGAATCGGGTTAACTGAAGCAGGTCCACTCGATATGGTGATCTACTGGGGAGATGGTTTCTGGGGATTATTGCTGTTCACTATGCAAATGGTCATTGTGTTGCTTGCCGGTCACGTCTTAGCCAGTAGCCCACCCATCAAACGCTTACTAAGTAAAATGGCAGGAATGGCCAAGACTCCTGGCGGTGCTATTATTCTTGTCACTGTCGTCTCACTTTTCGCAAGTTGGATCAACTGGGGCTTCGGTCTTGTCATTGGTGCCTTATTCGCAAAAGAAATTGCTAAGAAAGTGACAACGGTTGATTACCGTCTGTTAATTGCAAGTGCGTACTCAGGCTTTGTCATTTGGCACGGCGGATTAGCAGGGTCGATTCCATTATCCATCGCTACTGCTGACCATCCATTCGAAAGCATCATGGGTATCGTGCCAACAACTGAAACAATTTTCTCTACATATAACTTAGTAATTGTGGCTGCTCTTATCGTTACAATTCCTTTGTTAAATCGTTGGATGATGCCTAAGCCGGAAGATACGGTTACTGTCGATCCAGCTTTACTTGAAGACACAGTGATCGTTGAAAAGCCAACTGTAATCACTCCAGCATCTCGCATGGAAGATAGCTACTTGCTTTCAATCTTTGTAGGGGCTCTTGGACTCGTTTACTTGGGCTACCACTTCACGACAAAAGGTTTTGATCTAAACTTAAATATCGTTAACATGTTGTTTGTAATTTTAGGGATCATCATGCACGGCACACCACGTAGTTATTTGGCAGCTGTTAATAACGCTGTAAAAACTACTGGTGGTATTATCATCCAGTTCCCGTTTTATGCTGGGATCATGGGAATGATGGTTACGTCTGGACTAGCTGGAGTTATTTCAACAGCGGTCGTCAGTGTTTCGAACGAGCATACTTTCCACCTGTTCACGTTTTACGCAGCCGGAATCGTTAACTTCTTCGTACCTTCTGGTGGCGGTCAGTGGGCTGTACAAGCTCCAATCATGTTACAAGCCGCTTCTGAACTTGGCGTAGATTACTCTAAAACAGCTATGGCGATTGCTTGGGGCGATGCTTGGACCAACATGATTCAACCATTCTGGGCTCTACCAGCATTGGCAATTGCCGGTTTAAAAGCCAAAGACATCATGGGCTATTGTGTATTTGTATTAATTTTGAGTGGTATCGTCATCAGTCTTGGTTTATTCTTCTTCTAATTAGTTTAATTACGTGTTTCCGGTTGTTCCGGGAACACGTTTTTTTAGGACAATGCTAAGATGAAAGAGACTTTTAAAAAAGGGAGTGTTCAGCTAATGGTAGTAGAATTGATGAAAGCTCATGCGTCCGTACGTGACTACAAAGATCAACCGCTTACGAAAGAACAAGTCGTCGAGTTAGTGGCAGCTGCTCAAATGGCCGCCACTTCCCATTTTGTACAAGCTTACAGTATTGTTTGGGTCACTGATCCCGACAAACGTACGAAAATCGGAGAACTTTCAAGCAATGTGAATCAAATGGAGACTGCAGGTGCTGTGTTCCTACTATGCGCAGATTACCGTCGTCTTGAACATGCAAGTCAGATGCACGGAGAACCCATCGTCTATGATTTGGCGGAACAACTAATCGTAGCTGTTACCGATGTTGGCTTACTGGCACAAAATCTTGTCCTTGCAGCAGAGTCGAAAGGGTACGGAATTTGTTACATTGGTGGCGTTCGAAGCAATTTGGAGGAAATCAGTGAGCTGGCTCAGTTACCGAAGGGTGTATTCCCTGTTTACGGTTTAACTGTAGGGATTCCTAATGAACACAATGAAGTGAAACCACGTCTTCCAGTGGAAGCTATCCTTCATGAGAATACTTATGATGAAGAAAAGTATGCAACCTTGCTTCCCGCTTATGACGAAACTATCCAAGCGTACTACCAACGTCGCAGTTCCAATCAAAAGAGCACGACTTGGACAAAGCAGATGGCGGATTTCTTAAAAGCACCTCGCCGTGCGGAAATTACAGCGTTTTTGAAAAAACAAGGATACGAGATGAACTAAGACACATATAAAAAGCAGCTTGTCCGAGTAATTTCGGTGCAAGCTGCTTTTTATAAACGATAACGCAATGTTTCAAAGACAACCCGTATGTGGTTATCCAGTGTACTTACCGTCGTTTCCGTTGAGAAAAGATGAGACAGCATATAGACGATGCCGACAATCCCTAGAAAACCGATAACAAAATATACGCTAAGCGTGACAAATCCCTTCAAAATTCCCAAAAAATCGGACACCATACTGTTCATCATTTCACCTCTATCGTACGAATTGTTACTTTTAGTATATAGAAGAAATATTTCTATAGTGTTTCAGTACGTTTAAGAGTAGATTTCTTTACAGTATCAAACAGATTTTTACAAGCGAGGATCGACAGGATCTGACTCAATGGCGACCACACCAAGGACACATTCATGAATACGTTCTACCGACTCTTGATGAATGAGGCGGCGTATCCCTTCCAGGCCAAGTGCATATTCTTCTGACGCCTTATTCTGCTTCTTCTTAAGTTTGCGTTGCTTTAATTGCGTAAGTACATCTGGCTCTAAATAGTTCATACCATAAATAAGTCTTAAATATTCTTTTCCTCGCACTTTCATAGCAGGTTGTACGGATTCGCCTTTAGGAGTCCTTGCATTCCAGTCAAGTGGTTTCACAACAAACCCTTCTCCCCCAGCCTCTGTCAGCTCATGCCACCAATGAATCGTTTGTTTCACACTTTGCTCGTCGTTGATTAAGCGGTATTCGGTAGCCATAAATACGTCACTCGTATCTGATAATCGCTGACTCTGCTCCATATGCCAAGAATGAGGTTTCGAGGTAAGCAGTTCGTGTTGGTGGGCAAGAACATGGAATACGGCCACTTGAATGTCCATATGGCTATCTACCGACCAAATATACGGTTTGTATGCTTGTTGGAAAGCATGTGCGTCTTGTAAGCCCTGTTCCACTTGTTGCGACCAATCCGATACATCGACTGTTGCACCTTGCTGTAAGGCAGAGGCGATGGCATGTCTATCAAGAATTGCCGCATTGGCCACATGTGCGTATTCACTAGCAATCAGTTCTCCTGCTTTCACATTCCAAGGAATGATTTCTGCATCAAGAAGTATCCAATCCGTTGTAAATTCTGTGAAATAGCCTGCCTCCAACACTGCCGCATGGATACGATCATGCATGAATTGTTTAGTTTCTCCCTCAAAAAATTCCCGACCCGTGCGTGTCGTTGTGATAACTGTATCAGAAAACCCTGTCCATTTTTTAGCAGTCTGTTCATCTTTAAACAGCAGAATGACGGCCCGACTTCCCATATGTTTTTTTTCGACAATCAGCTCTGTGATTCCTAAGCGTTGGTAATAGGCAATCGCTTCTTCTGGATGCTCAAGATAGTCCTCTCGCTGAGACACAGGTGGTGGACTCATGGTTGGTGGTAGATAAACGAGCTGCTCCAATGGCAAAGTGGCGTGTGAAAAATGATCAAGAGCAGCCTTCACCTGTTGGTCTTTTATGCGAATAGCCCCGTCAGCAGTTTTTGCTGTGAAGCCGTTTAACCACTTCTGAATAGCAGGTGGTTTCAAGCGCTTTTCAAACCATTCATCGAGCGGATTGATGGCCGCCTGTGCATAATCCTGAGATTCCACTTGCACAATTTCTTTTGCTGGCAAACGGAAGGCGGTTAATTGGCCGCCAAACACTGCCCCTTGGTCAATATTGATGGTGCGTTGAATCTCAACAGGAACAGGTCGTGGATCGTGTCCCCAAATAACGAGCACTGGTAATTGATGAGCAATTGTCCAATCGCCTCGCTTTGGCTTTCCGTTTGGTTGCACGCCTACAACCGGACCATAGCGGCAGAAATCGGCAATCCTTGCAGAGTGACGTCCAATAAAGTCATCTCGAATGCCAGCGTGTACCGCAACTGCTAATGGAATTCCTTGTTCTTCAATCACATAATGAGACGGAGCTTCAAGCAGAAGTTTCTTCATACGCATTTTCAATTCTCGAACCGCGTCTTTTCCATGTAGTTTTTCGAATGCTTGAAACTCGGCTTCTACATCTTCATCTCCATGTGTAAGAGTGACCTTTCGACCATCAAGCCAGCGCGCAATCTTCCACCCGTGGTTGGAATCAATCATATAAGCCAAACCAGCCTCTATATGTTTTTCAAAGAATAGCATAGCGTCAAGGGACCGTGGTCCACGGCTCATGACATCTCCAAGAGATAAAATTTTGCGTCCTTCAGGATGTCGGTATAAATTGTCTTCTCCTTTTTGATAGCCGAGTTTATCAAGTAAGAGTAGCCATTCATCCATGCACCCATGAATATCGCCGATAACGTCTAAACCATCTCCGATAGGTAGTGTGTAAGGAGATGGTTGGCGAGTAACCATTTCAGTTCCAGTCGAGACAGTAAACAATTCATCGAACTCTTCTTGTTCAATCGAGCGCAACTCTCCTTTGAATTGTCTTACTTGTGATTGAATCCGGCGATTACCACGAGGATGTTCACGATGAAGATCACGGGCTTCTAACTCATCTTGTTTAACAGTAAACAGCATTCCCACAAATGGGAGATGGTAGCGATTCGCTAGTTTGCGGTAACGCTCACGATCTACAGCTGCCAAATTGGTTGCATCAATGATGACCAACTTTCCAAGTTTTAACCGCGCTTCTGTCAGCACTTCCATTAAATGAAATGCCTGGTCAGAAATTTGAGCATAGCTATCGCGAAGGTAGGCCTGTTTTTGTGGATTCTCATGAGTAGTTGCAGTAAAGGCTTGGCCACTCACTTGTAATCGACAAGCGTCCGAACTGATGACCTCATCAGCCGAGATTTGACGAGCGGCTATCCACTGTTTGAGTAGTGTAGATTTCCCACTGTTTGAGGGACCGATACAGAGTACGATACCAGCATAGGGCAGTTGTATAGTCACGAACGTGTCCACTCCTTTCGAGTAAAGATGGCGGCTTGTGTGGGGCAACCGTAGTGTGGATGCTCTTCGCCAATACCATAAAATGTGATGGTATAGATTTGATGGAGGTTCATGGTATGGCACCAAGATTCGAATTGTTCACGACTCCATTCGAAACGATGATCTTGATGACGTGTTGTCTCTAACTGGTAAACGGCATTGTATTCTCGGTTAGGTGTCGTCACAACTAAACGCTTCGGGAAGTAATCGTGCAAGATCATATTGAAAATCGTTGGCAATCGATGTTCTTCAATATGTTCAATCACTTCACAAAGCACAATAGCATCTTTGTCTTTCCACTGGGAATCGTAATAAAAAAGGGAACCCCAAACTGCTTCTGGAACGGAGCAACCAATACGATTCGTCAATGCTTCAAATCGTTTTTGTGCTTTCTTCAATGCTCTTGCAGATGGTTCTACCGCCCAAATGCTTTCCATACCCGGTACGTAGGCAAGACGTTCTGCAAGCTTCCCTTCACCTGCACCAAAATCGACTACTGAGCGTGCCCGCTGGACATCTAACTGCTCAGCAATCCACTCATAACGAGAATCATTTAATCGAACCTTGGTAGCATCCTGCTTTTGTTTAGGAATAAACTTTTCGATAAGCCCTGGGAACTTTAAATACTTTCGAATGATTTCATCACGAAGCGGGTGTGACTCTAGCCACTCTGCTCCATAGCGATTAAGTTTTTCAACTTGTTGTTCATCAATATAATGATGCGTTTCGGCATCTAAGACAGGAAGCAATACCCAAAGCTGACTCAGTAACACGCTCAGTGGTACAGTTCCCTGTAGATTTAAAAGAAATACAGATTTACGTGGTGTCTCTTGTAAGGTAGCGTCTTCCTGTGGATAGTCTAAGGTCACTGAATACCCAAGCGGTTCAAAGAGAGCTTCTACTTGTTGCTTTGAATAGGCAGTGGCGACGGGTCCAACTGTTACATCTAATGGGAATGCATAGTCCACCCACTCCGCCCATTCTTCTTTCACATTTCCATTCAAAGCTGTCCCTAGTGTGCTTCGAATCAAGGATAAAAATACAGCACTCGTCACTATATGACGATCATGTATGTAATGAGTGATATCCACTGGACTTTCTGCAGAAACTGTCCACGTCATCGGATCAGTCTCAATATACAGAAGCGCATCGACTTCTTCCTCAGTTGCTCGTAAGTAGGTGAAGCGCACGGCTTGTTTTTTTTCATGGCGTTCGTGTCGACGCCCAGGATGCTTAGCTAGAAGGTGAGTTAACTTCCCTGCGTTTGATCCTGATGTACGAATGCGTAACTGCATATGAGGGCGCCTCCTTTTTTTCTTTTAGTATAGCAGATGGCTGGGTATGATTTCCTTATAGAAAAAGCCAGTTCACAGACGAATTTGTCTGCAAACTGGCTAGTGATTAAATGCCGCTTTTTAATGCTGCTTCAATCGGGTGTTTTCCATTGACAAGCTCAATCGCTTTTTTAGATGTAGACGAATCATCCACGATATGCGCTAATGCGTGCGCCACATCGTTACGAGTAATTTCACCTGCTTCAGCGTCTTTACCCGCTGCATATTTACCTGTGGCTGCATCATCTGTTAAAGCACCAGGTCGTAAAATCGTCCAATCTAGAGAAGACTCTTCCACGTGGTGATCTGCATAATATTTAGCTACATAATAAGGTTTAATTTCGTCACTCCAAGTGCTACGATCGCCCACTCCAAAAGCACTTAACATCACATAGCGTTGCACGCCTGCCTGTTCTGCCGCTTCTACTGTTTTCACCGCTCCGTCTAAATCAATCAATAGTGTCATATCTTGGCCTGTTCCACCGCCGGATCCGGCTGCAAAGATAACAGCATCTTGCCCCTTCATGGCTTCAGCTAACTCATCAACTGATCCTTCCAAGTCTGCAATTACGCTAGTAATCCCTTTGTCTTCTAATTCTTTTTGTTGCTCTTCTTTTCGAACCATTGCAGTGACCTCATGATGTTCGTTCTTGTGTAGCGTGTTGACCAATTCATGGCCGACTTGCCCGTTTGCTCCGATTACGAATACTTTCATGTGAAATCTCTCCTTTTATATTCGATCTCACAGCAACAGTTAACAGCTCCAGCTTCTCTTTTTCGCTAGATGCGTCACCGACTTCTCCATGGCGATATAAGAGACGACGAGAATTCCAAGCGCCGTTAAAGGATGATTTAAGAAAGGAACCGTGGATTTCACAGTCACCCATAGACTCCCAAGCACTAGAAGAAAACCGCTCAATAGTCCCGTTCCATACAGAAGACTTTTTGTACATCTCATATCGTTCCCACCTTTGCTCCTACGCTACCATAGCGCATTGATCTGCGACAACTTAAAGGTCTTAGCTCTAGTAAAATAGCGTAAAAAAACCACTCACTATTCTATCAGTGAGTGGAGTGGTTACTAGACTTTGGGTAAAGATAGGTTCTAATAGGCACTAAAGCATGAACAATTCGGAAAGCCGTGTAACCAATCAATACACCTATCGTATTCAACAATAAATCATCGACGTCAAAACTTCCTACAGCCATAAACCACTGGGCTAGTTCTAAGCCTAAACTGAACAGGAAGCCAAAAAATAGTGTGAGCAATAGGGAGGGTTTTCTACGAAACAACAATGGAAACAGGATGCCAAACGGCAAAAATCCTAGTACATTCCCTGCTAGATTAGAGAGACGGACGGTCCAAGGAATTCTGGAGTCGCTCCAATACAAGCGTATCGTTTCAAACAAAGTAAAGTTATTCGTTGTCCATTCACTTGGCCGTTGTCGTTCAAAAATATTGGTCACTGCACTTTGCGCATCCATTTCTTTGAGCACGACCAGTTGCACAATGAGAGCGCAGTACCCAAGAAAGGTAAGCCATATAGCGCCGCGTGTAAGTGTTCGCATATAAGTTCTCCTAAGCTGTTTCTATCTAAATTTGCTCTTTTTTAGTACGAGCCATAGGGTCATTCAACGTTTTATACCCGTTTCTCTCATAAAATATGCGTCCTTCATCACTTGGCCACACTAAAGCAAACTCTGCATCTTGTTCGTCAAGCCACGTATTGACGGCTCCTAGCAGTTGACTGCCAATTCCTTTTGATCGGAATGCCGGTTTCGTATAGACATTGGTCATCCAGTAAAAGTCTTGAGGCTGTCGTTCAGGACGAAGGACTTTATCAATACGTTGCAGATAGATGTGAGATACAATCTCCCCATTTACTTCTGCCACCCAGATAAACCATCGTTGGTTAGTGAAATAAGAGGAGCACTGAGCAGCGAATTTCTCTCGAAATGTTGTTTTTGCCTCATCAGACTGGTCTATCTGTTTATCTTCGGCAGTGAAATCAAAACGCATATCCGCTAGTACTTCTAAATCTTGTTCACTAGCAAGACGTATAGTGACTTCCACTTACTTGTCCTCTAATAGCTCGGTCACTGAGTAGATACGGCCATTATCAACGGATTTTTTTAACAGAAAATTAACTAGGGCTTCCGCAACTGTTCGAGGTGCACGAAGATCCCCTTTTTGTTTCAATTCTTTAAAACGCCCCACATCTGCAAAGGCATCTTCTGAAGAACTGCGAATCGTCTGTTGCATCCCAGTGTCCATGACACCTGGATTATAAGCGATAACCCGGTGAGAACTGTTTACCTGGTCTAATTCTAAACCAGCGACTTGGGTATGCATATTAATAGCTGCTTTTGTACTGTTGTAGACACTCCAGCCAGAAATTGCTTGAGAACCTGCGCCAGAAGTAATATTTACGATAGTCAGTACACCTTCCCACTCTTTTGCTTTAGATAGCCAAACATTGGTCATCAACATTGGTGCCAAAACATTTACTCGAAAAGCCATTTCAACGCGATCTGCATCTAACTTCCCAACGCGTTCAATCGGGTCAATTACGCTTGCATTGTGAACGATAGTAACTTGCGTAGCGCCACTCTTTTCAATCTCCTGCCAAATATGTTCTGCAGCTGTGAGCGGTACTCCAGATTGAGACAAATCATAAAGTAATGACGTGAAATTTTCACGTCCTTCTGTTTCAGAACGGGAAAGCCCGAGGACAGGAATGCCTTTTTCTAAAAAGCTATCGACCAATCCGTCTCCCAGACCTTTTGAAGCCCCTGTTACAATGGCTAATTGCATATTAGTTTCCTCCTAATGGTTTTACGTAACACACAACGCGATTCACTTCTTGGAAGCCCAGCCGTTCATGCATGAGCTGGCTATTCGTGTTTGCTAGTTCCACATCGCTCGCAAACTCCTTGCATTCTCGGTCTCTCGCCCAATTTTCTGCAACTTGTACGAGGTCACGTGCAATGCCTTTGTTGCGTTCAGATTCCTTTACATATAAACCCTCTAAATAACCGACAGGGGAAGTTTCCGTTCCCTCTACATAATCCCTACGCAATTGAACTTGAGAGAAACCGATTGCTTTGTCGTCTTCTGAATAAGCGATAAAAAATGTTGCATCATCATTTTTGAATGAATCCTCAATTTCTGATTTCCATTGTTCTTCGGTCTGTCCTGGCCATAGCGCTTCTAACAAAGGAAGGATATCCAAAGCCTTGGACTCCGTCAGTTCACAAATCTTCATTCGCCTTCTCCACCTGGGACGTCATGCAAACTGATTTCCCCTTCAAGAGCGGTCAACATAATTTCATAATCCCCTTTTTGGTAATAGCGGGTCGGCCCTTGATCAGATACCTCTTCCCACCCACGTTGCCAAATGATAAGTCGGTAACTTAACGGTAGGTCTCCACCTGCACCGGCTTTGTCCCAGCTATAAATAGTCAGGCCTTCCGATTGTTCGATACGTTCAGCATCTTTTGCAATAGGAAAACCAGCATGAAAATCAGAAGAACGGTATTTTGTTGTTTGATAGGCGTATGCAATGACTACGGAATTGATTAATAGTAAGGCAATGAACGCAAGTGGCTTCCAACGTTTCATGATTTTCTCCCCTTTCGAAAACGGTAGGTTTCAAAAATGGCAAGCGCTAGTAACAGACAAGTGACCAGAACATAGATCCAAAGAGTACCCACTTCTTGCAGCTGCTCTCTGTAAATAAAGATAAAGATTAGTGCCGCAATGGACACGATGTAATGGAAAAACATCAGCATCAAACGGCGTTCAGACGATTTATTCATGTGCAGGTTCCTCTACTAATTTTTTTAGAATACGCGCCGGATTTCCACCGACCATCACATCATTTGGGACATCTTTCGTTACAACAGCTCCTGAGGCCACGACAACTCTATCCCCAATAGTAACGCCTGGCATGATAAGCACACCGCCACCGATCCAGACGTCATCTCCAATACGAACAGGAATAGCGAACTCGCGCCCAGAAGACCGTTCCACAGGATCTAGCGGATGCGTGGCTGTATAAATATGAACTCCAGGACCCAGCATACAGCGGTCACCGAAGTGAATCTCACAAACATCTAAGAATACACAATCAAAGTTTGCGAAAAAAGCCTTGCCTGTATGTATATTGTAGCCGTAATCAACTCGTATAGTAGGTTCAATTATCGGCGGTTCTTTTGTTTCTCCGAATAGTTCTGCGAGTATTTCATGTCGACGCGCAGTCTCTTCCGGTAGTGTTTGATTGTAGCTATGGACAAGCTGTCGTGCACGATTTCGCTCAGCGAGAAGTTCTGGATCATTGGCTAAGTACATCTCACCAGCCAGCATTTTTTCTTTTTCGGTCATGGTGCTCACATCCCTCTTCGTCATTATCTCGAAAAATGGAGAAAAATACAAAAGAGAGCACGAAAAGTAGGGTGGAAATGTGGGTGAGCGGTCGTTCATGAGACGAACTTGTGATTTCTTGAGATGGAAATTAGTTTTATTCGACATACTACATGATTTATCGGACATGCTGGCATTTTAATGAGACGAAGTCGTTTTATGGAAACTAACCCTTCGCAAAAACCTCTAACCCTTTATTACCTAAAGGTCTTACTAGTAAGGTCTTAAGTAGCCTTGCCTTTAAAGAACTGTGCGCGAAACAAAAAACTCTGCCCAAAGAATGCTTGGACAGAGTTTTTACTATTAGACTTCGCGTACAACGACACCAAATTTTCGATCGTGTGGAAACTCGCTTCCGTCTGTCCCCTCAAAGCCTTTACGATCTTTCAAGTAATCGAACGTGCTTAGTGTATCTCGATAAACAGCCCGCTTCAATGCTTGCTCACAAGTTGGCACACGGCCATCTTCTGTTTCAAGTTTTAACCCCATGGCTTTATAGCCAATCGTCTGTCCATTGTTTTTAAATTGTAACGCCTCTAATCCCCACATCACAACTGTTGGGAGCAGTGTCGCGTAAACAGCTTCTGCTGATCGATTCTTTTTAGTGACGCCTTTTAACGCTGCCTCCAGTGTTAAAGTGACGGCAGTTGCTACTGCTGTATCGATTAATACTGCTTTTGATCTTTTTTTCGAAAGTTCTTTCATTCTGAAACACCCTTTCTTGTTTGTCTGAATCGAGAAATTGCCCATAGGCCTGTGCCCACAACTATAGCTTGGAAGAGGAGAAAGATATCCTTCGATACCATGTTCTCTTTGCCAGGTGTATGAATAGTCAGTAACATGTACCCTGAAATCCACTGGGAGATAATAAGTAACAAAAAGACCGTTAAACAAACCAAAATCCAATTTTTCATACAGCTCACCTCTCCCTTTCTACGAACAAGAGAAAGAAAGGTTTCAATCTAGAAATCTTGCACGAACCGCTACCGGTGGAATCGAGCAAGCTTCTTTTTTACCAAACCATTTGTACCGATTACGTGCAATCAGTCGATAGCCAAAGTCACTCACTAACTTAGGAACAAACCGTCCAATTGCTAAGAAACTCCATGGGCGATCCAGATAGCTGGCTACTCGAAAAGCAGCTTCCGATTCGACGTAGACAACACCGTTGTCTATAAACATGAAACTGTCGGTATCAGGAGAGATTCCTTGAGCTGTCAATAAATTCTGGGCTTGCTCACTTTGAAGAGAAGCAAAGTGAATCCTGCCTTTTGCATCACGTTTCCAAATAAACTGTACACTGGCGTCACAAAAATTGCATTCGCCATCATATAAAACAAGTTGGTTGGCATTCATTTGACTTACTCCTTTGTGACAAACCTCTTTTTTCCATTTTATCATAGTACGCTTTAGATTTCGTTCCTCAGGTCTTGTAGAATAAGTAAAGCCGCCCACTTTCATAGGGACGGCTCACTGCTACTCTTTGTATTGTTTTACGTGGTTGCGCTGGTTTCGGAAAGACATCATTCCTACTAAAATGACCAGAATACCAACGATGCCAAGTAAGATTGTCCAAATCGAAAAGCCACTACCATTTGTTTGTGTATAAACTGCTTTCACAAATTGTCCAGAGCTTTCTTCTACCGCGATTGCCTCTCCGCGATCCAGTCCATTAATATCATAAAAGAATGTGCCTACAGGAAAAACATTCGATGCCCCGTTTTCTACTTCTTCAGATTGAACCGTTACTTCCCCGATGGCTGTTCCAACATCGCCTGCCTCTACTGTTTCTGTTGTTACGTCATATACTTTTCCTTCATGAACAATAAATCCAGTAGTCGCAAGGGCGACAGATGTTCCTAACAAAAAACAAATTAGTAAACTATGTATAATTCTCATGATGCGCAAATCCACCCTACTATTCAAAATATTTTTCACGTATAAACAACTCGCTAATTTTCCAAACTGTGAATTGTGCAAAGGTCACACAAAACACCATGACCACTAAACTTATCAGTAAAACATTTCCCCCTGATAAATTCGGCAAGTAAGACGTCCATGCCCACTCGGCCGCTTGGAAATAGACATAAATCAACAAAACCCAGAGTACAAACCGAATAAACGAAAACATGAACGCCACCTCTTCCTACTATTAATCTGCTATTTATAGTAGTTCGAGGTCGGCTTTGACTTTCCCTCTATTTGAAATTAGAAAATTTAATGATGTTCTGTGTAAATTCCTTCGCCTTGTAGCTCATACCAGATGACATAAGGCGTATGAGCTATGGCCAAGTGAAAACACTCTTCTTGGATGGGCATTTCTTCAGCAGATCGGTAAGCAGCTGTAACAGATGTCTTCGCTATTTGATGTCCGAGTGATGTTTCTGTCGCTATGCCTAGATCAATGGTGTCGACTAATTTCCAATGGGTCAATCGGTCTTCGCCCAAAACTAGCAAATGCCGATACCCTTCTTGTTCTAGTACTCTAATTATAGCTAATTCTTGTCGCTTAGTTACTACATGAGTATGAATAACGTCATAGTCTTCTGGTAGGCTGAGCTCCTCTTCCCACTCTAATAGAGCAACCTGCAGTGGCTTAGTAGTAAGTAGCAAGAAACCAACCATGCCTAGAACCATAAACATACACAAGGCTATATAAGGTTTCATTAGAATCTCCTTTTTTCATCATTTTACCATTTAGATGAATAATTAGTTATACATTAGCGTGAAAATTATGTAAACTAAAGAAAAGTAAAGGAGGGTTTGGATGTTCTGGATACCTTTTTTGTTATTACTACTCTTTGTAACAGTCCAAGCTACTTCCGCTCAACATGGAATTGTTCGCTTTAGTTTATTGGCGGTAACCTTACATACAGTTATTCTCTTTGGTTTTTTCACAGATCATCCATTAGCCTATATCTTGTATATTTTAACGATTCAAATGTGGATTCTTTTTGTAGTAACGGTGTTTCGACGGAATAAATGGCGAGAAGGAAGGTTTGTCTAAGCATAAAAGTACCCTTTCTCAAATTGAGAAGGGGCATTTACATTATTTTTCGTAAAGTGCTAATAACGCCTGTTGAAACTCTGGTTTTACTTTCACAGAATCACGAACGCTTTGTACTTGTTGGATCGCATCTTCCACAGTCGATGCACGTCCCATCTCGAGTAAAACAGCTGCTGCTACCGTGCCTGTTCTTCCACTTCCGCCTTGGCAATGGAAATAAACAGACTTGCCTGCATCAAAATCTTCTACTATCTGATGGGCAACTTTTTTAATCGTATTCTCTTGCCCTTCCCCGTCTTCAACAAGCGGAAGTGAAACACTTTCAGACGTCGACAGCGTTCCTTTTTCGTGCGCCTCTGCACGTAGGTCGTAAATGACATCCACATTCTCTTTTTCTGCTACTTCACTGGCTGCATCTGCGCCGCCTATATAAATTTTCCCTGGTAGTAATTCGTTGTAGTTTGCCACTTGGCATTCCTCCTTTTTCCCTCTTTCTACTATACCCGCTCTGCGCCTCTCTACGCATTACAAAATCTTCACCCTAACTTTACCTAGTTCCAGCGATTTACGGCAGCTTCCAGGGTCTCGAGTCTCACAGATCCTTTTTGCATCGGCGGAGGACACTGCTGATTGTATTTAAAGATTTTGTCGTTGATTTGTTTTAAGCGAAGTTCGCTATCTTTCTTTTTACCTGCTTGGATGTCTGTATTCAGCTTAATTAGGTCATCTCGAATAACGTGTTGGAGTTCTAACCAATATGGTTTGTAGCCTTGTTCTTTGGCGATACGTTGAAAGTTTTGAAGTACATCTCCTGACAAATACTCTTCTGACAAAGGTTTACCCATTCCAGGAAGATTGTCCATCCCTCCTGTTTTGGCATATTCTTTTACGATATCACCAATCAAGTCATTGTACTGCGGTTTATCGTTCGTCATAGTTTCCGCCTCACTTTCCTTCTCTTTAGTAAGTTCGCTATGTTTTCTCGAATCCCTACTAATAAAAGTGACAAAAAAAAGGAACTCTACGAATATTTAGTAGCCGCTACTTTCACTTTATTGGCCACTCAAAGTACTCAATTAGCCACAGATCCTATCATGGAAACTAAACATCCTCTGCAAACCACTGATCAATGATTTCCTCTATCTCATTTACCTTGAAGTTTGTTAAGCTCCCAACAACTCCCGAACCAGAAAACACATACCAAATTTCAAAATTCGTAACAAGTTCTATCGCTCCATCCTCTTCGCGTTCCATTAACCTTATAAGCGACCGGTACTCGGAGGAAAAGCAGTTTTCCGTTGTGAGCCCCTCTTCCTCATCCCCGTCAATATCTCTTGCAAATTCTAGAAATAGTCCTTTTTCTCGATACTCTTGCGGAATTTTATAGTTGCTGGCTAATTCTTCACAAGCCTTTTCCAATTTAGAAATTCGCTCTTTTAGGTACCCATCAAATTCTTCTTTTTCAAATTCCAACGTTTCAGAGGCCTCATTTTTCTTTCTCTTAAACCATTTCATAGTGATTGCTCCTTGTTCAGAAAGTAGCTAACAATTGAATCTTTTTCCATTTTCCGATGTATACTAAGTATAAATAAAAAGGGGTGAGTAGCAATGTGGATTTTTGGAGGAATTGTCGCCATAGTCGTCGCCAGTGCAGCCTTAGTAGATTTTAAAAACAGGAAACGCCGTGCTGATCAACAAGCCATCAACTCTCATGCGAAGCCTGGGGAGAGCGGTAACTATATGATGGGAGACAATCAAACGACGCATGGTCAGTGAGAAATGCAAAAGGCGTGCACACTGACAGGCCTTTTAATTCATTATGGATTAGTAATGATTATTTGCCACGAAGTATTTCTGTGAGCTCATCATCCGGAGAAGAAAACTCACCCGTTCTTGGATGTACAATCACTTCCTGTTGCTGACCATTCAAAGATACTTGAAACACATAAAACCAATTTGGTTTAAACGGATTCCAGCCAGCTTCTCTAGTTGCAGGTGTCACTTCTTTCTCCTCGGTATTAACCACTTCTACATACTTTTCAACACTCGCTTTCGCATCTTCATACGAAACGTTTTGGAACGACAGCACAATGACAATGGCCAGAGCCATTCCCATCACACCATACCGCCACTGGTCCATGTCTTTTAACCAAAAGAGGTAGAGCAAGGAAATCACGGTGAGTATATTAAATAAAGTAAGGTTCGTGGTGCCTGTAAAAACTACAGAATCAAACATATACACCACAAGAGCAACAAGTACATATACAGCAACCAATGAAAACTTAATAGATTTAGTCATTCAATGCCTCCTCGTATCTCCAATTTGAGAAAAGCTTATGCCCCAAATGAAAAATCCCCCATCCCAGCAACGCACTTGGAATGTTCAAGATAAAATCATCCACATCAAAACTACCTCTAACTGTGAGCAACTGTGTAACCTCAATGAGTGTAAGTATACTAATAAACACGATTAGAAACGGCCCAACTTTTCGCAGCTTCTCGAATAAAAGTGGCAGAAACAAACCAAATGGCGTAAAAGCAATTAAGTTCCCGCCCAAATTACGGACGATAATATCCGTATTCAACGTCTGATTTTGATAGGCTTTTATGTAATCTGAGATCGTGGCGAATGGAATAAAGTTCGCGTTATAGCGAAGCTTCTCCGCCAATGTATAGTCATAAACGAGGTAACCATGTCGTGAACTTACGAATAGCAAAGCGCCAAGAACTAGAAGGTATAGAATAAAACTTCCCCACATGAAACCCTTAAATAGCTTCATGTGTGAGACCTACTAGCATACACTTGTTTCGCTTTCGTAAGATATTCTTGCTGCATGTCAGCTGGTACCATTCCACCGCCAGTCGCCCAGATTAAGTGTATTCCAGATTCATCAGTGCTTGGCACCACGACAGGTCCCAGCATTCCGGCAAATGCAGACGGTTCTAAGAATATTCCTTCTGATTCATAAAACAGATGCATCAGTTCAAATAGGCGCTCATCTGAAACTGTAAGGCATCCGCTCATAAACGGCTTCATTACCTTGCCAACAAATCCAGAAGCTCGGCCTACTGCGAGTCCATCGGCTTCTGTCACGTTATCGAGCCCGATGTCTACTACTGAAACCTTATCATGCAAATTTGTCGCTAACCCGAGTGTCATACAAGGAGAGTGTGTCGGTTCCGCAAAATAACAATGCACCGCATCACCAAAGGCTAGCTTCAATCCAAAGGCCACACCACCCGGTCCTCCACCCACACCACAAGGCAAATAGACGATAAGAGGGTTTTCTGAATTCACTTCAATACCTTGCTCAGTAAATTGACGTTTTAAACGAAGTCCTGCGACCGCATACCCTAAAAATAAGTCAGTAGAATTTTCATCATCGACAAAGTGACAGGTTGGATCGTTTTCCGCCTGCTCTCTTCCCCGCTCCACTGCTAAGCTATAGTCCGATGCATACTCAATCACTTCGACACCTTTTTCACGCAACAAGTTCTTCTTCCACGCCTTTGCGTCTGATGACATATGGACCGTTACATGAAAACCTAGTTTAGCGCTGATGATACCGATGCTGAGCCCTAAATTACCCGTCGAGCCAACAGCAACCGAATAGTTAGAGAAGAACTTCCGGAATTCTTCTGAAGCGAAATTTTCGTAATTGTCCTCGTGACTAAGCATCCCGGCTTGGAACGCAAGTGTTTCCGCATGCTTCAATACCTCATAAATACCACCACGTGCTTTGATAGATCCTGAGATCGGCAAATGGCTATCAAACTTCATCAACAGTTTTCCGGAAATTTGTTTTCCAGAGTAGTCCAATAGAGCCTGATGCATTGCAGCGATTTCTCGCACTTCGGATTCGATGATTCCCCGTGTTGCAGCCGTTTCCGGAAATGCCTTTATAAAGAACGGGACGAACCGTTCTAATCGCTGTTCCGCGTCTAAGACATCCTCTTCACTCAACAAGCAAGAAGACAAAGCAACATCTGTCGGCATCAAATCCGCGTTTAACCAAACCGTTTCTTTTTCCGCTATCAAGTCCTTAACAACTGGGTGCATGATGCGTAAATTCTCTAACATGTACATATGTAAACTCCTTTATTTCTACAGTGAAAACCACTGCAGACCGATATCTTCTAATAAAATGGCAGCAAATAGCGCTAAGATAGCAATTGATCCTATTCCTTGGACGAGAGAAGCCTTATAAAGGATGCGGTTTTCCTCATGTTTCCATTCCATGAAAATTCGAATAGCGCCAAGCGTAAATGCAGCAAGAGCTGAAACCATTAATGCTAGTACAGGAATCGTTGGACCCTGACCGATGGAATAATAGGAAGCAACAGGTGGAGTCAAAACAATAATCGTATTCAAAGTATAGTGTGAATACTTGTGTGTGGTCGTGTAATAAAATCCTGATTCTTTTTTAGGCACTTCAAAATAGCGTTTCACCGTGACATGAACGAGATATAGTGCTAACAATGTCAGAGCGACTACAAGTGCAAAGTTCGATACATCCATTTAAAAGTCCCCTTTATTGAGAAGGTTCATCTTTCAGCGTAACGTCCGTATGAAGCTCATCTTCTTGAATGGCTGCTTTGCTTGCGTCTTCTTGTATCGACATGTAAATTGCGGTATAAGATATCAAACCAACGAACATGGTAAGTACTCCAAAAAGAGCACAAGCCAAAAATAATTCAACAAGCAAATCCGAAAACCTTTCCGGAGATGCTCCAAATAAGCCAACTACTGAAAATAAGCCGCCAAACTGCATTAGAAATTTACTATAGTCTGCTGTTGCTTTCAAATTCCATCGATTTTTAATAGATTGGGTAATTGCCGCAATCCAAATGACGACGAACACCAAAAATACAATCGAAAATAGAGCAATAATCATTTAACTTCCCCCTAAAGTCTTTTTGAAGAAAATAGCATGCACTGTTTTTGGCTCATCAGCAACAATGTCATGAATCAGTTTTGTAGCACTCATTATAAGTATGAGTAGCGCTAGTACGGCAAATAGCTGCATTAACCATGTGTCGGGAATCCAGAGCCAGTAGAGAATTCCTCCGCTGATTATTACAAGTAATGAGAGTAAAAGATACTGCATGATTGTCTCTTCAATTCTGTTCAAGTGGCCGTTCTGTAAATTTTATTCCATAATTAAGCGCTGTTTTATAGATAGCTCCTCGCTTTTCAAAATGAAGTTGTGGACTATCTTGAATAACCACAGCCTCGCCGTTCTTCGTAATGAATTGATATCTCCCCAGCTCATCGTCACCATATTCATAAATGATAGCTTCAAATTGATCCATCGTGTACTCTTGTTTATTCCAATAATCTCTTACAGTAATATAATCGGGATGAATGATGACATAACTCAATGTTGAGAATACAAAAGCTACGATAGCTACGACGGCCAGTAAAACACTTGCTAAGTACGTCCATTTGCTTCGCTTTATAGCTAATAGAACTAATAACGCAAATACTAAACCAAATGCCAATGTGAGTAAGTAATGATTTGCGGTTGGAGCTAGTACGATAATTTGTGCGGGATCATAATAAAAGGTCTGAGTGATTGTAATAGGTAAAAAAAGTATAATGATTGGTGATAATAAAACGATGACTATCGCCCACACCATTAAAACGGCACGCGGTGATTTTTCGTGTAACATGACAGAGCCCCCTCTTGAATTTTATAACTTTTATACGTTTCACTCTTCAAGTGGTTTCTTTATTTGGAAGCATTTATCATTTAATTGTTTATCTTGTTCTGTCATACTGAACTCATCAAAGGGGGAATTTTTCATGATACTTGGTTTGCACCATGCACAAATCACGATACCTTCAGGAACTGAGGCAGAAGCTAAAGCATTTTACAGCGAACTTCTAGGTCTTCCCGAAATCCCAAAGCCGGAATCACTACAAGGGCGCGGAGGTTTTTGGCTGCAAGTCGGCAGGCAGGAAGTTCATGTTGGCGCAGAAGAGGGATTCGATCGTTCAACGACAAAAGCCCATCTTGCTTATCTCGTCTCGGATCTTGCGCACTGGAAGCACGTGCTTGATCAAGCAGGTATTGAAGCGTTAAGCGGAATACCGATTCCAGGTTATGATCGTTTTGAGTTCCGTGATCCGTTCGGTAATCGTGTTGAAATGATTCAACAACTTTAATCTTTGCCTCCTTCGTAAAGAAGGAGGTTTTATTTTGCGCTGCTAGTCACAGTTTTTGAAGAGGTAAATAAAACGAGTGCAAAAACGCCAGCTACTCCGATTAACCAAAACACACCTGCGAAGGCTAGTTGCAGGCTATTTTCTTCGGAAGCCATTGGTGCAGGGGGCTTGCCTCCAAGTGCCTCGAACAAAAAGAAGAAGGCTGTCACTGAGGAGATTAAATACAGCAAGAAAGCAAAAGCTGCTTTCGATGTAACTCTTTTTTGTTTCCACCGTACCGCTAGCCAAATTGCGAATAAGACGGAAATACCATAAATAAAGGCTTGTGCGACGGGTAGAAATTCTTGTTCTAGTGGCATGTTTTCTCCTCTTTTCTAATAGATTATTTCAACAAGTAGATCAATGAAATTATGTATCTATTTATAGTAATAGTTTCAGCTTATGTTTTAGTAAGCAGGGGTAGATGCCCAGAGATAGACCGCTCCAATAAACATTAGAATAACGAAAGCCACGGTCACCCACGAAATCACTGTCCATTTAGGGTTTTCTCCGTGTTTTTTCTGCATGTATATATTGACTAGCTCAATAAAGAAAAAGCCTATAATCGGAAAAGTCATAATAGGAAAAGGTCTTTCTGCATTGAATTGCGTCAATCCAACAACTAATATCAGCGCTATTGCTACTCCCGAAACACCAAAACGTATTGATTTATGTGTTTTTGAATAATTTTGAGGAGGATTTCCTTCTAAACCCCATCTTCTTTTCAAATAAAAAACTATACTCAAATACGTGATTAAAAAAATTGCACCTACGGCAACTACCTGATAAAACTCCATCGTCTTCCCCTCTCTATTTTCATACTATTCACTCAGTATACTAAATTTGTAGTATTTACCATAGATACCAAAATAAAAAGTCGACCGTATTTTGGTCGACAGCTAGAACTTTTTACGTCTTATAAAATAGTAAACGATGATGGCTATACCAATTACTAAAGGAATTCCTATCAACCAACAACTAATTGGTGAGCGGTCCAAGGAAAGTTCCACTTGCTCATCAGGTAACTGTCCTTCACCAAGAATTGATAAATCGTCGGCTGCTGAGGATGCGAGTGTTGTTCGATCACAAAGACCTGTCGTATAGCCGGTTCCAGCGTCTCGTGCATAAATCAAATAGTCCAGTTCTTTTTGAAATTCAAAGCCACATTGAGCAGAGTCTCCATAGGTCACAATAATTTGTTGAGATTTAGTTTCTCCTTTAAATATGCGTGACACTTCGACTAAAACTTCTTTGTTACCTGCATTACTTGATTGCTTGATCTCACGCACAGTTCCTAAAATCACAAGTGCGCTGTTTTCTACTTCTTCTTGTACAGAAAATGGTTCCACACAACTACAGGCAAAAGCTTGTGGCGTAAAGTAAGGAAGAAAGATAGCCAACAACATAATGAATAAAACCAGTCGAATTTTCATCTCGGCAAGTCCCCCTTTTGATGAGTAGACCTTATTCAATTGATTTTAGTTACACCTGATTAACAGTTTTGAAAATTTTTATAACCATTTAAGAAATAAAAAGTAGCCCCTCTTAAATTCAACAAGAGAGGCTACTGCATTACTCATATTCTATATTTGCTTTTAGATTAAAGAGCCGAAATCTCAAATCCTAAAACGATGACGCCTAATAGCGCAATCACTGAATAGAAAATGAACGCTCCTTTTTTCTTATTCCGACGCGCATCTATCGCCGATACTGTAAATAACGTCATCAACAATAACGTCGACAAAATATCTAAAAGTGGATTGTCAATCAAATACGACGCAATAATACTAATCAGCGCCACCACTGCAATCCCCATACCAATTTTATTCATAGTTTCCCACCTCTATCTTATTGTATATTCTTTTATACGATTGATACTAGTCGAAGTTCCACTAAATTCACTAAGCACTTTACATGACTATATCTCGAATTCGAGCTATGATAATACTGAATTTTCAGATATTTAAAAGGAGGAAATGAAATGCAGAAAGCAACAGACACTCTTCTCGTGAATACTTTTATCGATGGTGTACTTGATCCTCAAAAAGAAATGCTCGGACCTGTTCGTGATGGCGGGCACATTATCGCCAATACAGCTCCAGGATGCTGGGGCCCTATGATTACGCCTTGTATCCGAGGGGGCCATGAAGTAACCAAACCTGTTTATGTCGAAGGTGCAGAACCAGGTGATGCCATCGTGGTAAAAATCCATTCGATTCGCGTTACTTCTCTTGCAACCGCCTCTGGAAATGATGCACCTGTGGAAGGTCGTTTTTTAGGCGATCCGTTTGTCGCAGTAAAATGTCCAGGATGCGGCACGATGTATCCAGATACCGTCATCAAAGGCATTGGACAGGAAGCTATTCGCTGTGCTAATTGTGATGCAGATGTCACGCCATTCGTCTTTACAAATGGCTACACTATTGGTTTCAGTGAACACGGAGATGTGGGTGTCACGGTATCAAAAGAAGCTGCGGAAACTATTGCTCACGATGGCCGCCACTATATGCAGACACCGGAAAACTCTGTCCAGAACCCGATTGTTACATTCGCCCCTCATGATTTAGTTGGTGTGGTAGCCCGTATGCGTCCTTTCCTTGGACAGCTTGGAACAACTCCTTCCAAACCAATGCCAGACTCACATAATGCAGGAGATTTTGGATCGTTCTTAGTCGGTGCCCCGCATGACTACAAAGTGACGGAAGATGAATTGAAAGAACACCGCACAGATGGGCACATGGATATCAGCCGCGTTCGTGCAGGCGCTACATTGATTTGTCCTGTCAAAGTGCCTGGTGGAGGAATCTACATTGGCGATATGCATGCGATGCAAGGAGACGGGGAAATCGCTGGACACACGGCAGACGTTTCAGGAATCGTTCACCTTCAAGTGCATGTAATTAAAAAAGCAAACTTAGATGGCCCCATCCTTCTTCCAAACGAAGAAGACCTACCGTATACTGCTAAACCGTTCACAGAACAGGAACGCAAAAACGCAGAAGCTATAGCAAAACAATGGAATATCGCGAAGCTAGAAGAGTCGCTGCCAATTTCAGTAGTAGGATCAGGTTCAAACTTAAACCTAGCGACTGAAAATGGGCTTGAGCGTGCAGCTGAACTGTTTGGTGTGACTGTGCCTGAAATTATGAACCGGACAACAATCACTGGTTCGATTGAAATCGGTCGTCACCCAGGTGTTGTCACGATTACGTTCTTAGCACCTGTCGACTATCTGAAAGAAGCCGGATTGTATGACGCGGTTTCCACACATTATCGTTATTAAAAAGAAGCGCTGGGGATTTTCCCCCGGCGCTTTTACTTTCTCCAATACTGCGACCCATCGTTTGCACGGTCGAAATAACCGTATTCTATCAAGTAACGACGTAGCGATACAAAATCCTCGTGCACACCTTTTAAAATCTCATTCATTTCCTTCTCTGTGTACTGCGTCTCCTGATCAAATCGCTTCACGATATGATTTAACAAAATCAATTTTCGCTTTTCTTTGCTAGGGATCGTGGATACTTTCCCATCCAATCCATCTTTAAAATAAGTCGCTAATACTTTTTCTGTTTCATCCGCTGTAATCGCATAACGCTCATCCACTTGTGTAGCCCCCTTATGAACATCAATATAATCATCATTAGAATTTAAATTTTTCATGATAGCAAGAAAAACTGCCGCTTGCCGTTCTTTTTCCCGAAGCTTAAACCGGTGTTGTCGAATCGTTGAAACACTGTTCGCAGAAGACCTCTTGACTACTTCCTTGTCCTCATGTCCTTCGTAAAACAGGAAGAGCATTTCTTTTTGTACCTCAGATAACCCTGTATATTTCTTATCGAGCGAAAGAAGCGCATGAAAGACGGATTGATGCTCGTCAATGATGTGAAGCTCCATCTTCTTTTTCGCATCAAATAATCGCTCTCCCACTTGAAACACTTCCCCTTTCTGAAATGCTCCCTTACAAAAGATGCAGCTGAACCATTTTTCGTCTTCTTCGTATCCTCTTTGTAACACTTCAACTGAAACATCAAATTCAACCACTAACAAAGCACCTCATCATTTATATATTTATAAACAATACTATATATAGTTTTGTTAAAAGTAAACAAATAATAAAAATGTTTATTAATTTATAAATACTGATACTTTCATCTATCCTTTTACTAGCTAGTAGGCTGGAAAGAATCCTCGTGCTTAAGCGACGATTAATCTGATTCTAGCGACGCAAATTCCAAATCTAGCGATGATAAATCTGATTCTAGCGACGAATGCCCTCCATCACCTTGCTTAAGCGACGATTAATCCAATTCTAACGACGCAAATTCCAAATCTAACGACGATAAATCTGATTCTAGCGACGAATGCGCCCGCGTACAAAAAAATCGAACGCTTCAACTTCAAAATGCCACGAGTACAGAGCTCATATCAGTCAAGAAGTGTATTTTTACACATAAAAACACTCTAAAAATTACATTAGAGTGTCAAACAAACCTAGCCATCAGCACATCATCCATATACGTACCATCTGCAAGCTTATATTCTTTTAGCTTTCGTCCTTCTTCTACAAAACCAAGTTTCTTATAGAGCTCAATGGCTCGGGTATTCGATGCAAAAGTAAACAAGGAAATTTTCTCAATCTCCGGGTGAGCACTCGCCCAATTAATCAGTTCCTGGACCAACTGCTTCCCGTAACCTTTCCCGCGGGCTTCCGGCTTGATCATGACGCCAAACTTCCCTGTGTGACGCGTTTTCATCCGATCATCCACTTGAAAAACTAGCCATCCCACCACTTCGCCCACTTCCTCAGCGACAAAGAGCACTTCACTCGGATGATCCTGTTTTGCTTGAATCCAGGCTCGCTGCCCTTCAACCGTCTGACGGAACTCCTCGATACTCGAAACAAAATAAATCTCTTCTTTTAAAACTTCTTGCTGGATAACTAACATGGCTTCCGCATCTTCCGGAACTGCTAACCGAATCACTGAACCCACTCCTTATAGATAATCGAAAACGATGTCGCTCAGAACTAGTAGAGAAGTGACACCTACAATCATGCAGAAAATCGAGAATACTTTCCGTCCCTCTTTCCATTCATTTAAAGCTGTGACTCCCCATATATAAGGCATCGTAATCATGAAAATCGTATAATACAAATCATTCTGCGTAAATAAATATGTAATTGCACTGATTAAACCAATTAGCCCAACTAAAAACGTAACTACTCTCATTTAATCCACTTCACTTCAACTAGTTAAATCATTTATTTTTTCGGTATTTCCTGAGTAGGGATCTACTTTAAACTGACCACCTGTTTTTGTATGTACAACATAATAATTCATTCCAGAAGACTTCTCAATTTCGACTGTTACGAAATCCCCTTCCTCGTTATGAACTGTCTCCACAATTTCCATTGCCTCCACAAATGTGTACTCCGGCTGAATTATCGGAAACACCAGAAGGCTTGCAGCAACTCCGACTGAAATTGCCACATAGACAGATTTCATCATGCCGAAGTTGTCGCTCATCCAAGCAATGAAGAACGCAAATAATAGAACTACAGCAAGCGCGCTAGGAAGCGTTTGAAAGTTGCGAACTGGTTCCAACAAACTGTGTCCAGCTAATGCAGTGTTAAAAACAACACTTACTGTTGCGAGCAATCCAATAAATCCGCCGAACTTGCCAAGTGCCGCTCTGCGCTCCTCTGTCATGACATTTCCACTCCGGAATGCTTTTTATAAAAACGTGATCTCTGAAGTAGCAAATTAACTAGAGAAAATAATACAGCGTAGATGAGGCCGGCAAGGAAAAACGTAATAAAGTCTAGACTCATCAAAAATAACCATCCGAATAGAGCACCAACTATCCCTCCCGCCACGGCGTGAAGAACAACGTTCAAGACCGGATTCGTTACCCGCTTCTCCAACCACCAAGAGAATAGAATCCCGATTACGAATACAAAAGGTGCTGCAAATGCTGAAACAATAAGCCCAATTATGAAAAAGTCCGTCCGCCATTCACTAAATAAAAACGGCATAATGAAAAATCCAAAAAATAGTGTTAACACAGCAGCCTCAAGCTTTCGATTTAACATGGTCCTCTTCCTCTCCAAATACTCTTCTTACTTATGAATACGTTTTGATTTGTAGGAAGTTTCATACATTACCAGATTATTCAATATTATTTAGGTTGTTTTGGATATCCTAATATAAAGCTTAATTTAACAACGTACATATCTCCGCTTAAAGCCGAGTTTCCCTCGTGTCATCCATTTCTCTATTGAAGCTGATGCATCTAGAATGGCAGGTTTTTTGCCTGGGCGTTCCAACTCAATCTGGCCAATTTCTCGGGCAACATCGATGGCCTTCTCGTGAAGTGGCATGTAGGAAATGGCCACTGTGTAGACAAAATTGTTTATAGAAGACTGTGCACGTGAAGGGGCCGAATGGATGGTCATCTTCGCAACGTCTAAGAGTCGACTGATTTTCTCCACATCAAACTCTTCATCTTTTCGGTTTCCGAGTAACCAACAATACGCGCTCCAGCCAGCAGACCGCTTCAACTCTTCTCCACTCTCGATCCATTTATCGGCGACTTCCTGTGCAATTGGCGACTCGGACAAGGTGACAGCTACCACATAATCTGACAGCATATAAAAATAGGCAGTTTCCATCCAACGGTCAAAATCTTCTGTCGTCATTGTGTCAGGGTCTGCGATGACTCCAGCAAAGTACATCGCGTCATAATTTCCTGTTGCGTACAACTCTTCTGCAAGCGCCTGATTTCGTTTGATCACTTTCTTCATCGGCTTCATAGCACCAGTTGCTACACCAAACAACGGCTCTTTTGCACCATTCCCCATATATAGCTTTTTCGTCCGTTCCGTACCGAGAGATTCTAGCTCATTCATGACTTCTTGAAAATTCATGGTTCTTCCTCCTTTGTTGGTAAGACAACCCTAATTGTTGTCTCAAATTCTATATATTTTCAGCATACCGAAACAAACAAAAATTGTCTTTAGAATTTCAAGTTCTTTTGATTTACTTCTGTTTAAATTATGGTATTCTTTTCTCATTGCGCTCATCGAGCAAACACTTTGAGTAAGGGGGTCTTCACCTTGAAAATGCGCGTTTCTGCTGTTCAATATCATCTACACACTATCCAAAACTTTCAACAGTTCGCCGACCAAGTGACGCATTACGTCAAGACGGCAGTTGAATTCAATACAGAGTTCATTTTATTCCCCGAATTCGTCACAACCCAGTTGTTGTCAATCTCCGACACGGGGCAAGGCCAACCATTTCAAAATCTCACACTTTATACTGACGCGTATAGTGAACTATTTTCACGTTTGGCTGTGGAGAACGGCGTCTATATCATTGGTGGAACGCATGTTACTCAAAAGGGTGACAAGGTCTACAATGTTGCTCATTTGTTCTCTCCAGATGGGCATATCGGCGAACAGGCAAAGCTTCACCTAACGCCAACAGAAGTTATCGATTGGGGAATCACACCTGGCGAATCACTTCGTATTTTTGAAACGCCTAAAGGCAAAATTGCAATGATCACGTGCTATGATATTGAGTTTCCGGAAGTTGTCCGGATGGCTCGCGGCATGGGAGCGGACGTAATTTTCTCACCTTCTTGCACAGACGATCGTCACGGATTCAACCGCGTGCGCTACACAAGTCATGCTCGGACAATCGAAAACCAAGTTTATGTGGTGACGACGGGAACAGTTGGTTCTCTTCCAACTGTCGACTTTATGCGAGGCAATTTTGGTCAAGCGGCTGTCATTACGCCAAACGATGTTCCGTTTCCACAAGACGGCATCTTAGTGAAAGGCGAAATCAACAATGACATGATCATCACTGCTGACCTAGACCTCTCTCTTCTTTATGAAGTGCGTGAGCATGGGTCTGTGACGACTTGGCGCGACCGTCGTTTTGATTTATATCCAGACCTCGGAAAAGTCGAAACAGAAACGTTGCATCCAGCGGAATGGCTGAGCGCTAACAGTAAGGTTCAGGTTTAATACTTTTTTTACCCCTGGGGTTGGTTTAATTACAAGTTACCTTAAATTACCAGACAACCCAAGGGGCTTTCATAAAAAACATAATGGAGTGATTAGTGATGGAGTATGTACAAATTTCTGGAATCAACGATCCGTTGTTTCCGAAGATGCACAAGTTGATGCAGGAAGTATTTCCAGCGGAAGAAGTACTAGAATATAGTTTGTGGGAAGGACCTTTGCAGGATCCGACCATTCGTATGTTTGTAGCTGTTGAAGGTGATGAAGTGGTAGGTGCGACGGAATATCGTTTCTATCCAGACCGCAAGTTATCGATGACGGATTTCACATTAATCGGGAAAGAAGGCATGGGTGTAGGTCCATTCCTTGCAAAGAAACGCCACGAAGATTTGATGAAGCTGTCGTTTGAACATGGAATCGAATTAACTGGAGTTTTTGCGGAGATCTATGATCCGTATCGCGCAGAGCGTCATGATTTTGGCGGGTTACAGGCTATGAATCCATTTGTTAGACGCGAAGTACTAGCTCACCTTGGGTTTAAGAGACTAGATTTCACGTATGTGCATCCATCTTGGACCAATGAGGGCGACGCTGTTTCTGAACTGGATTTCTGTTTCTTACCATTCGCAGACGTGGAGTCAATTCCAGGGGAAGAGATTGCCGACTTTTTGAAAATGTATTATGCGATCTTGTCTGAAAAACCTCAAGCTTGGCAGGATATGATTACTCACCTAGAGTCAGCTGGTGAAGTTAAGTTACTAGCTTTATAGATTGAACACAAAACAACCCCAGAGGTTTTCTCACTGAAGAGTATTCTTCAAATTTGAGACAACCCCTGGGGTTTCATTTTTTATTAAAATAGCGCTATTAATTTGAAGAAGCCCGTAATTGTGTACAAAATGACGGACACACCTAGCGCTCCTAAAAAGAAGTAGCCTCCTAGTTTTAGAAGATCGAGAACTGCGACAAAAAGGTCGTCTATGAAGAAAAGTACTTTCACATTCCTCACTCCTATCAGAATTATTTCGTGCTAGTTTCTTTCACAAAGTTAGCAAAGTTCTCTTCCTCTTCTATAAAAGGAAAATGATTACTATGTTCAAATTCCCAAAATGTTGCATCCGGAATCTTTTCAGCAATCTCTTCTCATGTATCCTTCTCCCCATCATACCTTTCACCCGAGTTCCCATCAACAGAATTTTCCATTTATTGAATTATTTCATACATAAAAATGTATTAATATTTTCCCTATTTTCCCATTTTGTGTTACACTCTATAAAAATTCAGTAGGAGGAGTTTATGGAGACAGTCTATTTCATTTTAGTTATCTTTCTGATCATGCTCTTCATGATTTCATTCAGTCTTTTTGCTAGAAGACTTATATCCAATAGCAATTATCGTAGGTATCAACTGATTAAATTACAAGAAGAAGTAGATGAATTAAAGGCACAACTGGCGACACTACAATCTAAATAAACCTATCTTTTTAACAGTCTCAGCTGTTACGAGATAGGTTTTAACTTTATTTTGTACAAGTCGATGAGGAACAATCAATTTTCCGCACCCTCTCCCCTTAAATATGCTACTCTAAAAAAAACACTACGAAATGAGATGACAACATGGCCATTGAATCTCCTCGCTTTGCTGGATCACTACTTGCTACTTCATTCGCCGCTATTCCGCTTCACGAAGATCCAGAGATTTTCAATACGGAACTGATGGATGAAACACTTATTGAGGAGCGTTATCCGCGTCTGCTTATTCAAAACAGTCTTTTCAAGAACTGCACATTTACAGATAGTGAATTTGTTCAAGCCGATTGGCAGGATGTCCGATTTGAGAATTGTGACTTGTCCAATGTCACTCTGATGAAAGCGAATTTGACCAGAGTGGAGTTTGTAAATTGCCGGATGACGGGGATTGATTTTAGCGAGGGACGTCTGCAGGATGTGCGGCTTGAAACCTGTATCTTGCCTTATGCGTTATTTGGCACGACTCGACTAAAGAACAGTGGGTTTACACACTGTAAATTAGATTTCACCCATTTTTATTCTGCAACTTTTGATCAGGTCGCTCTTGAAAACTGCTCGCTTGAAGAGGTAACGTTTGAAGATACCAGCTTGGCTGGTGTCGATCTCAGCACCAATGCATTTGATTCAGTGAAAATCGACTTGAAGGATTTGAAAGGTTGTCAGGTGTCTTCTACTCAAGCTTTACAGTTTGCCTCCTTGTTGGGAATCGCCATAAAAGATTGAAACGATACCGCCTTCTATCCGTAGAAAAGGAAAGAGGTGGAGGTGAGACGAGTGACGATGTTCTTTTTCGTTACAGGCGTGATAGGTATTTTAATTTCAGGATTTTGTCTCGGTGCTTGGACAGACAGAGGCAGACCACGCGATAATTCATGGGTGGAAGTAGATTCTCAAAGAGCTATCAAAACTAAAATAGGCTTGATTTCTGGTGCCATTGGGTTGGTTCTATTCGTCCTTGCAGTTATACCTACTAATTAACAGTGACAAGAAAAATATCCATGAAGCTCCTTAGCTCCATGGATTTTTCATTCATCCGGCAACTTCTGGTGTACGTACTTCTTCACCTGTCCAAGTTGTGATGCCTGTTTTGTTTTCTTTGGCTGCCCGAATCATAGTTGCCGCAAGCTCTTGAGTCGAGAGTGGTCGTTGACTGCGAAACATACCGACTTTATTGAGTACTTGAATCACTTTTAAGCCTATCTTTTCACCTTTGCGGTCACTGTCTTTCCGGTCCAAGATGGGAGGTTGTATAATGGTCACGGCTTCAAAAGGCAGTTTTTTGACCGCTTCCTCTAGTTGACCTTTCATTCGAGAATAGAAGACACGTGATTTAGCGTCAGCACCTGAAGAAGATACGAGAATATAGCGCGGTACCCCATTTGCACTCGCTGCATCTGCGAATTGGTACTGGTAATCAAAATCAACTTTCCACTGTGCTTCCTGACTCCCTGCGGCTTTGATTGTCGTGCCCAGGCAAGAAAACAGTACATCTCCTTTGACTAGCTGAGACCAATGCTGCGGTCGATCAAAATCAATCGTGTGAATATGCAGTTTATCGTGTTGCAGAGCCAAGTTACGTCTGACAAAGACGCTGACACGCTCAACACTTTGATCTGCCAGAAGTTGTTGGACCAAGTCTTTTCCAGTAGCGCCAGTGGCTCCTATTACAAGTGCGTGCATGTGGAGTTCCCCCATCCCTCTTCGTTTTCATTAGTATACGCTATCTTGCACCCAAACACCGCTATAAAACGTCATTACTAGAAGACAGGAAAGGATGATTTCATGAAAAGCCCTTATATTTTTGACATGGATGGAACACTGTTTAAAACGCATTTGATTTTGGAACCTGCACTCGAGGAAACGTTCAGTTGGTTGCGTGAACAGAGTCTTTGGAGTGGTCCTACACCTCTTGAAATGTATCAGAGAATCATGGGCGTTCCACTCCCTGTGGTGTGGGAAACTCTCTGTCCAGATCATTCCGATGAGCAACGACAGACTTCAAACGCTCACTTTCAACAAGCCCTTATAAACGAAATTACTCGCAGAAACGGTTCTCTTTATGAAGGTGTAGAACTGACTTTGGCAGAGCTTTCGAAAACGCATCCCTTACATATTGCCAGTAACGGAAACATGCCCTATCTCCAAGCGATTGTGTCTACCTATCAATTGGACAGATTCATCACATCCATCAACAGTATTGACCGCATTCCTTCCGGTAACAAGTCTGAACTTGTTGCTACAATTGTAAACGCCTATGAGTATTCGGAAGGTTTTGTAGTGGGCGATCGTCTTTCGGATATTCAAGCCGCCAAAGATAACGGCCTCCAGGCTATCGGTGTGCGCTTTGATTTTGCGCAAGAAGAGGAACTACAACAAGCGAATAAGGTAATAGATCACTTTTCAGAACTACTTGCTAAGAAGTAAAATTGTGTTGACTAGTAGTAAATAAATGGATATGTTGTATGTAAGGTTCCAGATGACGAAAGTTGTCAGGTTAGGAGGCACATATGCGTATCATCGTATCCGCACTTTTTGTATCGTTTGTTTTACATATTCTTTACTTCGGAGCTGTTCTCATCGTCGGGTTGTGGGGGACATTTGGTTTCATCTCAGAAATGGTGCAATCAGGTGCCTCTCTGCAAGTACTCTCCACTCAATTCGGATTCGCTGGAGTCTTTGACGTTTGGTATTTTGTGATGACTTATTTGGTAATTGCGGCAATTCTCTACATCTACCGACGAGTTACAGTATCGATATGATTTAAAAAAAGCTGCTGACCCTTTACTGGATCAGCAGCTTTACTATTAGACTTTTTTCACTTTCACATGAAGAATTACTAAAATCACTGTCATTAGCGTGAACGCTGTTAAGGCAAGGAACGGAATCGTTACAAAGCCGAACCAATTGATGTACTGGATGTTACACGGTACTCCTTGAACGCAAGGCTTGATGTTCGCAAAGCCGGGCACTTTTTGTACGAGATAGTGATACAGTGAAATGCTCCCTCCGATGATGGTGAGAGGCAAAATATAAAGGCGCATTCGGATATCATTTGTGAATGCCGCAATCCCTAGTAGTATCGTCAGCGGGTACATAAAGATGCGCTGAATCCAACATAGTTCGCATGGGACAAATTCACGAATCTCGCTAAAATATAAGCTTCCGAGTGTGGCGATTAAGGAAATCAACCAGGCAAAATATAAGGCATAATCTTCTATGAAGCGTGCATTGCCGGATTTAGTCATTGCTCGACTGTCCTTGTTCGATCAGCATAGTGATCATTTCATAGTCGAATGGGTCTTCCAAAAATACGCCGTTGATATAAATCGTCGGAGTGAATGGAATTCCAAATTCTTCGACCAATTCGTTATCAAGCGTCACGGCTTGCACGATTGGGGAGTCTTCACTGGCCATATCCGCGCGCATTTTTTCTACGTCTACACCCGGTGCTGTCGCTTGTGCAATCTCTGCCATCTTGTCGATTGTCACCCAAGGCTCGTCGTGTTGTTGAGAAGTTGGTTGTGCATCGTACACAGCTTTATTGAAGTCCCAAAAGTTTTCTGGATCTTGTTCAAAAACGGATTCTGATGCCAGTGATGCAATGACGGATTCTTCCCCATGGAAAAGAACATTGATGTAACTCAAGTTCGCTTTTTCCGTATCAATAAAGTCTTCTACAATTTTAGGATAAACTGTCTCTCCCCATTGCTTACATGATGGGCATTTGTAATCGCCAAATTCAACGATTTCAACTGGCGCATCTGGGTTACCGAGCATCGGTTGACCTTCAGTCGGTGGATACGCGCGCTCTGTTTCTTGCGGCACTTCAGTTGCAGTTGTGCCGGTATCTCGATTCATATAAAGAACGATGCCCACAATCACTACGGCAAGTGCCAGCGTGACGAGCATGATTTTTTGATTCGTTTTCATGAAAGTTCCTCCTTACAGATGGTGCACTTAGTTTATCATAGGGTAGCTGGGTATGCCGTTACAATTGTGTGACGAGTTTAGAGCCCTGATGGGTTGATTTAGCGACCGTGTTGGTTCCATTAACGACCGAGTAAGTTCACTTAACGCCCCAAATGATTTTATGGAAACTAATCATTCCACGCCACAAAAAAAGCCCCGACAAGCATCCTCCTCTAAGGACGCTCCCCGGAACTCACAGGTTTCTATTCAAGTGTCAGTTTGTACAATTTGTCATCGTTGTCACTCGGATCCCCACGACCATCTGTGTTATTGGAGATAAAGTATAGCTCATCCCCGTCTAGCCACACGTCACGGACACGCCCGACGTCCTCAACAATCGCGCGGTACTCTTCCGTAGCAAGATCAAACTCTAAAACTGTAGTCCCGCGAAGTGCTGCGACATACACTTTGCCGTCGCGATACGCCATTCCAGATGGTGCCCAGGTGCGGTCGTCCCCTGAAACAAACAGTGGCGACTCGAGACCTTCTTGCTCATCGGTCCCTTCAACCGTCGGCCAACCATAATTGGCGCCGGCAACAATCTGATTCACTTCATCGTTTGCGCTTGGACCATGTTCACTTGCATACAAGTCCCCGTCTCCAGTCCACGTTAGGCCCTGTGCATTTCGGTGGCCCATGCTATAGACGTAAGAATCACCGAAAGGATTGTCTTCCGGAATGGAACCATCGAGATTCAAGCGAAGAATCTTCCCAGCAAGTGACGACTCGTCTTGTGCAAGATTTTCATCTGATGCGTCCCCAGCTGTCGCGTACAATTTGTCATCTGGACCAATTTCTAAACGGCCACCGTGGTGGACATTGCCACTCGGAATCTCATCTAGTAATACTACCGTTTCCGACCAGTTATCTCCGTCTAGTACTAGTTTCACAATTCGATTGAACTGATTGCCGTCTTGCTCATAAGTGTAATAGCCGAACGCTTCATTAGATTCCTCAAAATCAGGCGCTAAGACAAATCCTAATAAACCTGCTTCAGCTGCTTCCGACAGCGTTAATTCAAGCGAAACACTTTGCTGTTCCACATTCCCGCCCCCTACTTTCGCAATCGAACCTGGTCGTTCGGAAATATAAAACGTGCCTTCGTGTTCGTCAATCGACCACGGAATTGTTAGATTTTCTGCAACAACTTCTAGATCTGACCCATTTTTTGTGTTTCCGTCCGTTAGGGGTGTATCGTCCTCAAAAATATTGACCGGCAAACACCCAGAAAGTAGAACGGCTGCAGCGGCAAGGGGCACCAATGTCTTCTTCAAAGCAGTCTCCTCCTTCTTTGGTATTTAGTATAGCGGAAAAGGAAGGTCTACCTGTAGTGAGAGGATTATAAAACACGCTTTACAAATCGGAATGATTACGATATATCGTAAAACGTACTTATTACGATTTACATAAAAGGAGAGTCACTATGACGAAAAAATGGATGTACTTACTCGCCACTTCCCTACTTACTCTTTTCCTTGCTGCTTGCCAACAAGAAGAAGCGAATGAAGCAGAAGCTGACGAAGCAACACCCGAGACAGAAGAAACTGTAGAAGAAGAGACAGTTACTGAAGAAGAAGAGACAGTTACTGAAGAAGAATCTGACCACGCGCATGACCATGATCACGCACACGGTGAAATGTCTGAAAAAGACCAACAAATCTACAAAGGGTATTTTGAAGACAGCGATATCGGAAACCGCCCCCTTTCCAACTGGGCTGGCGATTGGCAGTCTGTTTATCCCTATTTACTTGACGGAACATTAGATGAAGTATTTGAACACAAAGCTGAAGAAGGCGACATGACAGCTGAAGAATACAAAGACTATTACACGACTGGGTACATGACGGATGTTGACCGCATTGAAATCAAAGCGGATATCGTTACGTTCCATAAAGGCGATGAGTCAGTTACTGGCCGCTACAAATACGACGGTTACGAGATTTTGACATACGAAAAAGGAAATCGCGGTGTACGTTTTATCTACAAGCAGATGGATGAGAATTCGGATGCACCTGCTTATATGCAGTTCAGTGACCACATTATCAACGATAAAGTCTCACATCATTACCATTTATATTTTGGTGACGATCGCGCCGCTCTTCTTGAAGAGTTAGAAAACTGGCCGACCTATTATCATTCTGACCTTACTGGCGAAGAGATTGCTGAAGAGATGATTGCGCACTAAAAAGTTGAGATGACCCCTGGGGTTGTCTCATTTATTTAATTTCTCAACTTCTTGTGAGATAGCTTTCACATCAATTCTTTCATACAGTGGCTCGATCCCCACTAATTCCACCGGCAAGCTGTCAATCGGTTTCCAACCGTCGTAAATGTCTCCGGTCATCCGCTCAACCGATTGGGAACCAAATGGAATAAAAGGTTTTGCTAGTTGCGCTAAGTTTTGAATGGCATAGACACATGTAGTGAGAGTTTCTTTTGCTTTCTCTTCGTCCTCCTTCACAGAAATCCAGGGTTTCTGTTCATCAAAATACCGATTCATCTCTCGAATGAATTCAAACAACATCTCCAATGAACGTTTGAGTTCCGCTGCTTCAATCAATCGCCCTAGTTCTTTATAAAGAAACGTAATCCTTTCTTTTACTGTAGAATCAACTTCATTGTTTGGAACCTTGCCTTCATAAGACTTCTCTATAAACTTGAATGTCCGATTGATCAAGTTGCCATACGCACCAAGAAGTTCACTGTTATGGCTATATACAAACTCTCTCCACGAGAAATCAGTGTCTCGATTCTCTGGCGCATTCACAGTCAAGAAGTACCGCAAGCTATCTGGGTGATAGCGTTCCAACACATCAGGAACCCAGACTGCCCAATTTTGACTTGTAGAGATTTTTCTCTTTTCAAGTGTCATGTATTCATTAGAAACGATGGCTGTCGGCCTTGCATCTATCTTTGCACCACTTAGAATGGCTGGCCAAATAATCGAGTGGAACGGGATATTATCTTTCCCGTGCACGTAGTAGCTTTTCACTCCCGCTTCCCACCATTTATCATGAGAGACTCCTCGATCTTCCGCGCACTTCCGGCTTGCCGTATAGTAGCCTGCGACTGCTTCTATCCAGACATAGATTTTCTTTCCTTCAAACCCTTCGACGGGAACTGGGACACCATTTGGCAAATCCCTTGTGACAGCTCTGTCATGAACACCTTCGCTCAAATAGCGTGTTGTCAGTTTCAAGGCATTATCTCGCCAACCTCCCAGTCTTTCACTGGTCTTGACGAGCTCTTCTAATTCTTTTTGAAATTGACTAAAGGCGAAATAGAAATGGTCTGTCTCTCGGATTTCTGGCGAGTTGCCGCAAATTTTGCATTGTTTCTCCAATAAATCTAATCGATCTAAGATGGTAGAGCACGTGTCGCACTGATCACCGCGTGCCCTCGCTCCGCACACAGGGCAAATCCCTTCCACAAACCGATCAGGAAGAAATTGATTGTCGAAAGCACAATACGCTTGTTCAATCGTCTTTTTATACAAGTATCCGTTGTCTAGAAGTTTGAGAAAGAGCTCTTGCACATACTGATGATGTTTTGAATCGTCCGTGCGTGTGTAGAGATCGTACGTAAAACCAAGTTTGGTAAACGTTTCATTAAATTCCTGATGGTACTGATCAGCAATGTCCTTTACCGCCCTTCCTTCTTGGCTGGCTCGAATCGAAATCGGTGTACCGTTACAGTCACTTCCCGATACGTAAAGTACTTCCTGACCATTTTGACGATGGTAGCGAGCTAAAATATCGCCGGGTAACAGAGCTGCAATATGACCGATGTGTAGCGAACCATTCGCATAGGGCCAAGCTCCTCCAATGAATACTGACATTCTACTTCCTCCTTTTGGGCACAAAAAAAGCCCTCATCGATTGACTCGATTAGGACGAACATGTCGTGGTACCACCTAAATTCGCACAAGACTCACATCTTATGCCTCTGCCAGTACGTGTACATACTGCTGCTGTTGTAACGAGTGCACGTCTCGGCGCAGCCTACTAAACAGTTCGGTGCGCAGCTCAAAGGCCATTTTCACTCCAGGTCATCTGCTTCATTTCCACCATCAGAAGCTCTCTATAAGAATTGCTGAACTTACTTTCCTTCTCATCGCTTGTTTTCAATTGTGACTAGAATAGCACTTATTCCCAAATTGCACAATATTGGAATTGAGTTATGCTACACTTTTCATAAAGATATTTATAAACGGAGACAATCAAATGAAAACACAAACTACTGTACCCGCATTAACTTTAAAGCGAAGAAACAAACCAGATAAAGAGTTTCTTTTATTCCCTTTAAGCGAAACACTTTACTTACTGCCGAAACCTGCCGGGTCTTATGTTATAGATACAGTTACAGGAGACTCTTTACTACTGGGTGGATTATTTTATGGCCTTTCTAAATATCTGATGAAAAAAAATAAAGAAAAGCTAATGTACTACATGGCAGCCTTCCGTGAAGGAAATACTGACTATTTCAACATACAGAAAAAAGCCATCTCTATTCCTTTTAGAGAGATTGAAAAAATCACGATTTCTATGAAAAATCCATATAGTAAGGAATTGTGGTATGACAGCAAGTTGACTATACATAGTACCAGTGCTAAAACGTACGACTTTTCTGTGGGTTCTGGTGAACAACTTTCTGAAGTGGAATCGTTTTGTGCCATTTACCTTTCGGAAGTTTCAATAGAAAAGAAGTGAGATAGCTCTAGCTTTTGTTTTAATAAAACAAGATAAGACTTATGAGATAAACCCCTGGGGTTGTCTCATAAGCCTCCATTTGCTTCGAGCAGTTTCATTATATAGGAATCTAGCTCATCTGACTTCAGTTCATAATATAGATTGGTATCCTGAATATGTAGCTTTTCAGAGCCCAACTAACTTCTGGCCAATTCCTTTTCCCCGATAATCGCTATGAACGACTAAATCCAAGATGTTCGCGGCCATCACTTGATCAGAAATCACACGGATCATTCCAATCATTTTATCGAAGTCCCACACGGTAAACGCCCATGTCGCATTCTCAAAAATCAGCGCGTATTTTTCTTTTTGCCATTCCGGTAGTGGTTTCGCCCAGCCTGCGTCCAGGAAAAGTTCTTCTACACGGTTTGCATCTATCCCATTTGTGCCTTCACGAATGACGTGTCCATTAAAGTACTGGTACATGTTGTTCCCCCTTCGTCAGTCCTCCACAACCCGATTTCGCTTTTCCTTGCGCTGTTGTTGCTTCTTAAAATAATCATCGAACCCCATGAACATTCCGAGTCCCACTAGCACAACTCCACTAAGTTTTGTTCCGATCATCTGAACCGTCGAATGCGCTTCGTTGTTCAAAGCAATCAGTACAAATCCAATTAGTATTAGTAGTGTTCCGAACATCATTAAAAACGCCTTGAATGCACCTTTCATCATTTTCATATTGTTTAACCCCTTCCCCTAATCAATCATTCTCTATATATCCTAAATTCTAGAAGTAATTCTAATCAGTATACTTCTGTATCCATTTTCTGTATACCAAATTCATGCTATTTCTCATTTTTCCCAACGACAGGAAAAGCCCACAGAAATAAAATCTTGCTATCGCTGCCTTCACACATATCTTCATCTACAACCCCACCAGCTACAAAATGGCCAGGATTCTTTTGTTGCCAATGTTTATATGGGAAATAACATTTTATTCACGCTAACCAAATAGAAAAAGAGAAAGAAGATGCTAAACTATGTGCACCTTCATTAGAAACAACAACTCCTCTATTCGTTCTAACGAAAATGGTTATTTTAATTTCCTTTTCCAAATCCTTAATCGCATTTGATAAACTCGGCTGATATATATATAAACTTTTAGCAGCTTCATTCATAGATCCCTTATTTGCTACTTCTAATGCATATCTTAATTGCTGTAGAGTCAAACCAGACACTCCTTTTTAACACTATTAAACTCCCAAAATGCTATGCTCTTCTTATAATATCTAGTAACCACACAAAAGCATTTTATCACTTTCCATTTCTTCTTATTTATTATCTATCATTCGTAAAAGCATATTTGTATAAAAAAAAAGAAGTGAAGATGCTCACAACCAAGCTTCTTCTCTTCCTATAATTTTTGGTGTGTAAGTTGAATTTCTTTCGATATTTCAGAATGATTTTCTACCATCATCACTTTAAATACTTCTTAGTTTACAACTTCATGAACGTGAGTTTCTCAGCATTTTTTTGTGGAATCTTGGCTTTACTTCAGCAAGCAAGATAGCTACGAGGATCAACGCAGCGCCCATAAGCATACGACCTGTCAGTACTTCGTGCAAAAATAAAACGGACAACAGCATGCCGAAAACGGCTTCTGTTGATAGAATAATGGCCGCCTTTGTGGCTGTGGTATATTGATGGGCCATATTTTGGAAAAGATAGGCAATAGCTGTCGAAAAGACGGCTAAATAAACAAGTGAATACAAAGCTTCCTTGAATTCAAAGTCCAAAATTTCAATACCTTGGATTGTTCTATTTAATCCATTACCGCCTGCTACAACCGAAAACTTTTCTGTAACTGGCAACTGCAACAAATCCATTACAGTGATCATATCTCTTATCCTTCCTTGTAGTCATATAACTCAATTATAAAGTATTGCAGTATTAGTTATATACTGCTTATTACTAAGTCTATCAACTCTACACTAAATAAACCGGCAACTATTTTTGTAAATAAAACAGTTCGTAAAAGTAGATTTAAACGAACAAAAAATGAATTGCAGTATTCAAAAAGACCAATCATAATGATTGGCCTTCCTTCCTTTCTTTACCCTATAAAAGTAATGGCATCTATAATAGCCTTGCATTCTTCAATCAACTCATGATCGGCCTCGTCTGTTAATCTTGCAGCTCGGGCCAATGGATCAATTACTTTTATCTTTTCGCACAATACATATCCAGTTGTCTGATTGTGTGCTGCGCTATTCTTGTTATTCTTAGTTCTTCCATTTACCGGTACATGAGTTGGGTATCCTTTATTCGTATTAGTGATTGGCAAAACCCAAATTAAATCGGTCTCTTTATGTACATTTTCTTCTGAAACTACGATGGCTGGACGATAACCTTGCTGTTCGTGTCCTTTTGCTGGGGACATGTCGACCTTTATAATGTCACCAACTTTAAAAAACCTTGTCATCACTATTCCTCCAATTAAATAGTGCCTGTACTATTCCATTAAGGATTAAGTACAGACACATAATCTTTAAGCCTATTAACTGATCACCAGTCTTCTTTTCCAACTGGTTCTACTTCATCCCAAAGTGATTCAGGTTCAGGCTTTCCGCCATTGTAACCAACAAATAACTTTTGAAACGGCGTTAACTTGCTTTTTCGAACCAACGAAATTCGATTGGGTTCAATCTCTACATCAAATACAGCATCATCAGTTGCATTGAATCCGGCTTCCTCGAGGATATCTCTTGTAAGTCGAACTGCTTTACTGTTACCCCAATTCTGAAGTTTAGCCTCTCGGTGACTAACTTTTTGCTTAACTTGCGGCATGTGAATCAACTCCTCAGAGTGCTATTTATATACTTAGTATATACAACGTATCTACATTCTGCAAGCAAAAGCTCCTTTAAGATTCTTTCTATAATGGAACTCGATTAAAAAAGGCCAGCCTTTGCAAAAGACTTTTCTAATCAATCCAGCTATTTATTTTACTTCTGATAATCCAGCAATATGTAAACTGTTTAAGCATGCATGTTGAGCTCTCGTTAGAACGTGAAAGTCTACTGAAACTTCTGCTTTATGCTCATCTTATTGGATACTATTTAAGGGTAAGCAGCGACAGTTACTGCTAATCCTTGATTATTGGTAAACTTAATGAGAAACGAGGTGACTTATTATGATCAAAATAATTGATAATCAGAAACTCGAATTGCAGTACAAAAAAGGATTTGGAGCGTGGACGTATCATATTAGACTTCCTGGCACGGCCAGTATTCAAGGGAAATGGGGATACCTAAAGGTGTCTGGTACAATTGATGACTTTGAAATAAAAAGCATTAATTTGGCTCCAAGAAAAAATGAAGACAAGATTATTTCAATCAATCAAGAAGTTAGAGACGCAATTGGCAAAAGTGGTGGCGATATGGTAATGGTCACTTTATATCTGCATGATTAGCCTACTAAGAAGATAAGCAAATCGAATTCCCAGGTTAGACAAAAGGTTTTCTCAAAGTTCCTCATTTAGGAGCTCTGACCATTCATCATATGGTTTTTTGCTACTTATAGAGTTTTATGAATTAATATAACTTCTTCGTGACATCGATTATTTAGGTGTCACTTCAAGAGATAACATGAACCAATTTCAAGCTATATTTTGTACCGGAGTTTTAAAAAACCAGTAGCCTTCTATAAGGATTACTGGTTTTATAATTATATATTTCATTTAGAAAGACTTCCGATAAGGGGTCATATGTAAACTAATCACCTCTATATCTTTCATAACTCAGTTTCATATTTGACTGAACCTCAAACTGGCATCTTCTGTTATAGTATTCTATGTTTATACTAATATAATAGATATTTTAGAAGCGAATGAAATGAGTATGAAAGCATGGAGCATATATTAGTGATTGAAGATGACGAAAAAATCCAAGAATTTTTGACAAGTGCTTTATTAGAGATTAATGCTGATTTCCGTATCTATTTTGTAACGATTTGAAGAAAATGAAGTGGTTTTACTTAGATATACTACAGTTAAACCTCATATGGGATGATGAAGGTTCGATTGCATTTAAGATTGGTGAACACCAATTAAGTATAGATTACAATGAAGATTTTAATCCACCATCAAATAAGTTTGCCATTCAACCAGGTTGGCAAGGTGGAACAGAACCTAGGATAGGTTGGTCTTTAGAGTGTGATAGAGAAGATTTTAATGACATTGTCCATTCCATAGTAAGTAATCAAATACCAAGATATTTTATTGAGCCAAAATGGAAAGGGTATTGGAGTTTTCCTGTTTTAGATCCAATGAATCATACGATAGAAATTACTTGTACAGAAAAGGATCTTCACCTATAAATCTTTAAGTGAAACAAGCTGTTTAACTTATTTACATTTTTCATAAACGGGTGCTTTAGTTGAATAAAACATTATTATTTAATAGAACTTCCATAAAAATGGAAGTTCTAATTTTTTACCTTATATCAACAATAAACATTAACATAGGCATGTATTAAAAGAATCTAATAAGAAAAGAGAAGAAGCTTTTTTGACTTCTTCTCTTCCTATAATTTCTTCTATGTTAACTATATTTAACTATCCAAAGTCTTAAAACCTTTGTTTGACTTTAATCTCATTTAAAACGATACCTCAAAAGTTAAAGAATTCAACTTTTGGGAGGCAGCACTTCTCGTGTACGACTTTTAAACACGGGGTTTGACAGGTCTAATTCTTTAGCTTTAATGTCATCGCATTAATAGCCACGATAACGGTGGATACGGACATCAGAACTGCTCCTACTGCAGGAACCAACGTAATTCCAATGAAAGCTAGACCCCCCGCAGCTATGGGAATGGCGATAAAGTTGTATCCGGCTCCCCACACGAGGTTCTGTTTCATTTTACCGGTTGTTTTGTTGGCCAATTCGATAAAGGATTCAATATCTCCTGGATCCGACTGAGTCAAAATCACATCAGCGGAATCAATGGCGACTTGCGTTCCCGCACCGACTGCAATACCCACGTCTGCTATTGCAAGGGATGGTGCATCGTTTACGCCGTCGCCGACCATAATGACCGTTTGTCCATTATTTTTCAGTGATTCCACTAAATCATATTTATCTTGCGGCGATTGATTGGCTCTGTATTCAATGCCCAGTTTCTCTGCTACTCCTTGGGCAGCCGTTTCATTGTCGCCTGTAGCCATAATCGGTTTTATATTGTAATGCTTCAATGCCTGTATCAGCGTTCTGCTCGTTTCTTTCAATTCATCGCCTAATGCGACCGTACCGATCGGATTCCCGTCCTCAACCAGTATACTTAATGTTGCCCCTTTGGGAACATCCACCGCTACATCTCTTCCAAGTGCCTTTTGGCTGATCAATTCGTATTTGCGGCCATTGGCGTTACCTTCTATACCCGCACCCGACACAACATCAATCGAATCAAAGTGGACAGGCTGAATCCCTTGTTTCTCAGCGTATTGGACTATTGACTGGGCGATTGGGTGGCTGGATCCGCCTTCAATCCCTGCCATTAACGCCGCGATTTCGGCTTCGGTATGTTGACCATCCAGTGTTTCCATGTTCAAAACTTTAAATTCGCCAGTAGTCAACGTACCCGTTTTATCCAGTATCATTACATCAGCCTTACTTGCTAACTCCAATGCTTCGCGGTCTTTCACCAACAGCCCGCGGCTTGCACCTAAACTGGTGCTTCGTGCAATAACCAGCGGAATGGCAAGGCCGAGAGCGTGTGGACATGCAATGACTAATGTCGTAACCGTAAAAAGAATAGCGGTTTGAATGTCAGCAATGTACAGCCAAACGACAAAAGCGATGAAAGCCACCGCAATGGCGATATAAAACAGCCAGCCGGCTACTTTTTGAGCAAGATTTTCAGCTCTTGAAGGTTGATCCTGCGCTTGGCTTATCAGGGTTTGAACTTGAGAAATGAACGATTGGTCGCCGGTTTCCTGTACTTCAAGATATAAGATGCCTGCACCGTTCGTGGAACCGCCGATTACTTTGTCTCCGGCTCCTTTTTCAATGGGTTTAGATTCCCCCGTCAGCAAAGCTTCATTGATCCGGGAGGTGCCTCTTTTGATGATGCCATCGGCAGGGACATTTTCTCCGGCCTGAACCCGTACAAGGTCTCCGACTTTCAGCTCATTTACGGGACGCGTCTCAATGGCATCGTCTTCCAATACCACATGTGCATCTTTCGGCACCAATTCAGCGAGCGATTTTTGCGCGTCTCCTGCCTCTCCGACAGCCTTCATTTCGATCCAATGTCCAAGGAGCATGATCAACAGCAAGGAAGCAAATTCAAAGAAAAAGTCCATGATGTGTTCGCCAGTCACATAGCGTGCCAGCACCGCATAAATGCTATACAGATAGGAAACGGACAACCCTAAAGAAATAAGGGCCATCATACCCGGCGCTTTTTGCCTGAATTCTTCTATAGCCCCCTGAAAGAAAGGTTTCCCCCCATAAACCAATAAGATGGTTGCTAATCCTGCGACCACAATATCCGAGTATGGAAAAGTGAATTGAAAGGGAAGCCGAATGTCCATCATCGGCGACAATAACAGAATGATGATGCCAACCGGCAGCGACTTCAAGAAAATCTCTTTAAAATTACCGTGGTGATGATGGTCGTGATCATGCCCGCTGTGATCGGAATGGTCATGATGTTCATGGTTCTGGGAGGGATTGCTGTGGTCTTGAATGCCCTCTTTTACTTGAGCTTCATGATAGACATGCCCAACATGTTTGGAATGGTCCATTTTACTGTGATCTGCTTGTTCGTCGTGATGGTGGTGATGGTCTTTTTCACTTTTAGCCATTCAGTACGCCTCCTTCAAAATAGTGCTTCTTTATTCCAATTACCCTTATGACATTCTTAACAGCCACAAAGCCCCCAATATACTACCGCGGCGTATATTTCTTTTAAAAGTAAAGAGTGCTGTGAAAGCACTCTTATACGACGGCATATCCTTGTTCTTCAATCGCTTCCTGAATTTCGTTTAATGATGTCTTGCCAGCGTCATAATCCACTGCCACTTCACCTTTTTTTAGATCAACTGCCACAGATGAAACCCCTTCGAGTTCACCGACGCCAGTTTCAACCGAGTTTACACAGTGGCTGCAGGACATGCCTTGTACTTTTAATGTTTCAATCATTCTTATTCCTCCTAGAGTAGTATTTCCATAAACTTAACATACCTCATGAGGGTATATCAAGTTCTCAGTTTCATTTTTACTTTGTCTTTGTTTTCTGGACGCCCAAGGAATTTACTGTGACCAAAAAGAAAAAACCACCCTATTGATTTGATATTCGATTACTTTTCTATAAACGGCCGACAATGGGCTATCACCAGATATACTTTTTGTTTTTTTCGGAAGGAGTTTGCTGTTTCGCCAATAAATTTGTGCAGTTTCTATGGAGTTTCGGTATTTCCGTTTAGTCTGGAAAGTAGAGGGAATATTAGAAACGGAAGCAAAAATATAAAAAATGGAGGTTTTAGCATGGCTCATGAACAACATCAGGAATTGATTCAGGCATTGCACGATTGTGCGGCGGAATGTAACCATTGTTTTGATGCTTGTCTGCAAGAAGAAGATGTGAAGATGATGGCCCAATGTATTCGATTAGACCGTGAATGTGCAGACATTTGCGCATTTCTGGAACATGCAATTACCCGCAATTCGCCGTTCGTTTCCGAACTGGCAGCCGTTTGCGCAACCATTTGTGAAGCATGTGCAGATGAATGCGAGAAGCACGCCGACCATCACGACCATTGCAAACGCTGTGCGGAAGCTTGCCGCAGATGTGCAGAAGCTTGCCGTAACGTTGCGTAATTTACCCGAAAAGGCTCATTGGAGATATTTTCCGATGAGCCTTTTATCTTTATCTAGTATTATTCCATTTCATTGATCCATTTGTAGCCAATCCCCCACACGGTGATAAAATGGTCATTGATTGGAAATCCAGATTGCCGAATTTTTTCCCGCACATTCCGTACATGCGAATCAATGGTCCTTCCTTCCGTCTCCGAATCAAATCCCCAGATCAACTGGATCAGCTGTTCCCTTGTGAACACTTTATTGGCATTTTTCATCAGATGGCCCACCATCAGAAATTCTTTTGGCGTCAATTTGATGAAATGTTTGCCGTATGTGAGTTCAAACCGGTCCTCATCCCATAACAATCCATCGACTTCAATAGTGCTTTTCGGGGTTCTTCTGCGCAACAACGCGCTCATCCGGGCCAGTAATTCTTCTTCATTAAACGGCTTCGTGATGTAATCATCTGCACCCAGGTTCAGCCCTTTAATGATATCCTTCTGCTGTTCCCGTGCCGTCAGCATGATAATCGGCACATCCGAAAACTTCCGGATTTCCCGGCACAGCTCCCAGCCGTCCATATCCGGCATCATGATATCCAACAAGATAATATCGAAATTTTCTGTTTCCAGACAGGCGAGGGCTTCATGGGCTCCCAGTGCTTTTTTACAGAGGTACTGATGCGGCTTCAAATGCAAAGCCACTAAATCCAGCATTCGTTTTTCATCATCAACCAATAGCACTTTCTGCAAGCGAATCCCCCCTTTTCAATTCGATCCGGACGGTTGTCCCTTGTCCGTACTCACTTTGAAGCGTCATGAGGCCACCGTGTGATTCGACGATCTCTTTCGCAATTGCCAATCCGAGACCGCTTCCTCCGTACTGTCTGGATCTGGATTTATCGACCCGATACAATCTTTCAAAGACAAAAGGAAGATCTTTTTCCGGTATGCCCTCTCCTTCATCACGGATGCTTATGGTAATGGTATCTTTATCTTGGACTCCCTGTAATACCACTTGTGTTCCTTCAGGAGAATGTTTGCGGGCGTTGTCCAAGACATTCAGCAATACCTGCTGAAAACGTTCGGGATCAATGAAGGCGACAATCTCATGTTCACAATGGACAGCAAATGAAATCTGTTTCTCGTCAAAAGCTGGCCGAACCAAGGCAACGACGGATGCAAAAAGCATCTCCAGTGAAAATTCCTCTTTTTGAATGGCGAACTGGTTATGATCCATCTGAGCCAGCTCAAACAGCTGCCGGATCAATTCCGTCAAATGGGCCGTCTCTTCCCGGATGATGCCAATGTATTCCTTTTTCTCTTCCTCGGATGCATTCGGCCGGCTCGCGATATCGGCATATCCTTTGATATAGGTCAACGGCGTCCGCAACTCGTGCGAAATACTCGCCAAAAATTCATTCCGCTCATTTTTTAAACGTTCCAAGTCACTGGATAGGGCAGTGATGGCGTTCGCCAGCTCTCCCAACTCATCGTTTCGGCCAATATTCAGGCTGACCTCGTGGTGCCCTTCGCTTAACTGTTCCGTCGCTTCTTTCATCCGAATCAACGGCAACGTAATCAATCGGGATAGCAGAAAAATTGTGATGACGGTCAACCCGACAGCAATCAGGCCAACAATCAGGAATTGGTTTCGCAAATGACTGACCATCCCTTTGATATGATTGGTTTCCGCAAACATGAACACGTGGCCTCTATGTTCTCCTTCAATGGTGATTGGGCTGTCCGTCGCAATAAACTCTTTTTTGTCCCATCGCTCTTCCACGACCTTCCCTCCCTGCAGAACCTCATCAAAATCGGTGTGTTCCAGCACTTCCCTCATTTCGGGTTCAATTGAATCGGAGTGGGTCAATTCGTTGCCATCTGCATCCGTAATGATCACGATGAAATCGGAAGCCGACTCCATCAAGGCCACATGGTTCAATGTTGCCGGTTCAAAACTGTCTTCCAACACTTCGCTGTGGGTATTCCCTCTTGCGAGCAGATTCGTCATGACTTCATCCACCCGTTCATTGACGAAGGTAACGTACAAGGTCAGAAACAAAACCGATTCAATGATGACGATAAAAACAAAAAACAGCAAACCGATTTTTAATGCAAGTCTATTTAACATGGCGTCCCTCTTTAAGAGCAATTGGTTAGTAGCAAACAAGACACAGACCACTGCCAAAGGTCGTTGGATTTAATTAGGCTTTCAAGCAGATAGCTGGTTTTCTCTACTTGATTTTCCCCTCTTCCAGCAGCGTTTCCCAGGTCTGTGATCCGTCTTCCGACAAGTAAGCATTGCCCTGGAGTGAGTAGATCGCCAGTTCCCTTTCATCAGTCGGATTTTGTGCAATAAAAGCGATGGCATCTTGCGGAAGATCCGGTATGTTCACCGTCTCCAGTTCTTCATTTTCCATAGTATACTTCACCAAAGCCGCCGCTGTCCCGTAGCTTCCGAAATACAACTGGTCTTCGGTGAAATGCACCGCTGTGCCTGTTTCATTTTCCGATGTAATCGCCTCAAAATTTTCGCCGCCATCACGTGAGAAATACACACCTGTAGAAGTAGCTGCAGCAACGAAGTTCGAATCTGTCGGATGAAGGGCGAGCGCCATCACTTCTCCTTCTAATCCTGAAGCTTTGACCGGCTCCCACGATTCTCCTATATCGTTACTTTTGTAGAACCCTGCTTCGAGCAAGGAGTTTTTTGCTGGATTGAGCAGGAAAATATCGTGGCTGGTGTACCCTACAGCCATCGCATGAAAGTCCGTTTCTCCTTGAAATGCAATCTCTTCCAAGGTTTCTCCGCCATCTGTACTCCGCTGAATCCCAAGCGGATTGGGCAAATCCGAATCTGCGCTCGGGTGTCCCGAAGAATAAAAGCCTTCATCTACAGCGTTAAAGCCCATATAATCGAAAAAATTATCCGCTGTTTCAAACCATTCGCCATCACGATAAATTTTTGGACCGCTGTGTGATGCAAAATACAAATCGTTCCCACCTCCTGCATAGCCCATACCGTGGACGTGGCTCAGTTCTCCTTCAAACGGAACTTCAAATGAATCCGCTGTATCGTTGCTGCATCCTGCCAGCAAAAGCAAAGCCGACAGTACCGCTATGCCCATTCTCTTTTTTTTCATGTAGATGCCCTCCGAATATGTCAATTTTCTATACTTTCCATAAGTATCAACCTCTTATAGCTTAACGAAAAAGTTTCGACTTTTTGTGCAGATATCTTGATTTCAAACAGGTAATTCATACCCTTTACTAATTGCCCTAAAAGAACAGACCTTCCAAATCCCTCTTTCCTATCATGATTTATCAATCAACTACTCCACATTGTTCTTCTATACCATTTTCAGCTTTTCTAAAGATAGAATGCTTAACAAGACATGCAGGCATTGGCCATACTAAATTTCAATTTGCCTTGCCACTTGTCGCTCCCTGTTCATTCTAACAAGCATGCCCAAACATTAAAACAATCATTTGAATATATAATTGACAATCTAGCGAAATCATTGTACACTTTCACCAATCAATCAAACGTTCGTTTGAATGTATAACTATCAGAGGGTATCACTTCACACTAGGATATCCGTAAAGGAGATGAGGGTGCTGTTAACCACGATTTTTACCGCGGTTGCCGCTTATGTGGCGACCAGCATTGATTACGTCATTATTTTGCTGATCCTGTTTTCACAAACGATGAAAAAAGGCCAGTTAAAATCCATTGTCATCGGACAATACCTAGGAACAGCCATCTTGGTGGGCGTCAGCCTGTTGGCTGCGTACGGCCTGACGCTTGTGCCGTCCCACTGGGTGGGCTTGCTAGGGCTCATTCCGATTTACCTGGGCATCCGGGTCTGGAAGCGAGAAGAAGACGAGGACGACGAAGAGAATCTCCTGTCCCGTTTGTCTTCCGGAAACCCCAATCGCTTGTTTGTCACCATTACAGTCATTACCCTGGCGGCTGGCGGCGACAACATTGGCGTCTACATACCCTACTTTTCAACCTTGAATCCAAGTGAAACAGTGGTGATGCTGGTTGTCTTTGCCATCCTGGTCGCCGTCTTGTGTTACCTCAGTTACCGGTTGGCAGCCGTTAAAACGATTTCTGAAACGATAGAGAAATGGGAACGGTGGATTGTGCCGATTGTCTTCATCGGGCTCGGCATCTTGATTATGGCGGAGAATGGGACTTTCCGTTTCCTTTGGGGATTGGTGAGTTGAAGTGATTCTTTGCACTCTTTGTTTTATATAGAAGAAAATCACTTACTTGAAAAAACGAATGAGTAAACAGAAGTGAGAAAAAGGAGTGAATGAAAATGGCAAAAGAGATTTGTGATGTGGTCTGTGTAGATGAAGAAAAGGTGGAACGAGTCCAGCAGCAACTGTCTGAACAAAATCCATTGGAAGTGGCGAAGATCTTCAAGGCGTTGTCGGACGATACGCGTATCAAGATTGCCTACGCCTTATCGCTGGAGGACAAACTGTGTGTGTGTGACGTTGCGAATATCATCGGTTCATCTACCGCAACCGCCTCCTACCACCTGCGACTACTGAATAATATGGGGTTGGCGAAATACAGCAAGGAAGGCAAGTTGGTCTACTACTCACTGGATGACGCGCATGTAAAACACTTGGTGCAAGTGGCCTTCATTCATCAGAAGGAGGTTGTTTCCGTTGGTTGAAAAAACGAAGGAAACAGAAGACAAAACGGTCTACCGGGTTGAGGGCTTTTCGTGTGCGAATTGCGCCGGGAAATTCGAGAAGAACGTCAAACAGATTCCCGGTGTCCAGGATGCCAAAGTGAACTTTGGGGCTTCGAAAATTGCGGTCTACGGCGAGGCGACGATCGAGGAACTGGAAAAAGCCGGCGCTTTCGAGAATTTGAAGGTCGCACCGGAAAAACCGAAACGCCAGGCGGCTCCTGAAGTGACCGTCGAAGACAAAAATGTCTTCCGGGTCGAAGGCTTTACATGCGCGAACTGCGCCGGGAAGTTTGAGAACAACGTCAAGCAGATCCCCGGTGTCCAGGATGCCAAAGTGAACTTCGGGGCTTCAAAAATTTCCGTTTACGGGGCAGCGACCATCGACGAATTGGAGAAAGCCGGTGCGTTTGAAAACTTGAAGGTGGCGCCTGAAATTACAGGACGTCCAGCTATCACGAATACCGGAACCGAAAAAGCGCCAGCTCGAACAGAGAAGAAAGTGCCGTTCTACCAAAAGCACAGCACCTTGCTCTACTCCACCCTCTTGATCGTGTTCGGCTACATTTCCCAGTTCGTCAACGGCGAAGACAACCTGATGACGTCGCTCCTGTTTGTGGCGGCGATTGTCATTGGCGGGTACTCGCTCTTCAAAGTCGGCTTCCAGAACCTGATTCGCCTGGATTTCGACATGAAGACCCTCATGACCGTTGCGGTCATCGGGGCAGCCTTTATCGGGGAATGGGCGGAAGCGGCCATCGTGGTCATCCTCTTTGCGATCAGTGAAGCACTGGAACGCTATTCCATGGACCGGGCGAGACAATCCATCCGTTCGTTGATGGACATCGCTCCGAAAGAGGCACTGGTCCGGCGGAATGGCCAAGAACAGTTAATTTCGGTAGACGACATTGTGGTGGGCGACACCATGATTGTCAGACCGGGACAGAAGATTGCGATGGACGGCACGGTGACCAACGGGTATTCGGCGGTCAATCAGGCGGCCATCACCGGGGAATCCGTGCCGGTCGCCAAAACGGTGAATGATGATGTCTTCGCCGGTACGCTGAACGAAGAAGGTTTGCTGGAAGTCCAAATCACCAAACTGGTCGAAGACACGACCATTGCGAAAATCATTCACCTGGTCGAAGAAGCGCAGGGCGAACGCGCCCCTTCCCAGGCATTTGTCGATAAGTTTGCGAAGTACTACACACCGATCATCATGGCGGTTGCCGCACTTGTCGCCATTGTCCCGCCCCTTCTGTTCGATGCTAGCTGGGAAACCTGGGTCTATCAAGGACTGGCTGTGCTCGTAGTAGGCTGTCCGTGTGCATTGGTCATTTCGACGCCGATCTCAATCGTGTCCGCCATCGGGAATGCCGCGAAAAAAGGCGTGCTGATCAAAGGCGGCGTATACTTGGAGGAAATGGGTGCGCTGAAGGCCATCGCATTTGACAAGACCGGCACCCTGACCAAAGGGGTTCCCGTCGTAACGGATTTTGAAGTCATGAACAAGCAAGTAAACGAAAAAGAGCTGCTTTCCATCGTGACTGCGCTGGAGTACCGCTCGCAGCATCCCCTTGCCTCCGCCATCATGAAAAAAGCGGACGCAGAGAACATTTCATATTCTTCGGTATTGGTCGAGGACTTCTCTTCCATTACCGGAAAAGGGATTAAGGGAACCGTAGAAGGGATCACGTACTACATCGGTAGCCCGATTCTGTTCAACGAGTTAGGCGCGGCGAGCCCCAATGCGAACTTGGAACAGACCGTAACGGCCCTGCAAAACCAGGGCAAGACCGCGATGATCATCGGGACGGAACAACACATTTTGGCGGTCATCGCCGTGGCCGATGAAGTCCGGGACTCCAGCAAGGAAGTCATCCAGAAGCTGCACGACATGGGCATCAAGAAGACGATCATGCTGACGGGTGACAACAAAGCGACCGGTCAGGCCATCGGCCGAGAGGTCGGCGTCACCGAAATCCAGGCCGAGCTGATGCCGGAGGACAAATTGAATGTCATCAAACGCTTACGGGCCGAGTACGGCAAGGTGGCGATGATTGGAGACGGCGTGAACGACGCGCCGGCACTCGCCGCTTCTACGGTCGGGATTGCCATGGGCGGAGCCGGAACGGATACCGCTTTGGAAACGGCGGATGTCGCTTTGATGGGCGACGATTTGAGCAAGCTGCCATTCACGGTGAAATTGAGCCGGAAATCCCTGAATATCATCAAAGCGAACATTACGTTCGCCATCGGCATCAAAGTGATTGCGCTGCTATTGGTCATTCCGGGTTGGCTGACCCTGTGGATCGCCATCATGTCGGATATGGGCGCTACCCTTCTGGTTGCACTCAACAGCTTGCGGCTGATGCGCGTTAAAGAGTAACGAAAAGAGCTTTCCAGCCAACTGGAAAGCTCTTTTCTGAAATACATAGTAGGGCACTACGAATCTGAAGCATTCTCTTACTAATTCTCAAGATATAGGGTATGGATTTTAGGAGAGGTACCCTTTGCTAGTATCGGTTCGCCTCTTTTGAAATAAATGTGAGTGGAAATCACGGTTTTCGAATATTCAAATGCCGAAGGAGGAAGCAAACATGACGAATGAAGCAAAAAAGGAACTGGACTTATTGGTGATCGGAGCCGGATCGGGCGGCTATGTCGCGGCCATTCGGGCTGCGCAGTTGGGGAGAAAAGTGGTACTGGTGGATAAGGCCGAATTGGGAGGTGTTTGCCTGAACCGCGGCTGCAGGCATTCCTTTAGGTCGTTATGGCGAATCCGAAGACATCGCGAATCTCGTCGTGTTCTTAGCAAGTGATGAAAGTTCGTTCATCTCAGGTTCCCAGTATCGAATTGATGGCGGAATGGCTGCGATGTAAGTATTTAAAACTAGTTGAGCTCAACTCCTCAGTTGCAGGAGTCGAGCTCTTTTTGTATAGCAAGAATTATCTAACCTTATAATCTTTCGCTTTCGTCATAGGAATTTCATTACGTTTTGAAAAATGAACAAGTGCGGCCTCTAGACCTTGTGGAAAGAAGTCGAACAAGCGAATAGTAATTCCTTGCTTTCGCTTCAATACTGCTCCCATCTTCGCAAATCCGAACCTTCGAAAATGAATTTCGGTTAAGTCTTCGGGAGTAATTTGTTTCCGGTAAAGAGGAAGTTTGTAAAGAAAGACTCCAAATTGAAGCGTGCTTTCAGACACATGCAATTCATATGTAATAAACAACGATAGAACAAGAAAAGCTATAAAAAAGTATGGATAATATAGAGTGGCTTCATTGAGAGAAATCGCCAAATTCGGTATGCCAATCAATACGATGAAAAATAATAAAAGCTGTTTGGGTGGAGTCGCTTTATAGGTCATGAGTTGCCTCTTCTAAAGTATCTTTTGGATTCGGCCCGAAGCGATTTGGAAAACTTTCACCATCGTAGCAGAACATCATCAATAAAAGAAGTGGACCAAGAATCGGTATAAGAATAATCAGCACCCACCAGCCGCTGTATCCAAGATCATGCATTCTTCTGACACTGACTGAAATGTTTGGAAGGAAGATTAGTAGACTAAATAGTGCAGACAAAACTCCAATAGCAGGTGTAAGCATCCATCCGTTCAAAAGATCTATCACGTTTGTAGCTATACCAATTAAAAATGCAATCAAAGCAAACATCCAATATTCTTTTCGTCTCGCTCTTCCTTTAAACACAAATGCTTTTTTCATTACAATCAAAAACCATTTCATTGTGCGTCACCTATCTTTCTAGTTTAAGTATAAGAGAAATATAGGTGGGTGTATATTTTAATTTTGGGATAAATAGTTATTTTTTGAGTTAATCGGTTAATCACCATAACTCGTGGTTGACAGTAGAATGATTTAATAATTTAAGTGAATAGAAAAAAGCGAAAACTCCTATCGTAATTGTTGTCTAGACAACATACGCTTTATTTTCGTGAAGTTTATAAAAAACGCTCAAAATAATTTAGTGTCCAGTCCTTAAGAATAGCCCTATTTGACGCTTCTCTTTCTTCATTTCTTTGATGACATCCAACAAAAATCCGGGAGTTGGTGGACACCTTCATCCATCAACTCCCGGATCTTCTTTACTCTTCTTTATATACTGACTCAACTTACTAATTAACAATTTTCCTACTACAACTGGAAGCGGCTCCCAAAAGGTACCTGGACCCCACACAACATCAACGCTATTTATGATTATCCACTTTCAAACGCAGGAATGCGGGTTCATTTTGAATATCCGATGAATAGTCTTGAATGTCTGAATTGTTTTTGGGACAGGTACCTTTTTTACATAAAGCGCTCTTCCTCTTGAGCAGATTTCATATCATCCTTCGCATCTTGTTTCATTTGGTCTTTTTGCTGTTCGTAGTTTTCTTTGTCTACTTCAGCCTCATCAATTGATTTTTCCATACGATCTAGATAGCGAGAAGCGTGTTCACGTCCACCTAAACCAAATGCTAAACCAAATGCTAGGGCAACTCCACCAAGGATTAAGATAAACGCCGACTGGATGATTCCAGGTGCAATTCCTAATTGGCTAAGTGCCATAAAGAAAGCAAATCCGAGGATTGCATATTTAGCTACTAAGCGTAAGAAGTGTGGAGAACCTGATGCATCTTTCATCAAGCTACCTACGAGTTTCTCAGCTAAGTTAGCTAGCCAGAAACCTACCGCCAGAATAACTAATGCAGCGACTACCATAGGAAGGTAAGCAAATACTGCACTACCTAGTGATACCATGAAGTCTAGGTTGACAAGTTGTAGTGCTTCCATTACAAACAGAAGAACAATTAATACTTGAACAACTGTTCCGATGATTGAAGCTAAATCAAAGTTAGAAGAATTCGTTTTGTTTAGACCAATTTTTGAAGCTAAATTGTTGATACCAAATCCATTTAATAAGTTGACCACAAAATCTTTCACATATTTCGCTACGTAGATACCTACAAGTACCAATACAATAGCAACGATGATTTGTGGAATCATGGCCATGATGTCATTTAACATTGCAACGGCTGGTTGTGAAATACCATCAAGGTCAAGAATTTCTAAAGCTGTGATCGTAATTGGGATTAAAATCAAGATAAACGCAATCAATCCAGCAATTTTAGAAAGGCTTGTATTTGAAGTCGTATTTGTTGGTGTAGTTGTTGAATTATTTTTCAAATTCATTTTGTCCGTAAATTTGTCAATTCCAACAGCATGTAAGAATTTCTCTACTAGATTGCGAACTAATTTCGCGATGAAATACCCTATAGCAAATACGATAGCTGCAGAGACTAATTTAGGAATGAAATTAATGAAGCTAGATAACATGTCTTCAAATGGACCGCTTAAGCCATCAATTCCTAATGCATTTAATACAGCGGGTAAGAAAAGAAGGAAAATTAAGTAGTAAGAAACGTTGGCAACCGTGTCTGTCCACTTCGTTGTCTGTTCACCAGTAGCTGACATGCCAGTCTTTTGACCAAGTTTGTTGAAATCGACTTTGTTGCCCAGCATTTGGATGCCTTTTTTAACTAAGGTAGCCAGTCCCCAAGCAACTAGTAAGATCAAACCAGCTTTTAAAATGTTTAAGAAAGCGCCTGTCAATGTGTCATACATGTTCGCAAACGGAGCTGCGAATGTGTCGAGGTTAAGTATGTTAAAGAATAGAACGAATGCAAGGATGAGCAAGATGAAAAATACTACCTTACTAATAATCTTTTCGACTGACCATTTAGAGCGTGTGTTACCTAGACGTTCATTGAGGTTTAGTTTACGAAGACCTTTGAAGACTACTTTCTCAACAACTTTCGCGATAATAAATCCGATTAATAATACAAGCAATGCGAGAAGTAGGTCAGGTAGAGATGATAACATGTCTCTTACATAATATTCATTGAACAATAGAGTTCCCTCCTCTGTTTTGTTATAGGAAAAACTGTTTGATTTTCCTATATAGGTTATACCCACTGAACTGTGTAATAAAACTAAATTGAAGCTAACCGAAGAAGAAGTAATTATCTATAATGAAGATTCCTATACCACAGATAAACACGATGTAAAGTCTCACAATCGGAGTTAGGGGAATTAGGAAATTTACTGTCTCTGATCTTTCTTCTACTTATAAGTGGGATTATCGTGAATAACATAAATTGATTAAAAATTATGAGGTCGCAAAAATAGATTACTTATCAAGAGAGAAATAGAGAATTCATAGCAAATCCTCTCTATTATTAGCGTTTGTGATGAGACCTTTAAAATAAGAAGCTACGCTATACATTGAATATAGATAGATATTTTTTCAACTCATTTCTAACTAATACCTACATATAAAATTATGATTGACTATTCAATCATTACAAATATTACAAATTTTACAAATCAATTTAAGTTTATTCTTGTTTTAAATAAGGTATTTCCTAAATAGAATCAACTTAATTACGAAAAGAACGAGGAGGATGTAAAATGGAAAATCGAGACAACAAGCTATATGGAATCTATGATACGGAAACTGAAATCCAAGCGGAAATGGATCGCTTACGAGCAGAAGGGTATACGGAGGAAGATATGTATATCGTTTCAAACAGAGACAATCAATATTCTATGTACCGTGGCTCTTCTGATTACAACACAAACGAAGAGAGCTCTTGGTGGGATCGTTTCAAAGCCTCTCTAACAGGTGAAGATCTTATTCGAGATCAACATTTTACGAACATGGGATTGTCAGATGAAGAACGCACACGCTATTCGAGCGAACTTGAAGCCGGAAAATATCTATTATATGTAGATAAAGATTACGGAAATCACTTCACTGGAAGTGTGGGTTCATATGATACAGGTAATACATTCGAATCTACTCATGAAGGTACGGAAGAAGAACGCTTAGAACTTCATGAAGAACAACTTCATGTCGATAAACAACGCGTTCAAACTGGTGAAATCGATGTAGAGAAGCATGTCGTAGAAGACACTCAGACTGTAGAAGTCCCTGTCGAGCGCGAAGAAGTCTATATCGAAAGACGTCCAGTCAACCAGGAGTCTTCTGTCCATTCAGAAGGTAACTTCGGTGAAGGGTCGACTCATGCTTACGAAGAAGAAGGACGCATTCACATTCCAGTGACGGAAGAACACGTCGAAGTGACAAAGAAAGATGTTGTCGCTGAAGAGATCGTCATCGGTAAAAAGAAAGTGATGGATACGGAAACCGTTTCTGAAACGGTTCGCCGTGAAGAAGTAGATATTCACGATTCTACAAACCAATTACGTGATACGGATCTAACAGACCGTGACCGTACAGATCGCGATCTATAATAAAGTTATCAAAAGAAGCCAGTTTCCCTGCTGGCTTCTTTTTTGATTTGATAATTAGTTGTTCTCTTCTTTTTGTGACTTTTAAAAAAAATCGTAGTTTAATCATAGTATATAAATATTTCGGTGCTTCCATCATTGGTCCCGGTGTATGCAATTCAAATGTTTCATCTTCTGAATTCAGACCCTCGTATTTGCTGAAGTCTGGCAGTTCGATCGAACGCCGACTTACCTTTTGTTGTCTCTTCTCTTCATCTTCTTCATGCTCTTTTTTGGCAGTCGAGAATCACTGTTTGAACTGCTCTCTATTCTCTTCTTCCTGACTTTGGTTTTTGAGTAGAAAGGATTCCCCCTCAATTTGCAATGCTTCTGAAAATGAAAGACGGGATGTCTCACCTATCAAAAGTCCTCTATATGCGAGTGTCTCATCAACCAGATCTGATACATACCGATGCACCCTGATATAATTGCGCTCATCAATTTGTGAGATATAGAACAAACTCTTCACTTCCATGTCGTCTCTTTGTGATGCGACTCGTGACGCGTAGTTCATGACTTTGAAGAGTTCTTTTTTATCGGTGTAACTTTCAATATCTCTACGCTTTACCCTATCTTCTTTGCTAATCTGAGAAGCGAGTGATTCTAAACGAAAAAAGACGATACTGTTCTTGTGATTCTCTGTAGCGAGATTTGATTTGTCTATAAACCAAAGAGGAATCAGGTTCTTCCCTTTAAAATAATCGGATTTCTTTTTGAAGACATTACTGTGTTCAGCGCTTTCTTTTTCTGTCATATTAGCCAACACCGTGATACCCCATTCTTTATTACCCGTCTTCACATAGATATCAGGGAAGTACTTATCGAGGCCCTGCAATCGCTAACCATCAAGTACTTGAATCGTATCGTGGATCTTGGCCGAGATTTCTAGTTCATCCCTAATCATACTCACTAAAAGTTGCCGTCTAGGAGATTCATTTTTAATCTGTTTTTTATATTTCGAATAATTTCCTTCTACACGTGTAGATTCTGCACAACTCAAATTAGGTGGGTGCGAGAAATGTGACTCTCTTTCTTTACCGCCTCTTACTGTCATAGCCACTTTACAATAAGGACACAAAAAAACTGTATCAATTAGAAGAGAATTGACTCCTCTAAATCAACACAGTTTTTGCTACCACTACTTATTCTTCTCCCATATCCTCTAAAGCTTCCGGATACACAACAGAGCTGATAACCTCGTCAGTATCCACATCCTTCACTTCAATAAGCACTTCTAAATCATCTGACTGAACGCCACTGAAAAGTTGGTATAGTGTACCGACCATTCCAACACTCATAGTCGCAAACCCATCAAAGCTGTTCTCGAAAGCTTCACGGTCTACACTAAGTGTAAAGTGACTATAATCTTTATTCGTTTCTACTCCCTTAATTGATGGGAAGTCACCCGATTCAACTAAGTCTGTTTTAGTCTCTTCCACACTTGCTGCCATTTCTTCCATCATTTCTTTGTGTTTGCTCTTAGACATTTTGTACGTAACAGAACCATCGTCATTGACAGTTGCTTCACCGATTCCATCTGCTTCTGCATTGGCAACTACTTCTGCGAGATCTTCACCTTCAAAGAAGCTCGCTGGCAAGGTTACTTCTACATTAAATAGTCCTTTATCGACATTGACGCCACCTTCTTCAGACTCAGTCTCTTCTGTATCTACTGTTTCTGTAGAGGCTTGATTCTCTGTTTCTTCGGCTGGAGCTGCTTCTTCGTTCCCACATGCACCTAAAACTAAAAGGCTCGCTGCGAGTAATGCTACTAATTTTTTCATCATAATTCTCCTATTCTGGATAGACTCCCTTGGATTCTGCAACTTGTTCTTCACTCTTCCATTCACTCACATTACCGCTCATTAATTCAGCTTGACGAAGTACTGTTTCAAGTGCAATTTTTTGTTGGAAAGGTGGGTAACCATGTTCTCTTAAAAGTCGTTTCACAAGTCTTCTCATTGCTGCCTGCGCATCTTTTCGTACAGTCCAATCCACGGTGACATTGGCACGAATTTTTGAAGTCAGCTCCTGTGCAATCAAAATCAAAGTCTCGTCTTTCATCATTTCTTTCACTTTTTCATTGTCTGTTAACGCTGTATAGAAGGCCACTTCGTCTTTCGATAAGCCTAGCGCGTTTTCTTCATCGTCCTCTTGCTTAATTTGATAAGCTAAGCGAATCAGTTCTTCAATGACCTGCACATTGGTCAAGCTTTGGTTGCGATACTTGTTCAAAGCACGGTTTAGCTTTTCTGAGTAGCGCTCGGACTTCACTAGATTTGAACGTTCCATCACTTTTAACTTTCCGTCCAACAATTTCTTCAACATCTCGACTGCTACATTTTTATGTTGCAGGTGGCGAATCTCTTCTAGAAACTGTTCTGATAAAATCGATACGTCAGGTCGTTCAATATTTAAAGTATCAAACACATCTACTACGTCTTGCGAGATAATCGACTTCTCAAGTAATTGATCTACACGCGCTTCAATCTCAGATTTCGAACGTTTTTTCGTTCCAGTTGTGCCTAATTTTTGAAGTGTAGCGCGCACCGATTTAAAGTAGTCGACATGAGGCTTGGCTTGTTTCCCGTCATCTGTGCCAGAAACTAATACATGCGCTTTTGCCAACTCCATAGCAAACTGCTTAAATTCTTTTTGCTCTTCAGGAGGCAGTCCTAAGACAAAGTTCATCCCACCGATGATGGCAACTGCTCGGTCTCGGTTAGACTCTCCCATATAAGCTGAGTAATCAAAGGAATGGAATATTCCTTGAAGCACTTCTAATTTCTCCTGCATCACTGCAATCGCTACATCCATATCAATTCCAGTAGTCTGTCGGTCTTGATCTGTATATTGACGAAGTGCTTTCTTAAGGCTTTCAAAGATACCTAAGTAATCGACAATAGCTCCGCCAGGTTTGTCTTTGAATACCCGGTTCACTCGAGTGATGGCCTGCATTAAATTATGGCCTTTCATTGGCTTGTCGATGTACATCGTGTGCATGGAAGGGACATCAAACCCCGTTAGCCACATATCGCGCACAATTACTAGCTGCAATTCATCAGCTGGATCTTTCATTCGGTTAGCAAGAGTGTCTCTCCGCTGCTTACCACCCGTATGCTTTTGAAGATTTTCTTCATCAGATGCTGAACCAGTCATGACGACTTTGATGACTCCTTTATCCACATCGTCACTATGCCATTCTGGTCGAAGCGCTATAATCTCATCATACAAATTCACCGCAATCTTTCGGCTCATCGCTACAATCATTGCTTTCCCAGCCATTGACTTTGATTTCGTCTCATAATGCTCGACGATATCTTTTGCGAGCATTTTAAGTCGGTTTGGAGACCCAACCACAGCTTCCAAGCGTGACCACTGAGACTTGTACTTCTCACGAGCAGTTTCTTCTTGGCCTTCAATAATATCTTCAAATTCTTCATCGATTTTTTCCCACTCAGTCTCATCGACATCTAACCGAATAATACGATTTTCGTAAAAGATTTTTACAGTCGCTTCATCTTCAACAGCCTGCGTCATATCATAAACATCAATATAGTTCCCAAACACTGCTGGAGTGGACTTATCTTCAAATTCAATTGGAGTACCAGTGAATCCAATGAACGACGCATTTGGTAAGGCATCGCGTAAGTATTTGGCGTAGCCAAACTTTTGGATACCGGTATCCAAATCTGTCTTCGCATCAAATCCGTACTGGCTGCGATGTGCTTCGTCGACAATCACAATAACATTCCGACGATCAGTCAGAGCTGGCATATCTCCTTCAAGAGGTGCAAACTTTTGAATGGTTGTAAAGATAATGCCCCCCGATTCACGTTCATTCAACAAATCAAAGAGTCCATTTTCTCCGGTCTGTTTAGATGCATCAGTAAGCTTCCGGACATCTGCTTGTTTTGGTTCTTGGCGAAGTAAATCCGAGGACTTGGCAAACGTTGAAAACAGTTGATCATCTAAATCATTTCTGTCTGTTACTACTACAATGGTCGGGTTATTCAATTCTTTAACAAGCGTTCCTGTGTAGAACACCATTGAGAAGCTTTTCCCACTTCCTTGCGTGTGCCAGATGACCCCAATCTTGCGGTCACCTTCAACAGCTACAGCTTGTTTGGTATTCGTTACAGCCTTCTTGACGGCATAATACTGGTGATAAGCAGCCATGATTTTAATAATCGACTTTCGTTCACCGATTTTGCGTCCGTCTCCGTCCAGCTCCGCATCACGAGTTTCTTGGAAGAGAATAAAATTCTGGATAACATCAAGGAAGCGGTGTGGATCTAATAGACCACGAAGCATGACTTCATATTGAGGCGTGTTTAAAGAAGCGATATCTTCTCCATTGATTGTTCGCCAGTTCATGAACCGCTCTAGGTTAGATGTCACAGTTCCAGCTTTCGCATGCAACCCGTCCGAAATAATTGTAAATGCGTTGTAGCGGAATAAAGAAGGTATCTCTGACTTGTACGTTTGAATTTGATGGTAGGCTTGTTCAATTCCTACATTTTCATCTGAAAGGTTTTTTAATTCAATGACGACAAGAGGCAATCCATTCACAAAAACAATAAGGTCTGGACGGCGATTCTCATATTCAATGACTGTAAACTGGTTGACAACTAAAAACTCGTTCCGGTCTGGATCTTCAAAGTCCACGACAAACACTTTTTCTGTACGTAAGTTCCCGTCTCTTTGGAAAGTAACGTCGATTCCATCAACTAGTAGTCTATGAAACTCTCGGTTATTTTCAATAAGCGCTGGACTCGAAAACGTCTTCACAATACGAAATGCTTCTTCAATAGCATCCTTAGGAATAGTAGGGTTTAAATGATACAAAGCATCGCGTACTTTGGAATCAATAAGGACTTCTTTGTAATCAGTTCTCAGTCCACCAGTATGTAAGTCCGGTCCATGAACGTAGTCATACCCCATCTCCTGCAGTACTTCGATGGCTGCTCGTTCTAAAAATTCTTCATTAAATGCATGGATGCCTTCCATCGTCATCCTCCTTTCTTAGTTTTCCACGTTTTCTTTGATTGGTAGTTCGATCTCTCCTGAGAGAAGTTTTGGGAGTAATATATTCCTGAGACTATTTAAAGTATTTATTTCTTTTGTTTTTAACTTAATAAGCTCAAATAAAGGAATAATTTCTTTTTTTAAAGCTTGCAGAATTTGACTATCCGGAATAAGTACTTTAATTTTTTTTACAACCTTAGAATTTACTGCTGTTCCGATGGACGAAGTGTTCCCAAGTGAATTAAAATCGAAATTCGAAAGATACAAATATAGATACTCAGTGAATAAATCAGGATCTTTAAATTCGAAACTTGCAATCGCTTCATTAGTTGCTAATCTTTCATCGGTTATATTTAATCTTCCAACAGTTAATTTAAAACTCATAATCAAAGTGTTCTCTGGCACAATATTAATTTTAAATTTAGTTACTGCTTCATATGTTAAATTTTCTGAACTTTCAAAAATATAAGGCCCGATCGAATTCCCCATATCTTTTATCGATACCCATTTGACCCCGACAGAATTATCTGTGAACCATTCAGCTTCTTTTCTTGGGGGAGTTCGTCCAATTTTCACATTTGATATTTCATCAAGTTCTCTATATTCCCAGCTATAAGGAATCATCCCTAATTCACTTTCAACCATCTTCCCACCACTTGATTTATAAGGCTGACCATTTTCGTTCGGGAATTCGAAGTCGATGAACCAGTGTTTGTAAATAGTTTGCGAGATGTCCTCTAATCTTTTAACTAATTGATTGTTAATATCGATTTTCCGAGAAATATTATTTAATACTTCTACTGCTTTCTTTTGTTTTATCAAAGATGGAAAATCAAATTCTAAGTGACCGATGACTGATGGTTTAATTGAAGGATAAGTAGATGTACTAGCTTCTGCAATTGCTTGCAAATAATCTATTACTTTTTCTTGTGTCAATAACCAATACACATAATCCGGATCGGCTTTATTTATATCGACTCTTAAATGTGCAAAACCAGTGGATGCAATTATTTCTGCTTGATATTTATATATACCAAAGTGTTTTTGATTTGGCCTAACAGTAGAGTAAAGAATATCATTACATTTAACTAAGCGTTTTGCTCGGCTTGGTACTTTATCAATCCCTCTTGTATACTCCACAAGTTTGTCAATTTTCCCTTGATTTAAATTAGCTGTATCTAAATATCTAATTTTTTCAAAGGAGGAAATATTCACAGAATTACTTGGATTGATTTCTGCAACGTCTGCCAATTTATATCTCATAACCAATCTCCTTCAGATTCTTCCGAATTTGATCTTCTAATTCGTTGGATTTAGCAAATAGCTCACTTAATTCGCTTGTCAACTTTTCCATCTTTTCTTCAAAAGGAATTCCATCATCTTCCTCATCAGCTAGTCCTACATAACGTCCTGGAGTCAGAATATGATCATGACCTCTAACTTCCTCTAGTGAAGCAGATTTCACAAAACCCGCTACATCTTCGTAGTTTCCATCTTTATTCCTCCATGAGTGATAAGCTGAAGCAATTTTCTCAATGTCTTCAGGCAATAATTCTCTTAATTTACGATCGACCATCTTTCCTTCGTTACGTGCATCAATGAATAAAATTTCGTTCTGACGATTACGGAAACGTGAACTCTCTTCCTTGTTACGTCGCAAAATCCAAACAGATACTGGAATGGCTGTGGAATAGAATAAGTTCCCTGGTAGAGAAACGATACAATCTACTAAATCGGACTCTATCAAATTCTTGCGGATTTCGCCTTCATTTGAAGTATTCGAGCTTAGTGAACCATTCGCCAAAACGATTGCAGCTGTTCCGTGTGGTGCCAAGTGATGAACCATGTGCTGAACCCATGCGAAGTTGGCATTTCCTGTTGGCGGAGTACCATATTTCCAGCGGACATCGTCTTTTAAGAGGTCCCCTCCCCAGTCACTGATGTTGAATGGAGGATTTGCTAAGATGTAATCGGCTTTTAAGTTTTTGTGTAAATCGTCATGGAATGTATCAGCATGATTTGGCCCTAAATTTCCGTCTAGTCCTCGGATTGCCAAGTTCATGCGGCAAAGTTTCCAAGTCGTTGAATTTAACTCTTGCCCGTAAATGGAAAGGTCTTGCACACGACCTTGATGTTCTTCCACGAACTTTTCACTTTGAATGAACATTCCACCTGAACCACAAGCTGGGTCATAGATACGGCCCTTATACGGCTCTAGCATTTCAACTAATACTTTTACAACACTTACAGGAGTATAGAACTCTCCTCCGCCCTTTCCTTCTGCAGAAGCGAACTTTCCAAGGAAGTATTCGTAAACGCGCCCTAGAAGATCTTTTTCTCCATTAGAGTGCAATTTAATGGTAGAAATCAGGTCAATCAGTTCTCCTAAACGACGCTTATCGATTTCTGGACGCGCATAGCGTTTTTCAAGAACCCCTTTTAAAGAAGCATTCTCTTTTTCAATCAATAGCATAGCCTCATCGATGATTTGCCCAATTTTCACATCTTTCGCATGATCTTTGATGTAGTCCCAGCGTGCTTCTGCAGGAACCCAGAAAATGTTTTCTGCTGTGTATTCATCAATATCTTCTTCAAAACCCGAGCCTTCTGCTACGAGTTCGTTGTACTTCGTTTCAAATTTATCCGAGATATATTTTAAGAAAATCAAGCCGAGCACGACGTGTTTGTACTCGCCTGAATCCATGCTTCCGCGAAGCTTATCTGCAGCTTTCCAAAGAGTTTCTTCAAAGCCGACATTGGCTGTTGTATTATTCATGGTGGTTCCTCCTAATAATTGTGGTCATCAAAAACTTCAAATAAGTCTTCCTCAAACTCTTCTTGTTCTTCTTCTGTAGAAATTTCTGGTGGCAATACATCGAAATAATGAGCTAAGCCTTCTAATGTTTTATGGACTAAAGGCTCTGTCGGTGTATCCTCAATGAGTTTTAAAAAGAGTGAGATAGTATCCATATTAGATAAAGGGCTCTCAAGTAGAGTTTTAAATTTCCCTACTAACATTTCCTGATCAATTTCTGCTGAGATAGCATTAAGTTGAGGTTGCTCGTAGATTATCTTCTCAGTCAATAAAGATTCTTCTTCAAATATAGAAAATTTCTCAACTTTATTTAGTGTGACAGGTTGAAGTTCCCGTTCCAACTTCTCTTTCTGGATATGAAGTTTATCGAGTTCAGTGAGTTGTTTTTGAAAGTAGGCGGCTTCTAAATGAAACATGTCGGACAGAATAGGCAAGTATTTCTTTGGAATGTTCTGCTTTTCTTTGATCCACAGATTGATGTTTTGCTTTTTAATACCGAGCTTTTCCGCAAGCTCCATATGAGGAATCTCATATAGGTGGAGAATGTATTCGAGTCCGATCATGTCGCCACCTCCTTATTGTCTTGGTCAATACTAGTTTACTTGTTCAACCAATGGAAAACAATAAGGCGAAAGCTGCCTGATATAGGCAGCTCATAGATTACTCTGTGGCAAAAAAGACATTGTCCCAATTTCCATCTTCAAAGACAAGTAATATTGGATCATCGACTTTCACCATATTCACGACTTTTCCTTCAATCCTACCTCCTGCATAAATCTCTCCAGAAAGATTAGGTTCTACAACGACTGATGTCCACTCATAAGGAGAGCCGTCGCTGCCAATAAAGTCAAACCACATACCGTCCATAAACCAAGCATAATCTTCTGTCTCAGCTTCTACTAAAGATGCAGTAACATCTAACATCATATATTCATAACCTTCAGGTGGTGCTTCATTAAACTGATTAATTTCTTGCACAAAGTCTAAAACACTTTGGCCACGTTCTACAGAGTTTACTGTAATCTCAGCTGTAGCATCATAAGTATTGAAATCATTATCGGATAATTGGATATAAATACTTTGTGTCTGACCTACTGGCACTGGATTTGAACGTTTGCCAAACTCTGATTCACTTTCAGCCTCTTCAGCCTCTTCCTCTGTAGCTTCAGTTTCCTCTATTTCTTCTGTTCCACTTTCAGATCCTGATGTTTCCTCTGATTGAACTGTTTCTTCAACAGGTGTTTCCGGTTCAGTAGACTCCTCTGTCCCACAGGCTGCGAGCAATAGTGCTGTTAATGCTAGTAAAGATAGTTTTTTCATTTGTTCTTCCTCCTTATATTTTTTATTGTCTAAGACAATAATATAATTAAATATTGTCCGAGTCAATAAATTATTTTAATTTTCTTTATCGATGCTTTAAATATGCAACAATGTAGCTATCAAATATCTCTTTCGCAATTATTTCCAAAGTCATAGCTTCATTGCTTGGGCAAAAATAGCCCCCAAGAAAAATAGCTCCAAGAATTAAATCCCTTTCATTTTAACTACTTCATTTGTTGCTTTCTCTGTTATAAATCAATTCTAAATCCTCTTTTTTTGTTTTAATCTGCTTCATCTGATCTGATGCTTGTTGAATATATTGATCTTGATTAGTATTTAACCATAGCACTAAAGACTCTTGAACTCCTATTAGTTCAGTTGTAATACTTTGAACTTGTTCATAAGTATCTTGTCTGGAAGGGATTAAGGCTAAATTACTTTCACTAGAAGTGAACGACTCCATTTCTTTAATTAGGATGCTTATACTGGTTCGATACGATTCGTTTTCTAGTATCCATGGTTCATCAATATAGTCGTTAACTAAAGTAGTAGTCCGATTATAAAGCAGTACCAAAGTTTCTCCCTAATTATTAAGTTCATTTGAAAATCGATATTCATCCAGTAAATCGTTTATAGGTACCAACTTCCATACTATAAATAAAACTATTCCATAAAAGAGAAGTTTTTTCATCAAGACATCCCCCTTTCTGTTTTGTAACTGAACTTACCCTATTTAAATTCATTATGAATAACTACACTCGATAAATCCATATATTTTCATATTTAACCCCCACTGGAAAAAGTGTAAAGTTGTAAAAGAAAGTGAAACCCATTCGTTTCCTCGTTCGTTGTAGGAAGGCTTAAAAAATTTGTAGTAGAAATCACGGAGGTTAGGGAATGCAAAGTCGCGGGAAGAGTATCAATTTATATTTAATGGATGGCAATCCTACAGGACGAATCATCTGTACATTGGCCAACTGGACAGGGATTGCGTTTAAGATTCCACGAACAGAGCTGGAGAATTCGAAAGATCGTGCAGAACTTGCGCAGACAGGCGTGTACTTTTTATTTGGAACAAGTGAAGAGACCAATGAAGATGTAGTGTATGTCGGACAAGCTGGCGTGCGTAGAAATGGCGATGGTTTGCTGAGTCGTTTGATTGAACATAAACGAAATGCAGATAAAGATTATTGGACAGAGGCTGTGATTTTCACGACTTCGAATAATTCGTTTGGTCCTACAGAAATCAGTTACTTGGAGAATCGCTTCTATCTTCTAGCAAAAGATGCCGGTCGCTACGTTGTGAAAAACGGCAACAATCCGACTCCCGGAAATATTACGGAGCAAAAAGAAAGTGAGCTGGAGGAATTCATTGATAATGCAAAACTGATGATGGGTACACTTGGTCATAAATTGTTTGAGCCGTTGACAGAGAGACCTGTCGTGACGACGAAAACGGTCCTTTCTCATTCCGAAGAAGATTTGACGCTTTATTTATCGCGCACTATCCGAAAAAGTGGTGTGACGGTTCATGCGACGTGCAAGCAGACCAATGAAGGATTCGTCGTATTAAAAGGCAGCTTGATTGAAAAAGAAGATACGGAGAGTTTGCAGCCGAATGTCATTGAGCGCCGTATGAAAGCGAAGATCGATGAATCGGGAATTTTGCTTGAAGACGTCTTGTTCCCAAGCCCTTCCTTCGCAGCAGCATTTGTCATTGGCGGAAAAGCGAATGGTCTGACGGAATGGAAGACAAAAGATGGCGTTTCGTTGAAGCAAATGGAGATGGAAAGCGTTCAGTAAATGACGAGTCCGGGCGATTGCTCGGATTTTTTTATGAAATGGAAAACCACAGGGTAGAGTCAATCGTTGTAGGATAACAAACCAAAAAGGGGGAATATGCGTGACAAGGAGTCCATCCACCCCACCTGCGGAAGGAACAGACCAGTGGCTCAACACACTGATGACAACTTACGGAGATGCGTTGACGAACCTTTCCTATAGTTATTTGCACGACTGGGGAAAAGCGCAGGAAGTGGCGCAAGATGTGTTCTTGAAGTGTTATGAGAATGCGGATTCCTTTCGAAAGCTAGAGTACATAAAACCGTATTTATACCGCATGACCATCAACAAATGCAAAGACGTATTAAAAAGTTCATGGATTCGACGCGTCATTTTTGGAAGCAAGGTGCCTGAAATTCGTACTTCTTCAAGCGCTTCTGTCGAAGAGACTGTCGCAAATTACGCAGCTTCTGCTCAGTTGATCCAGCATGTAGCCGCGCTTCCGATCAATTACCGCGAAGTGATTCATCTACACTACTACGAAGAATTATCGGTGGCGGAAGTGGCAGTAGTTACGCAATTGAATGAAAACACAGTGAAGACACGATTACGACGTGCACGCACACTTCTCGGGAAATCCTTACAAGGTGGTGATTCTCTTGACTGATCCGTTAAAGAACTACAAAACCGCGATGGACAAGCATGTATTCACAGAAAGTCGGTTCACGAATGCAGAGCGTCAACAAGTCTTCACGAAGCGCATTGCGAAGAAACGAAAATCGCCCAAACAACTCGTGTGGCTCCCTGTGCTCGCATCGGCCATTGTTGTTTTGCTTATTCTGATAGTCGGGCCATTCACGAGTCCTGAGGAATCCGCACAACCGGTAGCCCCTCCACCTCCAGTTGTTCCTCCTGTTGAGGAAGTGGAAGAAGTGGTGGAACCTACGACTGAAGAAATCATTCAACAGTTCGAGGCGCCTTATAATGAAATTGGGATGATTTTATACAACTATAAATTACCTGTTCAAGGCCAAGTCGGCGGTGATTCTGGTACATATGAAAATGGATATCAGTTTGATACCGTGACTGGATTTTTCCGCTCACGTAGTTATGCTTCTGGCGGAACGCCTCTTCCACCGACTGAAGGACAATTTATTGGGATGTTCATGGCGACCATCGATACTATTGTAATGGATCGAGATGCCAATACGACGTATTACGGTTCCACAGAATCACTTGAATCAAGTGGCGTGAAAATGAGACAGCATCAAATAAGTGAATATATACTTCCTCAGTTAAACCAATTACGCAATTACGAGCAGAGTGACGAAGCGCTAACTAGCTGGCTGGACGAAACAATTGCAAGGTATCAGGCTGTTGTCAACAGTGCGACAATTGAAGAGTATAACGAAAACTTCGAAGTTTCGAATGCACGCATGGATCGTATGGTGGAAGTAATTCTTATTGCGCGTGAGCTTGAATAAAAGTTAGTATTTACAGAATTCTCCTCTATGTATAAGATGGAAATAGTAGGAATATTGGTTAAAAAAGGTTTTCATCCTATCCACTAAAGGGGACTGGCAAATGAACACGCACGCCATCAAATGGGTATTCGCAGCAATCTTTATTCTTTCTTGTGTCAGCTTGATCATCATCTACTTTTCCGAATACACAGCGGAGAATTTATCCGCACGCGCTTTACCAGTAGCCATCTTTGCTGGACTATTGGCGATAGCGACAGCAATTGCTTTCCGTAAACCACGAACAGCGTAGATTCACACGAGCGGCCTCCTTCATTTGCGAGGCCGTTTTTTTTTATAAAACTTTGGCGAAGTTGAAAGTATTTCTGCTTCTCAATCGTTATATATGTAAAGAGGTGGAATTCATGGAAGAACTGAGGCAAACGAAAGAAGCGACCCATCAGCAACATCTATGGCATGATGACCTGATGGATACATATGGCTTAGAGATGACAAAGCTAGCTTACACCTATGTGAAGAACTGGTCGACCGCTCAAGACATCGTACAAGATGTGTTCGTCAAAGCGTATCATAACTATTCAAAGCGTGAAAAATTGCATTCCGTGCGAGGCTGGTTGATTCGCCTGACGATCAATCAATCGAAAGATTATTTGAAGTCTTCCTGGTTTCGCCGTGTGACTGGACTTGATTCCAAACACTCGACTGAGACAACTCAATCGGCGGAAGATACGCTCACGACGAATTCTTCCAACGCGCAGCTCAGCCAAGCTGTTTTGGCGCTGAAGCAAGATTATCGTGAAGTAATTTTCCTCTATTATTATGAGGAGTTGACCGTTCGGGAAATGAGCGAAGTACTGAAAGTAAAAGAAGCCACCCTCCATACACGGTTGCGCCGAGCAAAAATGGAACTACACCACCAGTTGAAAGGAGAGGATTTCGTATGGGGAACGAATTAAACAACCTTAAAGAAGCTATGGATGAAACAGTTTTCGAACAGGCTAAATTTGATTCCACTTCCAAGCAAGCCGTTCGGGAAGTTCTTTATTCTCGTAAGGAAAAACCCTTCTCCGCTTTCGCTGTTGTGGCTGCCGCTACACTCGTACTGGCGATTCTTTTAGGCACAACTACTTGGTTGCAGGCAACTCTCACATCCGAACAAGCGACAGTTCCGGAAGAGGAAACCGCTGCTTCTACCTTAGAAGAAGCGCACATTCTCGAAGGCATGATTTTCCGTGGACATACGAATTCAGGCGACTCGTTCCACTTCATCGATGGAAATCTGGTCATTGTGACTGATCCTACAATGAGCGCTGTTCGTCCGTGGATCAATCCAGAAGACATGGCGACAGAAGGAGTATCAGAAGTTACCTATACAGATATTGATGTAGAACGGGACGAGTCACTATTTGTCATTTACAGTGCAGGAGAATTAATTTTTGAGCTCATTCAAACGGGACCACGACTGTATGAGGATAGCGAGGGCAATGTGTTTAGCACGGATCAGTATATCGAGGAAGCAGAGTTTTTAGTAGCCCGTGTAGAGGATTTTGAGTATGGATTTCAAATTGACGGTGGCCAGATTTTTGGAAACAATGCAAAAGGAATCATCATTTACATGGGGAATTTGGGAATGCGCGATGGGAATCTATCTGTACTAGATGAGTTCTTGCTTGAACAAGGATATAACAGTACAGATTCCATTTATTTAGAGTTTCCAAAAGCTCAAATCACTGTAGAAAACACCAAATACTTTATTCAATTAAATGACGAAGACTCATTAGAGTTTGAAAAGGTCGGAAAGCGTATCATCAAAGATGCGAATGGTCGAGAGTATTATTTAAATCAAATGCCGGAGTGAAAAAAGCTCCCAGGTAAGATTTCATAAGTGAAGTTACCTACTTCATTGAAATCTTTTCTGGGAGTGTTTTGTTAGTAGTTGAAACCCTCGTTCTAACGGAACGTATATACATTATAACCAACAACAAGGGGGATACTATGCAACTTTCAAGATGGACATTATATCAAATTATTACCGTTAGCTTTCTATTAGCTGCAGGTTATGCACTCAGTTACTACCGCGAGGATATATCGAATCAGATTGTGAATAATGTACCCATCACCTTAATAATATCTCTCTCAATTATTTTTGGAGCAGTTGCTTGCACAAGTTTATTATTTTATTTTCAAACTAAAAAAAGCTCTACCTTCTTAATTCATCCGTTATGGAAGAAAATGCACGTACTTGTTGGCATCAACATACTAGTTTCGATGATCCTTTTAATTATCCTGTCTGTTTTCAGCCCGATGTTTGAAATAGTGGAGCGCAGACCATGGATACTATCTTTATTGGGGTATTATTTCCTCTTTAATTTTAATTTGTTTATTTTATGTGTTCTCCATAGATTCGGAAACACTAAAAGCTCTCCAGAGAAAAAAGTAGAGTACGGTTTTTTTGGGACTTTACTTTCAGCTCTTATCATTCTCTTCTTACTCCCATCATTTTAAAAAAGCTCCCAGCGAATATTTCATAAGTGAAGTTAGCTTAATTAGTGAGATAACCCCTGGGGTTGTCTCATTTTTTAAGTACACCCTTCTTTGAAATATTCACTGGGAGCTTCTATTATTCTAGAGAGCTTTTCAAAAACGCTTCCACTTCCTCATTCACTTCAATCACACGAATCACTTCGAACTTCTCTAACCCCGGAGATGTTTCAATCAAGAGAGGTTGCAATCGACCAGTTAGCTCAACATACGTGAGCTGCTTGATTTTACTAGGGTTATTCGAATCATAAATATTTCGAATTTCCTCAGCCGTTTTGCCGGTGCTAGTTAGGAAAATTTCGTCATCCAAAGATGCTAGATTTTCTTCATTCAGTAACCAACTATGTAATTCTAAAGAATTGCTAGGGTATGTAAATACCTGCATGGATACTACTGCAATCAATGCAATTGCTAAAATAATGCTTAAAATTTTGTATTGAGCTTCTTTACTTTTCATCGTTTTACTTATGCCCCCTACTATTCACCCAGCGTAATTTTTAGTTCTTGTTCTCCCTGTCCTTCCTCTTTCCAAAGGATAGTTGTAGTCAGCTTTGATAAAATTTGGCGCATTTCTTCTTCGTCCACTCTACTTGTATTCGACAACCCTATATATTCTGAACTACTCGCAAGTTGATTTGTAAACGTTATATGGTCCACACTTTTCATCTCTATACGACCTATTTCGTCGGAACCAAGGTTTGATGACTCTGTATACATAATGAGTTCTCGAACTTTAACCTCGCCTCTACTAAACAGGAATTGATCAAGCTGCCAATCCTCTTTCCCTTTTTTAGTGACTTCATACTTCAGCACCCAAGGCCCACTCGTAACTGAATTTGTGAGCTTATAAGACTGAGAGGAAGCAATAGAGTTAGTGGTGACTATAAACACAATTAAAAGAACTGGTAGCAACACAAAAACATATTTTACTTTCTTCAAGTGGTTTTTCCTCCCCTTCACTAATTCTTATCGAATAAATCCCATCTCTACTCTTATTCTAGAAAAAGTCTCAAAATCCTTTTATCCCCAATCATAAATATTGCCAGGAGTTTTCTCATTACAAGAATTAACTTAGTTATGAGATAACCCCAGGGGTTGTCTCTTTTAAAAGTGTACTCTTCATTGAAATAACCCCTAGGAGCATTCTTATATCCTTCTTTACCCGAAACTTTTTTTCAGCTTATTCGTAAATAAAGGGAAGAGGTGATAACAAATGACAAAAAAGCTACTCCTTCCAATCTTATTCGTGCTACTCATGACGGGGGTTTTCCCCCTTCAGGCCTTTGCGATTGATTTCGAAATTGACACAGTATTGATTGATGTACAGTTAGAAGAAGATGGGACTGCACAAGTCACGGAAAGCTTCACCTATACATTTGAAGACGATTTTAACGGAATTACGCGATTCTTAATTGCTAAAGAAGGAACATCGATTGAGGATTTTGCGGCTTCCGAAAATGGAAATGCATTACGCACTGAACTAGAAGACGGGGAATTCCGGATTTACCGTGAAGGCGAAGATGGCGAGACGATCACAGTTGATTTGTCTTACACCATTCAGAATGCTGTAGAGAAATTCGAGGACGGCGCACAATTTTATTATCCGTTCTTCGACGACAGCAATGAGTCTGCTTACCAAGACATGACGATTGTTGTCACTCCCCCTCAAACGTCCGCTAATACAGAAGCGCTCGGCTATGGCGAAGCGTATGATTCTGAGCGAATTGGCAGTGACGGCAGTGTACGGTTTGAAATAGGAACTGTGCGCGAAGGCCGAACTGGAGACATCCGTGCAATTTTTGATGTGGAATTGTTTCCAGGCGTTGCAGCCCAAAATGGAACCGTGCGTGACGACTTAGCCGCTGACCGAACGAAACTTGAAGAAGACGCGGCAGCATTTGCGGCGAACCAACAGACTGCTCGTTCAGTTGGTATCCCTATTATTGCTGGTGCGGGAACGATTTTATTGATTGGTATCTTTTTTGCTTGGTTCTCAGCATACAATCGAAAGCGTGCAGCTAGAAGTGAAGCGAACGGCTTTTTCGTTCCAAAAGAAACACTGAGCATACCGGGAACTCTGTATTTCACGAACTCACCATTCCTCTCTCCACATGTTACAGCTGCTGCAATTCTAGACCTTGTTCGAAAAGGAAACCTGAAGCAACTGTCTGACGATGCGTTTGAACTCGGGAACCGTGCGACGGACTTTGAACACGAGACAACCCTCCTCACGCTTGTTGTTGACCGGATCGGGGATGGAAACGGCTTTACCCTGACTCAAGTAAAAGAGTTTACGGAAAAGACGATTTATCATGCAGAGTACAACGAAGCAATTGCAAAGTGGAACAAGGGGGTTCGTGCAGAAGTCATGGCTCATGATTTCTATGAAAAACGCCCAATGGTTCGCTGGATTGCTGGCGCTCTTTCCATATTATTTGTGGGAATAGCGGTCTACACTGGCATCTACGAGGTCTATCCATGGATGGCTGCTTCCATCTTCTTAGCGGTATCGGCACTCGGTTTTGCGCTGTTCTATTCACCGATTTCCCAGCAAGGACATTTAATCCGCGGGGAATGGCGTGCGTTGAAGAAATCTCTGCCGGAAGTGACAGAAGACGAATGGAAAGCATTGACGGAAGACGAGCGAAAACGTGCTTACGCGTATTTGCTAGGAAGTGATTCAAAGACAGCTGAGAAAAAAGCGGTGGCCTTCACGACGGCAAGTTCAGCGAATCAGGACACTAATTTTGTGATGAACCCTGTATTCTTGACGACCATCTTTGTTGCGGCCAACACGTCGACTAGCGCAAGTGCTAGCGGCAGTTCCGTCAGCACTGGCGGTGGCGGAGGAGTTGGTGGTGGCGGCGGTGGCTCGGGGGCCTTTTAAGATGTGGAAGGCGTTCGACCAGAAATGCTTCGGGAATCAAGCGTGCCCCTAGAGACTCTTTTTGTCTCTAGGGGTGCGATTGATTTTCGAATGTATTTCTAACGCCTGCAACTCGATTTCGATAAGATGTGGAGAACGCCACTCTAGAAATTCCGAGGAAATCAGACGTACCCGTGAAGGCGCTTTTCAGCCTTTGCGGGTGCGGCTGATTCCGCAGCGTATTTCTGGCGTTCGGAACTCGATTTCATTTAGATGTGGAGCCGACTGTTCAGAAATTGAGCGGGCGTTCTGGAGCAAGTATCGTGTTTTCTTAGACAAGTAACTCGATTTCTAGAACAAGTAGCGCCTTTTCTAGAGCAAGTAAACTGATTTGTACATCCGAAGTCGTTTTATGGAAACTAACTCAGCCCCAACCCCAAATGTCTCAAGCCCTTCCTAGCAAGGGCTTAGGTATCCTAAAAAATCATAAAGCCCCTCAGGACTCATTTCCTGAGGGGCTTCTTCATGGACACCATCACTCTTCACAAGATGGGTATGTCTTATGCGTTTGAATCTTTGTCTTTAAAGTTGCTTGCAAAGTTCTTCAAGAACTCCACATTCAATTCGATATCGTTTTCGTAAGCATACTTGATTCCGTAACCAAGCGCGAGCGTCAGAGAAGCGGCGACGCCTCCTCCGATTGCAGATCCTGCACCTGGCACGACCTTGACCGCTTGGCGGAAGATGCTCTTTCCGATGTTCCCAGTTAATGTAGCAATCGCAAGTTCTCGTGCGCGTTCTTTCGAAATTGGCTTGTCATATAACGTAGCGAGACGCACCATCAATCCCACCTGCACTCCTGTTAGCGGAACAATGTCAGCGCCTGGTAGTGGAACAGCTCCAATGAGCCCGGCTGAGGTGGAGGCTGCGATGATCCATCTATTTGCGACTCCGGATTTTGCTTTTAATTCTTTCGCGAAGAGTAGGTCCTTTTTTTTCGTCTGCAAAATATCCAAGATGGCATCTCGCAACTGCTGCATATTCTCTCCTGTACGAGACGAAATAGGTACGACTTTGAACTCATTGTTCGTGTTAGTTTTGATGTACTGGACAAGACTCGGAATGTCATCGGCAGCGTCAATTTTATTCAACACAAGAATAATTTCCTTGTTCGTCTTCTTAACGTCTTGAAGGGCCTTCTTTTCCCCATCTGACAAAACAGTTCCTGCAGCGTTCAAGAAGAACAACACGACGTCTGCCTCTTTATAGTATTTCAGCGTCTCTTCGGAATTACTCTTGTTGATATCATCAAGCCCAGGCGTGTCCGCAAACACAATTTTGTCTTTGTAAATGTAGCGCTTGATAGCTGTCGTCTCACCAGGGCGGGCACCGACTGATGCCACCTCTTCCCCCATGATTTGATTCACAGTAGACGATTTTCCTGCATTGACATCCCCAATGAGAACAAAGAGAATTTCGCTATCGAGTTGTGCATTAACTTCACGTACCTCTTTTTCATATAAATCATTAAATTCTTGTTCATTGAATTGCATACTTTCACTCCTCCACGTAAACGTTCTTCCCTTATTTACGTATGAGACTTGAAAAAGTTTCCTAGAGCAGTTGGTGACAGGTGTATGGGATATCTGCGGCAGCACTTTTTATTCTTCAATCGATTCTTCCAACCCCTTCAAAAGTATCTCAAAAGAATCAGCCACTACAAAGTCCTGATTACTATCTACGTCTATGTAGACAACTTGAGGCTCTCCGCCTTTTCTGTAATCCAGACAAACAAACGTTGGCGCTGTGTTCGAAAAAACCAGCAACTTATTTGACGGAAGTTCCCATTCCTCTATCATATAAGCAGAATCCTTCAGTCCGATCTGGGTGCCAATGCCTAAAATATGATCGACATTGATATGATTCTCTGCCCAAGAAGTCGCTTGTGAAACCGGATAAAATGGGCGAACTAACTGAAATCCATTGCGCTCTTTCAGTAATTTCTTATAGGTATCTGGAAGAACAAATCCGCTTTCTTGTTGAAAATCGGTTATCATTTCTTCCGTAAGTTTTCCCTTGTAATAAAAATCTTCTGCATCGTCTTCCCAAAGTTGAAATTTATTCATTTTCGACTCCCCTTAATTCATTAATTATTCGCCGTTTCTTCCTTCGCCCGCACAATATACTCAATGCCGTGTTCCCCCGTGATACGATAAAGTCTTCGCCGTTTATCATCTGTAACTAGCGGAGAATTCTCCAAAACCAATTTTTCTCCTTCTTTCGGAATAAATATGTACTGTCCATTCTCTTCAATTCCATATTCGTAGATAATTGTCTCCATATCTTTCATGTAAAGCGTGGTTTCTTCTCTCAGCTCCGTCACGTGGACGAACTCTTCATGGATTTGGATATAGCTGAGGCCTGATGCATATGTGAGGACACCTGCCACAATCAGCATACTTCCAACTGTGAAACAGATCGGTTTTGTTCGTTTGTACGCTAACAGCAATAAACTACCAATCAGTAGGATAGAGGCTGCTGATAAAAGATAATAGTTTAAAACGGGAAATGTCATTAAGATGTTTTGTGCATCGTGCCGAAACGTCGCTACTTGAATCATAGGTAGGAATAAGACAACAAGCGGTGCTGTCACCGTGAACAAGATGGCGAAAACACCAAAAATTGTTGTTGGGGATTTTTTATGTAACATATACACTTTCTCCTCTCAACTCTTGTTCTCTGTTTTACGGAAAAGAGAGGAAAAATTTCCCACTAATTACTTAATTTATTTTTATTCATTTATCTGTTCTATTGTTGCTCGCTTTCTTCTTTCGCCTTTTCCTCTTCCGCTTTTGCTAAGTAGTATGCTTCTTTTTCTTGATTGCCTCCTTTTTTAGCGTAGTCTGCTGCTAACTGGTAACTAAAGTAGTCACGTTGAACATAATTCATGCGGTATTCTGATAGCTCAGCCATCTCTAGCCATTTCTCGTCTGATTCGTACATACGAAAAATTATGTTTGTAACCAGTTGCGCATTGTAATAATACGGCTGCTTTTTTTCGTGGAAAGCAAGAACCTCTGCTTGGAACTGTTCGTTTCCTACTTCTGCTTCCGTTCTATTCATCAAGTCTTCTACCGTCTCATCTTCTGCTGCTAAATAGGATTTCAAATCTGTATGTGTATAGTTCAATTGCTCTTCTAAAACGGTTTCAAGATCAGAGGATTTTGTCAGGTTACTCAGAACTGTATGGACAGCTTCGTCCCCCTTCGTATAGAGAAAATGTTCTACGAGAAACTGGCTCATGATGTACTCTCCACCTGTCAATCGATCCGTGGCTTCTTTTTCAAACATTGCTTCTACATCCCATAAATCCATAGACTCCGCAAATGGCAGTGGGGCAAATCGATGGCCAAATGCTTCTGCCACTCCTTCATGGAACCACATTGGAACTTCTTTGTGATTGACATCTACCTCTTTCAAATAGTTGAACATGCGGTAATGCGCATATTCGTGTGTATACCCGTGCAAAATTCTATCGTCATCCAGGTTCATGTTCAAAAGTATAATTTGACTTGAAGAAATATACATGCCATTCGCACCTCTTAGCATAATATTCATTACTAAATTTGGTTCAATTGCATAAACAGTTACCTCAGGATAGTCTTTTGAAGCTGGTTCAAACCAAGCACTTGAGAGTTGGTCGATTCCATCTAGGTTTGGTTCAAATAGTTCCGTAATGCGCTCGGGTTGATCCGTATGTATGGTGACATGGTCATACTGAAAAGTCTCAAGTTGTTCTTTCTTATCACCTAAAGAGAGTTCAAAAATAGTTTTCATCCACCAGGACTGCACCGGTTGGGTATTCATTATTGTCCATGTGATAAAAAATGTGACAAACACCACCACTAGCTTAAGAATATTTTTTTTCATAACGTTCCTCGATTTCTTTTATCTTTATTAGGTATTTTTTTGGTACCTGTCCCACAAACAATTCCGCTATTCATCTTTATTCAACAAATATACAAGTTGAACCCGCATTGCTTCGTCGGAAAGTGGTTAAAGATAAATTGTGAGTGAATTGCGCGGGGGACAGGCACCTTTTGGGATATTTATGGAAAATCAATATGGTGTCATAAAAATAGCTCCAAGCCTCAGCTCAGAGCCGCACTACCTGATTTAATGTTCAAACTGGTTTCTTTACATGTTTTAAAATCAAAGCTACACCTATTGCAATCAAGCCGTTCAAGGTAACAAATAAAGAAGCCAAAACGTAATAAATAGCGCTCGGATCATACATCATAAAGGACATGATTAGCATAACCAAAGCCCCCATTGTGACCAAACTTCCAACTACTAAAAGCACCCATGCAAATTTCATAACGAGCACCTCTTTCTTTTAAGATACAGGTAGTGTTGTTAGAGAATTAGACTCTTCTTTCATCTAAATCGTTACACATAATTAGTAGGTAAAGTGGTTATTACCCAAATATGAGTAGTGCAGAAAGCATCAACGAAAATACCCACGCAACCGCAAGAATTGTTCCGACGGTAGAAGAAAGCTTGTCAGGGTTTCCAGCCTGGATGTCTCTAGCAATCCACAAAATCGTTCGGAAAAATAGGAATGTAAGTAGTAATGGCAATCCGAAGTAAAAGACGATGAGCTCTTCAATCAAGATTGGTTCCTCCATTGTGATTCTAATGTCTTCAATTGCCTCAAATGATGATTAAAATGCATATCTACTAATGCTAACCATTCGCTTGCATTTAGCCATCCGAATCCTCCATGCCGGACAGAAAGATGGGGATGATCAATTTCAATCTTCTCTTTCAAAACTTCCATTCGTTCATTTAAATTTTCTAAACGGACCACTAATTCTTCTTTAGTTTGGCTATTGTCAGGTGCTTGGTTCATTTCAGCAGGAAGTGTAATTTTTATTGGCGGAAAACCACCACGTTCAAAGAGTTCTTCTCCAAATTTAGATTTCCTCGTTTGGAGTTCCCCGTTGCCGGCTATGCACTCTTCTGCAGCGTCACAATATTCATGGGCCACAACAATACAATGATCATACACTTGTGTTATTGACCATTCACTAGTACTCGGATTGAAGCACAGTTGCTCATTCGGATAGTTTTGAACTTTGCTTATATAAGTCTTGATTAGGTTCATAGTATTCGCCATCTTCCTCTTCTCTTTATGGAGAAGAATTATGATATTCTGTTTATACCACTACACAATAGGAGGTGCTGATATGAAAGATAACTCGTGTGATACGACTTCGAGTTCTAAAGTACCAAAGAAGAAATCAGAAATTGTTGATGGACTTACCATCAAGTATCATGCCAGTGGGAAATCCGTTTGGTCGAAAGGCGCAGTTGTTGATGAAAAGCCTGAAGGATACTGGGAATGGTACCGAGTTGATGGAACAATCAAGCGATCTGGCCACTTTGAGTCAGGAGAACCCATTGGTGAGTGGATTACTTATGATTCAAATGGAGAAGTTTATAAAATCACTCAAAGAAATAAATAGCGTCTACAAAGTCCAAGAGATTTCTTAGGTTTTTTAATTTAAATCCCCTAAATAAACCTCAGTCTTCTTGGTGCTTTGGATTATTTCTACTATCGCGTTTGGATACACGCGAAAACTATGTAAATCAGTTATCGGAATCCACTCAATTCCAATTTGATCCGTGTCTGGTTGAATGGGTGAACCATTCACACTTTCATCGACAATACTGCACATGAAATAAAACTCGATTTGGTGAACGTCCTCATCAAAATGCGCAAATTCATGGTTTTTCCCGATGTATTCTCGAACATGAATCAGTTCATGTACTTGAACAGCCGCATCCAATTCTTCTAGACACTCTCGAATCACTGCATTTTCAAGAGTTTCTCCCTTATCTTGTCCTCCACCTGGAAAGATATAAAAGAAGCCTTCTTCATCTTGCTTTTTTATGAGCGCTATCTTGTTATCTGTTACAATGACAGCTTTTGCCGAATTTCTTATCCCCATGACATACTCCTTCTTACAATAGTTTCATCAAATCATTCTCCGGCAACCATTCCTCTATCACTTTGTTGATTTCGTTTAGATTCATATCAGGCGTTAAGACATTATCCAATTCCGTTAAACCCTCTGTGATCGCTTCTAGTTGCGCAATTTCCTCCTCCGACAATTGCTCCTTTTTATTCATAAATGAAACAATGTGAGCGGCTTGCTCAAAATAAGAAGTAGTCTCTAAATCGGTATACATATCGGATATATGAATTTCATTTAAGTTTTTCATAAGCGTTGTAAAATCATTTTTCACAGTAGCTGGTTGTGAAACATTTGCTTCTAGTATTTCCGCTGAAGAGGAAACAAGCGATACGAAATTTCCCGCTGCCTGCTGTTCAAGTTTTTGCGTAGTAGATATGTACAAATAGAGTGTGATACCTAGTGAAATAGCTAAAACGATATTAAGTAAGTAGGATAGTTTTTTCAGTGTTCTTCGTCCTTTGAAATGGAATGGATTCAACTTATTTAATCGTTTGTTTTGAGAGATTTGATTTCGCCTGTTTCTGGATCGACCATAAACTCTTGTACTTGTCCTTCGTCTCCAGCAGCAACTCGGTAGAACTCATCTTTAGTATCGAGGATTGGAATCGTCCTAAAATGACTTTCACGAATGGCTAGCGAATACTCTGCCTCCACTAGTTGTTGGGCTTCTCCGTAAGTGTATGCTGGCTTATAGAGTTCATAACTGACTAGAAACACTAGGATAGTTAGAAAAGAGATGCTTGCAAAACGAATGGCTGCTTTCGTTGTGAAGGCATCTACTAAATAGGGAGCTGTACCTCTATACGTCATGACTCCCGCTAAAATAAAGAAGGAAGATGAAAAATAAGCAAGTCCGGATATATTCAAATACTGCTTTGCATCTAGTATTAAATAAATAAAACAAGCTAGAGAAAATAAAATATGGCACGACAACACACTGTAATACTTTTTCTTCATCACGCATCCTTCTTTCAGCAGGTATTAAAGAAACGCCTCTTCTAAAATTTCCAACACTGGATAGGCCCCTTGAGATTTATTCGAACAGACTGTAATCGTTAGTTCTTGGCAAGGGTAATAGCCCGAATGAAAGCTGACACCAGGGTCGTAGTCCATCACATGGTATTTTTTCTCGCCAATTGAATCGCTGTCGATCCACACACCATATCCGTATGCGGTTTCCTCGTCTTCCCATGCATGGGGCGTCAACAAACGGTCTGTCCATGCTTTTGATAAAAGTTCATTCGCCATAAGTGCTGACCAGAAAGAATCCATGTCACCGGCTGTAACAAACGCGCCACCATCTGCTCCACCTTTTACTGGAACTGAATAGATGTTGGATTTCCACTTACCATCTGGGAAGTCGATATAGCCTAGAGCTGTCGAGGATGGAAGTTGATCAAGTTCAAAGTATCCTGAGTTTTCCATGCCTGCTAGTTGAAACACATGCTTTTGTACATAGTCCGCAAATGACATATCCGCTAGTTTTTCCACCACTAATCCTAAAAGGATGTAGCCTGTGTTGTTGTAATGAAATTTCTCGCCTGGAGTAGAAAGCATTTTTTCGTTTTCAAACAATGGAATGAAATCCTCAAGCTTCCGCATATGGTACATGGGATTTTGAATCCATAGTTCTTCAAAATCATCCATCACATCTTCATTGAAATAATCCGGAACACCAGATGTATGGGTCAACAAATGATGAATCGTGATGTCTTGTGCAAAGTGTGGGAATGTATGGTCCAGTAAGTCCATAAGTTTCGATTCAACGGATAGCTTGCCTGCTTCGACAAGCTGGAGGATGCTGACTGCTGTGAAGATTTTGCAGCCCGATGCGATCCCAAAGCGTGTTTCTGTATGATTTTGAATTTTTTCAGAGCGGTTTGCGTAGCCATAGCTCTCCTGAAGAACAATTATCTCTTCAGATGTGACCAGCAATGTTCCTGAAAATTCATTGGAAGTGATTGAGTTTTGTATTGTGTTCGTCATGAGATGTAACCTCAACTTTCTTCATCAGTTTTGTTGTGTTAGTTAAGAGTTCGGCAACTCCAATCGCAATGAGTCCATTGAAGAATATCAATGCGGAAGTCAATACCGTCATTCCTTTTTCAGAGTCATCGGAGAGCAAGGTCATGACAGTAAATAAAATGCTCGCTCCGCATACTAAGAACCCCATGGCAGCTAGTAGTCCTGATAGTTTCATGTAAATTCTCCTTAAACATGCTTCTCAAAAAACTCTAATGTCTTTTGAATAATAGTTTGCTGATCATTATCTAACGTCGCCACATGATAGCTTTCGGGCAGTTCAATTAACTCTTTATCTCGTGAAGCGATAGTTTCCAAGATTGTTTGACTATTAGAAGGTGGTACAACATGATCTTCTGGTGCTACGAAAATAATGGTCGGGCAGTGCACACTTGAAAGCCCTGACTTCACTTCTTCCATAAATGTGAGCAGTTGTTTCACAGCTGCGACCGGCGTCTTCTCATACGCCAATTCCACTACTCCAGGCTTCTTAATATCTGAACCAATGGCGTCCAAAAAGCGCATCTCTGGAGGTAACTGTTTGACCCCTACCATCGATGGAACTTCGATAGCGGCATTAATCAACGAAATCGCCTTTAAGTCCGGATGATGTTGCGCCATATAGAGGGTCAAAGTCCCGCCCATAGAAAGTCCGGTCATATAAATCGTGTCGCAGCGTTCTGCAAGCCAAGCGTAGGCTTCTTCAATTGAGTCCACCCAGTCTGAATACGTTGAGGACTCCATTTCTTCGTGGTGCGTGCCATGTCCTTTCAATCGCGGCATGGAAACCGTGTAACCTGCTTCAACAAATGCGTCTGCAAGAGGTTTCATACTTTGAGTCGTCCCTGTAAATCCGTGCGAAACTAACACGCCCTTTTTTCCACCTTCGTATGTAAATGCCTCTGCCCCTTTTAATACTTCAAATTGTGTCACGTTCAATTCCTCCCCCAAAATAATTGTGTGAATTTTCGTTTAATATCTTTAAAACCATCATACCTTTTCATTCTAGACGTTACAATAAATTTCCAAAGATACTAGTGATTCGCTAATTGTTTTGGTAGGATAGGAAAAAGACTAGGGGTGTGAACTAAATGCGTATACGAAGAGCTATCTTAGAAGATGCAGAACAAATCGCAAAAGTACATGTAGATTCTTGGAGAACTACCTACAAAAACATAATCCCTCAGGCCTTTTTAGATGGCTTGAGTTACTCAAAGAGAATCCCTCTTTGGGAAATGAATTTGAGTAGGCCGGAAAATTACGTACTTGTTGCTGAAAATGAGCATTCTCAAATTGTAGGATTTGCAGATACGAGTAAGCGAGCTGAAAATGTTCATCCAAATTCCTTAGACCTCACTTCAATTTATTTGCTTGAAGAGTACCAAGGACAAGGGATTGGCCGGGCCCTGCTTCAGGAATTGTTTGCTTACTATAAATCTCAGAAGGTAGAGAAAGTTTTCGTGGAAGTTTTGGCTGACAATAAAACGAAATATTTCTATGAAGCATTTGGTGCAAAACACCTTCGTGATATCGAAATTAAAATTGCAGGAAAATTACTTAAAGAAAGTATTTACGTGTGGAATCTAAGAGAGGATAGAATGACTTAGTAAACTTTTCGAGTCACTATATGAAGAGGTGGACACATGTCAAAGTATATAATTAAATTTTTCCTTGTCTTAATCATTAATATAATTCTAACGTTTGTATTGATGGGGATATTTGATGGTGGGGATTATGTAGAGACTTGGGTAGTGACCTTCAGCACAATCATTATTCTATTGTTGTCATTCCTAATTGCACTTATGTTTTATGTGATCGATTTGATCAAGAAAATATCTAAGTAATAAATCAATTTTGTAATCGATAATTCTCAAAAAAAATCCAAGTACAAATCCTCTTATCAGGACGTACTTGGATTTTAATTTGTCTTTCGTCGCTTCCAGATGATTCTTCCAACAAAATAAATACCAGCCAAAACAATCATCAAATAAACGAATGTAAATACTACATCTCCAATATTCACTACAGTTGTGCCCACGATTTAGTCTCCCTGCTTCACATTTTCTTTCATATCCATTAACAACACACCTAGAAATACTAATATGCTAAGTGTAAAAATAGCCGCTAATAGTTTCAAGTCCCCAAATGTTGCCTGTAAAAAGTCGGCGTACCTTGGAAGTCCAAGTGATGTAATGAATGGCATAATAATCAGTGCAGTGGCAAACCCCATTAGAAAATACCATTTCTTCTTCATCTCAATTCCTCCTCATTTGGTCGAATTTATTATGATTACCCTAATTACTTAAGATATGCCTCTATTTATTCAGTGATTTCTATTAAATGTTGATAATTATTTTCAAAAAAGTTTTCTAAGTAATCATGTAGAGGTGGATCGAACGAATAATAGGCTTCATCGGCTACCGCAATTCGCTCATAGAAAATCTCTTCGAACCCCATGTCTTGTTCAAGTTGTGTATAAACTGTCCATAACTCCAATCCGTGTTCATTCAAATTAGCCGCGTGCTTCTTTGCTCCGATTTCTTCCAAAGCTACAACGGTGTTCTTCAAGAACGTCTCCGGACCAAATTCTTTAAAACGGTCTTCAAAATGATTCAAGAAAGCTTCATGTCCACCCGACTCAAGCTCGGAATAATAAGAATAGGCATGCCAAGCTGTCTTTGTTACTTGTTTATCCCCACGCGTTTCATTCTCGACAATGGCTTCAATCGAAGCATTCCACCGGTCTTCTGGTGTTTCGAGTAGATCTTTCCGAAAAGCTAACTTTGTCCACATGTGCATAACTCCTTTTATTCTTGGATAACTTGTTTAGGACGGAACCGATGCCAAATTATGTGGATAATTAACATAAAATGTGTATCTTATTAGATACTTACAACTTCATTTTTTCTTCTGGTACATATCAATGACAACCGCTAAAACAATTATCACAACAACTGCAATTGCTAAAAAGACCATGTGTTCATTCCTCGTTTCTTGTACTACGGACTACTTCTACTAAAGTTCCCAAATTCCTTTTTATTTTTCAAAAAATGGTATACTGAAAGAAAGCAGGAAGGAGTGTAATCCATGTATATTTTAGGATTTTTACTAGCTGTACTGACCTTTGGTATTTTGGCAGACCTTCGCCGTGGAAGCTTTCGTTCTCGAAAAGCACACGACACTAATCCAAACAATGTAAAATCACCTGATGCTGCACATAATGCTTATAATACTTCCCATCATGAGACGTATATTCCGTAAGTATGTACATGTTTTATATGTTTTCTTCTATTGTATTTTTTATTGCTCTACTTGTATTACTATCTTATTTAATTATTCAATTCGCCCGAGGACCTAAGAACCCTATTACGCTATTCACTTTAATTTTACTCCTCATTTTATTAATCGTGACAATCTGGAGTATATTTGGCAATGCTAGTTTGCACTAAAAAACACGAACCCTATACAAGGATTCGTGTTTTTTTCTATTCGTCACTCATACGTTTTTTAAACAATACCGCTGAGACAATCACTGCCACTATTGCCCAGACTGCGAGCACCACTAGAGAGATTAGAATATCTGAAGTCGCCCCTACTGCACTGTTTTGCTCAAGCAAAATTAACTGAGCACTTGGCAACCATTGGAATATCTCAAGAATCGGATAGCGATCCGCAAACAACAATACTAATGGTCCAAATGAAAAGACGAGCATCACTGGAAGAATCCCAACAGAAGCTTCCATAACCGTTTTCGTATAAAGGCCTACAATCAAGCCCATCGCCAAGTAAAAAATTGTGGAAAGGACCAGTGCGATCCCCATTGCAAATAGGTTAGACGGCGTAAAATCAAGCATCCACATGCACATGCCTAAAATAACTACTGTGATGACAAACACAAGAGCACTTTTTCCAATCAGTACATCCGCTACGGATGCTGGCGACAACAATAAACTGCGCAATGTATTGTGTTCTTTCTCTTCTGCAATGAGACAGCTCTGAATAAACGCTGTAATCATCGCAAACGTCAGATTGATTGGTATGAACATGCTCTGCAAGTCCATGTCCCCTGTCATACTATATAGAAATGCTAGCGCTAATGGCATAAGCACCATAGTCGAAATCGCATAATTTCGGTAAAACTCTTTGTAATCTTTCACAAAAATCGCTTGGATTCTTTTCGCAGATACATTCATGATAATTCTCCCCCTGTCACGCGCATAAATAGATCTCCAAGTGTCGGTTCATTGGAATGAATACGACGAATACGTTGGCCCGTCGCCCAGTTTTTTAATGCATCCATCGTAGCCACTTCGTTCACTGGCAGTTCGTGTATTTCTCCACAAGTCAATTCGATTTCGATAATGTCAGTTCTGTACGCATTCTTCAATTCTTTTGGTGATCCACTTTCACGAATTTCTCCTTCATGTAAGAAGGCTACTCGGTGACATAAGGCCTCTGCTTCATGCATATCGTGCGTCGTCAGTAAAATCGTTGTCCCTTGAGCGTTCAATTTTCGTAATCCCTCGTGAATATGATGTGTATTTACTGGGTCGAGCGCTGATGTGGGTTCATCTAAAAAGAGAAGCTCTGGTTTATGAAGGATGGCACGAGCCAATGTGACGCGCTGCATCATCCCACGCGACAGTTGGGCTACTTTTTTCTTCTTGTTAGGTAAGAGGTTTACGAACTGAAGTGCTTCGTCCATTGCGGACTCTGGAAGCTCGTATAGATCACAGTACATTTTGAGGTTCTCTTCTATAGTAAGTCGTTTATACAACCCACTGTTATCCGTCAGAACGCCAAACCGTTTGCGATTTCGACTTTGCTTGATGTGTTCACCAGATTCTCCAAACACCTCAACAGTTCCAGAGGAAGGTTCAAGTTGTCCCGTTAAGAGTTTAATGATGGTCGACTTTCCAGCACCACTTGGCCCAAGTAATCCTAAAATCTCACCTGTCTGAATTTCTAGATCCACATTTCGTATTGCTTCAAATCGACTAAAGCTTTTCTTCACTTTTTCCATTTTAATGGTATCACTCATTCAAATGGCCTCCCTTATTGTTTTCTACACTGAGTGTATGAAAAGACAGAGAGGCCTGCAGTAGTTTTCACGTGAATAGCATCCGAAATTCGCTGAATGGTGGAAATTTCGACATGAATGGAAAGGATTATTTCCCAGGAAATATTATGATATGCCAAGAAGTTCTTTTAACAGACTAAGTTTGGCACGAGATATTGGCACCAATGTCGTTTTTTCGACATCCAATTTAATACTGTAACTATTTTTCGTCCAACTCACCAACTCACGCACTTTTTGTAAGTTTACAATGTAGGATCGATGACATCTATAGAATCCATAGTGCTGGAGCCTTGCTTCCAGTTCAGTCAATGTAAAAGAGCTTGTGTATGCTATGCCCGCTACATTGATATACACTGTCCCATCAATACTTTCTATATAATCGACTTCAGGAGGATTGAATAAAAGTGTTTTCTCTCGATGTTTCACTTGAATCTTATTGACCTTCAATTGGGTAGGTTCTTCATTGAGAGGGGCAGTGTCATCTTTGAATTCCATTTTATGGATTCCTCGTTCATCTAAGCGATAAATAGAGTCGGATACCGGCAACAAATCTTCTAAGTTGGTGCTTAAAAGTAAAATGGATTTTCCTTGGCGTTGCATACCTCTCAGTATCTGTTCAACGGCATAACGTCCCTCTAATTCGATTCGGTGAAAAGGCTCTTCGATGACAACCCAGTCCCCGGATGCACAAAATGCTCTGATAAAAGATAGGGTGTTTCGTTTCGTCTCAGATAATTTTTTCACCTTCATACGCGCTTCTGCTGTCAGATCAAATAGTTTTAACAGTTCTGAAATCGCCCAGTCTGTATCCGAGAGCTTTAAGTAATAATTTATCGTTTCTTGAACTGTTAGGTGGGGGTGATGTCCGTCTTGCACTTGATGAACATAAGCCACCCTCTGGAATTGGTTCATGAGAGAAGCTGCACGTTTCATATCCACTAACAGCCCTGTCGTACCATGTGTAAATGTATGTCCAGGAATCCACACTCTTTCTTTCTCCATCACTGTTGTTGACGTTAATGTCATAGTCTTCCCTCATTTTCATTCCGTCTGTTCCTTCTAGCTTACCATGGAAAATCATGCAAAAAAACACGTACATCCGAAGATATACGTGTTGAATGTGTTATTCAGCTAAACTCTTATAGACGTTGGCCATTTCTATCGCTGTGATAGCGGCTTCAGCGCCTTTATTCCCCGCTTTTGTGCCTGCACGTTCAATTGCTTGTTCAATCGACTCTGTTGTCAACACACCAAAGATTGTCGGGATTCCCGATTGAAGACTGACAGCCGATACACCTTTTGCCACTTCTGCACAGACATAATCGAAGTGTGGCGTTGCACCACGAATCACTGTTCCTAATGTGATCACCGCATCGTACTTTCCGCTATCTGCAAGTTTTTTTGCAGCTAATGGGATTTCAAACGCTCCTGGTACCCACAGAACGGTGACATCTTCTTCACGAACTCCGTGTCGACGAAGTACATCTTCTGCTCCGCCTAACAACTTGCTTGTAATAAATTCATTGAAACGCGCCACTACGATGGCTACTTTCAAATCGGTTCCAACTAAATGCCCTTCAATAATCTGTTTCATGATTGTTCCTCCTATAGGTGTAAGATATGATTTAATTTTGATTTCTTTGTTTTGAGATAGTTCTCATTGGATTTATTCGCAGGAAGCTCAAGTGCGATACGCTCTACGATTTGGATTCCGTGCGATTCCAAGCCTTGTAGCTTCCGTGGATTGTTTGTCAGAAGACGAATGGATGTTGTACCCAAAGACTTCAATATATCTGCCGCTTCCCGGTATTCCCTTAAGTCATCTGCAAACCCAAGTTTATGGTTCGCTTCGACCGTGTCATAACCTTGTTCTTGTAGTGAATAAGTTTCTAACTTATTCAGAAGTCCGATGCCTCTGCCTTCTTGACGCATATATAAAATCACGCCTGCACCGAGTTCTTCAATTTGTTGAATCGCTGCATCGAGCTGTGGTCCACAATCACAACGCTGTGAACCAAACACGTCACCCGTCAGACACTCTGAGTGAATGCGCACTGTTACAGTTTCAGCCGCATCTAGCTCGCCTTTGATGAGGGCCATATGTTCCTTGCCATTTTTCCCTGTAAATCCGACTGCCCGGAAGGTTCCGTACTTTGTCGGCATAGCGACTTCGACACCTCGTGCAACAGTCGTTTCTTGCGCGATGCGATATGCACATAATTGTTCGATAGAAATCATCACAAGACCCTGTTGTTCTGCTACTTCTTCCAGCTGTGGAAGACGTGCCATGGATCCGTCTGGATTCATGATTTCACAAATGATTCCGACTGGGGCTGCACCACAAAGTCGTGCGAGGTCCACCGCAGCCTCCGTATGACCTGGTCTTTCAAGCACTCCCCCATTTTTGGCGATGAGAGGAAAGATGTGGCCTGGTCGAACAAAGTCTACCGCTGTCGTCGTTGGATGCGCCAAAAGTTGTAATGTTTCTGCTCGCTCATGTGCACTGATGCCCGTTGTCGCTTGGACACTATCAATACTTACCGTAAATGCCGTACTGTGAGCATCTTCATTCTTCGCAACCATTGGCGGGAGATCGAGTCGCTCGGCAATCTCCTGTGTTACAGGTGCACAGACAAGTCCTCTCCCTTCTGTCACCATGAAATTGATGAGTTCAGGTGTCGCATACTCTGCTAGCGCCAAAAAATCGCCTTCGTTTTCGCGGTCCTCATCATCCACTACGATGATTGGGCGTCCTTTTTTGAGTTCTTCTATGGCTTTTTCAATTTCGTGCATGGTCATTCCTCCTTACGCATAGCCGTTCTCTTGTAAAAAACTATGGGTCATTGTTGATTTTTGGGAACGTTCTTGATGAGCTGCGCCAAGGATATATTTTCCGAGAACATCAAACTCCAAGTTGACGGAGTCGCCTGTACGTTTCGTGTGTAAAATCGTTTGTTCAACTGTATGTGGAATGAGAGAAATCGTCAGAGAGTTCGGTGTAAGACCGAAGACCGTCAAAGATACACCATCCACGCTAATTGAGCCTTTCATGATGACATACTTTCGAAACTCTTCTGGGAACTGAATGGTCACTTGTAGCGCGTTTTGATTCATCTGCCGATCGGTAATCTCACCTACCGCATCGCAGTGACCTGTCACAAAATGCCCGCCAAACCGGCCCCCTGCTGCCATCGCTCGTTCTAGGTTGACCTGTGTCCCACGCTTCAAACGACCTATTGTAGTGGCTGCATAAGTCTCCGGCATGACGTCAGCAGTAAACTGTGAAGTCGTGTAAGTTGTGACGGTCAGACAAACACCGTTGATAGCGATACTGTCTCCCAGGTTAACATCTGTCAAAATCTTCTTGGCAGCCAGTGTGAGCTCCATCGCCTCTCCCGTCTTCTTGACAGAGACAACTGTGCCGATTTCTTCGATAATACCCGTAAACATCACGTCACCTCCTCTTCATTCGGAATCGCAACAACTTTGATATCTGGTCCAAGTAGTTCAACGTGGATGAATTTGAGCTGGTGGGCATCTATAATCGACGCAATTCCTGCTCCACCCATCACTTGCGTTTGAGTGCCACCGAACAATTTAGGAGCCATGTAAAGGACAACTTGTTGGAACGCTTTGCTTTCAACAAACGAAGCAAGGACTGTGCCCCCGCCTTCAACTAAAACCGACTGAATATTTCTCTTTCCTAAGTCTTCGAGTACGGCGTCAATCGAAAGTGTTTCCTCTTGTAATTGAAGGACCTGAACACCTATTCGCTCTAGTTCTTTGCGTTTTTCTTCATTTGCATATTTAGTTGTGTACACCCATGTAGGTGCCTGGCCATCTTGAAAAATCTTATACGTGTGTGGAAGTGTGAGCTCAGAATCGAGCACGATGCGAATGGGATTGCGTCCACCTCGGGGTCGTCGGGTGGTGAGAGAAGGATTGTCATGAAGAATTGTGTGTTTTCCAACTAAAATTGCATCATGCTGATGGCGAAGCGTGTGCGCGTCTTCTCGTGCAGCGTCTGATGTGATCCATTTGCTTTCGCCTGTAGATGTGGCGATTTTCCCGTCCAGTGTCATCCCTGCTTTCAAGGTGACATACGGACGATTCGTTGTGACTGAGTGAAAGAACGGTGCATTGAGCATGCGGGCTCGTTGTTCTTCAATACCTTCAATCACTTTGATTCCGTGATGTGTGAGAAGTGCAATGCCTTGTCCTGCAACAAGTGGATTTGGGTCTCGCGTCGCTACGACAACTGTTGAGACGCCGGAAGCGACTACTTTTTCAGCACATGGCGGTGTCTTGCCGTGATGTGAACACGGTTCAAGCGTCACGTATAATGTTGCTCCGCGTGCAAGTTCTCCAGCTTGATCAAGCGCAAAGACTTCAGCATGCGGTCCGCCTGTCTTCATGTGTACACCTGTCCCTACAACCGCACCGTCTTTTACAACGATCGCTGCAACCGACGGATTTGGACTGGTCTGCCCACGTGTCGCCTCTGCTAGAGACAAGGCAAGTTTCATGTAGTCATGATCTGTCATATGAACCTCCTTAAAATCGTGTCCATTTTGTTATGCACAAAAAATCCCCCACCTGTTTGAAAGGTGAGGGAGAAAAAGCAGCACAAAAAAGCGTTTAAAATCGGTTGATTTTGAAACGTTGTGTTTTCCTTCTCCCATCCAGACTTTTACTGTCGGCTTTGGAGTTTCACCAAATCCACCGCTTTCTTTTCACAGAAACCGGGTCACGGACTAAGAGGCCTTGCCTCATCACCGCCGGTTGGGAATTGCACCCGACCCCGAAGGAAATCCTATTCACGCCCTAACTATACCAAAATCAAATCTATCTGTATACTTGATGTGCTTGCGCTACTAAAATAGCGATGAAGGGAATCTTCTGAACGAGTAAAGAGAAAGGCATGGAAAGGATAGTATTCAGTTAAGGATTTCGAATTCAACTGCTAGAAAGTGTCTATCAAAATCGCCCGCATCTCGAAAATCTAGTACTTCTTTCACTAAACGATATTCTCCAGTTTTAAGTTCTCCATAGAGCCAATCCCACTCGATCGATAGCTCTGATGATTCATGTGGATTTGTGCCTAACCCTTCATCTGTAAAAGCAAAATTTCCACCCACGACATCCTCTACTTCAAACCATTCCTCATTGACTTTTTGTTCAATCGAAAATGAGCCATTATATACGAGAGACTTTTCAGAGTCATTCACAATTCGCAATGTTAACCCTTCTGATGTAAGTGTATTTTCAACGATTTCGAGGTGGATGTTGCTCAAAGTATTCACTTCCCCTATATCAGATTTCTTTAATTCAACTGGTTCATCTGAAGAAGTGCAGCCAGAAACAACTACCATACATACAACTAGCAAGAATAGCACAACATTTCGCATTGAAATCATTCCCCTCTACTTTTAGGTATAGACCTATCTAGTTGCGGAATAGTTACAAGTCTTTTGGTTTTTGTGTGATTTTCAGACAGAAATTCATGTGTAATCTTTACAGTTTTTCTTTGTTCGATTCCCAGTATGCTTTCATTTCACGAGAGACAAATCCCACATTGAAACCTTCGACCCGGCGTTTGCCTGTATTCTCAAATGCGACCTCATCCTCAATTTGAATATATGTGCGATCAATTTTCCGGAAGATATGTGTATTCCCTTCATACTCCCCACTCCGAAAGTTATCGAGCGTTATGAAATCATAAATCGTTTTGTACGTTTCCTCATCCATAATTTCATCTTCAAATACTTGAATTAGATACTTCATCGGATTCCTCCTGAATCAACTTCCGAATCTCATCCGCATCTTTGGCAGAGAGTTTGTACACGTCTCCATATTCAACTGTGTATGTCAGTGTAGCTTCTTCGCCTTCCTGCCCCATCCACAAATGAAGCGGGTGCGCTGGAAAGCCTTCTTCATACTCGACTAACAAATCATAGTCCGGTGTGGATTCTGGAAGTTCGCCCATCTGCAATCTTGCATTTCGAAGTACTGCTTCTATAACAGCGATCTGCTCTTCTTCTTCAATAGTCAGTTCATGGTCTTCAGGTATTTGGCCAAGCCCCGCTGATTTCGAAACTTTTATTGTCTCCACTTTCTCATCGAGGAGGGCAAGACGTTCTCCTCCTGTTTTGTAGACTGTATAAGATGCAACTGCTACCGCAGCCACTGTGAAAAGTAGGCCAACAAATTTCTTTTTCATGATTATTTCTCCTTAAATTCATTTGGTTGAAAACCACTGTATTGAATGGTTGATTCATGGAAAACTCCCTTTATATTTACAGATACTTCTACTTTCTTCATACTACTAGATAGGACGAAGAGAAGAAATACTTTTCAAAGAATGGAGCGTTAAAATGAGTACCTATATACGATTAGATGCCTCGCAACTCGAGATGGCAGCCGAATGGTTAGCTCGCGTCAATAGCCAAACCACCTCTCACTGTGGCTATTGTGGGTCATCAAAAGAAGAGATTTTAGAAAGTTTACGGGAAGATTTTGTTGAGGGAGAATCAACTTCATTAGTTGCGGAGCTTGAAGGAGAAACGATTATCGGCATGATCGGATTTGATTATGAGGAAGAATTTGCGGAAGTGTGGGGACCATTTAGTCTTTCTTCTAATACAGAGGAGACTCTGGCATTTTGGAATTTCGCAACGAATGAATTTCCGCAACTTAAATCGTATTCGTTTTTCTTACATAAAGACAACAGCACGCAACAGAAATTCATGAACACACTTCAAGCTGAGCTCCGAGGAAAGCATTTGTACTACAGAATTCAGCAACCTGCTAAAGCTGAATCACATAAATTAACACTCGAGACATATTCCAATCAAGACAATCAGAAATTTATAGAACTCCATGATACCGAGTTCCCTGATACGTATTATGATGCGAAGACGATTCTGGAACGTTCACTTCTACAAGGTCATACACTTTACTTTGCTTATTTCGAGAAGGAATTTGTAGGTTATTCATTCTTTGAGGAAGGGATAGACTCCATTCATCTCGAATATTTCGCACTCGATTCTTTTTATCGCGGGCAAGGGTTTGGCGAAGAATTACTGCGTGTATCGCTTTATCAAGTAACCTCAGCTAGCAATTTAAATACAGTAACATTGACGGTGGATTTATTAAACGACGCAGCCAATCCTCTTTATGAAAAGGTCGGATTTGAAATAGAGAATGAGCTTTGGAATTACAGGTTCGAAACTAAATAATTTTTCTATAATTCCCAGTATATTCATGGTACATTAAAAAGAAAGTGATACACAAAGGGGATTTGTATGAAGAATTTTATTCGGGGAATTGTGCTGTTCGGAGCAGGAACTATCTTGATGAGTGCGACTTTACTTGCTGCGGCCATCTATGCAACGAGTGCTGAATCTTGGTCAGGAAATTCTAAAGTAGGCTCTGTCTTATTCAGTGGTAACTATGTAAATTCAGAACCACTACTATTAGGATTTCCATTTGTCGTAGGTGTCTTATTATTTGTTTTCGGAGCTACAATAATCGGCGCTGAGTGGTACAAAGAATGGTTAAACGAAGCCGATGCGAAGTTAGAAAAACTTAAAAGCGAAACGCCTCATGAAAGTTAGTTTATACTGACTTTTATGAGGTTTTTTTAATTCAGTATGAAATAGTAGTAAATATGATAAGTTCTCAAATCATTTTATAAGCCATTCAATTATAAGAGGAAAAAGAAGCAGTACCAGTATACTTTGTATCAGAGTTAAAGTTAAATCTATCCGCCAAGAGTTCCCTTCTAGCTTTCAACGTCGCAAGCGCAGAAGTAAAAAGAACAGTCCCCATCAAAAGAGCACGGTCATTACACCATTAACTATACCAATCTCTTTGTATACGTCTAAAATCATTTACTTCTCCTTCCACTCAACTAACCGTCCGGCGATCAAACTGAAATAGCGCTAATAAACTCATACTCCCCACATAGGTAGGAACCGCCACACTCATCGACACATCGAGCCACTCACCAAATGGTCTAGAGAAGTCTCCTACAACTGCAAGATAGATAACTCCAACCAGAACTGCTCCAAGTCCTAAAGTTGTACCTGACAACTGCCATTTCGTTTTTGCGAAAAGAGTGAAACTGATCATAGAAAAAATTAAAGCCGCGAGTACACCTATGTACCAGATAGTCATTTGTGTTTGATTCGTAGTATCAACATTGCCAAGCATCGTGTTGAAAAATACCGTCACCATACTTACAACAATCATGAAATTTAAGATAGCCAGTACCTTTTTCTTTAAATACCAAAAAATAAACGGACTCACAATTGTAACTATAATTGAAAAAACAACAAGTGTATCAGTCACCTCTCTTCCTCCCCCGCTTAATCTGGCTTCAAAAATTTATACGACAGCCAAATACCTCCTGCTATCAATACTACCCCAAGCACTACTAAGGCTATTAGTAAATTTCCTACTACCATCTTCCCCACTCCTTTCCGATACATACGAATGTAATTGGTAAATAGTTTCAGATAAAAATAAATTTACATCCGAGATATAAATAAACTGAATAGAAAAAACAGTAGCTGAAATCCAGCAAAACTCACTAGCAGACTACTTAAATTTATAGACTTCTTAAACTCTAAAATAGACGCTAAAAGCCCGATGCAAACAATGCCGATCCATGTTGCATCCCAAATCCAACTTGCACTATCTTCTGGTAATGAAGCATATATACCTGTAAGATAGAGTCCCCACTGAATACAGACAGTCCCTAAAAATAGATACGTCACTTAATAAGGTCTTGCGTCAACATCTTGAACAGCAATGCTAATTACAATCATTGCGAGTATAAGAATCAATAAAACTAATAACAACAATAACAACGGCATTTCACCACTCCTCGTTCCAAATTACAAAAAAGACTATTAAAATTTCAAGAAGTTCCCATACTTAATGCGAATAAAAGTGCAATTAAGGTGAATCTTTAAATGAATGATGTACATAATAAATGTACATTTATTGAATATAATATGTACATATGTTATATTGGAGGTGAAAATATTTGAGACGGGAGGAAAATAAAATGTCAGCAGCAACTGGTTCTATTGATGTAAAGCAGATAGAAAAAGAACTACCAAATCGAAATCGATTAATTGCTTCTGAACTTCGTTACAGTAAGAAATGGCAATCATTATTAGATCAATATGCCACTGTTGAAATCATGTTGAATGGAGAAACTGTTGCGCAATTGAGTAATCCTACTGTCATTCCCGCTCTACTTAATCGAATTTACGAATTAGAAAATGAATTAGAGCAATTACTGGTTGAACAATTATATGCGGAGCGCTTAAATGACACAGATCGCAAATCTGGTGACGAGTTAAAGCAAGGTGCTGAAGACATACTGCTCCACTACATCGACTCTGGAAAAACTGAATGAATATAAATACCGCTTTAGTCAAAGAAGCTATCTCTCAAATCTCAGCAATCCCTAATCTTTATATGGACCCGCACTATTTAGTACTTGATTTATTAGCACTTACTAGCGTAGAAAGCTTTGATTCAGATGAAAAGTTCTCCTCTGTCATTCGAACCTTAATTCATTCCTTTGAATTAATTTCAAAATATCCAGAAAGCGGGGAATCCTTAAAGAATGACTTTTATGGCTATAGCTCTTATCATTTTTTGAGCGATTATCCGTCAAATCATCCACACGATGACATGCGTATTATCTATACCACTCAAGATGATCAGCTCTGGATTATTGGTTTCGGTCACCGGTACCTACCATCTGACATTTACGATAAACTGAGAAGTTTGAAAAGACATTCATCCTACTAGTTCTTTTTTAGAAGAGACGAAATGAAAATTCACTAGGCTTTTCTACTTTGAAGATACTAAAATAGAAACAGTCCACCATCTACATAGATAATTCCTCAATCGTCTTAAAAATCCTCGAATACGCTTCTTGAATCGTTTTTTCATTCACAATGTCATTGTATAACCCGTATCCCCAATACTGTTCACTAGATTGATCATAAAGATACGCATACATGCCTGACTCTACATCAGGAAACTCGTCTAAACTTATTTCTTCGTCCACAAAGGGTACATACGATTTTGTTGTTCCAATAAACAAAAAAGGTCGAGAGCTGCTTGTATAAATAGAGGCATATTCTGGCTGATCTGCTTCTTCTAAATTCTCTTTTGTAATAAACACTGCATCATACTCTTCTACATTTTGTAAATCATCAAATGTAATCGATGTAAATTCAATATTTTTTTCTCTGACAACAGGTTTCTCACCGATAACCGCAATATGTAGGGAAGACTTTTCATACATTTCAAATTCAGGAAGCGCCTCTACTTTTACACAACCGCCCATAATGAGTAATACCACTGTCAGTAGTAAAAGTAGTTTAACTTTTGCTTTCATGAACTTCCCCCTACCACCGAAATAGAATACGTTAGTTTAAAAAAGATCTTTCTTCTAGTTCGGCTGTGCTATTCATAAATTTCAGCTTGTCTTCTTCACTCATTTGATTGCCATAGTGAACTAACCATTTCTCAAGCAAATCCGGTCGATTACAAGCCTGAATCCGCTCCATGGTATAACTGACTCCTTCATCAATTGTGCGTTCACCATTTATGGACCAAGAAAATATGGCGTCATAAAATTCCGCAGCTGTTTCATAAGCCCCTACTTCTTCATACTTTCCGGCAAGAACTCCAAGTTGCGTGATCGTGAGGTCATGCGGCATCTCTACATGCTTAACATTGTGAATGACAAATTCTCTTAATTCTTTCATGTCCCCTTCAGTGCTAAGGTCGAAAAGCTTTGACATCATCTTTTCATAAGGTTTGAATGCCTCTTTTTCTTTTTTTCGTTGCGTACGCTTCTCTTTCCAGTCATTGATCCATGTCACGGTAACTTGTTCTCTCCTCTACATCTGAATACGTAACCCTAGTAATGTATCTACTAGTCTCGATCTTTTTTTAGGAAAACATACGATAGTAAAATTCCTCCTGCAATTGTCACTACACAAAGGATTAGTAACCCCATCAATAAACTTCCCATAACCTTGCCACCCTCTCCCATTTAATACTTATTTCAGACTCTTAAACTTTTTATCGTAAGAAGCACGCGTGTGAAAATCGTTTAGCCAAGTCTCCACTAAATCTTCTCGTCCCGCATATCTAAATACATTTAGGATATTTTGAAGCTCTTTATGATACTCGAATTCTTTCTGTTTGACCAACTGCAGTGCCATATCATAGCCAGTAGCAGCACTTGGCGCATCCCCTTTTTCCTTGAAGCGACTTGACATGTAAATTAAGAGATCCGCTTTGGCAGGATTGGAAAGCCAACTTGCATCGAGTTCAGCCGTTACATATGGGAATAACTCATCTAAGCGGTCCTGCTTCACCAATCGGTCCGTCTGCTTTCGAACCTTTTTTAACATTTTCCCTTCATATCGGGAATACTTGATTTTTTCAATCCATTTCATGCTGGCACCCTCGCTTTTACTTACTACCTTCTTTTACGATTTTTAAATAGAAACGTTTCATTCGTATGTATTGATTAATCGATAGGATTGATAATTAGGCATTAATTGAAGTTGTTCCCTCACCGTGTTAGGGTTAAAGTAAATAATCTTCCAAAATAAGGAGGTGGCATTCATGCCCGTTTGCCAAAACTGTAACTACACTTGGAGCCTTGGAGAGACACTAAAGCGCTCGTTTACACTCTCACCTGCCATGAAATGCCCGAATTGCAATACAAATCAATTCATGACCGTAAAGTCACGAAAGCGCTCTGCTTTTCTATCCTTCATTGTCATTTTTCTGATCACAGGCTTCAATATTCGCTACGGTCCTACAGCCTATACATTTTTATTTTTTATCGTTACACTTGGTATACTCACAATCACCTATCCAAGATTCATAAAGCTTTCCAGTACCGAAGAGCACATGTTTTAACAAGCACAGAAATTACTTTATCTGTGCTTGTTTTTTTCGAAGTGTGGACAAAAATCGTTCTACATCACTTGGCTTATTAAAATGCACGACACGCTTATCAGACGGAAGTTCACGCAAACGCTTCACAATATGCGGTGTTTTTTGCTCTGGAAAATTCCAAATGTATTTGAAAAATTCGTAATCAAAACGTTCCGGGCATCCTTCCGCCATATCCGGACGCACTGTGTTCCGATACTTTAGAACTCGTTTTGCTGCTCGTGTCATGCAAAGCATCCTTGGAAAATCAAAGAATAGGATCGTGTCTGCTTCTTCGACACGTTTAGAAAGAGTCCCACCATAATTGCCGTCGATGATCCACTCTTCCTTCTCAAAAATTTCATCTTGAAGCCGTATTTGTTCTTCTCGTGATACTTCTTCGCAACCCTCCCGCCAATTTAATTGATCTAGATGATAAACCGGGATGGAAAGCATCGCTGTAAGCTCACGTGACAGAGTAGACTTTCCTGCGCCGCTGGAGCCAATGAGTGCTATTTTTTTCATACTGCTACCTCCGTTAATTTTTTGACCCTAGGGGTTGTCTCGTTAATTGAAGTTAATTTCTAAAGAGAGACAACCCCAGGGGTCATTTTATTCTCCCTCAACCCTCGAGTAAATCCATTCGCTGTAATGAGAAGTTGAATAATTAATTGGAGCCGGATGCACGATGTAGTTTTCGTTCACGGATTGAACTTTTGGGAAATCTGCGATGATTTCAGTCTGTGCTTCATTCAAACGCTCCATCTCATCTTCAGTCGGTTCAGCATCGAAATAGACGCGCCAAATCAATGTATCGCCGATAACCTTTGCATAAATCGCTTTAGTAGCTTTGGGTACAGCAGAGTGTAAAGCCCGATTCGCACTATGAATCAATTTTTTCTGACTCTTACTAGTTGGTTCTCTTTCCCCGAATGTTTCCCGATTATAAAAACCAATATAAATTCCAGCGAAAATTAGTCCACTACCTATAAGTGCTACTATCAAAGTACTGATCGGCTCATTATTTACTTTGACCCCAAGCAACATGGCTCCAACTAAAATGATTGGAATCCCAACAATTGCACGTACAATTTTTACATCCATCCCCTACACCACGCAATCATCCATTTTCTTCATTTTTACATATCTAGTCATCCTTTACTTTCCTACCACGAAAATAATTTCCAATTTCCTTTCATGCTTGTGATAGATTTAAACGAACAGAACGAATGTATTAGTGAACGGATTTTTCGCGAAAAAAGCGTCTCAATAATGAGGTGAAACATGGAACAGCACATTATTAATCAACTCAAAAATCATAAAGAACAAGGCATCTCACTCGTCCTTGATCAATACGGCGGTTTACTCAAGCACATTGTGAATAAGTACATTGCTGGGCATCCGGAAGAAATCGAAGAATGCGTAGCCGATATCGTTATCGCGGCTTGGTACCACATCGATGAGTTTGACCCGGAACGCAACTCTTTGAAGAACTGGCTAGCTGTCATTGCCAAATTCAAAGCCATCGACCGTCTTCGGAAGTTACAAAGAAGTGGTCAACAAGACGAGTTATCTGACCAAGTTCCAGCAACTGCAGCGCAGACAATCAATTGGCAAGAAGTTCTTGAAAACCTGTCTCCCCAGGAACAGCGCATTTTTAAACGGTATTATTTTGAAGGATCGTCTGCCCGGGAAATTGCATCGGAATACGAAGTGAAAGAATCGTGGATTCACAATAAGCTTTCACGGAGCCGAAAAAAGTTGCGCACATATTTTCAACAGGAAGAGGGATCCTAATGAGCCTTTATAGCGACTTTAATGACATCGACGCAGAAATTACAACTCATGACAATAAATCCTTAACGAAATTAGAGAAAAAACGCATCAAAAAACGTATTCAAAAAAAGTTATCCCCAGCAAAACGACGTGTTGGTTTTATTGCTGCTTCAGTTGCAGCTATTGCTTTGAGCGCAATTGTTGTAACGAGCCCAACCATTGCTAACATGCCTTTAGTGGCGGGTCTTTTAGAAGATTGGAAGCCTGGCGAAAACCAAGATTTCACAGAGTACAAAAATCCAATTGGCATCACAGCCACTACTGAAAATGGTGAGTTAACTTTGAACGAAGTGATTGTGGACTACGATAAAATTCTTATCAGCTCCACTTTTGTAAAACCCGACGACTTTAGTTATTCACATAGATATCAGATGTTACCCGATATATATATGAATGGGGAAAAGCTCGAAGTGACGAACACAGCTGCCCAATCCATCGAGCAAAACTCTTCAATGTACACTGTTTACATTGAAGTGGGACTTGCTGCTCCGCTTGATTCTGCTGAACTAGATTTAGAAATCGTTTATGCACGCATGTTAACACCAGATGAATCAGATCCAATTGATGGCGTGCGATTATCAGAACCTTGGAAGTTTGACGTGAATGCGAATCAACTCGCTGTCCAGGAAAACACTGTTGTTAGCACACCCTCTATCACAGTTCCCGCGCTTGATGGAGGAAGCTTTGTGGTCGATAAGGTCATTCGTACACCAATTTCGACTACTATTTACTTTAGTGAATCGACCGTAGGGAGCGAATTAAATATTCAGTTGGTTGATGCTGAGGGAAATGCTTATTCATGGGACAATGCCTACATTGAAGATGATAAAACTGGTATGTTCTCCTTCTCTGGTGTTTCATTCGTGGATAAAGAGTTATTCATTCAAGCACGTGAATACTATCCAGACAATAAACTCGGGGAGTTGGTAGCGATTCCTGAGTAACCAAAAACCAGGACGTCTCGTAAAGAGATGTCCTGGTTTTTGATTAAAGATTAACTATACTACTATAACATGGAACCTTTTCTAAAATTATGAGTCTATCTTTAAAATACACTAATAAGATTGTAGTGTAGTCTACTTCATCAATTTAATTAGTGCAGTTTAAAAATTAATTTCCCTATATACCTTTTGGAGGTGTTTTTGTGAAAAAGATATTCCCTCTAGTGTCCTTGCTCTTTTTACTACTTGGGTTCAGCATTTTTATCTCTATGTCGCAAGAAAACGTATGGGCAAGCACACTTACATTCCACACAGCCGGTCAGCCATTTATAATTATTTTTATGATGTACAGTGTTATTGCTTTTGTCTTTGCGTTGCTAAGTACTAAAAACACTTACAAATTTATACTTATTTCCGCAAATGCGCTACTTCTCATCGCTACTGCTTTACTGAGTTTTATTGCTATTTTCGGTTTTCAGTCCGCTTGAAGCTTACAGTCTTAGGCGAACTCTATTCTTAATTTCAGAGCTATTCGATAACTTCTATAACAAACGAATAACTAGCTGTCCCTTGCTCCCAGTGGGCTAAAACTTCATAGATGAATATACCTGTCTCAGATAGATCCACTTCTTTTGTTTGTTTAAGAATTGTGTAATTATCATTCCATATTCGCAAAATATAATTATTCGGTGGATCTTCAAAATTCAATTCTACAGACGTATCAGAAGAAACTTGCAAGGCTGTCTTGCCTTTGACTAAATCTGGCGGCGATTCAGAATCTGCCTCTATCCCTTCTCCTTTGCCATCCCCATTATCAATAGTCCAACTATACGAGCCAAGAAAAGGATGAAGAATTTCTTCGCCAAAATTTATAGTTAGGTCTGGGGGTTCAAGAGCTGTATCTTCTGGGGTGATAGCTATCTGTACGTTTTCTGTTATTTCTTTTGTTTCGCTAATTGTATCACTTTCATCAGAATAACCCATTAGTACCAAAAGGGTGGCTAAAGTTAGACCAATCGCTAAACGCTTCAACTGCATCCCCCCTCTTCATAGTGGACGTTACTTTTTAAAAAAGTGTCATACTCTCAAAGAAATTGTTTAATTAAAAATCGTAAGATAAATTAGTGCTCCAATGATAAGCACTATAATAAGTACTCCTGTCCCTTTCCAACCAAGGCCTCCTACTAAATCTTGCAGCCCACTGCCTTGAATACTTCCCCCAGGATTATTTCGCAACTCTGTTTGTCTCAGTCTTTCTCGTCTTTGTTCATGCGTCTCTTTTGATGACATTTCATTTTCCCCCTTCACTGTCATGTAACTCTATTCCTTTTCCAAAGAAGAATATAATGCTTTGCCAGCTTCACATGAGTACTTTGAAGAAGTTTTCGTGTAGTATGTAATTCCTTGCTTTCTGGATAACCTGGGTATAACTCAAACTATCGGTAAATGCATAATGTTCTGCGGACCTTTAGGACCCACAAATACTTCCCTGTTATCCACAAATCCTATTTTTCGGTACAGTGAGGCTGCTGCCTCATTTCGTTGATTAACCCCGAGTACAAGTTCATCCACATGTGGAAAAGTAGTTTTTATTAAATCAGGTAGCTGGTGAAGGGCTGTTTTGGCGTAGCCTTTTCCTTGATGCTGCTGATTAATTGAAAATGAGGTAAGGAGCTTTGCCTTCGTGTTTGAAGAATACTTTGCAAGCTTCTTTCCTTCTTCTAATGTAAAGTAGCCAACTGGTTCTTCAGCATTTAAAATGACGACATGTAGCGCGGACTCTTCAACTAACGGACTGTTCATCTTTTCTACAGGTAAACTCGTAAACTGTCGTTGTTCTTCTGGAAGTTCAAATTTTTCAAGCGCTTCTCGGAAGTTTTCGGTAAAGGGGGTTATACGAATAGTATGAGATGTAATCACAATCTTAACTCCTTTCTATATCAGTGCACTACCTTCTAGGACCACTTGTCATCCAAATGATCTGCATAAAAGGCGAGTGTTTTTTTATACTTTCTAATTTCGTCGTTAGTTGTAGTGGCTAAGAGCGTTTTGAGGAGCAATTGCACTGCGTCATGCGATTCTCCTAAATTGTACAGCGTCATGGCATAAAAAGATTTCAAAGCATGATTACCTGGAAAGTGATTTAATGCTTCAACAAATACTCGTTTGGACTTCTGATAATCTCCTAGTGCGCGATAAGTACTCCCAAGCCCTAGGTATGCATTTTCTAAATCTGTCGCATCAAGTCCACCTTGGAGTGCTTTTTCATAATGAGGCACTGCCTTCGCTTCTTCCCCAAGTGCATCATAACTCCAGGCACATTGGTACTGGATATAGGCATCTTCAGGATGTCCATCAGCAAGTTGAGTAAGGATTTTATTTGATTCTATGTAGTTATTTTCTTCCCGAAGCAATAATGCCTCTTTTAGACTTTGTTCACGTGTCATTTTGATTTACCTTTTCCTTTTAAAATTTCTTTCCTGTAAAGATTTCATTTTATGGCATGAAACACAAACGAATGAGATTGTTCATTTGCCAGTTTGTCTTCCCAATCTTCGAACACCACAACATCTCTAAATCCGACTGCTTTTACAGAAAGCATAAGTTCTTCGTAACTACGAAACTTCAATTGCATTTTTTCACGTACAATCGTTTCTCCCGTTTCAACAAATTTTACAGTTTCATAAAATGTAAAGATGTCATCTTCCATCCCTTCGTACTCCGTCCAAATTTCTAAAGCTGCTCCGGTTTCTGGATGTGTTGCTTTATCTGGTGTTAGATCCTTCTGCCAGTATTCCCACACTCTTTTTGCAGGATTTCTTGTGTCAAAAACAAGCTGTCCACCAGGCTTTAAACTTTGGTAGATATCTCTAAGAGTCGTTAACCAACTTTCTTCTGTCAGGAAGACTTGTGCTACATTGGCGGTCATGATGACAAAATCGTATGATTTAGGTTGCAGGTCTTTACTGTCACCTAAAATCCATTTAATTTCAGATTGTAAGCTATGCTCTATCGCATAATCGATAGCCTCTGCGTTAGGGTCAATTGCTGTCACAAGGTAACCCGCTTCCGCTAATTTTTTCGTCACTCTTCCTGTACCACACCCTAAATCCGCTACAGTCTTTCCACTTGATTGGTTCAGCAGTTTCAATAAAAACTCGCTATCTTTTTCATATGTATTTACTTGATCATAAATAAGAGGTATCACTTTATTCAGTTCCTTTCAATTCCAGAGCCAGTCTCACTTGGTCTCGGCACTGGATGCCATTTTCAAAGATGGGTTCTGGATAGTGCAAGGTAAAATAATCTGGAACTATCCCAACCAACCGGAAACCGCACCTTTGGTACAGCGCGAGTTGCCCGATACTAGAATTCCCGGTTGCGACATGAATACTCGCATATTCAAGCACCCTCGCTGTTTCAATCGCATGGAGGATCAGCTGCTTCCCTAGGCCTTTCCCCTGCCAGTGTTCAGCGACTGCCACATTCATAAGCTCTATTCCCTGAGGAGATTGTTGTTGAAGAATGTATACACCGATACATTGACCTTCAATTTCTAAGACATAGCAATGACCTGATCGACTATAAGAATGAATTTGATTTTCGGACGGGTCTGCTAACAGCAAGAGCTCCATAGGAAGTGGTTCATGTGGATATAATTTTCGTATCATTCCGGCTCCACAACTTTCGCAGTAAAGGATTGATTCCGTTTCACAAAATCAGTTACCCAAGCGATATCCACTGGACCATTCAAGACTTGGTAGTAGTCCATATCTCCATAATTAATCAAGCGGTTTTCATAAACCGACCCGCCTGTCCAGTTATTATCGAAAATGAGACTAACCACAAAGCCTTGTTCATTCGATAAATCTGAGTCCCATTCTCGATTATTCATCTTCTTCACATCATATTGATTCAAAAATGTCTTCCATTCTGCCATTGCCTCTTTGTCTTCGATTATGTACATCTCTCCAGCTAAATCGACTTGTAGATGTAGCGCTTTTTCAGTTTGAAAATCAAAAGCATGATCCAAGCTTTTCACACGGTACTCATCATACAGACTGAAAACGAATGAAGCACTTGTGATTACAGCTATACTCACAGCCATGAATGTATACCACTTTTTAGATTTTTCCGATGTTACATTCTCAAACTTTCGTGCTAAGCCGCGAGCTACTGGAATTACTAAAACAAACAATACGATAATGCTTAAAAATAACGCTAGAAATGGAGCTCCATTTAAGTAATTGTATGCTCCAAGATAAAATAGAATGGATAATGCCATTCCTACACTCCCGAAAACCACCCAATACTGCATTTCTCTCATCCCGTAACCCCCTAAAAAGTAATTACACTATTCTTTTAATTCCATCTATACGTTTTAAGTGTACCATTTAGTTCCATCTTTCCTAGATGTTTGGTAATCTTTTTTAAAGGAGCGATATCTATGAGGTTTATTAGAATTTCTTTATTTTTTAGTTTCCTTCTGCTCTTAGTCGGATGTGCGGATGAGGAGCAACCAAACATTTCTCAAACACTTAAGGAAGATTTCAGAGGCGAAGTTACAGAGCTAAATGAAGATTCATTTTTAATTGAGTATGGTGCAAATGACTTTGCTTTATTAAAAGCAGATGCATCTATCCTCGAGGAGCTCACTATTGGGGATGTAGTGATTGTAGAAATTGATGGGGGCATCAATGAATCTGATCCATTACGAGCGGCTACGAAAAAAGTTGAGGTTATTGATTCTACCAATTAGACATGAGGACTAAGCATATGAAAAAAGCTATTTTAATAGGTATCGCTGGATTAGTTTTAATCGGTGCAATATGGTTTTATTTCAATCAAAATCAGGATACGACTTTCGGGGAAGTATATGAAAGTGTATTTAATGGTTCAGACATATCTGAAGTCGTTATTGAAGAAAAGCTAAAGAACAATTTTAATTCAGAAAATGAACAGGTACTTGATGTTGCGGAATTTAAAGAGATTATAGAGCAATCGAGTGATATGAGACTAAAAGAATCTGATATGCCACCACTAAATACTTATGAAATGACAATTTATTACACTCATAATGGTGAAGAGAAAATGACTGCAATTGTAGTCGGCTACAACAACACTTTACAAATGGTGGATGGTAAATTTTATACCATTGAAAGTCGAAACTCTTTATTTGAATTGATTTATCAGGAACTGTAAATAACAAATGTCCAACAGATAATAGCTGCTGGACAGTGATTTAATTAACTTATTTCCACTATTCAATTGGTTGATTAACAGACCTTTATGCCTTCGTAACTGCTTCTAATTCATTTAATCGTTTTTCAACAGTAGTCAATTTTGCGTTCGCCTGCGTAGCAAGTGTAAAACCAATAATCCCAAATATAAAACCCATAGTTGCGAATGTAAAAGCCATGATTGTGAATGCCTCCATGCTAACATCCTCCCCTTTGTTTACATCTGTTTCCTACTATACGGAGAACGAGTATCAAAAGTTCCAATCGTTTATATTTCCCCTATACAAAACCAAAGAGAAACAAGTCACTTCTAAACTAAGATACTATTACTGAGAACTACTAAACATTTGCACGAACTATATAGCGGGAAAATGTTATCAGAAGACCTCTGTGAGTAGCATTTTGATTGAAGACTTTTGAAATTATAGCTAAGTTTAGTTCTTTCACTGTTTTATAAATTTCAGGTCTTTGGCCAAAACATCTCATTTTCACTACATCCAGAGGGGTATGTAAATATTCAACACTGTTAACGACTTCCACTTCCCATTGTAAAAACTCACTCGATTCTAGTCTTTGGTTGAGGGTATTTAAAATCGGTGTTCCTTGTAACTCATCAAATAAATTAGGAAATAAAATAGGGAGCTCTTTTCCTGAAGCATCTCCAGGGTGAAGCCCAATAAACTTCCCGCTTTTCTTTAAAACCCTGCTAATAGAAGGATATGCGGAAGTTGGTCCTTTTCTGTTATAAACAAAATCAAACTCTTCCGTTCTAAAAGGCAACCCATTTTTCGTGTTTCCAACAATAAAAGATACATTCTTTCCTTTAGCTTGATTACCGATGTGCACAAAGTTCTCTGTCGCATCAAAACCTACTATTTCTTTTGCAAAAGAACTGCATTTAATCGTGAATTCACCGTGCCCACATCCAACATCCAACACTTTCTTATTCACTATATTGTGAAGGACTTCTAGATCAAAATTAGATTCTCCGTTAGGCTCTGTTCGTGTAGAATCCCAAGAATATTCATATTCACCTTGAAGCTTACTGAGTTGGTTGTACCATTCGAGTGAATGTGGTGGCAGCCACTTTTCTAAGGTTGATGGATTCATTAACTTCATATTCTAACCCCACTTCAAATTAACTAGAGCTTTTTATAATACCCACGGGAAGGATAGTATCTGTCATAATCAATTTCATCAAGAGCGGCTAAATCATAGACTTCATATACGCCATCCACTAAAGTGTATTTGCACTCTTGTCCATCCTCTGTTTCTACGAGTAACCGCTGATTCTTCATACCTTTGATCACAACTTCTTTCCCAAGACTGTGTTCAACACCAAAGACATCGTATGTTTCCAAGCGTAACTCAAATCCGAGTTTTTTATAAAAGTTGTTTGCAGGCTCGTCTCCGCGCGTGTATAGCTCAATAAATTCTATAGGCGTTTTCTCTAATTCCTCCAAAGCAGCTTCATATAATTTTTGTCCAATTCCTCTACCCTGGTAATCTGGATGAACAGCTATCACACTTAGAAAAGCACCGAGTCCTTTCGCTAAAAAGGATGTTTGTATTTCTTCAGTGTCCAGTACCATGTCGAGAATTCCTACGACCATGTCATCTTCTAATGCAATCAATTCAATAGTGGGTCTTCCAGGAAACTGAGGTTTTTCAGTTTTGACATCTTCGTACATGGATGTATGTAAATAAGCGAGTACTCTACAACGTAGCCATCCTTCTTCGTAACGGGGCTCATATTTTATGATTTTCATGAGTTGTCTCCTTTAACCTTGGTGAGGTAATAAACTTTATGAGTAGTCGCTTCAATATTTCCCTCTTACTGAGCCAAAGATAATGCCCTGCGCCATCGACTTCTATATAGTTCGCACGAGGAACCAGCTTGGCAAGTTGCTGAATTGGCCATGAGGGGCGAATATCTTCTCCCCCTGCTACAAAGAGCGTCGGTACATCGAGTTTTGCAAGATTGTTCAACAAGTCCGGATATTTAATGAAGTCTCTCCATGAAGTGAGAAGACTTCTGTGTACCTCTCTGTTCGGAGCGTAGAGAAATTCAGGTAATTCTTCACCTTGTGATTGTTTATTTGCAACGTAAGCCTCTTTCCAGTCACGATCATTTTGAATGCCTGTCCCAGCCATGGAAAGAAAGCCGCGGATTGCATCAGGATACTTGAGTGCGTACACCAACCCCAAGTCCGCCCCCCATGAATGACCAACCACGGTCCATTGACTAAATCCATACTGCTTTCGAATTTCCTCGATATCGCGTAAGCAGGCGTCCACCCTATAGGTTGTCCCGTCTCCCGTCGACCGTCCACAACCCCGTGGATCAAACTGAATGACCTTGCAGTCATCAACTAGTAGGTTTGCTACGGCATCCATATAATCTGCCGCTCCCGGCCCGCCACTTACGAGTAAGACAGGTAAGGTTCCTGTGCCTGTTTGCTTTGTCCAAATCGTTGCCCCTTCAACTTCTATACATATCTCCATTTCTATGCTCCTATCTCTCCTGTTCCATCGCGATCCAGAAATACTGCCTTCATCGCATCATCCCCTCTAGTAAACAGACATATACTTCTCAATCACCAGCCGATCCGGAGGACTAATGGCTTCAGGCAAACTTTCAAATGAAAAGAACTGCAATTCACTGGCTTCATTTTCATCAGCTTTCAAATCCCCTTTGTAGTCTCGACAGATGTAAGCAGTCACAACGTTGTAAACTTCATCCCCATGAGGGTACTGATAATAAAAATCTTTTCCCGAAAACGTCAAAAAGAGGTCTAGTTGTGCTGGAACGAGCCCTGTCTCTTCTTCCATTTCACGACTAGCCACTTCCTCCAGACTTTCCCCAAGATCCATGGAACCTCCGGCGAGCCCCCAGCTGCCATTATCTTTTCGCAACTGCAAAAGTAACCGATTGTCCTCATCAAAGATAAGTACGCATGCTCCCCACCATGATAAGCGGTGCAGTCCCCACATATTTACGCAAATATTGTATGTATCCCATAACTCGTTCCCACTTTCATACTATTCCATCTTTTTATTATATCGTGAACTAAAAAGAGATGGAAAGAATTGTTACATTCTTTCCACCTCAAGATTCAGTTCGCTATTTTATTTTCAGCTCGTTTTACTTGCCTATTGTTTCTTCACTTTTTCCGTAAAGTTCATCTAAGTGTTCTAAATGAGTTACTCCCCATTCATGCATAGACAATAAAAGAGGCATTAATCCTTTCCCATATTCGGTTATTGAATATTCAACTTTTGGAGGGATTTGTGCATATATTTTGCGATTGATTATATCATGATATTCCAATTCTCTTAATTGAGTTGTTAGCATCTTTTTCGTTACATCAGGTACCAATCTATTCAATTCACTAAAGCGTAAAGTTCCTTTATCTAAAAGATGAAAAAGAATGACAGGCTTCCACTTTCCAACAAGAATATCAAGAGCTGTTTCAATCGTTCCAGTTCCATTTCGTTTACATTCCTCAGCCAATTTCCTTCCTCCTTCCATGGTATCCTTTTGTATACTATGTCACATTAAAGTGCCTACTTCCGATTATTCTCCTTAGGGCTTATTATAACCCTAGAAGTAAAATTAATACAAAATGAACCATACCATGTATACCCTCAATTCAAACGCCTACCTATTTCTCGGATTAGCCGTAGTTTTGTTTTTTAGTTAAGGAACTAATAAGCTAAAAAGAGAGGTTGAAAAATGAATATCACTGTATGAATTGTACAAGTTAGTTTAGCATGGATGTTTGAAATGAATGATTTCACAAAGGCATTAGCATTCATTGTGGCAATCTGAAGTTTGTAGGACGTAACTAACCATGATACCATCATTATTTATATAGGCACGAGTCCCTCACTTTTGGGGATACCAATCAACTGGAGGTAATACCAATGAAAATTTTAGTTACTGGAGCAACAGGGAAATTAGGGTCAAAGGTTGTCGAATCATTATTGAAGACAGTATCTGCAAATGATTTGGTCGTGAGTGTCCGAAATCCAGAGAAAGCAGAAGAACTTCGTAGTCGTGGAGTAGAAGTGCGACAAGGAGATTTTGATCACCCTGAGACATTGGATACTGCTTTTAAAGGCATTGACCGAATATTAATTATTTCTGCAGATGGTGACAATGAAACAAGAATTCGCCAACACGCGAATGCTGTTCACGCAGCTGAACGCGCAGGGGTAAAATTTATTGCTTATACAAGTTTAGCCAATGCAACAGACAGCAAAATTCTCTTAGCTCCACCTCATGTTGCAACAGAAGCAGCTATTAGTAAAACGGGTATTCCATATTCGTTCTTACGTAATAACTGGTATTTGGAAAACGAAATTGGAAGTATTCAAGGTACTATCGCCGGAGCTCCATGGGTCACTTCTGCTGGAGAAGGTAAAGTAGGCTGGGCACTACAACAAGACTATGCAGAGGCAGCTGCAGCCGTACTTGTTGGACAAGGTCACGAAAATACGACTTATGAACTCTCTGGTCCTCTTTTGACTCAACAAGAATTGGTATCTGCGCTTGGAAATGTAGTAGGGAAAGACATCCCTGTCCAACAAGTTAGTGATGAAGAATATGCAGAGATCATGAAAGGCCTAGGTTTACCTGATTTTGTGATTCCATTGGTAGTAGGGATTCAAGAAGGCATTCGTAACGGTTCCCTTGAAGTAAATAGCAGTGATTTTGAGAAAGTGCTAGGTCGTCCTGTTACTCCGCTTAACGAAGCACTCGACCGACTTGTTAATGAAATTTCAAAAACAAAATAAATTCAACAGATTTTTCTCATATAGCTTCCACTTTTAATCTTGAGTTCACTAAAAAGCTACCCTCAAATTGACGGGTAGCTTTTCGTGTTCTCTACTTATTTTAAAAATGCGTTGTAATAACGAACTTTTGCGACAGCATATTCCCCACGCGTAACCGAAGCTGTTGGTGAGAATGACGCTTTCACAGTAGGTTGAAGTGCAAAAGGATCTTGGGTACTTGAAAAATGAGCATGTACAATATTCAGGTCTAGCGCGACTTGCACATACCCTTTTAGATTCTCAGGAATTTGTGCTGCATCGTCAATTGGAAGTCGTTCATCTTTGTACTGCACTGTAACAGTTCCAGTAAATTCTTCTGCTTGTTGTTGTAGACCTAATGCCTGGACTAACGAGTAGGCAAGTTCTGCTCTTGTAACGGCAGAATTAGGTGAGAACTTCCCGCTAGGCGCCGCAACCATAACACCTGTTTGATAATGCGATGGGTCACGTAGTGCGGCTCCTTTTGCTGTAACTGCCTCGATGAATTTTCCATCATTTACTTTAACATCTGAAAAACTGCTCGCTCCGGATAGAGGAAGCGTTTGTTTGATACCCGCTCCCATGACTAAATACCGTGCCAAATCTTTTCGAAGTAATGGACTGTCAGGTTTAAACTTTCCCGATGACAAACCATCAAACAATCGTTCCTGTACGCCTAATTGAATAGCTCCAGCGGCTGGATGTTTAGCAATATCTGATAATCCTGTATAGCTGCCCACTTTTAAAAACGACAACTTTCCTTGAACGGTTTCAGGTAAAGCAATTCCAACAGGATTTACTTCCGATCCTCTTAATCCTCGGATTTCTGCTTTCCATGTTCCTGCCTTTGGTGAAGAAACAGTAACAGTCCGGTCAAAAGTAGTAGGAAAAAGCAGGCTGATCCCTGAACTGTATTCCGTCCCATCTGGATCGATCAAGACTAGATTAATCGGATTTCCTGTTTCTTTTAAAATCCCTTGCGCGTTCACTTTTGCAGATAATGTGCTGATATCTTCCTCTACTGTAAACGTTGTCGTGTTGTCTGATGTTGCTTTTGCCGGGTCGTAGACAATAGAGAAATCATCGTATCCTGTGTTCGCTTCTACATGGCTTGCAAATGTCTGATTGCTGTTCAATGTAGAACCAAACTCTTTTCCGTTAAAGACGGTATCCAGAGCAGCGTAGGCATTGACGTACCCCGCCCCCACTTCCCATGTTTCATAACCTGGCATATTAGTCGAAGTCGACACGAGAATATCTTTTATTTCCTGCGGTGACAATGTTGGGTCTGCCTCTAGTAGCAATGCCACTATCCCAGCGACATGTGGTGTTGCCATCGATGTACCGCTCATCGTTGTGTAGTAAGGCAGATGAGCCGGATCGAGCGAGCTGGCATCTTGGTCGATACCAAGTGAACCCACAGGTGAGATGACACGAGTAGATACAATGTCTACACCTGGTGCTGTAACTGTTGGTTCATCTTTCCATGACCATTCCAGACCGTCTATCGTGAACGTTCCTCCTACACCTTTTGTACCGCGAGAAGAAAAGTCAGCAAGCGTCCCATCTTTCACACCAGCCGCTACCGAGATGACCCATGGTGCTTTGGCATAAGGATTATGCGTATTTTCTCCCGGACCTTCATTACCTGCCGCAAACAACACGGTAATTCCTCGGTCATATGCTGCTTTACTTGCTAAGTTGATTGGATGCTCTGGTTCAAAATCTCCACTTGAACCCCAGGAGTTGGTGATGACACGTATGCCATAACGTGTTTGATTTGTAATGGCGTAATCAAAACCTCCAATTCCATCTAAAACAAATAGTGCTGCGCCAGAACCATACCCGATAAGATCGGCACCTGGTGCGGCTCCTTCATATTTGCCTGAAGACATGGCTCCTGTTCCACCGACAGTTCCTGCTACGTGCGTCCCGTGTCCAGAGTTTGTATCTGTATTCACTACATTCTCCACGTAAGAAACGGGAAGTAGCTTAGGCGCTAGGGCATTTAAGTTCAATGAACCCATGACATTTTGCACAAGATTTCGGCCGAACTCATGATCTTTATGAGTGCCATCTACCCCACTGTCATTCACTACGACGCCAACGCCGGCGCCAGATACAGGAAATCCGCCGTTCATTTCTTTAAACTTTGCATCTGTTCTCGCTTTATCTACGCCTGTGATAGCTGTAGCATCTGCATTAAAATACGTAAGTTCTTCGTTTAAGAAAATGGATCGTACTTCCGGCATTTGAGCTAGACGTTCGACAGCTTGTTGAGAAGCAAGTACACCGACCATCGGTAAACTTTTTAGACTCATACCTGTCGACACACCCGCTTCTTCCAATAGGTCAAGTTGAGATGGCTGTACCGGACCTTCTCCATGGAATGTAACAATCACTTCAGCAACATCGGCAGTTACCAATGCTTCAAAAATTTCTTCATCGACAACGGGAAGTGTCTCCGCAGACGCCTGTCCTCCCGTACCTAGAGGAAAAGCAAGGACAAGTGCAAGTAAAATTACCCATAAACGTTTCATTGTATTCTCCTCTCAAATTTAATTTGATTTTGAATTCATCACGTGTTTCACTGCGCTATAGGCATCTACGTAGCCTGCTCCCGCCTCCCATTTTTCATAACCTTCCATTGGCTTGGCTGTAGTCTCAAGAATTTCTTTAATTTCAAGCCCTGTCAATGTGGGATCTGCCTCTAACATCAAAGCCACGATTCCAGCTACATGAGGAGCCGCCATAGACGTGCCACTCATCGTCGTGTAAAAGGGGATATGCGCAGGGTCAATGTCGGTTGCATCCGAACTCACACCCAGTAAAGGAAGAGGTGAGATGACTCGAGTAGACACAATTTTGGATCCTGGCGCTGTTACTGTCGGACGGTCTTCCCACTTCCATGTCTCTCCGTCGACAGTTACTGTACCATCAACACCTGCCTGACCTCGAGAAGAAAAATCAGCCAGCTGATAAGACTTGTCCCCTGCTGCTACAGTAATAACCCAAGGTGCTTTTTTATAGTTCCCTGAAATCGTGCCTGCAGTTGGCCCTGAGTTTCCAGCTGAGAAAACGGTTATAATGCCCCGGTCATATAGTTGTTTGGTTGCCACATTAATCGGATCTGCCGGATCAAACGCTTTACCCGCTTGGCTCGTGTCTCCCCATGAATTGGTAATGATACGAATGTTGTACTCGCGTTGATGGGTAAGTGCATAGTCAAAGCCACCAAGAGTATCCAGCATAGCAACCCCTGCTCCAGATCCATAGCCGATCAAGTTAGCGCCAGGTGCTGCTCCTTCATACTTTCCAGATGACATGGCTCCTGTTCCTCCAACAATTCCTGCTACATGTGTGCCATGACCCGAATTGGAATCTGTATTTGGAACGTTTTCCACGTATGAAATCGGTAGCAATTCTGAAACAGCATGTAAGTTCGTTGAACCTAGCACGTTTTGTACAAGGTGATCGCCAAATGCATGATCTTTATGAGTTCCATCTACACCACTGTCATTGATGACCACACCAATTCCCTTCCCGGTAATAGGAAAACCGCCATTTGCTTTTGTGAGTGCAGCATCCGTTCGAAGAGCATCCACACCTGTCATTTGAGTGGCATCCGCCGTTTCGTAGGCTAGTGCTCGATTTTCATAAATGGATTCAACATCGGGGTGTTTCGCCAATTGGTTCACAAGTTCTGCAGAGGCAACAAGGCCGGTCATCGGCAAACTTTTTAAGTGAACCCCTGCATTAACACCCAGTTCTTGTAGAATTTCTGAGCGTTCGTCTAGTACTTCATCTTCAAATGTGACGATAACCTCTGCAAAAGAAGCTCCTTTTGCAAATGTTTCTTGCAGTTCAGGATCTATTACAGCTCCATGAGGGATACCGGATTTTACATTCACTTCTGCTGACACTGTCGCAGCTAGAAGCATCGATGTAGCGAGTAAAGCAGAAATGATTCCATTACGTCGTTTCATACACTATCTCCTCTCCGTTTTAGTAATCATCACATATACGTACAATTCTGACTATTCTGCATTCGTTGTAAATTTTGGTTTTGCAGGTCCTATTTCACCTACTACTTTCGTAGTAAATAAAAAATCTGCTATACGTAAACGTATAGCAGACTGGTGTGTCACCGTTGCTCTGGAAATGGAACGAGCCCATTTTGCATCGCGTGAATCACTACTTGGGAGCGACTTTTGACATTCAATTTTTTGAAAATATTGCTGACATGGATTTTTACTGTCTTTTCACTGACAAATAATCGTTCTCCAATTTCTTTGTTTGTCAATCCTTCCACCAAACAGATCAACACGTCACGCTCCCGCTCGGTCAACATGTTCTCTGTTTTTTCCTCTCTTAACTGTTGCTGATGATAGTTCATCAACTTTTTAGTTAGGGAAGGATGAATCACCGATTCTCCCGCATGTACAGTTCGGATTGCCTCAATCACATGATTAGACGGGGCATCTTTCAATAAATACCCATCGGCCCCTTCTTTGATGGCAGCCATCAAATACTCTTCATGGCTGTGCATAGTAAGAATCAATACTTTGACATTAGAATCTATCTGCTTGATTGCTTTCGTCACTTCGATGCCGGTCATCCCGGGCATATTGATATCGGTGAGCACCACATCTGGTTTTAATGTAGCCACCAAATTCAGTGCCAGATCTCCTGACTCCGCCTCTCCTATCACTTGAATGTCTTGTTCAGATTCAAGTATGGTTTTCAATCCGTCGCGTAACACCGCATGGTCATCTACTATAATCAAACGTATCATCGATTATGGCCTCCCTCTGGAACATCTGAAACGGTAAGTGTTATATCTGTGCCTACTCCCGGTTCACTGTTGACATGAAGCGTGGCACCTATTTTTTCTGCAGACTGATGTAATTGAAGTATCCCGAAATGGGACAGTTTTCGCTTCTCTACCAAAGCTTCATATAATGAGAACCCTTTTCCGTCGTCTGTAATCCGCATGATGACTTGTTGATCTTGATAATCAAGCGATACATCAAGTGTTTTGGCCTGGGCATGCTTTTTCACATTTTGCAGACTTTCATGAAAAATGGCATACATCTCTTTTTCCAATTCTGCCGGTAACTCTCTTTCATGACCTTTAACTTCAAATGTCAGATCAAACGGCTCTTCTGAACGAATGGCCTCCAGTTTGGCAGCGATAGCACCCGTAAGTCCAACCCGCTCCGTAGGGTCAGGGCGAAGGGCATAAATGGATTCACGGACATTTTTTAGCCCTTGACGTAGCTGAATAATACTCGTATCAATTAAGGACAATGCAATTTCAGGCTCCGTGTGCATTCGGCGCTCTGCCGTTTCCAGCTTCATCACGACACCAGCCAGCGTTTGAGCTATCCCGTCATGGATATCACGCGCAATCCTATTACGCTCTTCGAGTAATACTCGTTTTTCTTTTTCTTTGACGAGCTGACTTGATTTTAATGCGATAGCCAATTGATTGGTCAACGTGGCAATGGATTGAACATCTTCATCAGTAAAGCTGTTGGACCGATTACGCCCGGCCATCAGTAGACCCAATAATTCACCTTCTACACATAGTGGAAAATAGGCATGGCTCCGCAAGTCTGGGGGAAGTAAGTTTGTTTTGGCATCATTTGCCGTTCTCGTATTTCGAATGATAAGATGTTCTTTTTTTATTATCATGGCGTTTACAGCCGGGTCCGAGTCGATTGCGTCAGGCTCATCCACAGCATGAGAAAGCTGGACCTTCCAGTGGTTGCCTGCTTTGATCAGTAATATAAAACTATCGGCATGGATAAAATCTTGAAATGATTTTTTCAATTCCGTTAATTGAAATTTGCCCGGAACCAGTTGATTCAGTTGAGAAGTGATATGAAACAACGCCTTCATTCTTCTCTTTTCGGCTCCGAGACGTACGATGACCGAGCTTAGCAGCGAGAATCCAACCAAAGGCGAGAAGAAGAAAAAGTATGTAATAACATCCACGTTACCTCTGTTCTGGCTCCCTAAAACATATAACATTCCTCCATAGATGAGGGAGATGGAGACGGCACTCAACTCCGTTAATGTTTTGGTCATCCAGGCCTGTACTGTGTAGCGTTGTGGGCGAAGTATTAAGACAATATCGACGATTAGGTTATTGATTACAAAAAAGACTAGTTGCATTAAGGTGAATTGTACAATGCCCAACCATGCATCCGACAGGGAAAGCGATTGGACCCAGCCATCTAGCCATATGATACATTGCATCGACACAAACAAACAGATGGTCAATTGAGCCGGGTTGAACAATATAATTCGTAGAGGCCTGTGTTTCACTACATTCACGAAAAACACGGCAATTGCATAAATGACGGCCGTAACTGTAAAATCGAATATCAAAAAACTGACATACAGGATTGGGAAGGAAATGGCAGTAAATCCTCTCCAAACCGGCATTGGATAGTACTCGCTCACAACGAGCAGTGCAAATAGAAGTAGGAGAATCCACAGATTAGTAATGGGTTCTAACTGCAAGATAGACCAAATAAGAATAGACCCACCTAACAATGTGATGCTCGACATATAATAAGTTGCCCATTTCTCACGTTGCTCTGTGGCCATTTCAACCTCCACTCCTCGCCCCTCGTTGGTATGGGTCCTATTGTAACGCAATTTATCATTTGGCGACCATTATACTATTTCACTATTTTAACAATTTTCAGATAGTATTGTGTAAATTTATTCGCGGATTAAGCAATAAATACTTCGTAAAGGAGAGTGCTTTTCCTGTTTGATGCCACTCGTTATACCACTTAAAAACTGTGTGAACATCTCCCTTAGCAGGCCCCTCGACGAGTTGGTTGACGCGCAAATAGCTTCTCCAGTAGTCATACATAATGCTCGTCAAGCTGCCCTCGTAAGCGCCACTACCGAACTCCTCAAGATCATGTTTACCATGCTTGCTTTCAAATTCTTGGACAAGTCGTTCTTCGACTTCTGTAATAGTAGTAAATTCTGTCTCTGTCAGAAGTAGTTTGGGTGGCAGGTAAAAACACATTCCTTCTTCAAACCAGATGCTGTCTCCGTATTCTTCAAACTCGTCTGGGAACAAGTTGATGTGGTGTGTCAATTCATGAGCTAAAATCACTAAAATGTGGTTTTCTGAAAGATTTTCGTAAAAGGACTGAACCTCAGGTAAGTTTTTTTCTTCAAGTTGCATTTTAAATAACCGTTTCCACTCTTCCATGTCTGGAGACATAATTATCATGTTCCGCGAAGTAAAGGCGGGAATTGGAATTTCAGAAAAGGTGCTAGTTGCAAGGTCGGCAGTTGTCCAAAGTACCGCTGAAGGAACTTCATTCAATTCAAATTCTTTATGTAGTTTATCTTTATACGTGATTAACTGTTGAAACAAGCGATCGCCTGTACTTTGTAAACTGGGAAGTTGTTCGTTTGTTTCGATTGCAAAAAGTTGTTTCACTGAATAAACCTCTTTTCTTCTATAACACTTTCTTTAAACTTCTGGAATTCGTTCCTAATTAGTAGCAGCTAATCCTCCATTACTGTAAAACTGAACACTATACTCTCCGGATGGTGAAGCGCTCTTTAGTACAAATTCATTTTTTGGAATATGATCCAAATCGAAGAACAAAATGTACACTAAGTATCCCAAAATACTACTCACTAGTACGTAGTAATTTATACTTTTCAAGAGCTAATTTTGTCCTACTTTGGCACTTTTGGTGTTCATCTATTTTTATCCATTTGTCAATTCACTTCTAAGCATGCAGCAATTCTTCTCTCATTTCAGAAAATGCATAAAACGAAGTGTGATGCAGAAACTATGGAACGTGATGAAAAAAGGAGGATTTTGATTTGTTCCAGAAATTTCGATATATGCTTCTTGGGAGTATTGGCTTTTTCGCCTTTGTCTCCGTTGTAGATGCTGAAGGCGAACAGACCAAAGAGCAGATTTTAGACGAGCGTATGGCTTATTACCAATTCTATTCCAATTGGTCTTTGCCATGGTACTATTTGGCGGCAGTGGACAAGTACGAGCGAAATATCCAACAGGTGCGCAACGATTTAAAAAAGAGAGATGGCCCCATCGCTCTTCAATTTTCAGATGAGTTTTGGGTGGGTGACTTGAATCCGGATAAGAACGATACGCGACTTTCTACCATCGCATTTTTCGACGGGAACGGAATGGATGGGAATGGGGATGGCAAGGCAGACCGAGAGAACAATGAAGACGTGATGTTGACATTGTCCACTTATTTGAGTCAATTCGGTCACTCTGAAGCTAATTTTCAGAAGGCACTTAAAAATTATTACGGTAGTGATGAAGCAGTTCGGCAAGTTAGTACCATTGCACGGATCTACAAACATTTTCAAATACTTGACCTAGATAAACATGCCTTTCCCCTTCCTGTCGCAAGGGATTACAGCTACCGTAGTACATGGGGAGCCAGTCGCGGCTGGGGTGGAAGCCGAATGCATGAAGGTACGGATTTGTTTGCTTCCTACGGTGTTCCGGTCCAATCTACAACATATGGCGTGATTGAAGTAATGGGTTGGAATGACTTCGGCGGATGGCGTATCGGAATCCGCGATATCCATAATACGTACCATTACTTCGCCCATTTGTCGCATTTCAATAAAGACGTCAAAGAAGGCGATATTGTGGAGCCTGGGATGATCATCGGCTTTGTTGGAAGTTCAGGATATGGGAAGGAAGGGACTTCTGGCAAGTTTCCCCCACATCTTCACTATGGAATGTATAAATTCAATGGCCGGATTGAATGGGCATATGATCCGTTCCCTTCTTTGAAACATTGGGAAATCGAGGACAAGAAAGCCATGTAAACACTGGTATCCACATTCACTGGGGATACCAGCGCTTGTTGCGTAACTGCTTTTCCCTCACCACACCCATTCATGCTGGTAGACCTTGTCGCTCTAAAATTGAATTATTTATTCATAAAAGCTTTGATTTCTTCTTCTGTCATGGTTGAATCGCATCTCACGTTTACCGTGTTCCCATTCGTATAAATGAAACCAGGAACCGTTGGAATGTCGTATTCATTACGAAAGGCCGCAATACCTTCCATATCAGGTTCTTCCACACTATTAACGTAATAGATATGAGTATTCGTTTCTTCAGCAGCATTTTTTAGTTTTTTAACGAATTTTTGACAATAAGGACATACAGCCTTGCCAATATAGATAACAGCTTCGCCTTTTCCTTTTATTAGTTCCTGTGCTTTTGCGGAATCAATTTTTTCAAAACTAGCTACAATTTCTTCATAAGTAGAAGTCATTGCTCAGTCTCCTTTCTCACATGTCTTTAGTATGCTCCAGTTTGAAGTTCCTCAATTAAATTATGCTTACTTAAATTTTACTCATCTATAGTCCTGACTTTTTACTAGTTCAGGGAATAAATAATGTAGAATATGCATAGTTAACCGTCGAGATTCTCCTTTATATGGATAAATGTGCATATACATTGATGGATTAAAGTTCGCTTCAATAATTCCATAAGCATTTTTATATGCTGCAGGAACTTTTGTGTTCTCAATAATAAAATCGATACCACAAATCTTAACCCCAAGTGCCGCTACCGCATCTACTGCAATTTTTTTATACTCCTCAGGAATTTGATCTGTCACATCAATCGAGTCTCCGCCTGTACTTATATTTGAGTTTTCACGCAAATAGATAATCTCATCATTTTTTGGAATGGAATGAATATCATACCCTTGACCTTTCAGCATCAAGCTCTCCAATTCACCCAATTGTATACTTTCTAAAGGAGTTCTATGATCTCTTCCCCTTAACGGATCACGATTCTTTTGAATAACTAACTCTTCAATTGTATTTTTCCCATTCCCTTTAACATTCGCAGGAACGCGTAATAAAACAGCATGAACTTTGTCATCTACTACAAAAAATCGATATTCTGTTCCTGTCATAAATTTTTCTATTAGGATAGAGGAGTCCTCTTTAAACGCTAGGGTAATGGCTTTTTTATAATCATCGTAATTTGCGCCTTCTTTGAAAATCGAAATTCCTAATCCGTAATTTGTTGTTTTTGGCTTCACAACGAATGGTTTGGAGGAAAATAAATCATAGGATAACAATGCCTGTTCAATTGATTGAAATTCCTCACCATTTGGCACACGAAATCCATGTTGTTGAAGTATTTTCTTTGTTACTGTTTTATTTTCCATAATTAAAGTCGATACATAGCTATCTTTACTTGTCATATTACCGTTTTTCACATATTCAACATGATCTTTTAGTTGAAGCTTCAAAAATTGATCGTGCCGATCCAAAATTTCTACTTGGATTCCTAACTGGATAGCATCAAACATTAAAATCTGAGTGGATAACTCCATGTCAGTAAATCCTGATAATTGATAGGGTTTATCCCATGATTTTTTATAATTTTCTTTAGCAATAGAAGTAGCCACTTCGCTTTGACTGCTTTTTTTACTCGCTTCATATAATCTTCCAGCCAAAGTCTTACTTGGATTCATTAACATGTCTCTGAGATGAACAAATAATGTATCTGAAATAGTCAAATTTAAGATTTCTACTAAGTATTCCATCTCATCAATTATTTTTTTAGCTTTAGTTTCAAATTGTGTATGCTTTAAAGGGTGCTCAAGAGCCACTATATCATTGTTAACATCACCCATTTTTACCCACTCATCACAATTTGCCCCTTCATCTTTCCATAATAAATAAAGTAAGAATAGATGAAGAAATTCTGCTTGTTCATGACTAATTCCATACCTTTCAAAAGGATTTAAATCTATATTTCTCAATTCAATATAATCAATCCCGTGATTTTCTAAATCTGAAACAGTATCTCCTCCTCTTAAACGGACAGGTGAATAAAATTCTTTTTCTGCAGATAGCAGTCCACTTTTAACCATTGAAGAAAGGTCTGATATATAGTTCTGTAGACTGCTAAATGATACATGTACATCATCAGAATTCGTATAACCGTATTTACTGCTTCTAAGACTTCTCATTGCCTTATTCAAAGAAATCTCTAAAGAAAAATTCTTTTCACTACTAGGAGAAGCCCCATAAAAATAAGTGACTAGCCATCGATAATGTAAATAGTTTCTTGTGACCTTTAGGTATATCTCTGTTTTAAACTGCTCATAGTCTTTAATCTCCGATTGTGAATTAAACAAAGCTTGAATTAACTCATTGCCAAATTCAAAGTTAAAATGAACACCACAAATCATTTGCTTACGACGGCCATAAGAGTTCGATAATTCTTGGCGATATCGAACGTTTTCAACATTTTTCAATTTTGCAATCACAATATTTTCTTCTTTTTCTGGTAACTGTGGCGGCATGCTTAATGGCCAAAGCATCTCATTTTTCCCCATAGACCGATAAGCAACGTCATGGATTGCTGCTAAGTAATTAAACAGTTCCTCTAATGTCTCAGAAACAGGTGTGATTATTTCCATCTGTAATTCTGAAAAATCCCGCTGAAGATACGGGTGCTCATCTCCCTGCGAAATACATGTAGGATGATCTGTTTTAGCTAAGTTTCCGGATAAGTCAACTCGTTTACCTTCTTTTTCAATCCCATAACGGGCTTTCAATAAATAGGGTTTTACACGATCATCGACTAGCATTTTTTTTAAATCCATAGTAACTATCCCTCCCAACTAACTTGTTTTTCAAGCTTTTTCTTGTCTTTAGATAGTTAAATGTAAATCACGACTAAGCACGGTATCAAAAATATCCACATCTAGTTTTAATGTGGATATTTTCATGTTTATTAATTTTGGATTATGGAAGAAATACAAAAGATAAACTAATTTTATTTGAGACCAATTTCCCAACAGGTTTTTCTTGAAATTTATTACATGTAGCTTAATCGCTATAAGTACCTTTTAATTTAGCTACTTTGATTGAAATTAAATCCATTAACTCAGGTGACAAAACATCATACGTAGGCAGGTCTAAATCGTGAAAAGTGTTTCTAATTTCACTCATTTTTGAAGCTGGTGTTCCTGTTTCAATTATAGAAGAAACAAACGCTGCAAATTTAAAATATGGAATAAACAAGAGGAACACAATCAGCCCAAATCCTGCTTGTCGTAGCATTAATTTATTTTCATTGAATGGTTTCTCTCTTCTCCAATTCTCCCCCATTACCCGACCCCCTCTCCGAATCACTTAAAATAAATTGTAAACTACTTAAATGAATAGTAAAGGTTATTTTAGATAACAGCTAAACCGCATATAGTTGCAACCACCAAAAAAACCCCCTCCTGGAAGAATTGTAGCTTTGAAAAAAAGATTGATTAAAAACACCTCACAAACCCGTATTTTATTGTAAATATGAAGAATCCATTTTGAAAAAAAGATTGATCAAAATGGGTTCTTCTCTACAACATTTAAGTTTCGGTTTTATAAAAAAGTTTGATCATTTCCTACCTGTGTTGTTCAACAATCGCGACCGTTCGTAATATAAGGGAGCCTTCCAACATTTCGGCAATATACTCTAAACCGATTTATCCCATTTAGAACTATTTAATTCCTTTCTCTAGGTTTTTCTAATGAGGTAAGATTAAGTTAGACGAGTTTCCTTAATTATTTTTGACAGAAACCAAAAACTGACCTCCTAATTAAAAGGAGATCAGTTCTTAATTTACGTTCAATAAATAGTTCCACAAATCTAATTCTCTAATTTTTTTGTTTTTTAAACCTAGAGCTGCTACCAGGATTATACTAACTCCAGCTATACTCATGGATAGGGTAGTTCCTAACTTGTCTAATGAAAATCCAAATATACTATACCCAACAGGAAGGAGTAAGAGACCTCCAAACATCTGGAAACTAACTACACGACCTAATACTTCTTCTTCAATTAATTCTTGGGTTGCACTGTCCCAAATTATGATAAAAGCTGTTAAACAAAAACCTATAGCTGCTAATAAAAGAAGTGATACTAATAAGGGTGGAGTGAACGATATACCTAATATAAACAGTCCAGATAAGGCCATGAATAAGTAATATAAAATCCCTCGTTTTGATATCCTTTCCAACCTACCGATAAGAGTAGCGCAGATCAAGGCTCCTATTGCCATAGCAGCAAGGAAAATTCCGTAAGTTTGTACTCCATTAAATGAATTGTCTGCATACACTGGTAAGATAATTACATCAAAGGCTGCTATTCCAATGTTTGATAATGAACCAATTAGAATACTTGCTCCTAGCCAAGGCCTCTTTTTAATTGCAGACCATCCCTGGGTGAAATCCTTCCAAAAAGTTGTTTTTTCAGTGGGAGTGTCTTCTGTTTTTTTCTTGGTAGATCGTATGGCTATTAAAGAAACAAAAAGTGCAGATAGTAAGAATGTTATTGCATTTACTGTATATGCAATATAAAGACCGATAGCTGCTACAAGAAATCCACCAACTACCGGCCCAATCATATCACTAACCTGTTGAGAAATAGCTCTTAATGAATTAGCAGATAATAACTGAGTTTTATCTACAATTTGAGGTGTAATACCACGGACAGCAGGTCTATATAAAGTGCTAATTAAGCCGAGAAAACCTGTAAGGAGATACACGTGAATTAGTTGTAGATTATCTGTAAGAAGTAGTACTGCAATTCCAGATACCGCAAGACCTCGAAGAAAGTATGATATTACTAGAATTTTTTTCTTTGGCCAACGATCTACAAAAACACCACTGACAAGTAAAAATATTAGCTGGGGGATGATAAAAAAAGTATGAGCTAACCCTAATTCTGTTGCGCTACCTCCTGCCCGGAAGACTAAAAAGGGAAGACAGGTAATATATATAGCCAGCCCAAACATCGAGATGCTCTGCCCGGTCCAAAGCAAAGAGAAAGAACGATTGTGTAATACTTTCATTATGTTAGGTAGTTTAAGATTCATAAATTACTCCCTATAATCTAAAGGATGAGAGTATATATACTCTCATCCTTCGAATCATTTATTCTTGAAATCCTGTAAATTTCCATATAGATCCGGTTGGAGCTGAACAAACATCATACTGTTACCATCAGGACTGAAACGTACGCAGGTAGGCATATTTAAACCTTGAATTATAGGGGCAGAAAACCTGTAATCTTTGCTTTCAAAAGGATTAATTTCTAATATTGTTCCTTTATGTGGCTGAGTTACGTATAACATTTTGTTTACAGGATTTTGAATCATCCCACCCTTCCAATCCAATCCAGAAGCAATTAAGTTTCCTTTTTTCACTAAGTCCATGTAATCAGTTTCGGTTTCAGGATCCTTAACAATCTGACCAAGTGCAGAGCTGCTTGACACATTGAACTCTTGACCATCTTCAGTAAAAATCTTTGTTTTCCATCCGGCACATCCACTGTACATGCTCCATTCGTATTCAAAATTATCAGGGAATGATTCTAGCGGTAAAATTCCTTCTAGCCCTGGCATAGGCACAGCAGGAATATTTTTAATCAATACTTCTTTAGAACCGGTTTCAGGATTTATTTTTAAAACTCTATTTGTTGTTATGCTCTCTCTTTCTACAACTTCTAAATAGTCACCTAAGTACGTTAAACTAAATGCCTTTGTAATCCGTCTAAAAAAGGAAAGTTTTCAGTACTATCCCCCCCTAAACTTACATCTATAATTCTATTAGCCCAAGTCTCGCATACATATATTCTCCCATCTTGTAAAGGGACTATACTTGAAGGTCCTTTTAAACCAGAAGCAAAAGGGGCAACGTCTAAGTAATTTCCAGGTTTCGTTATGTCTTTAATGCTTCCAGCAGTTGTCTCAGAAACTAATAATCTTCCATCAGGTGTCCATTCCATGTGTGAAGGGGTCATTAGGTTTGAAGCATGGAGTTCAACTTTCAAATTAAGTTTTGTTAAAGTCGTCTGCATTACTGAAACCTCCCTGATATTTATTATTGCACAAAGCAACACTCTTATATTATCACAATAGTCAGATATTTTAAACCCATAAATTTGTAAAAATGGTTTTTTATAAAAACTTCTCATCTGTTATATCTTTTCAAAAACTATAGTATTAGGATATTGTTTGAGAAAAATTCTATAAAAGAAGAAGACCCTTTGCTAAAATACTGCATAAGCCTTATTCCATAAACGGGCCATTACCAGAGCAACTCTATTGTCAATTCACATTTCCTTAATCCACCTTTTAATTCATATGTTCTTTTACTTTCTATGTAAATAAGCCCCTTTAGATAACCAATCCAAAGGGGTAAAACAGTGTAACTTTTTTATTATTCCCAGTTACCTCCACAAAGACTCCTAAAGCCTATTTCACCCATTTAACCCGTTCCTCTACAAGAATTCTATTTATTAAAAAAACTCTAATGATTAAGGATTACACCAATCACAATAAGCAGGTGAAGAGGTTTTAACACCATCCTGGCGCGGAAGAGTTTCCCTAAAATCACAGATTGGACAACCATATACTTCGTTTGATATTTGTTTTGACTTTAACCCGCAACCTGCACAGGGCAATCCTTTAACATAATCAACAATCCCCCATCCGGGGCATGAACACTTCGGGCACAACGTTGCTAACCGTCGAACCATTTTTTCTGCAAGTTCAGTGATAACCTTCATTCTAGTGGGGTTCATATGTGCCCTCATGTCAGTTTGAATAAGTGCCTGACCGTCAGTGGAAGCAGAAGCGCAACGTTTAATGGCTTCCTTTACGTCATCTATTTGGTTTAATCCTTTGAAGGTTAATCCAGGTAAAAACTCGGAATTCGGACTTACAATAAGTGCATGTGCAGGAAAATCCGATTTCAATAAAAAATCATCCATATCATTCCATGTTGAAACTGTTTTTGAAGCATAATTGGTCTTAGTACTTAACGTATGTTCTACAATCTCAATTCCACGTTCATTGTCAATCCATATAAGAATTTCATGATCCTGGGCGATAAAAGGAAAATTATCATAAGGTCCAAAACTTCCTTCATTCGCAATACCATACGGTAGTCCAAGATGGTCCATTCCCATTTGTACTTTTTTTCGCAGCGTCTCTAATGGTGTCCCCTTACGCTCTATTTCACCAGTAAAAGTCCCCAAACCATCGGTATTTAACCCTTCAGGAGTAACAATTGAAAGCTGTAACAGATTATGAAAGGGAGGACCAATAGCCAGCTCTTTTCCGTGCATAGTCGCTAAAACTGCTTTACGACCAGAATATGGATGATCTGCGTAATGTTGTTTTTTGATCATAGTTTTTCAACCCCAACCATATTTAAATATACTTGTTATTGATGATCCACAACTCGCGTAGACACACCATTAACAGTATCTATCAATAGGCCATATACTCTAATTTCCGAGGGCATCAAAGGATGCCGACGAATCAAGTTTACAGACTGTTTAATACCATCTGTGACTGTTTTGCTTCCCTCTATCCATTGAGCCATATCGTTTGCTGTAAATCCAGGGAAACAATGTTTAAAAAGATATTCTACGGTTTGAATCTTAACCGCTGGAATTTTTGTTTGTATGACTTTGGAAATTAAATTACTAGGGTCCGAAATAGATTCATTTCTATCTGCTGACCCTATAACGAAAATTTCCTCTACATTTTCTTGATAAACTGCTATAATTATGTTACGCATGAGACTATCGTATGGTTCTGAGATAACCGGGCCATAGCTTTTTAATACCATTATTTGTTCCGGGAGAAAATGAGACGCAGAATTTAACCATTGTTCCAATGGTTCCTCCATCCCAACTATACATAATACTTTTTTCCTATTGTCTGGGTTAGTTGAAATAGGTTCATTTTCGATTTGTTGATTATTAAATATTTTATCCGCAAACATGATCAACACTTCCTTTCTTTATTAATGATAGAAATTATTGAAGCCATTGTGCTATTGAATAATAAAGCGGTATTCCGAAAATCAAATTAAAGGGAAAAGTAATCCCTAGAGACAACCCTAGATAAATGGATGGGTTAGCCTCAGGAACTGAGGTTCTTAATGCGGCAGGAGCAGCAATGTACGAAGCACTTCCAGCTAGCACCCCCATCAATGTAGTACCTCCTAGCGAAAGACCAATGTAATTCCCGACAAAAATCCCCAAAATGCCGGATAATACAGGCATAAAGATTGCAAAGAGCAGGATTTTCCATCCATGTTTTTTCACTTCAGGAAGCCTTTGACCAGCGATCACACCCATATTGAGTAAGAAGATCATCAAAACACTTGGATAAAGGTCTATAAACAATGGCTTAACAGCAGGAAGAGCACCCTCACCCGCAATCCATCCGATCACAAGACTTCCCAGCAAAAGCAACACACTTTTTCCAAACAGGCTTTCTTTAATCACTTTTGTATTAATTAAACCACTGACCATTGGCTTGCCTGCAGTGAATCCGATATTTTGTGACAAAGAATGCCCTTGATTTTCTTCATTCAGTTTCAACAAAAGCAAGGAAACAAAAATAGCTGGACTTTCCAGTAGAACAACTAAGACATTCATAAAACCTTCATACTTTGTTCCAAATTCACTAAGAAACGAAGTAGCAGCTCCGTAGGTAACAATACTCACCGACCCGTATGTCGCAGCCAGGCCGATGGCATTCTTAAAATCCATTTTCATGAAACGGAGGATAAATAACACGATTATAGGTATAAAAGTACCTAAAAACAGGGTTCCGAGGATAGGTTTTATAACAGTGCTCAATGAATAATGGGAAAGTTCGATTCCACCTTTGATTCCTATCGCTATCAGAAGATATATGCTTAACGTTTCACTTAGCGCCGTTGGAAATTTTAAATCTGATTTCACCATTGCTGCGAGTATTCCAAGTGCAAAAAACAACACAACTGGAGATAGTAAATTTTGAATAATAATATCAGTCACTCTTTAGTCCTCCGATTCTACTACCAGTGTTGACCGACGATATATAATCCCTTTAGCATGTAAAATAGCTGGTTTATCTTCAACTTACCCATTCTATATTCTTAAAAGGGTCTTTTAAAGATCTCCCAAGTTTGATTTTATTAAGACTTTAGTTTTTCCTCTAAATTACACGATAATTTAAAGACCATAATTCGTTCACCGGTTCTTGTGCTAATATCAGTGTGAAATATCATTACTTCTTCACCGGTTTTATCTCGAATGATTTCATCTAATTTGTCTCGACCTGATTCCACCAAGTGAGAACGAATTTGTTTGATCGACAACAATCCTTCCGTTGTTTCAGAGAGCTTATATTCAGCGGGTGTTAAGACTCCTTTCAAAACCACAATTACCATGTCGCGGAGAATATCGGTCTTGACCGTAACGGATCCGCGACCTAGAAAATCCTTCTCCCATTGCGATAATGCTTTGCTGATTTCTGCTTCTATTTGACCTTTTGTCATATTGCCCCCCCTAACAAAAAAATCGGTATGAGATATCACCAAATATAGTGATATCTCATACCGATTTATTTCAAACTAACTACAAAAGTCTTTAATTATATTTTCACAAGGACAATGACACATTACCCAAGTGCTAATACATTTTCCCTTTGTAGTTATATTGATAATCTATCGTAGCTTTTTATTGTAAGTTTATTCTACCTTTAAGCAGTTCGGTTGTCAAACTCAAAATATATCTATATGTTTCTTTATCAGTTGGCAATCTCCTATTTGAGATATGCTAAGCGTTTGGATTCAAAGGGCCAAATTTACTCTACACCCCTCACTCCATCATTGGATGGGACATAGTTTCCCTATGTTCAAACTTTAGACCAGTACTAGTACTTTCGGAAGTTCATCAGTTCCTACCCCTGGGAACTATTCTAACCTTGTCTAGTTTATTAACCGTGCGGCATATTCGTTGGTATACCTTTTAGCCAATATTTTTAGCTGGTGTAGTTCCAAATTTTTTTCTGCACACTATTTAGCTTGGGTCTGACTGACCACTTGCCCTAAAAAGAGCAATCGGCTGTTCAAATTCCTTCCTTATCACAGTGTTTTGGACATTAAAAGACATCCTCTAGTAAATATTCCTTGAGGAGGTTATCGTATAAAAAAGAACCGGCCGGGTTTTGTCCGGTTTTACTTATTACATTTTTCTTAGATATACAACTCGAATTTAAAATGACTATAAATATTTGTAACATTAGCAAGGTTTATATAACTTTTTCTTTGATTAACTAGCCCGATTGCGGAAGAACACTAATGTTTTAAAAGTGTGTTCTTTTAAATTAACTTATTTAACAATATATTACTCCTATGACGAATACCTTTAGAACTATGCTTCGCCTTCATCACAATAACACCTCGATTTTCAATGATTTTCAATGTTTGACTCGTCCATGCGCCATTGCTATTAACAAGATTTACAAGTAAACAATGATAAATAGCATTCCAGTTATGAGTATTAGGCGATGATAAAATCAACATCGACAACGAACGATTCTCACGCTCTACTTCTATAATATTAAATTGCTTTCCATTTGTCATATGTACTTTAGCAATCACATATCGTCTTTTCGTAACACCATCACTTAACTTTGTAAATTTACGTTCTCCCAAGCCTTCCGGTAGCACATCGGTAAATGCTCTAATTTCCACTACATTTGGATGCTGTTCCATTACTTTCAACACATTAATAAAATCATTTAGCTCACCTTGAGCCTGGATTTCGTGCAACATTTGATGCTCTAGCCCTCTTGCTAGATGTTGACCTCCACTATCTGCTGTAGATCGCATTGAATCATTATTGCCATAGTATTTCTTAGTATTTTCATCTTCTTTCGTTCGCTGCTTTGAGGAACTACTTTTAATTCGTTTGATTTTAGGTACCAATGTATATTCATGTTTCAACTGATTCATTTGTACAAGATCAAAGTCTTCCGTGGAGCCATCGACTTGTTCATCTAATGTAAGGCCCTCTTCATCGTCCATTTTATTTACGGCGCGATAAGTATATTTCTTCGCCTCATTCGATTTCACTTGATCTTGTATTTCTGGATGTGAAATTGAGATATGTTTGTATGGAATATATTTATTTTTCACATTTACGATTTGTAGAACTGTCCACGAATTATTATTCTCTTTTACACGAACCGTTATGGTAATCGATTGTGTAAGGCCCCATTCAAATATCAAAGCCTTTTCCTGCAACCAAGTAAAGGCTATATTTTCATAGACTTGCCGTAAATCACGATTCGTTAGTAACCAAACCAATTGATAAATAAAACCTGTTTTGGTGTATTTCAGTTCATAAGATGATGAAAAGCTAAGATGAATTTTATTAGGTTCGTATGTTTCAGTGAAGAATTGAGGAAATGAATTCGATTCAAACAAGCGATATAAAAGAAAGCCGTTCGGAGCTAAAATGCTACGCAACACTTCAATGACTGGTAAAATGACATTCTTGCCATCAAAAGAGAACACGAAACTACGGGAAGTTGCAGAATCACTGCTTCCTTGAATAGACCAAGGGCGTTTGTGATATTTAACACTATTAGGATAAATAGTCATATCGATTTCTTGTACACCTTTAGGAACTTGACTAGCCGTAATGATGCCATCAGTATAATAATGTTGGATTGCTAGGCATGGTAATGTACCCCAATCCATTAAAATACCTTCTGTACGACCTTGTGAGCGAAAATAAGCTTTAATCATCATTTTATGATCACATCGGAATGGCTCACCAATCCATATCAGTTGTGCTTTTTCACCTTTTGCAAAAGGCCAAGCAATTTTAACCTGTTGTTTGCTCATAACTTTTCACTTCCTGTTTTGTTCGTAAATATTCTTCCAAATACGGTTTTATTTCATGAAAATGATGTGACTTAACAGCACCAATACGCTGTACCTTCCATAAAACAACTGGTTCTTGCCCCTGTAACATTCGATCAATAATTTTACAAAAACGTCTGATATGGAATTGCTGAGTAGATTCTGTAATTTCAGATAGGAGCTTTTTAGTCTGGGGTAGCTTATCAAGGTGTTTCTCCAAGTTAGATAATATTCCAAGTCGTTTTCCAACAATCGAGATTGTAATCCGAATAGGTTTATCTAGTACGATTAGTTCTTTATAAAGTTTTTTTACTTCAGAGCAGTATTCCCGATCACGTGAGGCCCAATCGACAATTGCTTGATTATTCTTCTTCTCATGAATTTTAGGCAACTGTTCAAACAGCCACTCTTTATCGTGACGATACAAGTAGATATATTCTTTTGGGAAACACTGACGAATTTGAGTTCTTAAATAACTTGGGTATTGCTGCATTCCTTTTAATAATTGTTTTCGATTAGTCAGCAACATCGAAGGGATATCGTTTTCTGATAATCCTTCTATTTTTATCTCTGAAGAAAGATATTTTTTAACCGTTTTCGAATTTACACCAAGCATTTTAGCTAATGTTCTTGTACTGGACGTTCCTTTGGCTTCCAATTCATGTAATTTAGCCTTCCAGACGTCTCCAAATGCTTTTACACGTCCAATACGATATTTATCTTTAGATAATCTATCAGGGCCTTTTCTAGCGTAAATAAAGCCACAAGAGCATTCAAACGTACCAATGGGTGCTTTTGATTTAAAATCCCTCGTAACATTTACTTCAGGAATTACAAATGCCTTATAATGATTAGCTGCTTTATTTAAACAAGGCCATGGACCACTACCGAAAGGACCTATATCAGCTTCACCTTGTAAAAAGGAATCTACATCTTGTTCTAAGAAATAAAGCATAAGCAAATGACGGAAAGGATGCGCATGACGTTTTAGATTGCGTGTAATGACCTTCGGCCAATTGTACTCATTATCAACATCGATTGCTGATTCATACTTAACTAAAAATCCTTTTGGAAACTTTGATTGAAATGCTTTGTATAGCTCCTTTTGCCGAATTCGATTAGAGGTTGTTATTAAATTACGCTCTCGTAAAAGAGCCCGATATTTAAGATTAATAGATCCCCTTGAAAATTGATGTATTGGAACTTGTAGCAGTTGATAAGCCATCTTTGCTAAAGCAATTTGAATGGCTACAAACTCTTTTGGTTCAACTTCTTGAATCTTTGATAAGTTCATTAGCTTTTTATCGAATCGAATAAACTCTATTCGACTCTGCTTTGAAAAATCGACAGGATACTTCTTTAATTTCAATTCATGATGCGCACAGAAATCAATCCCTTGTAGTTGATGCTCACGATGAATATAGGGTTCTCCATGTTGCTCAATATCACTAGCTGCACATTCCGGACAATAATAGAGTCCGTCCTTTTTACAAATACCTCCTGCGACCATTCCAAGTCTTGTATAAAGTCCTTTTCCATCACCTTGAACATCCTGCATAATTTGTCGTTGCTTCTCCTGTGATAGAAAAGGAGCATAGAAAGGATAAATTGTATGCTTGGCTAATAAACTTTCTAACGAATAATGCGTGCCCATCTGTTTAGCGAGAGAATTAAAATGGCTACCAATCTCAACACTCGGAATCACTGAACGACTTTGAAATACTTCTTCTAACGTATCTTTGCAATCAATATTCCCACTGTAAAAGTGATAACGTGCGACCGCCGAATATATCAATTCATCTGGATATGGATCAGTAAAGAATGGCAGCATCTGGTTTCCTCCTAGTAGAATTCCTCCAAAGGATTTTTAATGTATCCATTTGCTTTTAATAATTCATAGGGGTGTTGCTTTTTGTCTAATGCTTGCTTTCTTAGCTTTAGCATTGGTAGAATCTCTGCATTTTTTGCTTTTGCCTTTGCTTTTTGATCTTTCTTTTGTTGATTTAATGCAATCGCCTGCTGAATCACGTCTGATTTAAGTTGATGAAATTTAGTATCAAGTGGATTTTCCTCAACTATTTTTTGTGAGAGCTTTTTAATATCGTTTTCCTTCAAACTATCAAAAATACCAAGAGCTTCCACTTCAACACTTAAGTTCCCAATCATGTCTTGACGTTTATACTCGATTGTATTTTGGCGCTCTTTAAATGCTTCTTGAATACGTCCTGTCATTTCAGTATTTCGCTTGTGATTCAGCATGACTTCATCCAAGTTAATCATAATATCTTCATATTTCATCATATCGGCAAAATTGTTCGTCCGAATAGCTGTCATCATTGGTTGAATCGTTTGCATATCTTCCCTAGCAGTCTTTTTTAATACTTGTGGTGTAATGATTTCTGCCGGGTTGTCCTCATCAAATAATACTCGTTCTTGCGCTAGAATAAATAGGTTCACGGCAACAGCAGTAATCCCTTGGCATTCATTATAAAATGCCTTCTTTGTCTCCTCTGTAAGCTCAGAATGGGTTTTTAAACACTGTAATTCCCAAAGTGTCTCTAGGAAAAACTCCCACTCTTCACTATTTTCGTCCATACGATCCCAAATAATAGCTCCATCACTTGCTGCCCGTCTTGCCTGTCTAAAGTTTCCTTTGAATAATTTTTGTGCTTTAGAAGTGCCGATTAAAACCGTAGGAATGCCAACTGTATTAGACAGTGTTACAAAAAAATTCAACATTTCTTCCTGTTCATTTTTGGAATATAGTAAGTGCTGGATTTCATCAATTACTAGAATACCGATGCCGTACATACTTGCTAACGATGTCATGTGCAATAACATTGTCGATGTCACACGGTTCAAATAGCCGTACTTTTCTAAATATCGAGTGCCTAGTAAATCATCAATTGCTTTGAAAAAGCTTTTGCAAAGTGTAGATAAACTTCCATCATACGGGCAGTCAATTTTAAGCCAAACAATTTGAGTTCGATTAAACGGTTGTCCTTTGTATTCTTCATGCTTGATCACTTGTGGATACATAAGCAAAAGACGTTCAATTGCTGTTGTTTTACCAATTCCAGAAATACCGATAATGGATAAGCTATCGGCAGTTGAACGAATATAATTTAGTCGTTCATCTATATATTTGTGAGCTGTTTCCTCTTCTTCACGCAATTCATGCAACACCCGAACACGCTCTAGAAATGTTCTATCTAATGGATTTCGCGCCAAGTAACCCCTCCGAATCAATGTAGACAATCGACGTTCTACCTCGAAATGAATCGGTAACGGCTGGATAAAATTCCTTACACGTTTTAAGACGTGATAACGAATATTCGTTTCACTTAACTTATCTTGCTCACTAATTCGTGGAGTCACCATAAATCGCTCTAGCACATTATCCTCATTAAATATAGGTGGAAGAGCTTCGATGAAAGGATTATTGGTATATTCATTTAAAAGCTGCTCCTTATAGACCGCTTTCTCAAAATCCCCTTTTAAGACAACCATGTCATTTGTCTTTCCCAAATTCCTCATCTCGCTTCTTCTTTAGTTTTTCCATAAGACGTGAGCCTGATTTCTTAGGTGGTGTTTCATCAATCTTCTCTTTTGTAACAAAGTCGATTACGTCAGCTGCTTCACTAACCTTATTAGGTGATAAATCAAACTTTTCAGCTTCACGATTCAACTGTTTTTCAACATCCTTGTTTTCACGAATAACTGCTATTTTAGCTTTCTTACTAGTTGGCTGATTGAAAGATTCTTTTTTGTTCTTAACGGCTTTTTTTATAATCTCTTCCAATGCTGCATCAGTATTTACCGTAAGCTGAATTTGATTTGTTCGTTCCATTTCTTCTAGTTCATTCCGAAGTTGTTGCTGAAAGACAACTTCTTCCAAGAGGTCACCTTTATATTGCTGACTAGGCTCTAATAAAATACACGTCTCAAAATCTGTTCCGTTATCGTGGGGAATATAGATTTTTTCAATATGACGTGGATCATAAACGATTTCTAGACTTCTATTTTTCAACTTTAAATACCATTGCTCTTCAATAGCTTGACGAGAACCATAAAGAAGATTTTTAAACTTAATTCCAGCTCTTGAAATTGTCGCTTTCCCACGTGGAAGCACGTTCAGACGAAGAATATTTCGATCAACTGTTCTTAACCTTCCTTTGCGATTTTGAATACCCCAATTCCATAAGTTAATCGGCGTTGGCACTAGTCCATCAGCTACCATTTCTTTTTCAACAGGATATTTATCAATGACCTTTTGGTTATGATGAAGCGCCATTGTAATAATTAGAGATGTAAATTCCTTTAAATTTAGCGTAGCATTTAAGCGATAATCCTGATCTCCACGTTCTCGATATTCCTTTTGAATTGCTCCGGGAGCTTTTTGCTTTACCTTCCCATTAAACGTACGGAATTTCCTTTCAACAATCCCTTTCAAATCACCCCTATAAGCCGTAGTATTCTCGATTTTAATGTTAAGATTGTTAATTAAATTCTCTACCGAATAGCCTTCAAACTCACCTCGATCAGCGATAATAATTTCAGGCAAATGATGTGTTGGCCATTGCTCAGGTGCAATATCAATTCCGTACTGATTACAGAACTTTACTTTGTCAGCAACCATATTATCTAAAGCCATCATTGCACCGATCCATGACGGCCCTTCTAGCCCAACATAAAGACCCGTAATAATACGTGAATACACATCAAGTACCGCATAAATAACTGGTCTCCCAATTACTTTATTTACATCAAGCGAACTGACTAAATAAATATCTGCGATAGTTGCGTCAATTTGAAATCTAGTACCGGGACCATTTGTTTCTGATTTAGAATCACTTAAAATCGGACGATGCTTCAGCTCATATTCTTTCGTGCTTTTACGGAATTGAATGTCTTTCTTTGGATCTTCGAATTTCTTAAACCAATAATAAAACTGATGATAGGACGGTATTCGATTTGCTTCCCACACTCGATATTTCATTTCACCTTTTTCTTTATAACGGTCTGAATAGAAATCGCGCAGAATAAAATGATAGACATCTTTTAATGAATAGTTATTTGTCTTACGGTAATATTTGTTAATAGCATGCTCGAACTGTAACTTTATTTCATCTGTTATATTGATACCAGTTTGATAATCTCCACTAGTATTTACTCTTCGTGGACGACCTACTTTAGCATTTGCTAAAGCTTTGGATCTCCCTTTACCACCTGAGTTTGCATAATCCGGTAGCACAGCATTTTTAGTCATACCACGCTGCCAATATCGACTGAGGAGCTTTTTTACCTTAGTAGGTGTCACATTTAACTCTCCTGCAATTTCCTTTATCTTTGTTTCTCTACCATTTCTTTGAAGCAATACATCCATATGTTCCAAACAGTATTTTTGAATAGTATCCCAATCATCTTCGCGCTTTTGAATTTGCACATCTGTTAAGTCACTATCAGCTACAACTCTTGCGAACGGATCTGATATCACTAATAACTCTTTTTGTTCGATTTCTGTAGACAATGTGGCATAAAGCTCTTTTTTTGGCATAGATGTGTGTGCATCAATATCTACAATAAAAACATACGATTCTTCTATTTCAACAACCCGAATCCGTATTGAATCCTTCACATATTGAAACACCTGATTAATATAAATCATCCGTATTTCTCCTTCTTCAGCGTGCTTTCATCAATGGATTTAATATCAATCTGTTGCTCTAAATTTAGTGGCTCAAGCATATCTATAACGATGTTTTTTTGAGCAAGTAAATGATAAAACAGTGTTACACCACTACCAAAAGGTAAATGGGTATCGGTATCAAATTCATTCGTAATTATACGGATACTATTTTTGTTATTTAGTAACCTTTGCATTAAAGATAAGGATAAATCTTCAATATGTTGTGAACTCATTTCCTGAAATACATCATAATCTCGAATATCAAAATGATCATGAATGTAGCTAATGTTTCGTGCCATTGTTTTGGGGATTTCCTCCTCTGTAACAACCACCCAATCAATTTCCTTCCGTTGCCAATACTCTCGTTCAATCTCAAACTTTTCGAGTACTCGTTCCTTCAGTAAATCGTCCTTCATTTTGATTGTACGTGCTACTTCAAACACACCTTGTCCCATATCAACTGTTAATAAAAAATCCGTTGTCATCACAATCGGATCACCAGTTTTAGGATCAGTAGGATGTTTAATACCTAACTCATCTGCAATAACAATGGTTTCTTCTAATGGCAATAAAGGAAATTGTTCTCGAATATCAACAATATGATTTGAATATTCAGTTAAATAGAAGTAATTTTTTTCTAAATCCGATAGAAATTCATGCTGTCTGTTTGTTTTTATTCCTTTTAAACGAGTGGAACGACCCTTTGAAGATACATCTTGAATCTTCAACCAAGGTTTATAATCTACTCCTATACCGGTGCCTCGACCTTGTTTAATCCAATGTTCAATTTCAGATGTTCTTTTTCTTTTCGACATAAAAACACCCCTTTAGATAATCATATCCAAAGGGATAAAACGGTGCAACTTTTTTATAAACGGTATAACTTTATTTTAAACGGTACCTCTTTTTTACAAACGGTACAACTTTATTTCAAATCTACAAGAATCCAAAAGGGGTGAATTTTTCTATTCTACTGTTACAGATTTCGCCAAGTTTCGCGGCTTATCCACATCACAGTCGCGGTGAAGCGCTGCGTAGTAGCTAATCAATTGAAGTGGAATAACAGATACTAAAGGTGTTAGTAAGCTGTGGACATTTGGAATGACAAGTGTATCGCCGTCTTCTTCCATGCCTTCCATTGAGATGATACATGGTTTTGCACCACGTGCCACGACTTCTTTCACGTTTCCGCGAATGTTTAGTGCCACTGGCTTTTGCGTTACTAGAGCGAATACTGGCGTACCGTCTTCGATAAGAGCGATTGTTCCGTGTTTCAACTCACCACCCGCAAAACCTTCTGCTTGGATGTACGAGATTTCTTTTAGCTTCAATGCACCTTCAAGACTTACGAAGAAGTCGACGTTACGGCCGATGAAGAATGCATTGCGTGTTGTTTCTAAGAAATCTTTTGCGATAGCTTCAATTGCTTCTTTCGAGTCAACCATTGCTTGAACTGCGTTTGCGACGATTCCAAGCTCTTTGATCAAGTCGAAGTCCACATCGTTTCCAGCGTGTTTAGCAGCAACTGTAGCTGCTACTGCTAGAACTGCAATCTGTGCAACGTAGGCTTTTGTCGAAGCTACTGCGATTTCAGGACCTGCATGAAGAAGCAATGTGAAGTCTGCTTCACGCGAAAGCGTAGATCCTTGTACGTTCGTAATAGTTAAGGCTTTATGGCCCATCTCTTTGATTTTCACAAGAACTTGGCGCGAGTCAGCTGTTTCACCAGATTGCGTGATGAATACGAAAAGTGGTTTCTCAGAAAGGATTGGCATGTTATAGCCAAACTCACTTGAAATGTGCACTTCTACTGGCTTCTTCGTGATTTTCTCGAAGTATTCTTTTCCAACAAGTCCTGCGTGGTAGCTAGTACCTGCAGCGATGATGTAAAGGCGGTCTGCACCGTTGATAGCCTCTAAGATGTTTGTATCGATGGCAAGCTCGCCTGCTTCGTTCTGGTACGCTTGGATGATTTTACGCATAACAGCTGGCTGCTCATCGATTTCTTTTAACATGTAGTGAGGGTAAGTTCCCTTTTCGATGTCGCTCATATCTAGTTCTGCTTTGTAAGAGTCACGCTCTACAACAGTTCCGTCTAGCTTTTGAATCTCAACAGATTCTTTTTTCACGATTACCATTTCTTGATCGTGAAGCTCTACGTACGTGTCTGTTACTTGAAGCATTGCCATTGCGTCAGAAGCGACAACATTGAAGTCGTCTCCAAGACCAACTAGAAGTGGGCTCTTGTTTTTCGCAACATAGATTGTTTGTGCTTCTTCCGCATCCAAAAGTGCGATTGCGTATGAACCGTGAAGAAGACCTAATGTTTTGCTGAAACCTTCAGCAGTCGTCATACCGTCGTTAACGAATTTTTGAATCAGTTGAACAATAACTTCTGTATCTGTATCTGATTTCATCGTCACGCCTGGTAGATATTCTTTTTGAAGTAAGTGATAGTTCTCAATAACCCCGTTGTGTACAAGTGTAAAACGTTCTTCTGTACTTTGGTGAGGGTGTGCGTTTACTTGGTTTGGTACGCCGTGTGTTGCCCAGCGTGTATGACCGATACCTGTTTTGCCCATCACGTCGTCGATAACTGCTCCACGAAGATCTGCGATACGGCCTTTTTCTTTAAAGACTGTGATCCCTTCTTCGTTACGAACCGCAATACCTGCTGAGTCATAGCCACGGTATTCTAATTTTTCTAAGCCTTTTAATAAAATTTCTTTGGCGTCACGTTCGCCAATATATCCAACAATTCCACACATAATAAATATCCTCCGATTGATAAGTCCATGCAAAAAGAAGCGTCGCTTCGGGCGCTTTTTTTGGATGTCTTTTTTTAGTGTTCGCCTTCTATCCGGTCTGTCTACCAATCGCTTGGCAGGTTTACAGATAGAGTAACAACCGGGCGTAGTGCGGTCGGGAGGCATCCGCCGAATCCTCGATAAACCTCCACCTCGTCTGCTAAGGACAGTGTCGTCCGAGTTCCTTAGCTCTGGCGCTTCAACTTGTTTCCGATTTCTTTACGCGCGTGCTTTCCTCCTTCTGCGCATGTTCCTATGCTTAACAGCATAACCTCCATATCATACAAAAATTAGTGGGTTCCGTCAAATGTAATCTATGTAATAAAAGCCCCTTGATGCTGGGCACCAAGGAGCCGGGATCTCTTATTTCTCAAGAAGTTTCAGCATTTCACGGTTGAATGCTGGAATGTCATCTGGTTGACGGCTTGTCACCAGTTGGTTTTGGCAGACAACAACTTCTGTGTCTTGGACTTTCGCCCCTGCGTATTCCATATCTACTTGAATGGATTTGAAGCCTGTTGCGTCGCGACCTTCAAGTGCTTTTGCCGTAATTAGTAATTGTGGCCCGTGGCAGATAGCGAAGACAGGTTTTTTTGCATCCATGAATTCTTTTGTAAAGTGGACGAAACGATCGTCAGCACGTAATTGGTCAGGTGAGAATCCGCCTGGCAGTAGAAGTGCGTCAAAATCACTTGCGTTCACGTCATCAATTGATTTATCAATTGTAACTTCTGTGTTGTCTTTTTTCCCAGTGACAGTCTTGCCTGCTTCTTTTTCGATTGTGACCACTTCATGGCCCGCATCTTTCAAAGCTTTCGCTGGCTCTGTCCATTCGACGTCTTCAAACATGTTGGTGATTAACGTTGCTACTTTTGCCATTGTATCTCCTCCTAAATGTTTGTACGTAGTATGTATTCCACTCTGGGAAAGAATTAAACATTCGGATTGCGAAGGTTTTTCTAGGAAGGCGGTTGGGTCATTAGGGTTTGTGCCCTTAGCGACTTGTTTTGTGACCTGAGGAACTTGTTTTGTGACTCAAGCGAGCGGTTTTGTTCCCTCAAAATCTCTGTTTGTGCCCCTAGTCGTTTTATGGAAACTAATTACTCAAAACCTTTCTAACAAAACCCCTGAACTACTCAAAACCTTTCCAACAAAAAACGCCCTCCCTCAGGAGGACGTTGCAGCTATTAGTTGTCTAAGCCCATTTCAGCACGAACGACGTCTGCGATACGGTTGACGTAGCTTTCACATGCTTGTTGAGACTCAGCTTCCACCATCACGCGAACAAGTGGCTCTGTTCCAGAAGGACGCACAAGAACGCGGCCGTTGCCGTTCATTTCGTCTTCGACTTCAGAGATCACAGCAGCGACTTTTTCGTTGTCTGTCACAGCGTGCTTGTCTGTTACGCGGATGTTCACGAGTTTTTGCGGGAAGATTTTCATCTCGCCCGCTAAATCTGACAATTTCTTGCCAGTGGCTTTCATGATATTAACAAGTTGAAGGCCCGTTAAGAGACCGTCACCCGTTGTATTGTAATCTAGGAAAATGATATGGCCCGATTGCTCGCCGCCAAGGTTGTATCCACCATTTCTCATTTCTTCTACTACGTAGCGGTCACCAACTGCTGTTTGCACAGACTTTAAGCCGTGATGCTCGATTGCCTTGTAGAAGCCCATGTTGCTCATCACAGTCGATACGACAGTATCTTTGTGTAAGCGGCCTTCCTTCACTAGGTAACGTGCAAGGATGTACATGATCTGATCGCCATCAACCACATGACCTTTTTCATCAATTGCGATGACACGGTCGCCGTCTCCATCAAAAGCAAGGCCGATGTCTGCGCCTTTGTCTTTCACGAATGCACCAAGTGCTTCGGGATGCGTCGAACCGACACCGTCGTTGATGTTTAGTCCATTTGGAGATGCTCCCATTGTTGAGATGTCTGCATCTAAGTCTGCAAAGATGTGAGTAGCATGCGTAGACGTAGCACCATGCGCACAATCAAGTGCTACATGAATACCGACAAAGTTCTCAGTTACAGATTGCTTTAAGAACTGAAGATATTTTTGTCCACCTTCAAAGTAATCAGAAACCGCGCCGACATCGCCACCAGTTGGACGTGGTAATGTATCTTGGTCTTGATCAAGAATAGCTTCAATTTCATTTTCTTGGTCGTCAGAAAGCTTGAAGCCGTCTGAACCAAAGAACTTGATGCCATTGTCTTCAACAGGGTTGTGTGACGCCGAGATCATTACACCTGCGTCTGCACTCATAACACGCGTCAAATAAGCCACTCCAGGAGTGCTCAGTACGCCAAGCGTCATGACTTCAACACCGACCGATAATAGGCCTGCAACTAGCGCAGACTCTAACATATGACCAGATATACGTGTATCACGACCTACGAGTACTTTTGCCTTGCCAGTAGCGCCTTGTGTTAATACGTAGCCACCTACGCGACCTAAACGAAATGCGAATTCTGGTGTTAAGCCTTCATTTGCGACTCCACGAACACCATCTGTACCAAAATATTTTCCCATTATTAATTCTCTCCTTAGTTCATGACAGCCTTACGCTCTCTCGATGATAAGTGTTGCTTGAGAAAGTTCGGCTACCCATGTTGCCGTATCGGTTCCTTCGACTTCAATGGGCAACGTAAATTCGCCCTCTTCCGAAATGGTGCTGGCATTCAAGCTCACCTGCACATCTGATACGGTTAATTCATTTACTTGTGACTCAGGGCCGGTTGCTGTTACATTGACGACCCCTTCACTGGGTATAGCAAAGGTTGATTGCCACTCCTCAGCGAGTCCTGTTACGACAATCGGTACATTTTCAAAGGTACGCGATGTCGTCTCTTCTTCCGTGTCTTCAGTAGTTGTTGTGTCTTCAGTTACTGTTGTATTGTCTGTAGAGGCTTCTTCCTCTGGGACTTGATTGGTTTGCGCTTCCGTCTCTTCGACAGTTACATCAAAAGTGACAGGAATCGTTTCGCTTCCTAAACTGCTGATGCCTTCAGGTACATCTAAATTTACATCTAAAGTTCCCGATTCTTCAATTTCCGAAACGTCCACATTCACTTCTAGTTGCTCAAGTGCATCAACGGCTGTTCGACTTCCAAAAACACGAATGGTCGAAGTCGTGGATGTTATAGAATTAATGGTAACTCCTTCAGGAGGAGTCCCTTCTTGCTCGAGGACAACGGGAATATCTCTGCTGTATTCTTCAATCTCAACTGCTACATTGACGACTTCAGGTTCGATAATGACGTCCAACTTATTCAAATCCCGGTCTAGGACTCGAACACGTGCCTCTTGTGTAAAGGACTCGTTCAGACCTTCATCTCCACTGACCGTCGCCTTCACGAAACTAATAGCTTCGATAATACTACGAGCTCCTGTAACTGTTACGCGATTCGGCTCAACATTAGTTGATTTTACCACATAATTGTCAGCAAGCAATCTTTCGTTCATATCTGGCTCCACTGTAAACTCTTCTGTGATGAGTTCTTCAATATTGATAGTCACTGTCCGAGGATCTGTCCGTACATTTAAACGTTCCGGTAAATTTTCATATTGGACTTCTACTTCATGTTGCCCAAGCGTTAATTCTCGCAAATCAATGAAGACCGTATAGTCTTGCATCGTTTGAGCGGAAAGCACGAGGTTACTTGGTCCTTCAATATTCAGTGTGACTGTTTCAGGGGCACCTGTGACGACTAGATTATCGTCATCATAATACACCTGAACAGGGACATTTGGTATGCTCTCTACACTTGTACCGACGGTATTGATTTGGTTTCCTTCTAACTCATTTTGTACCGTTATAAAAAGAAGGACGGCAAACAAAAGGGAAATAATGCGTAGAAACCATGGGTTATCCATCATTTTATCCATTTTTCGGCCCCTTCCATAACCATTTTGACGTGGTCACTTGTTGCACCTCTTCACCAAACCATAGACGTTTAAGATGTTGCTCAAATTCTTCAATCGTCAAGTTGCGGTGAAGGTCTCCATTCGCTGTGATGCTGACCGCTCCTGTCTCTTCAGAGACAATAATCGTCACGGCATCTGTCACTTCACTAAGACCAATAGCGGCTCGGTGACGTGTCCCCAATTCTTTTGAGATAAATGGACTTTCTGAGAGTGGTAAATAACAAGCAGCTGAAGCGATCTTGTTGCGTTGCACAATCACTGCTCCATCATGCAGTGGCGTGTTCGGAATGAATAGATTGATGACTAACTCAGAAGAAATGGTGGCATTCATCGGAATCCCTGTTTCTATGTACTCCGACAGGCCTGTTTCTCGTTCAATCGAAATCAGTGCACCGATACGGCGTTTGGCCATATAGCTGACAGACTTTGACATGGCCCCGAGAAGTCGGTTCTGCTCTTCTTCTTCTTGCAAGCTACTGCGGGCGAAAATCTTTCCGCGTCCCAATTGTTCCAAAGCACGGCGAATCTCAGGTTGAAAAATAATAATGATGGCAAGAAAACCAAAACGTATGACCTGATCGAGCATCCATCCGAGCGTTTCCATTCCTAAGGCATCCGTAATGACACGGGCCACGATAATGACGAAAATTCCTTTTAGCAACTGGACCGCTTTTGTTCCACGGATCAGTGTAATGAGTTTATAAATCACAAACCACACGAACAGGACATCAAGAATCGTGATAAGCAATTCAAATGGTTCACTGTTTTGTAGTTGTGTAAAAAAGTCCATGTGGCCACCCCACTTTCCCTGTATGCATATGGATTAATTATACCATATAACCCTATAGAAAAAACTCCCGCACCTCTTTAGAAGAGACGGGAGTTGTGGAATTCATTCGTTGATTCGTCGTTGCCAGTAAACCAGTTTTCAAGACCTTGGTAACCTGACTTTATTTTGAACCATAACCATTCAAAGATACGGTCAATTTCTTCAATTTCACCGGTCACGACCGCTGTCGATGCCATCAAGCTGCTACTTTCAATCTCATCCGCATTGATGATTCGTCCGTTGATGACTGTCAAATTTCCTTCAATCGTTCCTTCAACTCGAATATCGCCATTGCGAACCATAAAGTCACCTTCAATGACCTCGCCTTCTGGCACTACAACTGTATCTCCTTCTACGACAATATTGTCTGCTTTTGTGAAGGCAAATTGTTGATCATCTGAGAAATTCCCGAAGAACATTGCACTCATAAAAACCAGGAAAACAGCTGCTGCTGTTACTATTGGATAACGTCTGAACCAGCTTTGTGGACCGGCAGAGACATTGCGTTTAGGTAAGGATGCCATAATAGTTGACGTCAAATCTGGTGGTGGTGTGACTGGCTGAGCACTCTTCATAAACGCGACAACATCACTCAGTTCGTGCATATGCGCTTGACATGCCTCACAATTCTTGAGGTGTAGTTTCAACTCCTGTTCTTGCTCAGGATGAATTTCACCATCTAGATAGGCATGCATCAAATCAATGTATTTCTCGTGGCATGCACCCATCATCGTTTCCCTCCTACCTCCGTCATCGGGAGCTGACTCATCTGTTTTCGGAGCGCTTCCCGTCCTCGGTGGATCCGTGTTTTTACAGTACCGAGGGGGAGATCTAAAATTTCACTAATTTCTTGTAACGGTAATTCTTCCATGTACTTTAAGACGATAACGGAACGATACTTGTCTGGAAGACGGCTGATCTCATATTGGACACGCTCTTGCATCTCCATTTTTTCTAGCTGCTCCACGGGTAGTTCTTGGCTTGCTGCAATCTGCGAGTACATGTCCAACCCATCGGTACCCGGGACTTGGGCATCTAAATGATAGTCTGGTTTCTTTTTACGTATTCGGTCGATACAAAGATTCGTTGCAATGCGAAAAATCCATGTAGAAAATTTTCGCTTCTGATCGAATGAATGTAAATTGATGAATGCACGTAAAAAAGCTTCTTGGGTTATATCTTCGGCTTCGTGTTTGTTTCCAAGCATGCGGTAACACACCTGATAAAGACGTGCTTGGTACAAGTCCACGATTTCTGTATAGGCATCTTGATTTCCGTTTAACACTTGTTTAATTCTCTTGTTGACAATTGCATCCATGCTCTATTTCCCCTCCGCCTTTGCGGTTCTATAGTCTATACGTTCCGTGTGTCAGTAGGTTTCATTTTTTTCTATACTTTTTAGTATAACAAATATTGGGATACCTGAGGGGGACGAATTGTTCATATAAGGAATGAAAAAAGTCCCCTTCTTCTCAGAAGGGGAACTGTGACTATTTAAACTAAACTTTCACCAAATAATGAGCCCATCAAAGCAACCGCAACGTCAGCAGTTTTGTTCTTCTCATCTAAGATCGGATTTACTTCAACGAACTCTGCCGATGTGATGAGGTTAGAAGATGCGAGCATCTCCATTGCTAAATGGCTCTCTCGGTAGCTAATGCCACCTGGTACTGGCGTTCCAACACCTGGTGTATAAAGGGGATCTAATCCATCAAGGTCAAGCGATAGATGGACGCCATCGACTTCACGGTCGCGCAAGTACCACATTGCTTGATTCATCACTTCTGTCATTCCTAGCTTATCAATCTCATGCATCGTAAAGACTTTCATGCCTTTTTCTTTAATCAATTCACGTTCGCCTGGATCCACTGAACGTGCACCAATGATCACGACATTTTCCGGCTTCACTTTTGGCGCGTAATCATGGATGTTAACAAGATCTGCATGTCCTAGCCCCATGCTAACCGCTAAAGGCATTCCATGAATATTTCCTGATGGAGATGTTTCTTCTGTGTTCATATCTGCATGTGCATCGTACCAAATAACGCCAAGGTTCTCGTAGTTTTTAGCTAGTCCTGCAAGTGTTCCGATAGCAATACTGTGATCGCCACCAAGAACTAACGGGAAACGCTTATTACTAAGTACTTCACTTACCTTGTCCGCAAGCTTAGTGCTTGTTTCAATAACTTCCGGTAAATTGCGAAGTTTGGTATTTGTATCATGGTCAGCTGTCGTCTGCCCGATTCGGATATCTCCTTCGTCAGTAACGTCATGACCAAGTGCTTCTAAACGTTGAATAGCTCCTGCATAACGCATAGCGCTCGGGCCCATATCTACACCGCGGCGATTTTGACCAAAATCCATAGGTACCCCAATAATGGACATCTCTAATTTATTCATGATTTTATGCCTCCTCAATTCGTTATACCTATTGTAACTGCTTACATAAGGATGGCTCAACCGTGCAAAATCACGTATATTTATTCATCTTATCTAGGAGCTGCTTTTTTACCTCTGGCCATTCAGAATCAATTAGCGAATAGAGATACGTATTGCGTGGGTTTCCAGTACTGCGTACTTTTTCATTGCGCAAATAACCCTCTTTAACAAAGCCAATTCGTTCGATAGCTTTCTGGGATGCTTCATTGTCTGCATCTGTTCGAATTTGAACACGAATCAACTGCAGCGTTTCAAATGCATGTTGCAGCAACAGAAACTTGCACGTCGTATTCACATGAGTGCGCTGGTAGGGCTTCGCATAAATCGTGGCCCCGATTTCAGCTGACCTATGCTTGTGGTCAATATCGTAAAGGCGAGTCGTACCGATCAGTTTTTGAGTCGTGTCATCTACCACAGCAAATACCAACACATCTTTTTCCGAGTTCATCCGGTCAATAGCGTAATGAAGCCATCCCTCTAACTGGTTTATTCGTTCCACTTTAGTCAGCATATGCGCATACACTTCTGGCTCGAAGGCCGACCATAAAGCAGCACTATCTACTTTCTGTAATGGGCGAAGGGTTACACCATTCTTTGTCCACTCCATTTTTCCCCATCTCCTTTTTTAGCTATAGAAAAAACACCCACTTCTTAAGAAAGAAATGAGTGTTTGATATGGAGCCTAGCGGGATCGAACCGCTGACCTCCTGCGTGCAAGGCAGGCGCTCTCCCAGCTGAGCTAAGGCCCCTAAATGGCTGGGGTACTAGGATTCGAACCTAGGCATGATGGAATCAAAATCCATTGCCTTACCGCTTGGCTATACCCCAATAAGTTTAGATAAATGGTGGAGGGGGGCGGATTCGAACCGCCGAACCCTAAGGAGCGGATTTACAGTCCGCCGCGTTTAGCCACTTCGCTACCCCTCCAGAGGTAAATATGGTGGAGGATGACGGGATCGAACCGCCGACCCCCTGCTTGTAAGGCAGGTGCTCTCCCAGCTGAGCTAATCCTCCAGTATGTCACTGTTTAACAGGACAAGAATTATTGTAGCATGACCAAATTGTAGGTGCAAGCGTTTTTATGGAAAACTTATTGTCCTAGAAAGAAAAAAACTGCTTACTTTAACGCAAGCAGTAGGAAGCTTCCAGCCGGGATCGAACCGACGACCTCATCCTTACCATGGATGCGCTCTACCTACTGAGCTATGGAAGCATAAATGGCTCCGAAGGCAGGACTCGAACCTGCGACCTGCCGGTTAACAGCCGGATGCTCTACCAACTGAGCTACTTCGGAACAGTACATTCTCTATTATAGCAATCTAACTGGGCAGGTCAACGGAAACTTTCCCTTTTGACGCTAAGTTAAAGTGAAATCTTTGTCTACTATTGTCGATAACAAGTTATTCTTGATTTCATAATGGGTGAGTAAGGTTTTATTGGCCTCTGACTTCGCTTTATTGACAGGCAACTTTGTTTTATTGGCCACTGGAAGTTCTTTATTGGCCACTAACTGTTTTCTATTGTTCACTAGTTGATTACGGGAAACTTATGCACCACAGTATTTACAACCTCTTAGTTGCCCAAGCCCTTGCTAGAAAGCCCTTCCCCATCTCAAAAAGATTCTCTAGACGCAAAAAAAGCCACCCCTGACGGGATGACCTTCTTGTGTGTGCCTAGCGACGTCCTACTCTCACAGGGGGAGACCCCCAACTACCATCGGCGCTGAAGAGCTTAACTTCCGTGTTCGGTATGGGAACGGGTGTGACCTCTTCGCCATCATCACTAGACCTTGAGCCTGTTCGCTCAAAACTGGATAGAACTTCATTGATTTTTTGGTTAAGTCCTCGATCGATTAGTATTCGTCAGCTCCACACATCGCTGTGCTTCCACCCCGAACCTATCTACCTCATCGTCTTTGAGGGATCTTACTTACTTGCGTAATGGGAAATCTCATCTTGAGGGGGGCTTCATGCTTAGATGCTTTCAGCACTTATCCCGTCCACACATAGCTACCCAGCGATGCCTTTGGCAAGACAACTGGTACACCAGCGGTGTGTCCATCCCGGTCCTCTCGTACTAAGGACAGCTCCTCTCAAATTTCCTACGCCCACGACGGATAGGGACCGAACTGTCTCACGACGTTCTGAACCCAGCTCGCGTACCGCTTTAATGGGCGAACAGCCCAACCCTTGGGACCGACTACAGCCCCAGGATGCGATGAGCCGACATCGAGGTGCCAAACCTCCCCGTCGATGTGGACTCTTGGGGGAGATAAGCCTGTTATCCCCGGGGTAGCTTTTATCCGTTGAGCGATGGCCCTTCCATGCGGAACCACCGGATCACTAAGCCCGTCTTTCGACCCTGCTCGACTTGTAGGTCTCGCAGTCAAGCTCCCTTATGCCTTTACACTCTACGAATGATTTCCAACCATTCTGAGGGAACCTTTGGGCGCCTCCGTTACACTTTAGGAGGCGACCGCCCCAGTCAAACTGTCCGCCTGACACTGTCTCCTGCCCGGGTAACGGGCATGGGTTAGAACTTCAATACAACCAGGGTAGTATCCCACCGACGCCTCCTCCGAAGCTGGCGCTCCGGGCTCTTAGGCTCCTACCTATCCTGTACAAGTTGCACCAAAGTTCAATATCAGGCTACAGTAAAGCTCCACGGGGTCTTTCCGTCCTGTCGCGGGTAACCTGCATCTTCACAGGTACTATAATTTCACCGAGTCTCTCGTTGAGACAGTGCCCAGATCGTTACGCCTTTCGTGCGGGTCGGAACTTACCCGACAAGGAATTTCGCTACCTTAGGACCGTTATAGTTACGGCCGCCGTTTACTGGGGCTTCAATTCGCACCTTCGCTTGCGCTAAGCACTCCTCTTAACCTTCCAGCACCGGGCAGGCGTCAGCCCCTATACGTCACCTTACGGTTTTGCAGAGACCTGTGTTTTTGCTAAACAGTCGCCTGGGCCTATTCACTGCGGCTCTCTCGGGCTTTCACCCTGTCAGAGCACCCCTTCTCCCGAAGTTACGGGGTCATTTTGCCGAGTTCCTTAACGAGAGTTCACTCGCTCACCTTAGGATTCTCTCCTCGACCACCTGTGTCGGTTTGCGGTACGGGCACCTCCCGCCTCGCTAGAGGCTTTTCTTGGCAGCGTGAAATCAGAAACTTCGGACTACGTCCTCCTCGTCACAGCCTGGTGTTGTAGATGCGGGATTTGCCTCACATCACACCTCACTGCTTGAACGTGCACATCCAACCGCACGCTTCCCTATCCTACTGCGTCCCCCCATCACTCAAATGGCGGGGAGGTGGTACAGGAATATCAACCTGTTGTCCATCGTCTACGCCTATCGGCCTCGACTTAGGTCCCGACTGACCCTGAGCGGACGAGCCTTCCTCAGGAAACCTTGGTCATACGGTGGATGGGATTCTCACCCATCTTTCGCTACTCATACCGGCATTCTCACTTCTAAGCGCTCCACCTGTCCTTCCGGTCAAGCTTCGACGCCCTTAGAACGCTCTCCTACCACGCATACCCTAGGTATGCATCCACAGCTTCGGTGAACCGTTTAGCCCCGATACATTTTCGGCGCAGCGTCACTCGACCAGTGAGCTATTACGCACTCTTTAAATGATGGCTGCTTCTAAGCCAACATCCTGGTTGTCTAAGCAACGCCACATCCTTTTCCACTTAACGGTTACTTTGGGACCTTAGCTGGTGGTCTGGGCTGTTTCCCTCTTGACTACGGATCTTATCACTCGCAGTCTGACTCCCAGATACAAATCATCGGCATTCGGAGTTTGTCTGAATTCGGTAACCCGGGATGGGCCCCTAGTCCAAACAGTGCTCTACCTCCGAGATTCTTTATCTGAGGCTAGCCCTAAAGCTATTTCGGAGAGAACCAGCTATCTCCAGGTTCGATTGGAATTTCTCCGCTACCCACACCTCATCCCCGCACTTTTCAACGTGCGTGGGTTCGGACCTCCAGTGAGTGTTACCTCACCTTCATCCTGGACATGGGTAGATCACCTGGTTTCGGGTCTACGACCCCATACTCATTCGCCCTATTCAGACTCGCTTTCGCTGCGGCTCCGTCTCCTCGACTTAACCTTGCATGGAATCGTAACTCGCCGGTTCATTCTACAAAAGGCACGCTATCACCCATTAACGGGCTCTAACTACTTGTAGGCACACGGTTTCAGGATCTGTTTCACTCCCCTTCCGGGGTGCTTTTCACCTTTCCCTCACGGTACTGGTTCACTATCGGTCACTAGGGAGTATTTAGCCTTGGGAGATGGTCCTCCCGGATTCCGACGGAATTTCACGTGTTCCGCCGTACTCAGGATACACTCTGGAGGGCAATGGGTTTGGACTACAGGACTTTTACCTCGTGTCGTGGGCCTTTCCAGACCGCTTCGTCTACCTATCGCCTTTGTAACTCCGTATAGAGTGTCCTACAACCCCAAGAGGCAAGCCTCTTGGTTTGGGCTCTTCCCGTTTCGCTCGCCGCTACTCAGGGAATCGATTTTTCTTTCTCTTCCTCCAGGTACTTAGATGTTTCAGTTCCCTGGGTCTGCCTCCGACCAGCTATGTATTCACTGGAAGGTAACATGCCATTACGCATGCTGGGTTTCCCCATTCGGAAATCTCCGGATCAAAGCTCACTTACAGCTCCCCGAAGCATATCGGTGTTAGTGCCGTCCTTCATAGGCTCCTAGTGCCAAGGCATCCACCGTGCGCCCTTCCTAACTTAACCTAAGTTAGTGCTCCTCTAAAAAAGAAGAGACTTAAGGTCACACGTCAATTGCTTGACGTTGTGTTTGTTACAATCAATGTCGTTCTATCCAGTTTTCAAAGAACAGGTTCTGAATGTATGAACATTCAAAACTGAACTGCAAGACGTCAAGTCTCAGACCCAAGGGTCTGTTCCGAAATATTCCTTAGAAAGGAGGTGATCCAGCCGCACCTTCCGATACGGCTACCTTGTTACGACTTCACCCCAATCATCTGTCCCACCTTCGGCGGCTGGCTCCATAAATGGTTACCCCACCGACTTCGGGTGTTACAAACTCTCGTGGTGTGACGGGCGGTGTGTACAAGGCCCGGGAACGTATTCACCGTGGCATGCTGATCCACGATTACTAGCGATTCCAGCTTCATGTAGGCGAGTTGCAGCCTACAATCCGAACTGAGAATGGTTTTATGGGATTGGCTTGCCCTCGCGGGTTTGCAGCCCTTTGTACCATCCATTGTAGCACGTGTGTAGCCCAGGTCATAAGGGGCATGATGATTTGACGTCATCCCCACCTTCCTCCGGTTTGTCACCGGCAGTCACCTTAGAGTGCCCAACTGAATGCTGGCAACTAAGATCAAGGGTTGCGCTCGTTGCGGGACTTAACCCAACATCTCACGACACGAGCTGACGACAACCATGCACCACCTGTCACCGCCGTCCCCGAAGGGAAGGCCTAGTCTCCTAGGCGGTCGGCGGGATGTCAAGACCTGGTAAGGTTCTTCGCGTTGCTTCGAATTAAACCACATGCTCCACCGCTTGTGCGGGCCCCCGTCAATTCCTTTGAGTTTCAGTCTTGCGACCGTACTCCCCAGGCGGAGTGCTTAATGCGTTAGCTGCAGCACTAAGGGGCGGAAACCCCCTAACACTTAGCACTCATCGTTTACGGCGTGGACTACCAGGGTATCTAATCCTGTTTGCTCCCCACGCTTTCGCGCCTCAGCGTCAGTTACAGACCAGAAAGCCGCCTTCGCCACTGGTGTTCCTCCAAATCTCTACGCATTTCACCGCTACACTTGGAATTCCGCTTTCCTCTTCTGCACTCAAGTCCCCCAGTTTCCAATGACCCTCCACGGTTGAGCCGTGGGCTTTCACATCAGACTTAAGGGACCGCCTGCGCGCGCTTTACGCCCAATGATTCCGGACAACGCTTGCCACCTACGTATTACCGCGGCTGCTGGCACGTAGTTAGCCGTGGCTTTCTAATGAGGTACCGTCAAGGTACCGACAGTTACTCCGGTACTTGTTCTTCCCTCACAACAGAGTTTTACGATCCGAGAACCTTCTTCACTCACGCGGCGTTGCTCCATCAGACTTTCGTCCATTGTGGAAGATTCCCTACTGCTGCCTCCCGTAGGAGTCTGGGCCGTGTCTCAGTCCCAGTGTGGCCGATCACCCTCTCAGGTCGGCTACGCATCGTGGCCTTGGTGAGCCGTTACCTCACCAACTAGCTAATGCGCCGCGGGCCCATCCTGTAGTGACAGCCGAAACCGTCTTTCAACATCGGACCATGAGGTCCGATGGATTATTCGGTATTAGCCCCGGTTTCCCGGAGTTATCCCAATCTACAGGGCAGGTTGCCCACGTGTTACTCACCCGTCCGCCGCTGAATCGAGAGGAGCAAGCTCCTCTTTTCATCCGCTCGACTTGCATGTATTAGGCACGCCGCCAGCGTTCGTCCTGAGCCAGGATCAAACTCTCCATAAAGAGAACTTAATATAAGCTCATTTTGTTGCTGGCATCATTTTCGAGTGTCAGACACTAGGAATCCCCGCGATAAGTCAAACCACTCAGAAATGCAAAAGCATTTATGAGCGGCCCGACTTATCACAAAATTCCTGGGCAGTGTCTTCTACATCTTGGATAATGATGTCCATTTTTGAACGTCCATCCCATCCGTTTATAGGAAGTGACTTGGTTCGTGTTTGCGTCACGCACACCCAACGGGGGTCGGGGCGGTGACGCTCTATCTTGACGTCTTGCATGTTCAGTTTTCAATGTTCAA